>JAVHLL010000014.1:12864-52138 GCA_031082155.1 Thermodesulfovibrionales bacterium | reverse complement strand
AAACCTGCAGAGAAGGCGCCTGTTGCCCCTGCAGTGAGTCCCACCATCAGAGGGGGGAAACAGCAGGTTAAACCTGCAGAGAAGGCGCCTGTTGCCCCTGCAGTGAGTCCCACCATCAGAGGGGAGAAACAGCAGGTTAAACCTGCAGAGAAAGTGAAACCCAGCGGTCCTGCAGCCAGTCCCACAGACAGAGGTGAGACGCAGCAGGTCAAGCCTGCTGAGCTTGATGAAAGTCCTCAAAAAGATGAGAAAAATCAGGGTGAGGAAAAACCTGAGAGATAAACAAATCATGCTTTAGGGAGGGGGGACCAGTTCCCCTCGCCCTTCACCATAAAGGAAAAAATAGAGATAAGCCCCAGGCTTTTTTTATCCATACCAGGGAAATCAGCATAATCTGCTGATTTGAATTATGTGAATTTGGGGAGTAGTTCGATGCCATCGTTACCGGCGCAGCAGAAAAAGGCACATGGGCCCGGCTTCTCACTATATACCTGTTGAAGGGAGGGGGTGAAACATGGGTTTGAGGGCCTTGATGTCGGCAACAGGATTCGCGTAGAGCTGATTCATACAGACGTTGAGTAGGGTTCGATTTCAGGAAAGTCGTTCCATTAAAGAGATTAACGAACAAAACAGTTTCCCAATGATGCGAACATTCTGAAAACAACCAAAAGTGTTAATATTTTCACAAACATGGAGTCAGTGATATATGCTTGGAGGCTAAGATGTTTGAAGATATTGTAGAGACAGTGCGTGAACCCCTTATTGTACTGGATCCAGACTTGAGGATCGTTTCAGCAAATCGCAGCTTTTATAATTCATTCAAGGTAACGTCTGAGGAGACTATAGGTAAGCTTATCTATGACCTCGGGAACCGGCAGTGGGACATTCCGAGGCTTCGGACGCTGCTTGAAGAGATTCTTCCCAAAAACAACAAGTTCGACGACTATGAAGTTGAGCATATATTTTCAAACATAGGGCACAAAATAATGCTTCTCAATGCCCGCCGTATCACTCACAAAGAAATAGGTTCCCAGATGATCCTCCTTGCTATTGAAGATATTACAAAATTCAGAAAGCTGGAAAGAGAGCGAAAGAATATCCTGTCCATGTTTGCACATGACATGAAAAACCCTGCGCTCATATCGGAGGGTTTTCTGTCGAGACTCATCTTAGGCAAGACAGGGGCCCTGACGGAAGAGCAACAGGACTACCTTAAAATTATCCATAGTGAACTCAACAAATTATCACAATTAATATCAGATTTTCTGCAGTTTTCGAGATTTGAAGCAATAGAATACAAGCCTGTTCCCGCTCCATTTAATCTAGAAGAGGAAATCCGGAAAAATATTGAAGCGGAAAAAGTGGAGGCTGAAAAGAAGAAAATCATTATAGGTCTTGAACACCTGGACATAATAACTCCAATAGTGAACGCAGACGCTGCTATGGTAAATCGCGTGATCAGAAATTTGCTCGTTAACGCAATAAAATATACCGACCCGGGAGGCTCTGTAACAATCAAAATATCAGACAGAGGCAATGAAATACTTGTATCTGTTAAAGATACAGGCATAGGAATACTGGGAAAGCATCTGCCTTATATATTTGATACATTCTACCGTGCGGGAAACTCAAAGGGTTCGGGGCTTGGGTTGTCCATTGCCAGAACAATAATAGAAGGCCATGGAGGAAGGATATGGGCTGAAAGCATACCCGCCAATGGAAGTACCTTTAGCTTCACCTTGCCGAAATAGCAAAATGGCGGATACGCGGCAGGGAGGGTGCAGCAGAGACTGAAAGACAGGCACAAGGCAGCAGGCATTAGGCAGGCATCAATCCAAAGAGATAAGAAAAAAGCCTGATATATCAGGAGGCTCCTGATATATCAGAAGCCGACGCCTTGCAAAGTATCATCCCCCCATCGTAGCTTTCCCAGAAGTTCCAATGATTCCAAGGTCTTAGAGCATCTTTTTTTTTAACACAGGTATTGGCACAACTAATGCTCTTGATAAGGATGTAGCAAACATTTAAAGAGAAAGGAGAAAAGTCATGGAAACCATACTTATAATCGTTGTTTTGCTTTTGATTTTTGGCGGTAGTGGATTCTACTGGACGAGGCGGAGCCGTTAACTGGGGCTCAAGTACCGCCAGTAAAATCGAAATCCTAAAGGAGGAATACCATGAAATCCAGCATGAAGGACAAAGTAAAAGGTACTTTTCATGAAGCAAGGGGTAAGGTCAAGGAAGTGGCCGGGGAAATCACCGATAATCCCAAATTGGAGGCCAAAGGCAAAGCTGAAAAGATAGCCGGCAAAGCTCAGCAAAAGATCGGCCAAGTCAAGAAGGTTCTGGGGGATTGAGAAAGCGGTGATACGAGGGCAAATCAAGTAATTTTGAATATTCAGATTTTAAGGGGGGAATATTCTCGCTGCCCCTCCTCAATTATTAAAGGAGGATGTCATAATGTACTTGTTCAAAGTTGTGTTCGGTCTTTCCATACTTTTATTACTCGCGGTTATTCCGGCATACGCAATAGATCAATCAATCTGCGATTCAGGATCGAAAGTGGCGTTTTATCCAAACGGTTCACTTAGAACATGCGTTCTGAAAGACTCTTTTCGTTCAGACGGCATCAAATGCACTGAGCATCGAGCAATTCACTTCTATAACGATGGCCGGCTTGAAACGTGTGAGCTTGCTGAGTCAACCACAGTAAGCGGTCAAAAGTGCAAAGAGTTTGCTCCAATATTCTTCTATCCGGATGGGAAATTCAAATCATGTGTGAAAACCGACTGAATGGCGCATAAGGATGTTTTAGAAACAATTTCCTGTCAATTGATAAAATTTATTTTAACGGAGAATGGAATGAAAAAGAAAAAGGGTTTACACGATGAGATCGCAACGGTTGCGTACGAATCTTATGAAACAAGAGACAGAGTTCACGGGCATGACTTAGATGATTGGTTTGTGGCAGAAAAAATAGTGATGGAAAAACATGAGAGACATGCAAAGGAAACAGGACAGGAAATTGAAATTGGCAAGAAAGAGGAGAAGGGCTTTTCGAAGACTGTTAATAAAAGAGGCCATGGGTATAGGGTAAGTAACGTTTAACAAGAGAGATATCAGAAGAAACAATCTGTTTAGATTTCATAAAGGAGAAAGTGCAATGAAAATGAAAGCAATGTATTCTGTGGCGCTGCTGGTAGCTGCGGTCGTTCTGTTATTGATCAGCGTGCCTGTGCATGCGTCCACGATGGATGATCGCATCCAGGCAGCCGCCGAGAAATCGTATGTATTTAAGACCTACCTTAAGGAAGATGATATTAAAATCCAGTCTAAGGATGGCGTCGTCTCCTTGACCGGGACTGTCTCAGAAGAATCCCATAAATCATTGGCCCAGGAGACTGTGGCAGGCCTGCCCGGGGTGGAAAGCGTGGACAACAGGCTGGAAGTCAAAGGTGATTACCCCGCCGAGAAGTCGGATGCGTGGCTAAGTGCGAAAGTGAAGACTACGCTCTTGTTACATCAAAATGTGAGCGCCATGACGGAAGTTAACACCAAAGACGGAATCGTGACCCTGAAGGGCGATGCAACCAGCCTGGCACAGAAGGACCTGACGACCGAATATGCCAGAGATATCGAAGGGGTCAAAGACGTAAGGAATGAGATGAGAGTGGTAAACACCTCGGATAAGGCAGAGCGAACATTAGTTGACAAGATCGATGACGCCTCCATCAACGCCCAGGTAAAACTGGTTTTGCTGCTCCGTTTAATCAGTGTGTGCCCGGTCTGATAGAAATGATTAAATTGCGGAGGACAAAATGGCAGAAAAAAATCGCACAATGCCACAACAATCGGGTATGGGGGCCATTCCCACTGCAAAGGGTGTAACCTTTCGTGTGTGGGCGCCTCATGCCGAAAAGGTTTATGTGATCGGCTCCTTCAATGACTGGAACGAAACTTCTATCCCTATGACCAGCGAGCAGAATGGTTACTGGACGATTGATGTGCCGGGGGCAAAAGCAGGAGATGAGTACAGATATTTGATTCACACCCCTGCAGATTGGAATCTGCCTCCTCTCTCTCGTATTGACCCTTACGTCAGAAAAGTGACAAACGCGACGGGCAACGGTATTATCTATGAGCCTCAGGTCTTTGATTGGGGTGATAATGCTTTCCAAATGGCCACGGGGAATGAGCTTGTCATTTACGAGATGCACGTCGGCACCTTTCATGTAAAAGAAGAAGGGGAGCCGGGTACATTTGATAGCGCCATTGAAAAATTTAAGTATCTAAAAAAACTGGGTATCAATGCCATCGAAGTGATGCCGATTTCGGAGTTTTCGGGTGACTTTTCGTGGGGCTACAATCCGGCGCATCCCTTTGCTGTTGAGAGTATTTACGGTGGGCCGGATGCGTTCAAGCGATTTGTGAAAGCGGCCCATGAACAGGGTATTGCGGTTATCGTTGATGTCGTGTACAACCATTTTGGTCCGGGCGATCTCAATTTGTGGCAGTTTGACGGTTGGAGCGAAAATGGGAAGGGGGGAATTTATTTCTACAATGATTTCCGCTCATTAACCCCCTGGGGCGAAACGCGCCCTGATTATGGCCGGGGTGAAGTTCGCCAATACCTTCGTGATAACGCTCTGATGTGGCTCGATGAGTACCACGTCGACGGCTTACGCTGGGACATGATAATCTATATCAAAAGCGTTGACGGTAATACCGACAATCCGGCTAATGACATCCCCGAAGGCTGGAGCTTAATGCAGTGGATCAATGTGGAAATCCAGCAACTGTTCCCGGGCAAAATCAGCATCGGCGAAAGCATGAGAAATAACCCCTGGGTTACCAAGGATGTAGGCGCAGGCGGCGCAGGCTTCAATGCCCAATGGGATGCCGAATTTGTTCATCCCATCCGCCAGGCTGTCATCGTCCGTGATGATGCGTCACGTGATGTGGGCGGGGTCGGCAAGGCTATCGATCACCGCTACGATTCAGACGCCTTCAAGCGGGTGATTTATACCGAGTCGCACGATGAGATTGCGAATGGCCGGGCACGTGTGCCGGAGGAGATCTGGCCGGGGAAGGTGGACAGCTGGTTTTCCAGGAAACGCTCTACGTTAGGAGCTGCTATTGTTCTTACCTCGCCCGGTATCCCGATGCTTTTTCAGGGACAGGAGTTACTGGAAGACCGGTGGTTCCAGGATAAAGACCCGATAGGCTGGTCCCGGACCGAGGGGGAAAACGGTATTCTCAGAATGTATCGGGACCTAATTGCCCTGCGGCGCAACTTCTCAGGCGTGACGCGGGGATTGTGCGGTCAAAACATCCAAACCTATCATGTTGACAATGAGGCCAAGGTCATTGCTTTCCATCGTTGGGACAAACAGGGCCCAAAAGATAGCGTCGTTGTGGTGGTGAATATGACGAATCAAAATCGCGATGGTTATGTCATCGGTTTTCCACGTGCCGGATTGTGGAAAACGCGCTTCAATAGTGACTCCTACAACTATGGAACAAATTTCGCCAATCATCCCACCCCTGACGTAGAAACCCGTGCGGAGGAAAACCATGGTCTTCCATTCTCCGGTGAAATCGGCATTGGGCAATACACGGTGGTAATTTTTTCACAGGATGAATAGGAAGACATATGATTTCAAAGATTCTTGTTCCAATGATGTAATCCACAAAAAAACAAAAACCCCGGTGCTTATTGTGAGGGGGTAATGAAGGGAAGAGTTCAGGCTTTTGATGCGTATATGTTTACTGATATAGTAATATAAGTAATTCTTAACAAAGAAAAGAGGTAAGCAATTTATGCAAAGTGACGATAGACAACACCTTTCTATCTTATATGGAATTGCGCACAAAGCGATGCTTCAGAGGGGATTACTACCTGATTTTTCTGCTGAAGCACTCGTCGAACTTGGCAGAATTCAGGCGCCTGCAGCCATAAACGGTGAGCAGGTTCATGACCTTAGAGGCCTGCTATGGGCGTCTATCGATAACGATGATTCCCGCGACCTTGATCAGCTTACCGTTGCCGAGGCAATACCGGGAGACAAGGTAAAGATACTTATTGCAGTGGCTGATGTGGACGCGCTTGTTCATAACGGCTCGGCAATTGATGAACACGCCCGCCATAATACAACCTCTGTTTATACCGCTGCAAGGATATTCCCGATGCTCCCTGAAAAGCTTTCCACTGATCTCACCTCCCTGAATTTCGATGAAGATCGACTGGCAATCATCGTCGAAATGGTGATCGGCGCGGACGGCTCTTTAATGGATTCTGACATCTACCGGGCAAGTGTCCGCAATCATGCAAAGCTTGCCTATAACAGCGTTGCCGCATGGCTTGAGGGGAATGGAATTGTGCCTGCGGCTGTTGCCGCGGTAAATGGCCTTGAGGAAAATCTGCGGCTTCAGGACAAGGCAGCGCAAGGAATGAAGAACCTCAGGTATCTGAACGGCGCGCTTAGTTTTGAAACCGTTGAGGCAAGGCCGGTATTTGACGGAGATGAAATCCGTGATCTGGAAGTCGAAAAAAGGAACCGGGCAAAAGACATTATCGAGGATTTCATGATAGGGGCAAACGGCGTGACTGCACGGTATCTCTCGTCAAGAAAATTCCCTTCGCTCCGCCGTATAGTCCGCACTCCGAAACGATGGGAACGGATTGTCGGGCTTGCTGACGAATATGGGTCCAAGCTCCCTAATGCGCCGGATTCAAAAGCCCTGGAGGATTTTTTGACCAGGGAGAAAGCAGCAGACCCGATCGGATTCCCCGACCTCTCCCTCGCGGTGATCAAACTTATGGGGGCCGGTGAATATGTTGCGGAACTTCCGGGAGACACTGCCCCGGGACATTTTGGTCTCGCGGTCAGGGACTATACCCATTCCACAGCCCCTAACCGCCGGTACCCGGATCTTATCACACAACGACTTCTGAAGGCCGCGATAGGAGAAAGTCCTTTGCCGTATAGCAACGATGAGCTTGAGTCCCTGGCAAAACATTGCACGAAAGAAGAAGACGCTGCAAACAAAGTTGAACGACAGGTCAGGAAATCCGCGGCGGCAATGCTGCTGGAACACCGAATTGGGGAGCAGTTCGATGCCATCGTTACCGGCGCAGCTGATAAAGGCACCTGGGCCCGGCTTCTCACTATACCTGTTGAAGGGAGGGTGGAACATGGGTTTGAGGGCCTTGATGTCGGCAACAGGATTCGCGTAGAGCTGATTCATACAGACGTTGAGCAGGGTTATATCGATTTCAGGAAAGTCGCTCCATTACTGCGATAAGGAAGATTGAGAGACCTAAAAAAAGTTTGAGAAGGATTAAAATAATAAATTGCACATGGGCAGTACAGGCCGCTGTAGCCTGTACCATTTGATAAGAAAAATGTCGGTAATACGGCCTATGGCCGCCAAGGAGGTAAGGTATGTCAATTTTAAAGAAGATTATGTTGGTTTTTTTCAGCAGCATGATTATCGTTTCTTTTACCGCCTGTAAAAAAGAAGGTCCTGCCGAGCGTGCAGGAAAGAAAATAGACGAGACTGTAGAAAAAGTCGGGGAAAATATTAAAGAGACGACTGAAAAAGCAGGTGATAAAATTGAGGAAGCCGGAGAAAAAGTGAAGGAATCTACTAAATAGAGTCTGTCCATAAAGCACGATTCTTATAAAAATCTGTCATTCTCGCTCTACCAGTCGTAGACGAAGGCGGGAATCCCGTGTTTCCAATGCCTTCTGTATCCCCCAGTTCAAGCCGGGGGATGACGAACCCTAAGTTTATGGAAAGACTCTGAAATAAGACAGGGACGAAAGGAAAAGTGGCTACGAATAAACGTTCCATAAAATATCTCACAATCAGGAGGTTGTATGGATAAAGCATCTCACTATATTAAAATGTGTGAAAGTGCAAAAGTGATACAAAAGCAATGGAAACCTGAGTTTGGAGATTTTTTTGTCTCGATGTCATTAGGTCTGACTTCACCATGCCAGACCATTGTAAGTGACCTTGAGAAGAAGGTGTCTTACTTAAAGACAATAAAAGCTGCCTGGCTTCCAAGACAGGACCAGCTACAGGAGATGGTAATCGAAAAATATGCAACGCCCTGGGATTTAGCCATAGCATTCAGTAACGTTTTAATGAGTGACAATGCATCATATTTTGATAATTTTGATAGTATGGAAAAACTATGGCTTGCTTTTATCATGCTTGAAAAATACAAAAAGAAATGGAAAGAAGGAGAGTGGGTTTAAGAATATGAATGGTGTATTTAAAGAACTCTATACTTCTATGAAAGGGGAAAAGAGCGTATTCAAATTTCTGAGCGATGAAGATATCGAGCATCTGGCCGCTTTTTTTAAAAGCAAAAATGTACCGGCCGGTGAGCCCCTGTGGAAAGAAGAGGACCCTTTCGATTACATAGCATTTATTGTTTCAGGCAAAGTGGAAATAAAGAAAGAGGCGGAGTTCGGGAACATGAATGTGATTATGGGCATGTATAGCAGAGGTGCATTATGCATTCTTGATGACAGTCTCAGGAAAGTTACCGCAATAGCACTTGAAGATGTTTCCCTCGCGATTATTACTCAGGAAAACCTGGATAAACTGATCGCCACAAATCCTGGACTGGGGGCTAAACTCCTGAAGGGAATGCTCCTTACCGTATCAGATCGTTTAAGAAAATCCTTTGATCGCATTGTAACGTTCTTCTGATCTGCCTCCATAGAGCACAGGTTTCCTAAAGTCCATAACAACGAGCGAATTCTGCCTGAACAAAGCACCTTTAATTGATGCACAATACATAGAGGAGTAAACGTTATGGAAAGATTTCGAGCACCGTCAGTTGCTTCCTGGGGTAAACGTGCCAAGGACTCTCCGTGGAACACCACAGTTCACATAGGAATCAACGCAGCGAGAGATTTCTGGCCTCAGTTTGCTCCTTTCTGAAGTCATCGGAATCAATGTTTGATATAATAATGAATATTTCAAAAGGAAATGGAGACCTTATTACTTTAAGGATCACCTGTGAAAAATTATTGTTAAAAGTCACGACCGCTATTGACAGATTTTGATGTCCGGCAATGATGCAATACTGCACAGGATAAAAATTCAGGGGTATTCTTTTGATTCAAATCAATGTTGTTAATCTTCTGATAGCACACTTAAACACTCCATTTGTCCAGGGGGTTACCTTAGAAGGTTCAGTTGAAGAAAAAGCATCGAAAGGTCTCCTTGCTCTCTTTCTTCTTATTCTTATTCCCGTTCTTGTTATTTTATTCTTTCTTGTCAGATTTATGTACAGACATACCATAGGGAAAAAACTGAAAACTACTGTCATTGAGGATTATCAGAAAGAAGCTGACGTTTTTGAGAAGGGAGGAAGTTATGTATCAGCTGCCAGAATCTATGAGAAAAAGCTGAAAGATTACCATAAAGCTGCATTGTTCTACGAAAAGGGGAAAGACTACAATCAGGCTGCCGTGTTATATGATGTTCTGGGAATGAGCAGCAAGGCAAAGGAAATGTATGTAAAAGCAGGGAGTCTTGAAGACGCTGCAGAAGTCGCCCTGCTGGAAGGTGAATTTGACGAAGCAGCGGCCCTCTATGACAAGGCAGGGAAAAAAATTGATGTGGCAAAAATTATGCTGCAGTCAGGAAAAACGATTTATGCTGTGAAAGCATACAGAGAGGCTGGAGAA
Organism: Thermodesulfovibrionales bacterium; assembly: GCA_031082155.1. Taxonomy (GTDB): domain Bacteria; phylum Nitrospirota; class Thermodesulfovibrionia; order Thermodesulfovibrionales; family SM23-35; genus JAKLQR01. The sequence goes on along the minus strand of JAVHLL010000014.1, from coordinate 42,425 downwards.
TACAAAAAGGCAGCAATGCTTCTCAAATCAGAAGGCATGCTGAGAGAGGCTGCGGATATGTTTCAGATTTACCTTTACGATAAAAAACCTGAGAGCTCAACGCTTGACGACTTTTATACGTTTGCCTTAGTGCTTGAGAATACAGGAAATGTGGAGAAAGCGGTTAAGGTTTTGCAAGAGATAGAGCAGGTTAATTCTGCCTTCAAAGATGTTCAACAGAGAATTGAGACCCTTATGCCCCCAGAAGAGATTCCTGAAGGGAAAATATCGTTGAAAAGCTTCATGCAGAATGGAAGGATTGAGTCAAGATACAGCCTCAAGCTTTGGGTCCAGGTGCTGAAAAGTCTGCAGGAAGCCTACAAAAATGGCTGGGCTTTCGGTCTTTTAAGCCCTGACAATATCGTCATAGATGCACGGAACAATGTCTCTTTTCTGAAAAGGAAACAACCTCTGGTTTATTCTCCTCCTGAAACAGCAAAGGGAGTTGCGTTAGATGAAAGGGCTGACATCTATTCAGCGGGTGTTATTCTCTATGAGATGCTAACCGGCAGCCTGGAGGGTCTTGGTGCAGCGAGGGTTATTGATATTGTGGAGGACATGCCTGATTGGCTTGACGAAATCGTGATACGGTGTATCAGGAAGGTAAGAGATGACAGGTATCAGAGCATAAAAGATATATTCACTGATCTGAAGGCCCTCTCAACGGGGGCGAAAGGCTCAGGAAACTGAAGTCCTGCAATCTGTTATCCTTTTTTCGATAACTTCTTGAATAAAACAACTTTGAAAAATCCTCAGATAGCGTTGATTTTCAATCGTAATGAAAGCACTTGCACTGCTTTATCTAAGAAATGTCCATTGAACTATTGCAAATGATGGAATAATATTTATAGATACGGGGGTATATTTCAAAACATGAGCTTTATAGAATCTATCACGGCCATCCAAATCTTAATCGGAGCTGCAATAATGCTGTTCTCTATAGCAGCAGGTCTCAAGATTAAGAAAAATGTTTCAAAAAAACTAAGAGCGAAATGGACAGTTACTTTATCTCTTATGTTTTTCTTTTTCTTTGGATATGTTTTCACTGCCATGGTTCTTATCCTGGACATAGCTTTCGCTTTGGAAATAATTACAGGCACTATTTTTCTTGGAGGTGCTTGTTTTGTTTACGTAGTCATAAGACTTTCGCAATTGACTATTCGCGATATCAATGAAAAGGATAAACATATAAATGGATATGCTAAAAGTCTTGCCAACAGGACCTCGGATTTAGAAAAAGAAATTATGGAACGAAAAAAAGCTGACGAAGCATTGAAAAAAAGTGAAGAACAATATCGTTCATTAGTGGAGTCAACTGATGATTCAATATGTGTAGTAAATAGAAATTATAGATATCTTTTCATTAACAAGAAACATCTCGCAAGGTTGGGTTTATCAGATGAGGGATATATCGGACGATTGTATAATGAATTTCATTCACCTGAAGAAACAAAAGCGTTTATTGAAAAAGCAGAGGTAGTATTCAATCGAGGAGAATCCGTCCACCATGAATATCAAAGCCTTCGGGATGGCAGATATTTCCTTCTCACATTAAGCCCGGCACAAAGAGTAGAGGGAACAATAACAGCGATTACAGTTATTTCCAAAGAGATTACAGATTACAAAAGGATGCAGGAACAACTTCGGGAATTGTCTTTAACTGATCAACTTACCTGTATTTACAATAGAAGGGGTTTATTTACCTTAGTTGATCCTATGTTAAAGCAAGCCAAACGACAGAAAAAGGGAATATTTATGCTGTATGCTGATATAGATAATATGAAAGAGATAAATGATACTTTTGGACATAGAGAGGGTGATGCAGCATTAATTGAGACCGTAAATATCCTTAGAACCAATTACAGGGAATCCGATATTATTGCTCGTATCGGTGGTGATGAGTTTGTTGTCATACCAGTGGGAACTACTGGTGACAATATAGAGAAAATCGTTGATCGTTTGGAGAAAAGCCTTGAAATTTATAACTCTAAAAGAACGCATGATTACAGACTTTCATTAAGTATTGGTGTTACATACTATGATCCGGAAAATCCCTGTACTATTGAGGAGTTATTAACCCAGGCAGATGAATTAATGTATAAATACAAAAAGAATAAAAAGCAATCTTAATACTCAATAGTCTTCTTTGATTTTTTATTGACAAAGGAGCTCACGCAAGGTTTTTCCCCAAAAACGAACTATGCATTTTCAAAGCTTAGAGTAATACACTCTTCCTTTCTGTAGTCAGGAAAAACGCAATTTGCTAAAATAGTTTATATTTCTGACCGGAATCAATAAGAGCAATGGATAACCAGGAGCAAAAAGAACAAAGAGAATATGAACGATATCCCTTCAGGGAGGATATCTTGATAGATGGGAGAAAGCAAGCGTATAGTCAGAATATTTGTGAAACAGGCATGTTTGTCAGTACCTTATCTCCACCTAAAAAAGGAAGTGTGATTCATGTAACAATCCCTTCTATTTTGACGTTAAAGGCAGAAGTTAATAATTCACAACCGGGAATTGGAATGGGTATCGAGTTTATAGATTTAAATTATGAGCAGAAGAGAGAGATTAAACAATTGATTGAAGATATCAAGCTTGGCGACTTTAATAATTCATCGCAGTGATTCTCATTGACTCCTTCCGCACTTGTGATATATTTTTCCAGAACTGCGGACTTCTTCTTCTCCCTAATCAAACAGTTTGACCTTGCGCATAGCACGGTAGAAATTGAATCTGATGATGAGATTTGCAGGATGCAGGAAAGCCATGGCCATTGAAAGGTTTTTAAGGCTTGATTTAATTATTAAATATTATTGATAATATATTATGATATTTCAGAAAATAACAAAATTTTCTTCTATTACTTTATTCTTATTATTGACTATTATTGTCGTTCCTTTTATTGATAATATATCCTGCAATGACTGCTTGCCATTTCTCCAAAACGGTGACTTTGCCAGTCTGCATCTTTGTCCGGTTTGTCTTAATGCAGTGAATCTATCTGTTTTACAGATTGTAACACTGTATTTTTCAGTAATATCTTTACAACCATCGCCACAATTTATAGTTTATTCGGAATATTTCTCAATAATTTCGAAGCCTCCCGAAAGTTAATCCTCCATATAAGTACGAGCTTTTCATTTGGTGTGATCGCCACTTGGTGTCCTTTTAGCAACGGGACTCTATTGAAAAGATAATAAAAAATCATATTCAAGGAATACTGAAATGGAACATGAAAAAAAAACTATTGTTGATAAAATATGGGATTTATGCGTATCTATAAAGTTTGCAATTGTTCTTTTCGTCCTTATATCGGTTACCTCAATTGTAGGAACAGTTTTAGAACAGAAAGGTGAACCATCTGACAATATTCAAATCCTGTCAAAGCTCTTTGGGGAATCCCTTGCACCTCATCTGTATGCCGTGTCAGAAAAACTTGGCTTTACAGATATGTATCATTCATGGTGGTTCACAGCCTTCCTGATGTTATTCTCCCTCAATCTTGTCCTTTGCTCCTTGGATAGATTGCCGAAAATTTGGCGACTCATCAAGGAGCCCATGAAACCAATGAATGTCGAACAATTAAGGAAACTTTCCATTCAAAGGGAAATTACCATAAAGGGCAAGCCTGATACGCTTAAAAATGAAATAAAAGGTTTCCTGAAATTAATGCACCTTAACTGTGCTGAAACTGTAGGAGATAACGGGTATCAATTCTATTCCCAAAAAGGGCGTTACTCACGTCTTGGGGTGTATATAACTCACCTCAGCATCCTCATAATCCTTGTCGGAGCCATAATCGGAGTACGGTTCGGTTTCAAAGGGTATCTTAATCTGCCAGAAGGTGAGACATCGAGCATGGTTTTCAAAAGTGAAGAACAGGAATTCCCTTTAGGGTTTGATATACGCTGTGAAACCTTTCAGGTGGACTTTTACGGAAATTCTGATATGCCACAAGAATATAGAAGTTGGCTTACCATTCTGAAGGATGGGAAGGAAGTTCTCAAAAAATCCATAACCGTAAATGACCCTTTAACATTCAATGGGATAACATTCTATCAGTCCAGTTACGGCATGATCCCGAATGGTCTCGAAAGAGGAGTCTTCCTGTTCAATGTAGCTTCGGCACAAAGTGAAAAGACAGTGTTAAATTTAAGATATGGGGACACGTTCCAAATACCGAATACCAGTATTACAGGGAAAATCATAAACTTCAGCCCTGCTTTCAAGATGGATGAGCATGGACATACCTCAACATATGCAAACCAGATGAATAATCCAGCTGTTCTTATTGATTTTTCAGAAGATGGCAAGTATAAATTTTCAGGATGGATACTGAAAAGGTATCCAGGAACATGGATACTTCCAGAAGGACAGAGGGTTGAATTCAATGATTACTGGGGTGTTGAGTTTACAGGGCTACAGGTAAGGAAAGACCCTGGCAGATGGGTTGTGTATATAGGTTTCTTTTTGATAGCTATTGGACTTTTTATCGCATTCTTTACAAGCCACAGGAAAATATGGGTTACCTTAGTTGAGGAAAAAAACAACACACGGGTAATCGTAGGGGCGACAGCCAATAAGAACAAATCCGTGTTTGAAAGGAAAATAGACAAGATGATTTCTTTCCTCAGCAAAAAACAGGAAGGAGGAAAATAGATGAACAGTGCTGTATTTTTCGGATTATCAACAATGGCATATATTTTTGCCATGATACTGTATATCACCTATCTCGCATTCAGGAAACAGGAAGTTGGCATTCTTGCAACGACAATAACGATTGCAGGGTTTATCTCACAGACGTCGGCAATCTTCTTGAGATGGGGGGAATTTGCTGATTTAAGTGGGATGGGCATTCTGAAATCAGCCCCTCTGACAAACCTCTATGAATCGCTTGTGTTCTTTGTATGGTGTCTGATATTAGGGTATCTCATCATAGAGTTTAAATTTAAAAATCGATCATTTGGAGCTTTTGTAACACCGATTGCAAGTCTCATGTTGGCATTTATTGACCTGACAGGTGTATCGAAAGAAATACAACCACTTGTCCCTGCATTAAAAAGCAACTGGCTCCTTGCCCACGTAACAATGAGCTTTTTTGCATATGCAACCTTTGCCTTGTCTTGTAGCACAGGGCTTATGTATCTCATTCTGACATCTAAGAAAAGGAATGAAGGTTCTTACTTTTTCTGGACTATAACTTTCGGGATTTCTTTTGTCGTGTTAGTAGCTATGGGAATTGACCTGCTTGCCTTCAAAGTTGCAGTAAAACCCGATGTCTTTATCCAGAGCTACTTATTTAAAGCATCCTTCCTCAATCCTTCCACTACCATAAAAATCATAAGCTGGGTTATGGCATTCACTACGGGAATCCTTATATGGAGGTATGGCTTGCTTCTTAACTCAATTGTAAGGAAATTCAACGTAACTGTTGAAATGTTAGATGAAATCACCTATAAAAGTATTGCAATAGGTTTTCCCGTTTTTACATTAGGTGGGCTTATTTTCGGGGCTATATGGGCTGATCAGGCATGGGGTGTTTACTGGAGCTGGGACCCTAAGGAAACATGGTCATTAATAACATGGTTCATCTATGCCTTTTATCTTCATGGTAGACTGTTGAAGGGATGGAGAGGGAAAAAGATTGCAATCGTGGCAGTGGTAGGCTTTGTTGCTGTAATGTTCACATATCTCGGTGTTAACCTGCTCCTCTCAGGACTTCATGCATATGGTTCAGGTTAAGTGAGGGATTAAATATGGCGATAATGTTTAACTGAAAACAGTTTTAGTCGGTAAGAAGCAATGGATTAACATTGCACTTCCCCTTATAGGGATTGTAATTACGATACTCTATGGTATCTGTAAGGATTCATGCAGCTATTTGCAGGGATCTCTCATATAAACATAAAATAGAAGTGTTTTTGGAAAATAAGGGCGTTCAGTATGGACCATTCGATGTCACATCGGAATTCAAGATTTTAAACAGCTTTATAAAAGAAGACGGGATCAATTCTACGCCTACCTGTCTTATATCCGTAAAAGGCAAGCAAGAGAAATTAAAAGGCTCACACAAAATTAATTATTAGAGAATTGAAAAAGATCTAGAAGAAGTAGCATACTGCAATTTTCTGAAATACCTCATTTCTTAATTTGCAAGAGTTTTTCAATCTCTGCAATTCTTTTGTCATCCACCGGATGAGTGGACAAATATACCAACGGTTGTTTCCCCTGCCTTCCCTGTTTCATCCTCTTCCAGAATTCCAGGGCTCCAATAGCATTGTATTCTGCCTTATCCATCAGACTAACACCTATACGATCAGCTTCGAGTTCCTGCTTCCTGCTAAAAGGTAAAATTACACCGATTTCAGTTCCTAATCCGTAAGCTCGATTTAATGCATCCAACACCATAGGGTCATCAACATCCACAATCAAATTCAGGGCTATCTGTCCTGCCTGTGCAAGCAAGGCTGTACTCATTCGCTCTGCACCATGCCGAGCAATTGCATGTCCTACCTCGTGCCCGATTACTGCAGCTAACCCCTTTTCATCCTTAGTATAAGGAAGAATGCCTGTGTAAATGCCTATCTTACCCCCAGGAAGGCAGAAGGCATTTGCAGTGCTGTCATCTTCTATTACTATGAATTCCCATTTATAGTGAGTACGGTTGGAAGCTTTTGCAATACGGCTACCCACCTTTTTTACTTTATCCACGATATCCCGATTATTACTGAGCTTTGATTCTTTGATGATTTTCCTGAACGCATCTTCTCCTAACTTCATTTCACCCGATTCAGGGATAAGAATTAATTGCTTTCGCTCTGTTACGGGTACTTCCTTGCATGAAGCAAACAACAAAATAACGTATACAAAAAGAATACCCAGTTTCACTGTTTTAGCCATGTTTCTACTCTTTGTAATACTGATATTACTGTGAAACATCTAAAGCCTTTTGTCCCTTTTGTCTTCTGGTTCCTGAAATGATGTTCAATGTTTCAACAAATCCCGAAAATCCCATTGCAAAATAGATATATGCTTTTGGTATATGGAATTCCATCCCCTCTGCTGTTAAAGTAACCCCTATCATGAGCAGAAAACTCAATGCAAGCATTTTCAGTGAAGGATGACGGTGAATAAAGTTACTGATTGCAGTTGAAGCCACTAGCATAAGTATCATGGCAATAACTATCGCTGCTATCATGACTCCGAGTTTCTGCGCCATGCCGATTGCTGTAATAACTGAATCAATGGAAAAGACAATATCAAATAGGATGATTTGCGTGATAACAGCTACAAACGTAGCTTTTACCTTTGCATTTATATGTGTGTCCTCTTTTTCAAACATCCCATGTATTTCATGAGTTCCCTTATAGAGAAGAAAAAGACCTCCAGCAATCAAAATAAGGTCACGGACAGAAAAGTTGATGTTGAATAGTGAAAACAAAGGTATTGTTAAGCTTGCCAGCCAAGCAATACTTATCAGGAATAATATTCTGGTTACAAGGGCTAACCCTATGCCAATTTTACGGGCTTTCGGTTGTTGTTCATGAGGTAATTTGTTTGTCAGGAGGGAAATCACCACAATATTGTCTATCCCCAAAATGATTTCTAGAGCAGTCAGGGTTATGAGACTAATCCAAATTTGTGAATCTGTTATCCATTCCATAGGCTCTCCTTTAAGTTGCGTATAGTTCTTTTTTTAGAAGCGAGGCATAGGACAGCAAGCTGGGTCTTGTCACCCAGCTCTGCCAGCCCTATAGATACAGAAGGTATGAGAAGATCTTGAATCATGAGATTTTCAAAGAATACTCCTGAACTTCTTTTCCATTCCCCTTCTCATAGACTCAAGCCTTGCTACCCTAAAAAAAGACCTTCACCACGAAACACTGCCTTTATCGTGGTAAAGGTCTTGCTTGTTAGGTTTATCTAACCAGTGGTACCAGGCTTTACAGCCGTGTTGGTGATAGCCACTGATTCAGCTACTCCCCTTTACTAAATATAATAATATCCAACCACTAAACAGGAAGTCAATATGGATTCTAAGCGGTACAGAAATGAAACTTAACCACGTGTCCACTTTTTCGTGGGAAGGTCATCCTGTAACAAACGGGATCAAACAATGATATGATTGTGCATATTACAAATGGAATTTGATAAGGAGAAAATTATGTGTGGCGAAGAGGCAAAAATGGAACGAGATCCTTGTTGCTGCTGCGGAAAGTCAATCTCCCAGACCGAGATTGAGCCGTGTCGGCTGACAGTAGAAACATCGAAAGGAAAATGGCAGATATGGTACTGCCATGCAGAGTGTTTTAAAGAATGTTTACAAGAGGATCCTATGCTTGTTCCTCCTTTTTTCTAATGATTTCCGGAATATTGCATTAACAACCTATTCTATGTTGCCAATAGTTCGGATGGAAGAATTATTCTCAAAAGAGTTGCTCTCTGTTTATTTAATACCCTTGCAGAATTTTTATGGCCACTCCGAGTGGCCATTGATTAGGAGATGATACTATTATTTAGTAAATAGACGTATAAAAATATTTTTGCAGAGGATTAACAGATGATAGATTATAAAAAATACTGGACAAATGACAATTTACAGAATATTGTTGCTGGAAATGATACGGAAAATCCAGAGGGTTGGAATCCTATCGACGTTCTAAAAGAATTATTGAAAAATATACATTTTGAAACTATCTTGGATTTTGGTTGTGGATATGGACGTCTTTGTAAAACATTTCAACCAAATAAATATATAGGGATAGATTTGAATCTCCAAGCAATACAAGAAGCTCGAAAACGTTATCCTGAATACTTTTTCAAAGAGATTGAAGTGGATAGCGAATACGATAATGCTGATATAGTAATAGCTTATACAGTTTTTCTGCATCTTGATGATGATACATTAGGAAGCATATTGACTCGATTGCGTAAAGCATGCAAGAAGCATTTGATTGTTGGAGAAATCTTAGGAAGAGAATGGCGCAGACCAGGTAATCCTCCGGTTTTTAACAGGAATATTGACGATTATATGAATTTGCTTCAGAGGTATGGATTTCATATTATTAATGAATACAAGTTGCCATATAAAAGATATGCAGACTCACCATATTTCAAAGATAAGAATACAAATCTTTCATTTATAATTTGCATTTAAAATGAAAATATCAAAGCACAAGTTTATGAGTAAAATAAGATGAAATGTGCGGTTATAACGCCTGTAGGTCCTGGACATGAGAGATTATTTCAACAGAGCAGTCAATCTGTTTCGGTAGCTATTCAGCATTCACAAGGTCCTTTCAGTGAAATATCTGCAATAGCTATTAATGATACTTCAGGTGCGATAGGTAGGTCCGCCGCACGGAATGAAGCAGTAAGGCGTGCAAAAGCAGCTAATATTGAATGGCTTTTCTTTCTTGATGCTGATGATCTTCTTTTTGTAAATGCTTTTGATTTAATCAAGCAATATGTAAATCAATATGATGCAATTTGGGGGGCTATTGTTGAACTTTTGCCAAATTCTAATCAGGCATCTCTGCGTATCCCACAGATACTCACGTTATCAAATATAAAAGAACTTCTTTTATTTGATCCATATATCACACTTCAAATGGGTCATTTTATCAGAACAGATGTCGCAGCAGAAAATCCTTTCAATGAATCAATGAACACGGGTGAGGATTTTGATTATTATTTGAGAGTTTGGAGCAATTTTAAATGTCTAAAGATCGGTAATCCCTTCTTTCTTAATAGAAGAGGTTTGCATTCCACCGGACCAAAGTCTGCTGATGGAAGACAATGGAGAGAAGCTGTAGAAGCGAGAATTGCAGAATATAAAAGTCAATACGGTATTGAAAACATGACTATGGAGTTCATCCAAATAATAAACAATAAAACACTTGAATTTGCAGGATTCGCTAGACAGAATAAAATAGCCGACTATGGTAACTATTTACAGTTGTCCGGATATTTGCCCTATTATGGCTGTTATACGATTAATTGTTATGAATGTCCTTCCTTCCGGATGCTTACTAATAATGACGATTTGACTGTAAGCAGTATCATTTGGGCAGGCTCGTATGAACCTGTATCAATGAGCATTTGGGCAAAACTTGCGGGTAATGCTGAATATATATTAGATATCGGCTCTTACACCGGAATTTACGGGCTTGTGGCATCAATGCAGAATAAACAGAGCAAGATTATATGTATTGAGCCTTTGGATACGAATTGTTCGAGGATCAAAGAAAATATTTTACTAAATTCGTTGACAAATATTAATATCCTCCCCATCGCTGCAGCCAATGATAATAGTGAAGTGAAGGTAAATATATTTGATGAAGGAAATTTGTTGCCTTTTGCCAGTTCTATTAAAATTAATATAGAGAAGAAGCCTATTTTATATAGGAAGGTACAATCCTTAAGAGTTGACACTATTGTCGAATCAAATAATATTGATACAGTTTCACTTGTTAAAATTGATGTAAACGGTTTTGAACTGGAAGTTGTTGAGGGAATGAAAAAAACGATAGAAAAATGCAAGCCTGATTTTATAATAGCTGTTTCAGACACAACGGAAGCAAATTACCTGACAGATTTTTTTAATACTTTTGGATATAGATTTTATGAAATAAGTGAGAAGAGTAAAAATATGCGAAAAACAAATGTTATGACTCCTGGAATAAGTATGATGGGATTAAATTATTTGATAACTAATAAAGCCAGTGAGGAATTAAGGAATGTCATGGAGGATATCGGCATTCACTTGATCAGCTTTAATTCTGAAGAATTAAAACCTGTCATGGCTTCCAATCAGGACGGAATAAACAATATTACGAAAGAGAGCATTAGTGGCAGAATTATCTCTTTTTCATATAAGGGAAAAGAAATCAGATTCTTCATTTCAAATCCTTCAGATTTTATCCAGCGCTGGTATCTTACTTATGAGAAATTTTTTGAGTCGCAGGAATTAGAATTTATAGCCGATAATGTACGACCTAAGTCTGTCATTATCGAAGTTGGAGCCCATGTAGGAAATCATGCCGTATACTATGAAAAATTCATGGATCCGGAAAAGGTTATTTTGATTGAACCAAACCCAATTGCAATACAATTACTAAAAACAAATTTGGAAATTAACAATTGTATCAAGACAGATATTTCTATGCTAGGCATAGGGGTTGGTAAAGAGCATGGCAGATTTACTGTAAAAGATCGTGATCCAAATAATATAGGTGCAGCTTGCTTAGAATCTAATCCAGAAGGAGCTATAAAGGTAATCCCTCTCGATGAGTTTATTATGCATAAGATCGACTTTATAAAAATTGATGTTGAAAAAATGGAAATAGATGTGCTTCAAGGTGCCCGGGGTATTATAGCGACTTATCACCCAGACATCTTTATTGAAATAATGAATGAAAATATAAATGAATTTCATAATTTTCTGAAGCAGATAGGATACAGTGTCAAAAAACAATTCAATAATGTGAATGCTATAAATTATTATATTGTTCCCAATGAATGAGATTTTTAAGGTCATAAAATTCTCCTGTTTTATAAATACAAGTGGGTTTATTATCAGGATTGCAATATTCACAGATGGTATCCTGCGAGAAGATTTTATTTTGAAATAATAATGATGCTGAAAGATAACTAAGAATCTATGCTGAAGATAGCTAAAATGTTAGGGCTAAACATTGGAATGTAGTTGCCATGAGACAATCTTTTCACGACTGGTGTATTGAGAATAATCATTGTAATTTGCTCGATGAGTTTTACCCTACCAAAAATGGTATTCTCACCCCTCACAATTGTTCCGCACACACATCAAAGGTCATTACATGGCAATGTCATAGAAACCATATATGGAAAAATCGTATTGACCACAGAACGAGAGGCGTTGGTTGTCCTATATGTGCGAACAAGAGAGTTCTTGCAGGTTATAATGACCTTGCAACAACAAATCCTAAATTGGCTCAAGAATGGCATCCATCAAAAAATGCTGATTTGTTGCCTTCAATGGTGACCGTTAGTTCCATAAAAAAGGTCTGGTGGTTAGGTAGGTGTGGACATGAATGGCAGTCTGCTATTTCAAAGAGAAATATTGGTCGAGGCTGTCCCTATTGTGCTGGCAAGAAGGTTTTACCTGGATTTAATGATTTGGCAACAAAAGCACCACAGTTAATACAAGAATGGGATTTTCATAAAAATGGTTGTAAATCGCAGAGGTAAGATTGTTCCCATTGAACGAGCATTGAACGAATAAAAAGGATGCTGAAACAAATAAAATCAAAGAGTTAATTGGCGGAGGGGGTGAGATTCGAACTCACGGTAGGGTCACCCCTACAACGATTTTCAAGACCGTCGCCTTAAACCGCTCGGCAACCCCTCCGACGTCGGAAAACAGCACACAGCACGCAGAAATCCGTTGACGGTACAGAGAAAGAAATGTTAACAGATATTATAACAGAAACTCTATTTGACTTTTTGGGCTGAAATCATTTTAATTAATAAAATTTGTTGTAAACTATGAATAAGATGAGGTACCTATGAATCATTCAGCGCTTCAGTTAATCCTGCAGGCAGGAATTATTGTAAAAGGGGTCCTTCTGATCCTTCTCTCCTTCTCGGTCGTATCCTGGGCGATTATATTCTTTAAGCAGAAATACTTTTCCAGGGCGCATAAGGAATCAGAACAGTTCCTGAGGGCATACCGGTCGAGCAGGGATGCAAAGAGTCTTTTCCAAGCAACGAAAACTTTCACGATGAGTCCCATCGCAAACCTTTTCAGGATGGTATACACGGACACGGTGAAGGAAAAGAGTGAGACGAAAAGACTCCTGAAAAGATACGGCGCCCTTGAATCGGCGAAACTTGAGAAATATCTGAATTTTCTTGCTACAACCGGTTCAACGACTCCTTTTATCGGCCTTTTCGGAACTGTATGGGGGATCATGAACTCCTTTATGGGGATAGGCTCAGCTGGCGCTGCATCCCTTGCGGTGGTCGCTCCTGGCATCGCGGAATCGCTTATTGCTACTGCAGCGGGGCTCGCTGCCGCAATCCCGGCGGTCATCGCGTACAATTATTATCTGAGTCAGGCGAGGAGAATGATAATCGAAATGGAGGATTTCGCTGAAGAACTCCTCGATTTCTTCTCAAGAGAATCTGTATGAAGTTCACCAGAGAACGAACTGTGATGTCAGAGATCAATGTTACTCCCTTTGTTGATGTGATGCTGGTCCTCCTTATCATCTTTATGGTAACCGCACCCCTCCTGCAGCAGGGGATAGACGTGAATCTTCCCCAGGCAAAAGGGAAAGACCTCCCCCCTGAAGAACGGATTACCCTCATCGTGAAAAAAGGCGGCGTTATCTATATGAACGACAACCCTGTTTCGACCGATGAAATGGGCAGGAAGCTTCAGGCGATCAGCAAGTTGAACCCGAATGTTTTTTTAAAGGCAGACAAAGATGTGCCTTACGGCTTTGTGGTCGAAGTCATGGGGGAAATCAAGGAGGCAGGCATAGAGAAACTCGGCATGATTACTGAGCCGAAGATCAGCCTGAAATGAGGGAACCGAGCATCCAGAGAACGGCTGCTCTTTCTTTTGCCGTCCATCTTGTTGCGTTCCTCATAGTTGTCCTTGTCATGCGTCAGTCCAGCCAGATCGTAATGCCTTCGCCATACATTGTACAGCTTGTCAACCCCGGTGCGGTGAACGATTTTGACAGAGACGTGCAGAAGGAGGAGAGCCCCCGGGAGATACAGACTGCTGCCCCACCCGCAGAAGCCCCAGAGAAAAATGTGAAGGAGAAAGACGCAAAGGAAAAGATGGTCCAGAAGAAACTGCTCGAAGAGAAGATGGCAGTCCTTGCCGCGAAGAATGCAGCGAAGAAAAAGATAGAGAAGCTGGAAAAGATTGTGACCCTCCACAAGATTATCTCTCTGAAGGCGGGTAGCGTGAAGAAGACCAAAGCAAATGCACAAGCGATGGGACAGGATGGGGGGACGCCCTTTGATGAGTATTATTCGAAGATCACGAAAGAGATATGGCAGGAGTGGGTTTACCCTGATATCGGCAGGAAGGACATAGAAGCGGTGATTGCGGTGAAGATATTAAAAGACGGGACAGCGATTGTGCAGAGGGTTGAGAAAAGTTCCGGCAATTCACTTTTTGACAAATCTGCCATTAAGGCGCTCGCAAAAGCAAGCCCCCTTACCCCGCCGCCTGATGAGATAGAACTCGGGGTGAGGTTTTATCCGTGAGAATAAAGTTAAAAGAAAAAAGTGAAAAATTAAAAGTTGAGAGCGAAAGGTTGAAAGTTTATTTGTTATTTTTCTTCTTTTCACTTTTTACTTTTTACTCTTCACTCTTCACTTGCGAAGCGAAGGTGTATATCGACATCACGTCACCGGGAATGAAGAAGATGGCGATTGCCATACAGGAATTTTCCGGCCCTTCAGGACACGAGGTCCCTGAGATTGTCCGGGATGACCTTGAGTTTACCGGTCTCTTCACCCCCGTAGACAAGAACGCATATCTCGAAAATCCTGAACAAGCCTTCAGCCAGAAAAACTGGACCCCACTTGGCGTTGAAGCCGTGGTAAAGGGATCTGTCAGGGGAACGACAGAGTTGCAGATAACCATTATGCTCTATGACGTGTACGAAGCAAAGGAGATACTGAGAAAAGAGTACCGCGCGAGGAAAGAACTCCTCCGGCCGCTTTCCCACTCGATCGCAAATGATATTTACTTCGCACTTACCGGAGAGAAAGGCATCTTCAGGTCAAGAATCGCGTTTATCAGGAGTGAAAAAGAGGTGAAATCACTCTGTTCCATGGACTGGGACGGCAACAGGATTATGAACACGGGATTGGAAGGGAATATCCTTCTTGCTCCCCGTTGGTCGAGAGACGCGAAACGTCTTGTGTATTCTGCCGAGAGGAATAGACAATGGGGTATTTATTTGTTAGACTTTACGAGCATGAGAGAAAAGCAGGTGTATGCAGCGACCGGAACGAATATCGCCGGAGACTTTTTCCCTGACGGCAGCGAGGTTGTTTTCTCTTCTTCAAAGGAGGGCACTCCTGATATCTACAGGATGAACCTCGATGCAGGCAAACCCGCAAAACTCACCTCATCATATGGGATTGAGGTATCCCCTTCGGTCTCTCCTGACGGAAAGTATATTGCGTTTGTTTCGGACAAGGGCGGAAGTCCCCAGATTTATCTCATGCGAAAAGACGGATCCGATGTACGGAGACTAACCTATGAAGGTTCCTACAATACCTCGCCGTCCTGGTCGCCAAAGGGCGACAAGATCGCTTTTTCAGGCAGGACGGGCGGCAACCAGATCTTCATCATCAATTCGGACGGCACAGGACTCGCACAGCTCACGGCGCAGGGCAATAACGAAGAGCCCTCTTTTTCTCCGGACGGAAGGTATATCACTTTCATGTCTGACAGGGACGGTATCAAGGGGATCTATAGAATGCGAGCGAACGGAGAAGCCCAGCAGAGAATCATCCCAAAGGGAATGAAGGCGTCCGGACCGAGGTGGTCGCCAAATTAACCCCGGCTATTGCAGAAGAGAAGGCAGGGTGAAGGTCCTTAGAATGACGCAGGGCTTGAATAGCAAAACAACAGAGAAATCCCTTTCAAGGAGGAATACATGAAAAAAATTGCAGTATTGGTTCTTCTCATCTTCGCAATTGCAGCAATCGGCTGCCAGCAGAAGAGGATTGTAAAACCGGAACAGCCACCCCAGCAGGAAAAATCTTCCCAGACGGAGCAGGCAACAGTTCCCCAGAAAGAATCATCCGGATGGGACAAGGACAGGACAGGGATGAAATCCGGGGAAGAGATAACGGAACAGACGCTTGCAAAGGTGGAAACCAGACAGGAACCGTCGAGGTTTAAAGAAGAGAGCGGGTTATTTGAAGATATTTATTTTGAATATGATGCATACGATATTCGGGATGAGGCAACGCCGGTGCTGCAGAGAATCGCTGCCTGGCTTCTGAAAAATGGAAAAACAAAAATTTTGGTTGAAGGCCATTGTGATGAACGGGGCACAAACGAGTATAACCTTGCGCTCGGCGACAGAAGGGCAAAGGCCGTCCGTGACTCTCTTGTTGCCCTCGGCATCGCTTCGGACAGGATCCAGATGATAAGCTACGGAGAAGAAAAACCTCTTTGTGCAGATCTGACAGACTCATGCTTCGCAAAGAACAGACGGGCGCATTTTGTCGTGCTGAGGGAGGCGGGCAGATAGTGTTTTTAAAACGGATCGCTTCCCCTGTGCATCTCAACATGGTCTTTCATGTTTTTCTCCTTGCTGCAGCGGTCACGATGCTTTCCGCGTGTGTCACGACTGATGAGATGGAAGTGTTCCGTCAGGATATCGGGAGACTTCAGCGAGATTCCTCAGCCATGCAGAATGAACTGAACGGGATGAAAGAGAAGACTGCGGGGGTGGCGAAAGAGGAATCGTTCAATGTCATGCGTCAGAGCCAGTCAGAGATTCAGACTATGCTGTCCAACGCATCGCGAGACATCCAGGTGCTGAGCGGCAGATTCGACGAGAATAAATATTTTGTCGAAAATAAACTGAAGGAATCTTCAACCGAAATGGAGCTGCTAAAAGCCCAGCTCACCGCGCTTGAAGGCCAGATCAAGGAACTGAAGACCAGGATGGATACTGTTGAATCGCAGGTGAAGGAGAATAAAGCGGCCCTGAAAGAACGGTCGGGAGAAAATGCGGAGGACGCTGAAGCGATCCCGGGTCAGGCAGCGCCTGGTACGGATAAGAACGCCAAAACTCAGTATGCCGACAAAAAGGCACACTATGATGCTGCATATGCGTTATTCATAAACGGGAAATACAGTCAAGCACGGGAGAAATTCGAACTCTTCCTCAAAACATATCCGCAGAACGAACTTTCTGATAACGCACAGTTCTGGATCGGGGAGACATATTACCGGGAGAAAGACTTTGAAAGCGCGATCCTCTCCTTTGAAACGCTTCTGAAGAAATTCCCCAAGAGCCCAAAGGTTCCCTCATCCCTGTTGAAGCAGGGACTTTCTTTTGTGGAAATCGGTGATCCCAAGACCGCAAAGGTAATTCTCGACCAGGTGGTGGAACGCTTCCCGGATACGAGCGAAGCCAAAATCGCAAAGAAGAAAACAGACGAAATCAGTGCGCGACAGAACCTGAAAAAGAAAAAATGAGCAGCCTCAGAGACGGTTTCCACCGCACCATAGATTATCTCCGCATTTCAGTCACCGACAAGTGCAATCTCCGCTGTATCTACTGCATGCCTTCAGGCGGGGTTGTTCCGATAGAACATAAGGAGATCCTCCGGTATGAAGAGATCGCGAGAATTGTGAAAGTTGCCGTGAAAATAGGGGTAAGAAGGGTTCGCATCACAGGCGGCGAACCGCTTGTCAGAAAGGATATCGCACACCTCGTTCGCCTCATAAAACAGATACCCGGAATTCGTGATATCAGTCTTACTACGAACGGCATCCTCCTCGAAAAGCACGCAGAGGAACTTGCCGGCGCCGGGCTCAGCCGGGTGAATGTGAGCCTCGATTCCCTCTCTGCGGAAAAATACGGGGAGATTACGAGGGGAGGGCACCTCGACGCAGTTTTGCGGGGAATACAGGCTGCTGAAAAGGCCGGACTTGTTCCGGTAAAGATCAATATGGTTCCCATCCGCGGCATTAATGACAGCGAGATAGAAGCATTCGCAAAACTGACCCTCAACACTTCTTATCAGATACGGTTCATTGAATTTATGCCATTCGATTCGCAGGACCTCTGGAGCACCGAGCGTTTTGTTTCTGTTGACGAGATACGCTCCCGTGTCGAGAACATCGGGACGCTCGTCCCGGCGCTGGTGAAGAAATCAGGCCCTGCACATTATTTCAGGCTCGAAGGCGCTCAGGGAGTAATAGGCTTTATCAGTCCCCTCAGTAACCATTTCTGCAGAGAGTGCAACCGGCTCCGTATGACCGCAGATGGAAAACTGAGGCCCTGCCTTTTTTCCGAAACGGAAATTGACCTGAAACCCGCACTGAGGCAGAACATGTCCGACGACGAAATACACCGCCTCATCATCCTTTCGGTCAAGGTAAAACCCGAAGGCCACAATATCAGCATGCGCCAGTCCGGCCTGGAGAACCTTGTCAAGTTCAGGAAAGGTTCCGGAAGACCCATGTCGAAAATCGGCGGATAATTAAACGTTGTTCAATTCCCTTGATGCTGCCTTTTGCCCTGCACATCTGTTCTGTTTTTTAAGCTACTGTCAGTAAGGTTTTCCCCCGGATAACTTTGGGATATGGGTAAAGAACGAAATATTGCCGGACATTTCTATTTTGCCTTGACACATATAGCCGGGCATGTTGACATTTGTCTGCCCTTACACTATAAATGAAGAGAGAGTACTGTAAAGCAGTGCGCTAGTGTGGTGTTGTCGCTGTGAACAAATTTTCAGGGAGAAAAACCATGACGACAGATAAGTGTTTTCAAACAAGAAGCGGAATCTTTTTATTCGTATTCATTTCTTTTCTCATTTGCAGTTCATTGCAGGTTTCTGCAACGGAATATTCCATCAGGGGAGGGACAGGTATAGTTGATGGTGCGAGCATACCACTTCCTGATCTGACAGGGCAATGGGATCCGATATCCCAGACATGCAAGAACACGAAGAGCGGGATAAAATGCAAGGTCAAAGGGACTTTGAGGATCAATAATAGCGGGACAGAGAACGCCTTGACATCGGTAGTACGGTATTATCTTTCCCAGGACGCTGCGTATGACGGAACGGATATGGAGCTGAAGAGGGTGTCTACAGGCGCTGTTAAAACGGGGAAGACCAAGTCAAAGACGTTCAGTTACAGTTTTCCGACCGGCAGTTCGGCTTTCTGTCAATATGTCATAGCCGTAATTGATACGGACAATGCGGTGGAAGAGATCAGTGAGGCGAATAATCAGGTAATGCACTTTTTCGACAATGGTGAGTGCACCGACACAACGCCACCCTCGGTGATACTGACAAGTCCGGCGGGCAATGCTGTTGAAGTTTCTGTGAATACAGTGATAACCGCGATGTTTTCCGAGGCCCTGGATCCCTCAACGGTAACCGCCTCAACCTTCACTGTGAACGGTGTCACGGGCACAGTCGCCTATTCAGGCACGACCGCGATGTTTACCCCATCGGGGATCCTGGCTTATGACACAGCCTATACGGTCATTCTTACCACAGGGGTGAGGGATAATGCGGGGAATGCAATGGTGTCTGATTATGGCTGGAGCTTTACGACCGGGAGCAGCACAGGGCCTCCTCCCACAACGCTCACAAACCTCTTTTTCCTTCATCATTCGACGGGTGACGGCCTGGTCGTTGAAGGAAATATGAGAAGTGTAATCGCCTCATATAATTCCTCGCATGGTACGGAGTTTGTGTTCTGGGACCACGGATACAGCTGGGACGGACTGCGGAATCCTTCGGGGGAGTTCACAGGGACGAATTATGATATACCGGGTGATAATACAAACCCTGACGGACTCTATAATTTATGGACGAGTGTTGAGACAGAATATGTGAATGCACGGAATCAGATTCTTAACAACCACCAGGTGATTGCCTTCAAGTCGTGCTTCCCTGCATCGCAAATACCGGATGCTGCAACACTTGCACAGTATCAGACGTGGTATCTTGGCATGCGGGACTTTTTTGACACACACACAGACCGTCTGTTTATCGTAATGTCTACTCCTCCCTTACATCATCTGGCAACAAATGCGACAGAAGCATCGAATGCGAGGGCCTTTGCGGATTGGCTCTGCAGCGATGCCTACCTGAGCGGTCATCCGAATGTCAGGTGCTTCAATCTCTTTGATTACCTGGCGAACCATAACGACGGAAGCGCTACTGCGAACATGCTCCGTTATGAATACGAGGGGAGCCATTCTGACAGCGATTCACATCCCAATGCGTTTGCCAATCAGACTGTAGGGCCTGTTTTTGCCAACTTCCTCTGCGATGCTGCCCTGGGGTATTAAAGAAACTGCCAGAAATAACGGGTTGAGTGATAAGAAAGAATGAATGGTCGGGGCGAGAGGATTTGAACCTCCGACTCCACGGTCCCGAACCGTGTGCGCTACCAGGCTGCGCTACGCCCCGACGGGAAATGAATAAAAACCGGATATCCTTAAAAATCAAGGAATCCATGTTCCTGTTGTGCAAGAGTGAACCTCAGAGACTCTTATAATACTATTTCTTTCAACCCCATGACAACTGTATAGAGTTCAGGATAAATTTTTTCTGACCTGGCAACATCTTCCTTCAATAAACGGAGCCCTTCAGGAATATGTTTCAGGAAATATTCTTTGCCCCTTTTTGCAGAGAGAAAGGCATATGCACCCAGGGCCTGCATATGCCTCTGGAGGCGGCAGGGGAGCAGGGATTCCCTGAATTCATCTTCGGGAATACCCCTTGGTTTCCTGTCGGCGAAGGGGGATTGAGGAGGATTGGCAGAAGTCATCTTCCTGACATAATATTCCAGCAGCCGTTCTCTCAACGCATCGTCGATACGATAATACGGGTCCCAGAGTATTGACGCCACATCGTATGCAGGCGGCGCCATCCGTGCGCCCTGATAGTCGAGGACCCTCGGAATATTCCCCGAGGTGATCATAATATTCTGCGACTGAAAATCGCGGTGGATGATCGTTTTTTGAAAAGAATCTACAGTCGTTGCCAGCTGGTGAAATTCATCGCTCAGCACGGCAATGGTTTCGGGAGGCAGCTTGCAGACACGCGGGAGGAAGCTTTGAGCGAAATAGTCTGTTTCCCAGCGGAGATAGGCATAATCGAATATCCTGTTCTCAAGCAGCGGGCATTCAGCAACGTGTCCTGTCGCTCCGACGTGGATTGAGTTCAGAATATCAAGGACCTGCCTGTACATTGTTTCAATCTCTTCCTCTGCACGGAGGCACTTTAGCCAGCTATAGAAAGAGGTGTCCCCGAGGTCCTCAAAAACAGCGGTTTTGCTTTGCAAATCTGTTTCTCTCAAGTCCGGCACGGGAACAGAATAATTCTGCAAGAAACGGGAGTATTCAATGTGTCGTTCAAAGTCAGGATCATCGCCCTTGCATTGCATGAATATGACATTCTGCCCGTCTTTCTTCATCCGGAAATATTGTCTGTCCGAACCGCCGACGCCGATGAGGATTCTCTCATCTTCTCCTGAATCTGCTCCGAGCATTTCTGATTCATTCAGATTAATTCTGAAGCCGGGGCCGAGAATACAGTTTTCGAATGACCCTCCCTTCATCCCCTTCTTGGCAAGCGGGGGAGAAGGGGGGGTATCTTTGACTGAAAAACTGATAGTGGCATCAGGCAGTACTATGCAATTTCTCAGTGAGATGCCCCTGGGGAGGGTATTGTCTTTTTCTATGACGAGATAGCCATTCATTTCTATGCCGCCGCATCCTTCTGCAGAAGGGTAAATAAAGACGGTTTCGCCTTCTCTTCTCAGTGCATCGATGACTGCCCTCGCATAGGAAACCGGAGTACCGATATCGTTCCAGGAACAGCCGCTTACATCGAATGTCCCTATGATATGTCCGGCGGATCTGGCATTAAACCAGGCATCGACAACGCTTGAAGAACCTTCCGGCAAAAAGCGGAGGAACTCAGGCTGATAGACAGCAATACCAGTGAAGGCAAGCATTTTCCCCCCTCCCCATAATCCCCTCCCACTGGGGGAAGGGGTTATATCTTGACTAGTTTCCCTCGTATGAAAGGGGGCAATGTTGTCTTTACCTTTCCTCCCCCTTGATGAGGGAGGGTTAGGGTTAGGGTGATGAAAAATTCCCTTGAAAAAACCTGTTTCATCCACTTCCAACGTATTGAATTCAGGATAATTATGTATGGCAAGGGTTGCAAGGTTTCCTGAGGTGAGATGCGATTCGATGAGTTTCCCCAAATCTATGTCCGAAACAATGTCTGCATTATGCACGAGAAACGCGCTGCTATCGAGAAACGTTTCAGCGTTCTTTAGGGCGCCTCCGGTACCAAGAAGAGGGTCCTCGGGGAAAAGTACAAGAGAATGTTTATACGAAAATTGTTCTATCCAGCGCTCAATGGACTCTTTTTTATGGTGGAGGTTCATCCCGATTTTTCTCATACGCAACCCCGAGATTTTTTCAAGGACGGTTTGAAGGACCGGCTTTCCAAGAACGGGAAGAAGCGGCTTGGGTATGGAATCGGTGATCGGGCGAAGCCGTTCACCCCTACCGGCAGCAAGGATAAATGCTGAAAGGTTCATATTACACTCGGTTGTACCAGGTGTCATTCCGACTTGTTCGGAATCTTTCTCTATTTGTTGTTTCAACGAGGAATGAACAAGAAAGATTCCGAACAAGCTGGAATGACATTTGATCGCAGGTTCTTTTAGACACTGAGATATGGGTTTCCATCATTTTATGTAATGTTATGTAACGATATGAAAGTTTTACTTGTATAACAAATATTTTTTTCTAAAATTCCTATCGAACACCCGGCATTCCTCCTCCCACCATGCTTCCATCCGGTCAAGCTTTTCCTTTTGCTCAATCTCTTTTCGCAGCCTGTCTGTCCCTGCAAGGATATCTACCGGCAATTTCCGGGTTTCGTATTCATAGGGCGGCTGCTTCCAGGCAAAATGTTCCGGATAGAGGTCATGGATTGCTTTCAGTATGGCAATCCCTGTTTTGAAAGGCTGGAAAATATTTCTATCGGTTACATGGATTTGAGTCCCGCCGCACAATTTTCCTGCGTGTTTCTGAAATGTCGGCTGAAACCAGAGCGGTCTGAAGGTGACCCCCCGCAATGTATAGTTTTTCAGGTGATTTATCAGTAATTCGGGTTCTATAAAAGGCGCCCCGAATAGTTCGAAGGGCCTCGTAGTGCCTCTTCCCTCGCTGAGGTTCGTGCCCTCAAGGAGACACATGCCCGGATAGACAAGGGCCGTATCCGGTGTGGGCATATTCGGAGAAGGCATAATCCAGGGAAGGCCTGTCTGATCGAACCACATCTTCCGTCTCCAGCCCTGCATGGGCACGACATGGAAATCAAGATCCGGATAATATTCATTTCTCAGGTAATTCCCTGTCTCTCCGATCGTCATCCCATGCCTGACCGGCAGGGGACGGAGCCCTACAAACGATGTGAATGCGGTGTTCAGCACCGGACCTTCTGTCCGGTGGCCGCCGATCGGATTCGGCCTGTCGAGGACAACTATTGATTTCCGCATTTCTTCACATGCCTGCATACAGAGGTCCATCGTCCAGAGAAAGGTATAATACCGTGCGCCGACATCCTGCAGGTCAATGACTATTGTATCGATATCCTGCAGCATTTCCGGTCCAGGTTTTCTTGTATGTCCGTAAAGGCTGTGAATGGGAAGCCCGGTCTGTTTGTCACGGAACCCTTCCCATTCAACCATATTATCCTGTGTCTCTCCCCGTATTCCGTGCTGAGGACCAAAAAGGGCCGTCAGGGTAAATTTTTTTGTTTTATTGAAGAGGTCGACTGCGTGTGCGATTTTCCTGTTAACAGAAGCAGGGTGTACCAGTAGTCCGACGCGTGCTCCCTTGAGCTGTTTCGGCCAGATTTTCAGGGCTTTTTCGAGTCCGGTATGTACCATTTTTGATACCCCTCCTGGAATACTATGCTCTTTATTATACCCTTAAAATTCCTGATAACAGTTCATTTTATTCCTGCGAATGTCAAATTGACAAACATGACGGCGAGAAATTACAGTATAAAACGGAAAAGGAAACGATAACCGTATAGCATACGTAGGAATTCCGCAGATCGATACGCGAGAATTTTTTACTGTGAACGAGTTTAGATTCTTGAAGAGGGTACTATGGAAGACACGCATTATGTAGTCCTGAAAAAGGAGAACTTTGATCAATTCATCTCGTTACTTGCCCAAAAGCAGAAACTGGTGGCCCCGGTCCCCAAAGGGTTCAAAAGCTTTGCATTTGAGCCGGTAGATTCAGCCAGTCAGGTAGCGCTCAAGTATATCCCGACGGTCCTGCCTCTGAAGAAATATTTTATGCCACAGCGCGAAACACTTCTTGAATACACTGCAGGCAAGGGAGTGAAGGCGGAAGCAGTAGTTGAATATGAATCGCTTACCATCTTCGGGGCCCACACCTGCGACCTCGCGGGAATCCAGTGCCTAAATATGGTATTTTCAGAACGGCCAAAGGACTACAATTACCTGACACGGAAGAACAAGATCACCATAATCGGCCTGGAATGCAATGAATACTGTGATGAATATGCAAGCTGCAATCTTGTGGATGCAAGTTTTCCAGGCGGAGGCTACGACCTTTTTCTAACCGATCTGGGTGACTATTTTATCGTCCATGTGAATACCAGGGCAGGGGACGAAATCGTTGCGTCGACCCGGTCTTTTGATAAGACTGAACTATCCCAGCTCGACGAACTCAGGAAACTGCGTGATGCCAAAAGAAAAATATTCGTCAACGAAGTTCCTATAGAGACAAAGCATATCCCCGAACTGTTCGACCGGTCTTTCAGGGCGCGTGTCTGGAAAGACCTTGAAGCACGGTGCCTCGCCTGCGGTAACTGCACAAACGTGTGCCCGACCTGCTACTGCTTCGATGTAAGGGATGAGCTTGACCTGACCCTCAAAAATGGCATCAGGTACCGTGTATGGGATTCCTGTCAGCTTGAGCCCTTTGCAAAGGTGGCCGGCGGGTTTAATTTCAGGAAAGAACGTTCGGTGCGGCAGCGGCACAGATATTACCGGAAATTCCGCTATCCCGTGGAACGGTTCGCACGGTACTTCTGTACAGGCTGCGGCAGGTGCACCCGCACCTGTATGGCGGACATCAATCTCAAGGAGACCCTCAATGAACTCCTGAAAGAGAGTGAGGACAGAGTATGGAAAAGATGGTTATAAAAGATTCAAGTTATAAACTGGAGAAGGCGAAAATCCTCAGGACGAAGCAGCTTACGGACAAGGAGAAATTTTTCGAGATAGCCCTCGGGAATGGGCAGCCGCTTGACCATGAACCGGGACAGTTCATCATGATCTCCCTTCTCGGAATAGGAGAGGTGCCGATATCCGTCGCTTCTTCTCCGGCGGGCCGCGACTCGTTCGATATCTGCGTCAGGGCTGTCGGGAAAGTGACCAATGCCCTCCATAAGCTCAAAGCAGGAGACGAGATCGGCATCCGGGGACCCTACGGGAAAGGATTTCCCATAAGGGTTCTCCAGGGGAATGACCTGCTGATCATTGCGGGGGGGCTTGGCCTGGCACCGTTGCGGTCGTTGATCCACTTTGTTCTGGATAACCGCCGCGATTTCGGCAAGGTGCATATCCTGCTCGGATGCAAACAGCCAGGGGAACTTCTGTTTGGCGATGAACTCGAAGACTGGAACAAACGTACCGACCTCTATTACGCATGTACCGTGGACCGGGCCGATCCGGACTGGGCTGGAAACGTAGGACTTATCACAACCCTGATCCCCGGCGTCGATATAGAACCTGCGAGGACTTTTGCTGCTGTGGTGGGCCCGCCTGTAATGTATAATTTTGTCATCAAAGAACTTTTATCAAAGGGGATTCCCGAACGACAGATCCTCCTCTCGTTCGAAAGAAACATGAAGTGCGGGAACGGAAAATGCGGCCGCTGCCAGATACAGAACCTTTACTGCTGTCAGGACGGACCCGTCTTCAACTATGAAAAAATTAAAAACTTGAGTGAGGCAATGTAACATGAAAAAACCGAAGGTTGCGTTTTTCGATTTTGCCTGCTGCGAGGGATGCCAGCTTCAGGTTGCCAATATGGGGGAAACTGTTCTGGACGTCCTGGGCCTGATAGAGGTCGTTGAGTGGCGTGAGGTGATGTCCGAGAAATGGGGGAA
Organism: Thermodesulfovibrionales bacterium; assembly: GCA_031082155.1. Lineage (GTDB taxonomy): Bacteria > Nitrospirota > Thermodesulfovibrionia > Thermodesulfovibrionales > SM23-35 > JAKLQR01. The sequence goes on along the minus strand of JAVHLL010000014.1, from coordinate 16,418 downwards.
AAAAGTGGACGTAGCTGTTGTCGAAGGCAGTATTACCGATCCCCACGCAGTAAAAAGGATTAAGAAGATCCGGAAGAGGGCCGGAGCGGTAATCGCATACGGTTCCTGTGCAACAATAGGAGGGGTGAACGGGATGAAAAATAATTTCCCCCTTGAAGATATCAAACACTATGTATACGGAGACAGTCACCGGTTCTTCCCGACCGAACAGACGAAGGCCGTGCATCAGGTTGTTCCGGTCGATTATTTTGTCCACGGATGTCCGGTATACATACCTGAGTTCGTCGCCGTGCTGAAAGCGGCGCTTCAGGGTATACCATATTATCCGCCGGATTATCCGGTCTGTGTCGAATGCAAGCTGAACGAGAACGTCTGCATGTATGACCGCGGGGTGAGCTGTCTAGGCCCTGTAACGCGGGCCGGATGCAACTCCTGGTGCATCAACAACGGCAACATCTGCTACGGCTGCCGGGGGATGGTAAGCAACCCGAATGAGAAGGGCGCGCAGGACGTGATCGCAAAATATAAAATACCCATGGAATTAGTCCTGAACAAGATGAATATGTATAACAAATGCAGGGAGCTTGACTGACATGAGCAAGAGGAATGTAAAGATAAACGTCGAATATCTCACGAGGGTTGAAGGGCACGGGAATATTGTCATCAATGTAAAAAACGGGAAACTGGAGACCTGCCGCCTCGATATTGTTGAATCGCCGCGCTTCTTCGAGGGGATGCTCCGGGGCCGCTCCGTATTCGAAGCGCAGCATATTACGAGCAGGATCTGCGGCATCTGCGCCTGCGGACACACCCTGGCCTCGATACAGGCTGCAGAGGCTGCCCTTGGAATAACACCCTCTGAACAGACGATTCAACTGAGGAAGCTCCTGCTGCATTATGAAACGCTTGACAGTCACATCCTGCATATCTATCTTCTCGTTGCACCCGATCTCCTGGGTGTGAAGAGCTTTGTGCCGCTTATCAATACGCACAACGATTTGGTGCGGCGCGCCCTGCGGATGAAGAAGACCTGCAACGACGTCTGCGACGTCCTTGTTGGCCGCCATGTGCATCCGATCTCCGCGATCGTGGGTGGCTTCACCAAGCTGCCGCGACCGAAGGACCTTGAGGCTATGCATGCAATGCTCACGGGCATGAGGCCCGATATGGAGGCAACCGTCGAACTTGCATTGAAGCTGAAATTCCCTGATTTCGAGAGGGACACGGAGTATGTTTCCCTCGTGAGTGATGACAACGAATATCCGATGCTCATGGGAGACCTCGGTTCGACCGATGGTGTCAGGATGGACAAGAAGGATTACCGGAAAATGACGAACGAATTTGTCGTTCCCCACTCCTCGGCGAAGCATGCGAAACTGAGCAGGGACTCTTACGCTGTTGGAGCGCTCGCACGGTTCAACCTGAACTCGGAAAAGCTCCTCCCGAAGGCAAAGGAGGTCGCTGCTGCGGTAGGCTTGAAACCGAAATGCATCAACCCGTTCCTCAACACAGCCGCACAGCTTGTGGAGTGCGTGCATTGCCTGGAAGACGCGATTGCGATAGTCGAACATTTTATGAGTACTCCACTGAATTATGATGAGGAGATCGTGGTCGGGCTGAATGAACAGGGGAAAATACCAGTAAGGGCAGGGAACGGGGTCGGAGCAGTCGAGGTCCCGAGGGGCATTCTATTCCATAATTATGTGACCGATCAAAACGGGATTCTTACCGGGGCAAACTGCATTATCCCGACGAACCAGAACACCGGGAATATTGAGTACGATCTGATGAAACTTATTCCGGAAATACTCGACAGGACAGACGAAGAAATTACCCTTACCGCAGAAATGCTTGTCAGGTCGTATGACCCGTGCATTTCCTGCTCCGCGCATTTGATTGATATACGGTTCAATGGTCGATAGGTCTAAAAGAGATTTATCTATTGACAGGGAAGCCCATAGTTACTTCTATAGAATCGGAACTGTCCACCGGAATTATTTGATGGCGACTAATTTAATTCCGAGCAAAGATTTAATCGGCCAACTGCGTGCTATTGGTCTTCTAAGACACGATGGCAACGCATACAGTAATTTCTCGAATACGATTGGTAGCATGGCAGAACAGCTCATGTATTTCCCCTTCATGCCGGCATAAACTCTAATCTTTGAAAATCCTGCATCTCTGAATAGTGAACTCAATTCTGAATTTATATATTCTTTCAAATGAAAGCATGTTGCAATTTCATCAAAGTACTTTGAAATATCATGGGGCCCTTTTAATCTATTTGGTGTGATGCAGATGTAACGGCCACCAGGAGTTAACGCACTATAAATGTTTCGCAATTGATCCAAAGCATCATCAGGGTGCAAATGTTCCATCAGCTGATGGCTATATGCTACATTCACACTGTTTTCAGGGATTGGAATACTTGTTCCATTGGACAGAATGAGAGAAAAATTCTCAGGGCTGATTGCCGATTTGCCAATTGTGTCACATACATCAATCGCAAAGACTTGTTTCACAAACTTGCTCACCTCAAATGATAACGCACAGTCTCCGGATCCAACTTCCAGAAAGGTGTCGCCCTCTTTTAAGAAGACCTTGAGAAACTTCATCTGTGCAACAACGTCTCGATTTGTTTCTGTGGGCGATGATTTTCGAGTCAGTCGGGGATGATGCGGGACACGCCGCAGTACTTCATCATACAGAACAGAATAAAGGAATCGCCTTTCTTCTTTTGAAGCGTTGCGTAATCTGTTTGACAATGCTTTTGCTATTTCGTAGTGTTCCCGTATTTGGTCCGGTGATCTATGGCCAATCTTTCTTAAATTTTTCATCACAGTTGATCTTTAAAATGGGTAGTTCGAGGCGCTTTGAAACCGAGCGAACGCCCTCTCTTGCCAGGACCATGGGAAGGCCACTTTTTTTGCCATTTTCCCGATCGTTTCGATTTCCGGTTGTACCACCACAATTATATCACACGCCTCGAATGCTTGTTTGGGGAAAGAGGTTCGTTTTTCAATACTCTCTGGAATGCTGTGTGTCTTTTGTCCTGTAAACAACATGTCATTTTTTTCAATGACACCGGTAATGCTACGAACCGGCAGGTTGCGAGAAATTGAGAGTTGCCGCATGAAAAATTATGACGGAAGTCCTCTTTCCCCTTGACAGTATTATGGGCATATGCTCATAATAGAGCTATTAAGTATGCCAAGGCCAAAATGCGACAGGAAAGTATGCGGGAAGCCTGGGAGTGATTATTTTAAGCCCAGGGGCATACCGTTGTTCAATCTTGAAGAGGTCGTCCTGACCCCGGACGAGATGGAAGCAATCCGGCTTGCGGATCTTGAAGGGATGTACCAGGAGCATGCGGCAGAAAATATGGGAATCTCCCGCCAGACTTTTGGAAGGATCATCGAGTCTGCACATAAAAAAGTGGCCGAAGCTTTGATTAAGGGTAAAGCTCTGAGAATAGAAGGGGGGAATATCCAGATGACGGACACGAGGACATTCACCTGTCTTGCCTGCAGGTATATCTGGAAGATTGCATGCGG
>JAVHLL010000014.1:0-12764 GCA_031082155.1 Thermodesulfovibrionales bacterium | reverse complement strand
ACACGAGGACATTCACCTGTCTTGCCTGCAGGTATATCTGGAAGATTGCATGCGGAACCGGGAGTCCGTCAGGATGTCCGTCCTGTAAGAGTGGCAGCATCGAGAGATCAGACGATAAACAGAGTAAGGGGAAAACGGAGCAGCAGGGTCGCAGGAAGGCTTGTCTCAAGCGAAAAAACACTTAAATATTTCAGAACGGAGGTCGGTCAGGATGGAAAAGAAGAAGATAGCGATCATCGCCTGCAGGAACATTAAAGGGATCAGTTGTGTCGGGGGCTGTCTGAAATGTTTCAAGGGAATTGCAGAGAAGGCGGGAGAATACGAGCGCTGGAAGGATTACAGGATAGAAGTCATCGGCATGGACGACTGCGGAGGCTGTCCAGGCGTAATCATGCCGAAGATCGCCCTTATGGCGGATATGGGGAAATTGTACAACAGGGATTTCGATGCTGTCCATCTCGGAACGTGTATCATGAAGGCTACTCAGACAGCAAATTGCCCGATAGATATTGAAGCACTGAAGACAAAGGTCCAGAAAGTATTCAATAAAGAAGTAATTTTCGGAACACATCCGTATTAAGAAGGATATTCATGGATTTTTGGATGAACATGCGGGATATTATTTCTCCGGCAAACAAACACATGAAACTCTGGTGTTTGTCATTCCCCGGTCAAGCCGGACAATGACGATTTTAAAGTATTTGCCTGCCGGGGTAGTAATTGTAAATATTGAGAGGTTTTATGAAAAGGAGGAATGAAACATGAAGATCTGTTTTCCGGTAGCAAGCCCGAAAGGGTTAGAGAGCGAAGTATACGGACATTTCGGTTCCGCGCCTGTGTTTATTGTGGTCGAGACCGATACGAATGTGGTGAGGTCAATCCAGAATAATGACGAACATCATGAGCACGGCGCCTGTAATCCTGTGAAAGCGCTGAACAATGAGAAGGTCGATGCAATTGTCGTCGGCGGGATAGGGATGGGCGCCCTTATGAAATTACAGCAGGCCGGAATAAAGGTGTTCCAGGCCAAGGCCCAGACAGTGGGTGGAAACATAACCCTGCTCAAGGACCAAAAGCTGCCTGAGTTTCACCCCCAGTTTACCTGTGCCGGGCATGGACATGGCGGTGGATGCGGCCACTGAGAGAGCGTATAAATATTTTCAAGTTCCTTGTCAATCTGCAATTTTACGATACTTGTAAGGCAGAGGAATAAATATGGTATTCTTTAGCCGGGAATTGCAGTAAGCTTTTTCCCGTGCAAATTATTTATTGCTCCAGGAAAGGGACAGACGCAGGATGCTGACTGACGATTGGGACTGGGATATCCAGGACCGTGTGATAACCGATATCGACGAATGGAAGAGAAGATATCCTATCGTCCAGGAATGCAGTGTGAGCGATGATGGTGAACGGATAGCCGCCATTGTTGAGACCGCGCCTCAGAAAGCAACTGTGTGTATCAACGGCAATCCCTGGGAAACGGAATATGAAAAAATCTGGTCATTGAAGTTCAGTCCGGACAGCCGTGCGGTGTGTTCCGTATTGCGGAACTACGAGTGGACTCTTGCGGTGGATAATGTCCTGTGGACAGAGCCCTATGATTTTGTATGGAACATCACGATCAGTCCTGACGGCAAAAACATGGCGGCAACTGTGAAGAAAGAGAATGCACACACTGTTGCGCAGAACGGAAGGACATGGGGAATTTCATTCCCTGAAGCGAGGGACCTTGCGATGAGTCCTGACGGGAAGCGGGTGGCAACACGCGTGAAAACCAAGCGACTTGCATCGCTCGATATTTTTGGCTTTGCGGAGAATATCCTTACAGTTGCAGCTGATGAGAAAGCGTGGGACAGGAATTTTTTGAGCATCTGGGGCATTGCCTTCAGCTTCGACAGCAGCAGGGTTGCAGCCGGAGTAAGACTGGACAAGACGGTATTTACCATCGCGGTTGACGGGAATACCTGGGATGCGACCTTCGCCGGAATATGGGAGCCGCTGTTTCATCCGCGCACACATGATGTTGCAGCGCCCGTAAAGACACCACGCGGCTGGACGCTTGCGATGAACGGAAAGACTGTATGGGAACGCTGTTTTACCCAGGTCTGGCATCAGAGATACAGCACCGATGGAGAGAAAATTACCGCCGTGATTGCCCCCGGGTTCGGTAAGTGGACTGTAGCGGTCGATGGTTCACCATGGACTAGGACATTCAGTGACGCGGTCCTGTATCCGGCATTCAGCCCCGACCACCAGAGGGTTGCTGCCCTTGTGAAGGAGAAGAACAGATGGACTGTTGCTGTTGACGGTACTCCCTGGCCGGTGGATTTTGACATGATATGGGAAGCGGTGTTCAGCCCTGACAGCAGTCATATCGCGGTGAAAGCAGAGAGAAACGGCTTGTATATGATAGTGCTTGATGGAAAGCCGGATACCCATGCATATGAAGCCCTCTGGAATCCCATATTCAGTCCTGACGGAGAAAAACTATTGATACGGTGCATAGAGAACGGAAAATACTGCCGGAAGGTGGTAAAGGTAAATGATATTGCGTGAAACCGATGGGATAATCCGGAGAAAAAAACCGGATTATCCTGTCAAGCCGGGATGACATCATAATTAATTGGGAGCAGATGAGAATCAATGTTTGAATTTCTGACAAGCCCGGCGGTATATCAATTCATTCGCGGACCTCTCGTCTGGTTGTCATTTATGATATTCATCGGCGGAAACCTCTATAAATTTCTGTCAATGCTTTCTCTCGCCAAAAAAGACAAGGTCGTCTTTCCCTATATAAGTCTGAAGTACAGCCTCAGGTCGATTCTCCATTGGATCATACCGTTTGCAAGCACAAACTGGCGGAAACGCCCGGGTATGACAGTCATCACTTTTTTCTTCCATACCTGCCTTCTTGTTACCCCGGTTTTTCTTATCGCTCATAACGCATTGATCAAGGAATCCTGGAATTTCAGGTTATGGACCATTCCTGAGACGATAGCCGATGTCATGACCGTGGTTGTGATACTCTGTGCTCTCATCTTTCTCATGCGCAGGCTAGTTGTTCCGGAGGTGAAATTTGTCACCTTCGGAACAGATTATCTAATTCTCTCTCTTGCTGTTTTGCCATTCATCACGGGATTTCTTGCGTATCATCAGTTGCTGTTCGCTTATGAACTGATGGGAACACTCCACATCCTTGCCGGAGAACTCATGTTGATTGCAATACCCTTTACAAGACTGAACCACATGGTGTATTTCTGGTTCACAAGAGCCTATACCGGTTCGGAATTCGGCGCAGTCCGCCACACGAGGGATTATTAAATGAGCAGCGGGGGAATGACAAAAAAGAAATCGGAGGAAAACAGTTGATCAAGGTTGAACGAAGGCCGGTCTCAGACCCCGGCATAGACGAAAATGCGAAGAAACTGACACCGGAACAGATAGAAGGTGTCATAAGGCATGTTCTTGAAAAGGAGTCTGCCGGAAGGCTCAGGACATTCGTTGAGACCTGTATTCATTGCGGACTTTGTTCGGATGCTTGTCATTATTACCTTGCCTATAAACGCGATCCGAGTTATTCTCCCGTCGCAAAAGTCCGTCTGACGCTCTGGGACATGATCCGCAGGAAATACCGGGTCGATGCCGAGTCCATAAAAATGTATGCGCGGATATCCTATGCAGAATGCAATATCTGCAAGCGGTGCAGCATGTACTGTCCTTTCGGGATCGACATTGCGTATCTGATGACGGTGGTGCGCAGGATCTGCGGTCTTCTCGGAGTAGTTCCCCAGTACCTCCAGGACCAGGGCAACAGTCATATGTATACCTATTCTCAGTCCTGGGTCCCGCAGGACGACTGGGTGGACACTGCTCTCTGGCTTGAAGATGAACTGAGAATGGACATACGGAACGGCCGGATACCATTTGATAAAGAAGGCGCAGAGGTTATGTATTCACCGCACAGCCTGGAGGCTAAATTCAAGACAAACCTTCTCACGAATATTGCAAAGATCATGAATGTCGCAGGGGTTGACTGGACCATGCCTTCTTTTGACGGCTGGGACAGCACCAACCAGGCAATGCATGTCGGTGACTATGAGACCATGGGAATGGTCGAGCGGATGCATTTTGAAGCCGCGATGCGGTTGAAGGTGAAGAAAATCATCACGAGTGAGTGAGGGCATTCATTCAGAGCCGCCGTGTATGACGGCTCCCGGTGGTTAGGGTGGAAAGAACCGCCCATAACCTATCTCCAGCCGACGCAGTTCTTTTATGAACTGATCAGGGACGGAAAACTGAAGATAGCCAGAAAGATAGAGGGTCCTGTTACTGTGCAGGACCCCTGCAGTATTGTAAGGAACAGAGGAATGGGTGAAATGATCAGGGATATCGTGAGGGCAACCTGTGAGGAATTCAGAGAGGTAACCCCGAAGCTTGAACACAACTACTGCTGCACCGCCGGTTCCGGGGTAATCAATTATGGCCCGCCGTGGAAATTCATCAGGATGGAAGGCGGCAAGGTGAAGATGAGGCAGCTCCAGGCCACAGGCGCAAAGATTGTAATCGCCCCCTGCCACAGCTGTCATAAAACGATTGAGGAGTTGATCCATTATTACCATGCAGACATGCATGTCATGTTCATCAGTGAACTGCTGGTTCAAACCATGGATATACCGGAAGCATTAAGAGTGCACGGGGAAAAGCAGGAGAAACAGAAAGAGGAATGAAGAAGAGTATCGGCATAGCGGTTCTTATTGCGGCATTGATGCTTGTCATTGTGATGAATGTATCTCGTCTCTATTCCGGGGAAGCAATGAAGACAGAAGAAGGTATTACTAATAACAAACTCTTAATTGCCCATACCGAGATATTTGGCAAGCTGGAACGGGCGCCGGTAGTATTCAATCATAAAATTCATGCAGACAAATACAAAAAAGCGGGTTGCAGTGTCTGCCATCCTCAGAACGAAGAAGGTGGTTTTCTCTTTGATTTTCCCTTCAGAAAAACAACAAATCAGAAAGAACCTGTCATGGATGCATATCATAAACAGTGCATCGGCTGCCATGCACGACTGATCGGGGAGAAAGTGAAAGCAGGACCTGTGCAATGCGGGAGCTGCCACAAAAAAGAATTCGCATCGGGTCTGATGCAGTATCCGCACAGTGAATTCGATTTTGCAACCCATGAGAAACATGTCAAGAAACTCGATAGGGATTGCAGTCACTGCCATCATATCTATGACGTGGAAGAAGAGGTTGAGGAACTTCGTCTGGTCTATGAGAAAGGTACAGAGGAATCCTGTTATTCCTGTCACGATTTTACAAAGAAAAGGGGGCCCGAATTATCACGGATCACCGGAGTTGCAAGAGAAAAGGGCCTGTCGATGAGGAAAATCAGCCATGCACAGTGTGTAAACTGTCATCTGGACTTTACAGGCAAAGGTGAGCAGGCAGGACCGATTGTATGTTCAGAATGCCATACCGGAAAATACAGGACGGCAGCCGAACTTGCAAAAGCGCCGAGACCTGATCGGAATCAGCCGGGAAAACCTTTCCTTTTTCTTGATGATGCTCAGATGAAGGGTGTGCCTTTTGATCATACCGCACACGAGAAAAATGCAAAGACCTGCAGGTCCTGTCATCATGAGACACTGAAGGCATGCAGGAAGTGTCATGGGTTGACAGGAAGTCCCGAGGGCAGGGGGATAAACATAGCGGGGGCCTATCATGACGTCTTTTCGCAATCCGGATGCTCAGGGTGTCACGCGGCAAAGAAATCTGAAAATGACTGCGCAGGATGTCATCACCATCTGCTTGGTATGGACGTGCAGGCGAAAGGTCCGAAAAAGGAGTTCTGTGCTGTCTGCCACAGTGGCAGGAAGGAGACGACATCATCGGTCCGGCGGATTTCGTTTGCGGAACTCTCAACCCGGAAAGTCCCTGAAAAGGTGACGATTAAAGTCCTCGAAAAGGAATTTGAACCTGTGATATTCCCTCACCGGGATATTGTAAGAAAATTAATTGAGATATCGAACAAATCCGAAATGGCGACCTATTTCCACAGGGACATCGGAGCAATCTGTCAGGGCTGTCACCATGAGAGCGATCCACGGGCAGAAGTGAAAGCAGACAATCCGCCCCACTGCAGACGATGCCATGCCCTTACCTTCGATTCGCAGAATTTGAACAAACCCCGGCTTCTTGCAGCGTATCACCGTCAGTGTATCGGATGCCATGACATGATGGGGATTACGAAAACAAAAGAATGCAGGGACTGCCATAAAGAAAAGAAGGGAAACTCCGCGCGGTATTTTCAGGAGGACCGGTCATAATGAGCAGATTGGAGAATCGCCCCGGCCGATATGCTGTGGCAATCATATATATTCAGGAAAGGACAGAACATGTACATCCTTGAACAGCTTTTTACGGCGAAAGGGTATGAGTACATCGTGGCTGTTCTCGCAATATTCGTATTTATTGCGTTCTATAAGTTTCTGAACAGAGGGGATACGGACGAAGAGGAATAGGGAAGAGGAACACACGGGAAATGGATAGAAGAGAATTCCTTAAGAAAGCCGCTGCGATAACCGGCGTCTGTCTTGCAGGCAGCAGAACGAATGTTTCAGCAGCAGAATCACTCCGGCTGAACCCGGACAGGTATGGCGTGCTTATCGATACGACCCGCTGTATCGGCTGCCGGAGGTGCGAGTGGGCATGCAATGAGTGGAACAAAAACCCAAATGGGCCGCTCAAATCTTTTGAAGATAAATCCGTGTTCGAACAGGTGAGAAGAACACATGCCGCAACTTTCACCGTGGTGAACCGGTTCCAGGATAAAAAAGGCGCCAGGCCTGTCTACGTCAAAAAGCAATGCATGCATTGCGAGGATCCGGGATGTCTGTCGGCATGTTTCGTCGGGGCTTTCAAAAAGACATCGAGCGGTGCAGTTGTGTATGATCCCAGTGTCTGTGTCGGTTGCCGGTACTGCATGGTAGCCTGCCCCTTCGATATCCCTGCATACGAATATAACGACCCTATCACGCCGAAAGTGACAAAATGCACGCTCTGTTTTGACAGGATAAACACGGAAGGCCGTGTTCCTGCCTGTGTGGAGATCTGCCCAACAGAGACACTCCGTTTCGGCAGGAGAAGTGACCTTATCCAACTCGCTCATGAGCGGATCTCGAATAACCCCAATAAATACGTGGACCATATCTATGGAGAACACGAGGTCGGCGGCACGAGCTGGCTCTATCTCTCATCAGTGCCCTTCGATAAGATAGGTCTCAGGACGGACATCGGGACGAAACCAATCCCTTCTACGAGCAAGGGGTTCCTCTTCTCGGTAAAAACTTTCGAAATTATCGCTGCCTGGCCGCTTGTCTTTGCAGCGTTGTATGCAGTAGCTAAGTCGCGGAAAAAAGACAGGAAAGAAACCCCGGCCGCACCTAAGAAAAAGGGAGGGGAAGATGGAAAAAAACAGTAGGCCCCCTTTGTCATCCTGGGTCCGTGACAAGATATTCCTGGGAATGAGCTTTGGAGATTATCTGAAAAGCAACCTCACCCTGTCGAATGCGATCTTTGCCCTGATCCTGATCGTGGCAATCCCCGTAATGGTATACAGACTGGTCTATGGGCTTGGACCGTCAACGAACCTGACCGATACAAATCCATGGGGAATCTGGATCGGCGTTGACGTACTTTGCGGCATAGCCCTCGCCGCGGGTGGACTCGTCATGGGTACCATGTATTATCTTTTCGGCATGAAGGAATACCACCATTTTGTGAGGCCGGCGATCCTCACCAGCCTCCTTGGATATATCTTTGCAGTGTTCGCACTCCTCTTTGACCTCGGGCGTTATTACCGGCTGCCCTATCCCATGGTCATATCGTACGGACTCACCTCTATCATGTTTCTTATTGCGTGGCATTTTGCATTGTATATCTCGGTTCTTCTTATAGAATGGAGTCCTGCGTTTTTCGAGTGGGTGAACCTGAAGAAGTTCCGTGCGTTTTTCCAGTCACTGGCCGTCTGGGCGACGGTGTTCGGGGTCATTATAGCCGGAGGCCATCAGTCCGCACTCGGAGCGTTATTCCTCGTTGCACCGCATAAGCTCCATCCGCTTTGGTATTCCGAGCTCCTGCCGCTTTATTTTCTTCTCTCTGCGATTGTTGCAGGACTCGCGATGGTAATTTTTGAAAGCACGCTTACCCACAGGGCCTTCAAAAGACAGATGGAACACTTCGACCATGCGAAATTTGATAGGCTCACCCTCGGTCTCGGCAAAGGCGCTTCCGCGGCGCTCTTTACCTACTTCATGCTGAAAGTTTTCGGGACAGCTCATTCCAATACCTGGGAATATCTGAATACCCCGTATGGGTACTGGTACCTGGTAGAAATTCTGGGATTTGTTCTTCTGCCTTCTTTTCTCTTTGCCTGTGGAGTACGGTATCAGAATGTAACCCTTACCCGCTGGACGGCCTTTCTTACTGTCATCGGAATTGTGCTCAACAGGGTAAATACCTCGATCATCGCCTACAACTGGAACGCTTCCGAGCGGTATTATCCCCTCTGGACAGAGGTTGTGATAACGATCGGGGTTATCACGATGGGCGTTGTCGCATTCAAATGGATCGTGAACAGGATGGCTATACTCTATGATCATCCTGGATATGATGCCCGGCATTGAGGCGTGCGTTCCCGTTGTGTTCTTCCGGGAATTAAGCTGAGATACGGACTAACCTCTTTTTATGACGTAAGATCTCAGGAATGCTGTATCTTCCTCCTCTACCACTGACCAGTAAAAATCACAGAATGAACAGGTGCGGTATTTCTGTTCATATGTTTTCTGAACCGAACCGTAACACTGAGTGTGCAGCACAGCCCAGCAGACCCGCCCGGCGTTTCTGCCGCCATGGATCCCGTCGAGCGATCTTTCTATTGAGGCAGGACACGGACAGGTATCCGATAAAGGAGAAACGTGTCTGTGCACCTGCAGCCTGCAGCCCATGAACTGCCAGCAGTTCAGTTTCGTGATATCGCCAGAGACAGAAGAGTCAAGAACAAGAGACCACCTGCGTATGGATTTTATCTGGGGAATGATTTCGTCCCCGAACTCTCCGATCATTTTCTGAGACCAGGCAACATAATCAGATATGCCGATATTCGAGTAATAGATGCCTTTTGTCACCATGTCTTTAAGCCATTGCACAGCAGGTTCTCCAGTTCTCTTCTTTTGCAGCCTTACGCATGACCCTGACCTGTCTCGCCTGCCCATCCCATACAGAGATCCCTGAAATCCACAGTGTCCATTTCCTGCTCACACCATAAACACTCATAAGTCATGACCGACCAGAAACAGTTCCAGCAGCATTGGTCAGATGCGTGAATGTGCTTCTCAATGGCGACGCTTTCGTTAAAGTGTATATTTCTATGAACCGCGCGCAGATCATGGATAACCATACATGCCTCCTTTCTCTTTGAACTTACTATCCTCTGCCGAATCATTTTGCAGAGACAACACTCCACATCCTCCGGATGGGGATATCATTACAAAAAAGCCGGACATGCCTCTCGTCTCCTTCGGCAGCCCGGCTGTGCTTGTATACACTCAGCACCCTTTGCTTTCCGCCCCTTTCTCACGAAAGGTTTGGTATTATCGGGATTCTATTCCCTACTATACAGAATTCACGGTATTTGTCATTGATATTACTCAATTCCGGGATTAACAAAAGTCAAGGAGTCCATGCGGAGCAAACAGAAAAAACCGCTGGAATGTCGGGTCGCGGGAACTGACTGAAACTTCGCACGAATATACCGGAGGAGCAGGGAATACCGGGGCGGGTATCCAGTGGGCTTATTGAAAAGAGTCCAGATTCAGTAGAATGGACCCGTCTTTTCGCCTCTGAATTTCATGCCGCGTCTCCAGTTCCTTCAGGAGACGGCTGAGATGCTCGGGTGTAACGGCAAGAATCTGGGCAAGTTCCTTATATTTCAATGGCAGAATGATTTTTGCCTGTCTGTCAGCCCCCTTTTTTGAAGGCATATCGGGGAGGAACCTGAAAAGCATATGCTTCAGGCGTTCTTTTGCGGGAACGCACCCGAGTGTCACCAGTGTTCTTGCATGATTGAATATTTCCTGGCTGAGCAATTTCATTAAATGAATGGAGAAATCTGTGTTTGAATGTACAAGATGCAGGAATTTTTCTGCAGATATGCATCTCAATGCGCATTGGGTCAATGTTGTTATGGTGAAAGAATAAGGTTTTCCCAGGAGCACGGACGGAGCGCCGATAAGCCAGTTCTGATGCCTCAGTCCGGCAATCACTTCATGACCCTCCTGGTCTGCCCATGTTAATTTGACCTCTCCTGATTTCAGAAAAGAGACAGCATTGGAAGGTGTATCCTGCCTGATTATTTCGGTGTATGCAGGATATATCTGGACAGGCCCCCATCCGTAGGTGCTGCAGGTCGGCTCTTCCAGAAAAGAGAGCAGGAAGGAATCCAGCCATGTGCGGTTGTCACTCTCATAGGGTAGGCCGGAACAGGTGTTCTTCATGTCGGATCGTGTCCTCCATGATTCATTATAAGTAAAAATGAAAAAAGATTGTCAATCTCAGGGATATTCTTGGTTTATTGTTCAAAATGCTCGAAAGAGCATTAGTTAGCATATGCTATAATATATTCTAATGATAAAAATAACAGTCAAAGAAAGGATAACCAGATGCCAAAAGGTGTTGCATTAACGGTAGGCCTAAATTCGGTTGACCCAAAACACTATCAGGGGTGGTCGGGAAATCTCAATGCATGCGAGGCCGATGCCATGGACATGGCTGACGTTGCAAAATCGCAAAAATTCAAGGTAAGGACTCTTCTCACCAGGGCGGCAACCAGAAAGGCAATGACCGGTGAACTGTCAAAGGCAGCCAGGGCGCTGAACCCGGGTGATATTTTTATGCTGAGTTATTCGGGCCACGGCGGACAGTTGCCGGATATCAATGGTGACGAGCCTGATACAATGGATGAAACCTGGTGTTTATACAACGGTGAACTTGTTGATGACGAACTCTACGCGATGCTTGGAAAAATCAGGAAAGGTGTGCGCGTTCTGGTATTCTCAGACAGCTGCCATAGCGGTACTGTAGTCAAGATGGCCTATTATCAGGGCACTATGCAGGCCCGGAATTCAAGTATCAGTTCCTATCAAACACGTTACCGTTGTATGCCTCCCGATGTTGCCTTGCGGACCTACCGGCATAACAAGACCTTGTATGATTCTATCCTGAAAAACCCGAACCTGAGAGGAACAGCTGAAAAAATAAAAGCATCTGTCCTGCTGTTGTCTGGCTGCCAGGATAACCAGTATTCTGCAGACGGTGATTTCAACGGCCTTTTCACTGCAAACCTCCTTCACGTATGGAACAACGGGAGATTTAAAAGAGGATATAAGGCGTTTCATAAAGCGATTCTAAAACGCATGCCGCCTGACCAGACGCCCAACTATTTTACGGTAGGGTTGAGCGATACAAAGTTTGAAGCACAGATACCGTTTGTGGTGTAATCAAAGGAATCTTTACCATAAGGAGAAGAGACTTGCCATATAACTGGGAAGGTGATCTCATACTTCAGAATACTATGATAGAGAAGAAAAGGTATGTAATCGGGAACAGCAGTATACAGGTAAAAGCAGATATAAGGGAATGGATATCTTTTGAGGATAATATTGTGATAAAAGAGGTAATAAACAAGCTTGCGGATGGCAATAAATTGCCCAGAACTAAACACCCCGGAGATTTTGACAGGAGGGCAAGGGTCCTGTGGGATTTTATAGCCAGGAACATTCTCTATGTCCAAGATAGTAAACAGCAGCGCAAGGAAGACTTCTGGCTCTTCCCTCCGGAAATCTTTACCCTGGAGCGGGGAGACTGTGAAGACAGCAGTTTCCTGCTTGCAAGCCTGCTTCTGTCAAGCGGTATAAGCCCCTTCTGTGTGAGGATAGTGTTGGGAGAGGTATGTGATGAACAAGGAAAATCCATCGGCGGTCATTGCTGGCCAGTCTATAAAAACGAGGTGGGTAAATGGTGTATTCTCGAGAGCACACTGGACAGGATTCCGTCATATTTTCCTGAAGCAGACAAACTTTCAGAAAAGAAGCAGTTTTTCTCTTATGTTCCTTATTACTGTTTCAACAACCGTCATCTCTGGCTGATTTTCCCTGAAGACGACCGGGATGAAAAGATGCCGCAGAATCTGAACAGGTATCTAAGGCTTCGCCGCAATAAGGTGAATATGAAAACGATCCGTTTCCCTTCCGGTTAGGCGCTCTTGCACAGGTCTATGGGATTGTATCGACCGAAGCGAATTGTGGCTCATGGAGCGGGATCAGGATATCCGCCATTTCTCGGACTTTCATCATAATATTGTATGCTGCCTTCGGGTTTATTGAAGTCCCGGGAGGTATGACGTCCATCTCCATAGCCTTGATTCTGGGCGGCGGATTAAAATTTTCCATGATCACACAAAAACCGGTAATCGCTGCGGTGCCCTTTTCGGTATCGATCAATACTGTCATGCCTCCTTCGGTATGGGCAGGGGTATGGATTACCCTGATACCGGGAAGGATTCCGGCATCTCCGGACAATTTCCGGACCTGACCGTTCTTCTCAACATCAGCGATATAATCTTCCATATAGCGAAAGTCCAGCGGATGCGAGTTGTGAATGCTTTCGAGTTCCTTTTCATGAACATAGAACACCGCGTTCCTG
>JAVHLL010000013.1 GCA_031082155.1 Thermodesulfovibrionales bacterium | reverse complement strand
TTTCCATCCATTCCCTCCTTTTAAACTTACGTTACGAGCTAAAAGTGAAAAGTCAAAAAAATACAGCTACCTATTTATTTACCTTCCACCTCCCTCCTCCTTTCAAATATCTCTGATAACCATGCGCTTATTTTAATTGAACGTCCCTATTGGTAGCCTTTGCGAAGACCATGGCCGTCGCTCTGTAAAGCATGTGGGCCATCTTCGAGAAAGGCGCATATGCAAAAAGGAAAAATACCACAACAAGGTGAGCAAAGTATATAAGATATGAGAGAATAGCAAGATCCAGCAATCTGAATACTTCAGAGAGGATACCGGTTGCCATGACCGCAAAAATAATATAGATAAGAAGCCAGTCATAATACCCGCCCTTGCCTGCCTTTTCCTGGTTCTTCAGTCTGTTGCTGATAACCATCACTATTCCGATAAGCAGCCCGAGTGCGCTGAAGTTCGCGAGCACTTTCAGAGGATCGGTCAATGGATACGGAGATGGTCCGAGCAGCCAGGGGTAAGGCGTCTTGCCCAGTGCATGCATTATCTCATATCCATACAAGTAAAGAACCGCCCAAGCGGTTGTGATCGCAAGTCCGATAAAACTGAACAATACAATCATATGGGCAAGCTTCCTGTCAATGGTCGCATTGCACTTTTCGAACCTCTTGTGCATCAGGATCTCACCGATTGTTTCACCGATTGCATTTGAAATGCTGCCTTGTGGAACAGCACCTGTGGACCGTTTCATGTCTTTCCAGTATTTGGAAACCCCTATCGCGAGAGAAACAACTGCAAAGAAAAATATCGGAACAAAAACACCATCGATGTAATACGACTTGATCAATGATGAGTATGCAATTTTTCCGGCCTCATTTCTGATGGCGTCCAGATTCAGATGACCGAGAAATGCGAGGATTATGCCAAAGATGACTGCAGGAACAGCAAGTAAAGGGATTAGTGATCCCGGTTTGCCAACCATTTTCCCCAAAAAGCTCGGTACGGCATAATGCTCGATAGAGAGTTTCCTCACCGCATTGAGGACTTCTCCCGGTTTTGCCCCCCTCGGACAGTATGCAGTACAGTCGCTGCACTGATGGCAGAGCCAGATATCCGGATTGCCAAGAAGCTTGTCCTTCAAGCCCCATTGCGCATGGATCATCTCTTTTCTCGGGAACGGTTTATCCTCAGGGGTGAGATTGCATACGACTGAGCATGTCGCACATTGATAACATTTCTTGAGCGATTCTCCTCCCCCCATGATGATTTCATTGACAAACTGCAGGTCCGGCGTGACAATATCTCCGGCAAAAGGTTCAGGGGCCGGAGTTACCTCAGCCTGAGGCTCAGCTGCTGCCTCGGTTTTTGCTTCGACTTTTTCTTCTGCCATATTCACCCTCCCTTAAAGGTCGTGGACAATCTATTTAAAATTCCTTGAACGGATTAGGACCCATCTCTTTTATCTTCGCTGCAAATGTATTGAGCAGGTCGGGAAGCTGGTGGTACTCATCAATAGCAACCTGCATAAGCTGGACTCGTTCCGGCTCAAGCTGTAGCTTACTCAGTGTTTCGCCGACCTTGCTGAAACGGTAGTTGGCAAGTTCGCTTCCCTTGACAAAATGACACTGATAATTTTCACCGTATTTGCATCCTAAAAGAAGGAACCCGTCGATACCCTTTGACATAGCATCGGCAATCCATACAAGGTTCATACCGCCGAGGCATCTGAGCGGAACAAACCGTATACAGGTATCGATCTGCTTGCGCTGCATCGCAAGGGTATCCAAAGCTGGATACGCGTCGTTCTCGCAGACCAGGCATACTATTCTGAAGACATCTTCTTCCGGCACGTCAATCGCTTTAATCATTGATCCAATCATATCGACACTGTAATCCTTGAAGGATACAATCCTCTCAGGGCAGGCTCCCATGCAGGTGCCGCACCGCCTGCATCTGTTTACATTATAAGAGGGGATGCCTTTCGCATCTTCCTCGATAGCGCCAAAAGGACATTCTTCAGTACATCTCTTGCACGCGGTACACCTGATCAACATAGGATCAGGGAAGGTAATATCCCATGCACGGGGATGAACAGAGATGCCTTTTGCAGCGTGGTCAATACACTGAATGGCTTTAAAGGCTGCACCAGCTGCGTCTTCCTGGGCTTCTGTCATATTCATCGGCTGTCTGACAGTACCTGCTGCATAAATGCCGGTCCTTCTCGTTTCATACTGGAAACAGATGAAATTTGAGTCGGCAAATCCGCAGGCGCCTTCCAGAGACGGTATTTCCGGCCCCTGCCGGTAGGCAAGATTCAGGATAAACTCAGGCTTTTGCGTGGATTCAAGATAAGCTTTCTTCGGCTCGTCACCTTTTGCTGCTGCCGCGGTAAGACCGTCAAGATACTCCTGGGGTGCTCTCGTTGTAGGAACCATCCCTGTGGCGAGTACGACAAGATCAGCCTCAAATTTCGCTTTTTCCCCAAGCAAGGTATGTTCTACTTCAACGAAAAGGTTGCCGTTTCCCGCATCAGAAACACCGCGCACTTCTCCTTTTGTGAGCATAACGCCTGCGTCGTTCTGGGCCTCTCTGTAGAATGCTTCAAGCCTTCCGGGAGTTCTTATGTCCTTATAAAATATCATCGCGAGAGAATTAGGGTTCTGCCGCACATAGCGTGCCTGTTTCAGAGAGGTTGCGCAGCACATCGATGAGCAATACGGCAGATGCTCCGGGTCCCTGCTCCCCGCGCATTGAATAAAGGCGACCTTCGTCACTTCTTTGCCATCGGAAGGCCTTGTAATCGGACCTTTTTTCGCAATTGCTTCAAATTCAACATTCGTTACAACATTCTTGAATTTTCCATAGCCGAGATGGCCGAGTTTGGTTGCATCATAGGGAACCCCTCCGGTAGCCATGACAATGGCGCCTATCTTTACCGTTTCATTCCCTGAAGCACCCGAGATGGTTACGTCGAATAACCCGGGCTGGCCTTCGGTTTTTTCAACTCTTGATGATTTATACACCTTTATATTCGGATGACTTTCAACCTCTTTTACGGTTGTCTCAATATCGGTATCCACAATGATCGGTTCTTTGAAATCCCTAGTCGGTATCTTTTTGTAGAGTTTCCTCGCAAATCCTCCAAGTTCCGGCTCTTTCTCAACAAGAAAAACCTTATATCCTGTATTTGCTGCTTCGAGCGCTGCTGTCATTCCTGAAATACCCCCACCGATCACAAGGAGATCCTTGCTGAGATTTTCCAGGATGGCGGGTGTGGGAAGGTCAGATTTCTCCACTTTTACGGTTCCCATGGTAATGTAATCCTCAGCCAGTGCCTGGGTTTCCTCGTCATTCGGTGGTTGTGTCCATGCTACAAATTCACGGATGTTGACCCGCTCGGTCAGACACCCCGGGAAATCGAATTCTTCATATTTTACACGGGGAGAACAGGCAACTATTATGGCCGTATTCGTCCCACCCTTAATATCATTTTTTATAAGCTGGATTCCTGCGGGGCTGCATAATACCTCATGGACTTTAATATGTTCCTCTTGAATAGATCCGCGCTTCGATGCCTTTGCAAGTTTCTCTATATCAAGGGATTCGCCGATCCCGCACCCTTTGCAGATGTATACGCCGAATTTCTTTTCCATCCCTACCTCCTATTTCAAGCTCCGGATGCTCTTCATCGCAGCACCGGTAGCATCCTGGACTGATCTCGCAACATCAGCAGGGTTCTTTATGGTTCCAACCGCATAGATCCCTTTCTTCAGGGCGCCGTCATCGACAAGTCCGTCGACCGTATGGGCAATATTCATCCCTACCTTCGAACTCTTTGTAGTGGATTCCATACCTGTCGCAAGGACAACCATATCAAATGTCTCTTTGATCTTGCCGCCGCCGTATATGTCTTCAACGACGACGGTGACGTCCTTTGACCCGGCTTCTTCAACGATGCTTGCAACCTTGCCTTTTACAAAAGATACTTTCGGATCATCCTTTATTTTCCAGTAGAACCTTTGTTCATAAAGACCGGGCGTCCTTATGTCTATATAAAATATTTTCACTTTCGCATCGGGATACTGCTCTCTGATATACATGGCGTGTTTTAATGAAGCAAGGCAGCAGATGTATGAGCAATATGGGAGATGGTTTTCATCTCTCGAACCCGCGCATTGAACGAACGCGACATTCTTGACTTCTTTCCCGTCAGAAGGACGCACAATTTTCCCCTGAGTAGGCCCATCTCCGGAAGCCAGCCTTTCAAGCATCATGTTTGTGACAACGTTCTTGACCTGACCGGACCCGAGAATGTCGAGCTTGTTTATATCATAGGGATTCCATCCTGTTGCAAAAACCACTGCACCGACCTTGAGGCTCACCTTTTCCGGTTTCATGTCAAGATCAATCGCATTGTATTTACATGCTGCAACGCATGCTTTCATACAGTCCTTGGAACAGGTTTTTGCGTCTACTACATACTGGAACGGAAAGGCCTGTTCGTGGGGAAGGTATGCAGCTTTTGTTTTGTCCATGCCGAAGTTAAAATCATTTTCGCGGTATGAAGGACACGCTTCAGCGCAGGCATTGCATCCGACGCATTTATCATTCACATATCTCGGGTAAATATTTATCGTTACGTCAAAATTCCCTTCTTCCCCCTGAATGCTCTCTACTTCCGACAGCGTATAGAACTTTATACGGGGGTTGTTTTTGATTCTTTTAAACTGAATCTCCAGACCGCAGTTTGGTGGACAGAGTTTCCAGAAATATTTGTTTATCTGCGCAACCCTGCCGCCCAGATAGGGGTTCTTCTCCACGATATGAGATTCAAATCCCGCCTCTGCCACTTCGATGGCGGTAGTAAGGCCGCTCATACCACCTCCGACTACAAGAACTTTTTTATTCTCTGCCATACTATCCTCCTTTAGGGCAGTAAGTCACAAAGAGAGTGTCACGTGGTATCAGATAACCGCCTCTTTTTGACCTACTTTATAAACGGGACTAATTATAGCACAACTGTCAATAAAAATCCGCACAGAAAAAGAAAAAAACGGGGGAGGTTTTACCCTCCCCCATCTCCCAAATAACTATGGATACATCTGTACGTACGGTACTTTCTTGAACTCCCATGTGTTGCTATCAGCATGGTACACGGAATTTGTGAAGCATTTCCAGTTGGCGTCATCAATCTTATTGAAGTCACCTCTGTAGTAGTAGCCGGGATATCTGGACTCTTCCCTGAAGAGGATGTGCCTTGCATGTGCCTCGACTGAAAGAATTCTATGGTAGTTCTCAAAGCACCTTAAGAGCTCATGGAGGTCTTTTGCTGCCATTTTGTTGCAATCCTCCTTGAGCATGTCAAGCTTTCTGAGACCTTCCTCAAGCATGGTCTTTGAGGTCATATACCAGGTAGAGCAACCACCAAAGTATTCATCGGCGATCTTCATCAGTCTTGCCTGAAGCGCCTTAGGGCCGATGTAGTTGGGGTTAATCACGGGATCGGTTGTGTAGGTTTTATATTTCTCATAGATCTCGAACGGCAGATAGAGTTCAGCCGCAATCTCA
Source organism: Thermodesulfovibrionales bacterium (assembly GCA_031082155.1). Classification (GTDB taxonomy): domain Bacteria; phylum Nitrospirota; class Thermodesulfovibrionia; order Thermodesulfovibrionales; family SM23-35; genus JAKLQR01. Next base: position 61,816 of record JAVHLL010000013.1, on the reverse strand, counting down.
TCAAGGGTCAGTTTTGGATCCGGCTTGTAGCCCGCATTGTCGAGGATGTATGCGAGCGCAGCCTTTGCTGCCATTCTGCCTTCAGCATGTGAGCCTGAGGAGAATTTGTGGCCTGAGGCGCCGACAACATCACCAGCCATGAAGAGACCGGGTACGGTTGTCATTCTGTTATATCCCCAGGTGTAATGTTCCGGTGTGCCCGGAAGATCGCCAGGACCGCTTACCCAGAACCCTGCACAGCCGGCATGTGAACCGAGGAGATAAGGCTCTGTCGGCATGATCTCGGAAGCAACCTTATCCGGCTCAATATTGCATGCTGCCCAGAGAGATGCCTGTCCGATAGCCATGTCAAGAAAATCTTCCCATGCCTCTGCCTCAAGGTGCTTGACCTGCTTGGCGCCTTCTTTTTCACCGAGCTTCTCTTTCATATTCTTGGAGATTATTTCCAGCGCTGAAGGGGTCTGCATAAGGATCGGGCCTTTCCCGTCCCTCATGGCCCTCATCATCAGATGGTTCCTGATGGCGGTACCCAAATTCTTTGCATAGTCGCCGTATCTTGCGATTGCATCGTCAAAGTACTCTTTATTGGTACAATAGTCTTCACCATAGCTGTCAGTAGCTTTTGCCTTAAAGAACAGGAACCATGCGCCGACAGGACCATAACCGTCCTTGAATCTTGCAGGTACGAACCTGTTTTCCATAAGGGTCAGCTCGGCTCCTGCCTGCATGCCGAACGCATAACCTGAACCGGCGCAAAACACCGGGTACCAGGTCCTTCCCATACCTTCACCGACCGACCTCGGTCTGAAGCAGTTGACCGCTCCGGCAGTTGCGCAAAGCATTGCCTTTGCTTTGAAGGAATAGATCTTGTTTTCTCTTGTGCTAAATCCAATGGCTGCTGCTACGTTTTTGCCATTCTTGTCCATTACAGCCTTCACAATGAAGACTCTTTCATAATGGTTCTGTGCCATACCGGTTGCAGCTCTGTTCGTCTCAAGTGCCTTCTTTGCGGCCTCGGCAACAACAACTTTGTATGACTCACCATTGATCATGATCTGCCATTTACCGGTCCTTACCGGTGTGCCGCCGTCCTTCAGGGATTTCTTGCCGGCTGCGATAGCCTGATGGCCGTCCATTGAGAATCCGTCATCTCCTTTTTTCCAGATCGGGAGTCCCCATTCTTCAAAACACTGGACGGAATCATCAACGTGCCTTCCAAGGTCAAATACGAGGTCTTCCCTGATAATGCCCATGAGGTCGTTCCTTACGTATTTCACGTAATCAGCGACTTTATTTTCGCCGACGTATGTATTAATAGCAGATAGACCCATGGCGACTGCGCCGCTTCTGTCTGTTGCAGCCTTATCAACCATAACGACTGTCATCTTTTTGGCGTTTGCCCAGCGGCATGCCTCAAAAGCTGCACCGCATCCGGCCATACCGCCGCCCATGATCAGGAGATCACATTCAACTTCGGTAACATCCGGCTTCTTACAATATGAAAATGTACAGGTTTCTTTTTCCATTATATATTCACCTCCTTAATTATTCAGTTCTTGCTGGTGTGTTAAAAAACCCAGGCTTCTTGATCGTTGCGAAATCAGGCTCCGGCTTTCCTGCATAAGGGTCAACGCTGCCTTCCACGGTGGTCCTGATGGGGAATTTGAACCTCTTGGTCAGACCACTTCTGAATTTGATCGTCCACATGATATTATCAGAGCCTCTCAAAGGAATAGTCTGTGATCCAAGGGGAACGAAGTCTGAATAGCCTCTTACCTCAACCGCCTGTTGAGGGCAGATCTTTACGCAGTTAAAGCATTCCCAGCACTGTTCAGGCTCCTGATTGTAAGCCTTCATCGTATCTCTGTTGAGGATCATGAGATCGTGAGGACATATATACTGGCAAGCAGTCTTGTCCCCTGCCTTACAGCCATCACACTTTTCAGTAATTACAAAACTTGGCATTTAAATACACCTCCTTTTATTGTTATCAGTTAAAGATTGATGAAAAACCATAATTGAGAACCAGACTGTCTTCCACCTCCTTTCCTTTCATAACTCAATACGCAGATGGTAACGAACCCTGCAACAGGTGCTATTACTATCTGCTATTCTTTATGTACAACTCCATATCTGGGGATACTCATGCACCTGTATCTCAACAAATTCTTTCTGTAAAAAACTACTTCTTTTCGCCCTCTGCATATTTATGCAGCTTGATCTCGACCTTCTCGGTAAGACCAGCGTAGTATGCTTGAAGGATATCAAGGACTTCCTGCCGGCTGAACTTCGTTGTGACTGTTTCGCCCTCGGAGAGCATCTTTCTCAGCTTGGTTCCACTAAGGAGAATCCTGTCATCTTTACCATGCGGGCAGGTCTTCTGGGAAGCCATGCCTTCACATGCGTTGCAATAGAATGTCCAGTCGATCTTAAGCGGCTTGGTCTCCAATGAACCAGCCGGGATTTGTTCAAAAATCTGCTGGGCATCAAAAGGACCATAATACTCGCCGACTCCTGCATGGTCGCGGCCTACGATAAGATGGCTGCAGCCATAATTCTGCCTGAATACTGCATGCAGAAGGGCCTCTCTCGGGCCTGCATATCTCATATCAAGAGGATAACCGCCAACCTGAACGGTATTCTTGACAAAGTATTTGTCTACGAGCACATCAATACATTTCTGCCTTACATCCGACGGTATATCGCCGGGTTTCAGTTTGCCAAGCAGCATGTGAATATAAACACCATCGCATACTTCTACTGCGATCTTGGCGAGGAATTCATGTGAACGGTGCATCGGGTTTCTGGTTTGGAATGCTGCCACGCGGCTCCAGCCTTTTTCCTCGAATGACTTTCTGGTCTCGGCAGGGCGCTGATAAAGACCCGGATATTCAGTCGGGAAAGTGCCTTCGCTCAAAACCTTGACCGGCCCGGCGAGGTTCACTTCAGGCTGATCCATAACCATCTTGACGCCGGGGTGTTCAACCTCGGTAGTCCTGTAAACCTGCTGGCACTCATATGCTTTGTCGATGGTGTACTTCTCAGTTACCTTCATGGTTGCCATGATCTCGTTGAATTCTGTGGAGAAAAGTGCAATCTCCTCACCTTCTTTAATGCTATCGGCATCGGCTTTTGATGCGGAAACAGTAACCGGGATCGGCCAGAACTGACCGTCAGCCATCTTCATGTCTGCGCATACACCCTTCCAGTCGGCCTTTGTCATGAAGCCAGTCAGCGGTGTAAAACCGCCGATACCCATCATAATGAGGTCACCGGTTTCGCGCGAGCCGATATTGATTTTTTTAAGTCCTGCTGCTTTTTTCTTCTCTGCTTCCAGCGCTGCCCCTTCAAGTAAAAGGGGTTTCAGTTTCTTTTCTTTTCCAAGTGGATTTACTAACGCCATAATACTTCCTCCTTATTTATATTTTCAAGACAATGCTTGAATTTTTTATTTACTGAAGACCTAATGTCTCACAGACTTTTTTGAATATCTCATCGATGCTGCCGGTACCGGAAACCGACTTCAGGATTCCTTTTTTCTTGTAATATCCAATCAGCGGTTCTGTCTGGGCAGTATACACTTCAAGCCTCTTTTTAATGGTAGCTTCCTTATCGTCATCCCTCTGGAACAGGTCGCCGCTGCATTTATCGCAGGTTCCTTCTTTCTTGGGCGGGCCGAAATAAACATTGTACATCTGACCGCATGATTTGCAGGTTCTTCTTCCGGTCAGTCTCTTCATTAAATCCTCAAAAGGCACATCAACACTGAGTGCTCCTGAAAGCGACATATCAAGCGAAGCGAGCATTTTGTCGAGTGCTTCTGCCTGGGCAGTATTTCTCGGGAATCCGTCGAGGATATACCCTTTCTTGCAATCATCCTGTTTGAGTCTCTCCCCGACCATACCCAAGACAACACTGTCGGGAACGAGTTCGCCTTTGTCCATGTATGACTTTGCCTCTTTGCCAAGGGAAGTGCCTGCGGAAACCGCTGCCCTTAAAAGATCCCCTGTCGAAATCTGCGGCATGCCATATTTCTCGATCAATTTCTTTGCCTGAGTCCCTTTTCCAGCACCTGGTGCGCCAAGCAACACAATTCTCATAGTTGTACCCCCGTTGAATTTTTTGATGAAAATTAAAAAACGGCTAAAACAACAAATTAGTCAAAACAAACACATTCCCATAAGCAATGTGTTTGTTTCTTAAACTAAAAAATTACGTGGCAGAGCTTAAAAAATAAAATACAGACATATAACTATATGCACCCGCTCTGTTTAAGTCAAATTCATATTTCTCATAGAACGATAAGAATTCCTTATTAGTCAAATTAAATTTGGCAAGATATTTATTAACAAATTGATTTTAAATGTTTTTTTAACTTTTCCAATGCCTTCCCCCGATGGCTCAGGGCATCTTTTCCCTCGTTACTCATTTCTCCAAACGTTTGGAGGAACCCCCTGGGATAAAAAACAGGGTCGTACCCGAATCCACGGAACCCCTTTGGTACGTTCCCTATGGCGCCCTCTGCATGCCCAAAAAATGTCCGGATCGTCCCGTCAGGCGATGCAAGGGCGATACAGCAGACGAAACGCCCTCCCCTTTCCCCTTCATGGAACGCCCTCATTTCATTAAGCAATTTCCCGACGTTCCTTTTGTCGTCCGCACCCTCTCCTGAATACCGTGCGGACCTGGTTCCCGGTTCGCCCCCTAATGCGTCAACTTCAAGGCCTGAATCATCGGCAAGAGCAGTTTTCCCGGTATATTTTGCGACAGCAACGGCCTTTTTGACCGCATTTTCTTCGAAGGTGTCGCCGTCCTCCTCTGTCTCCGGACAGCCAGGAAAATCATCCATGGTCAGGATTTTTATCCCGGTCCCCTCGGTGATTCTTCTTATTTCCTCGACTTTTTTCCTGTTTCTCGTGGCAAGGACTATTTCCATAAATAATTCCGCGCTGAAACTTACGGATGAACTAACAATATGAGATATGAAAGATTAAACCAACACCGGTCAAAATTACAACCCTAAAAATATTACAGCACATGCTAAAGAGAAATTGCCGCGTTTTCCCTATAAAGTAAGGGCATTCATGGTCTCGACAGGTTCCAGGGAGAACAGTCACTGTCCATTATCCGTTGAAATTCTGTTATTGGCCCAGCCCTGTCGATATTCCGATAACCGGAAATCCCGGCAATTTCCATGCTTCATCCCTTGCAAAAAGAAACTGCTCTTTGTTAAGATTTTTGAATGTCTGAGGAATTGAAACGGGCAGGATTGTTTGTACGGACTGTCGCAAAAATCCTCGACTTTATTCTCATTGCAGCAGCAGTAGAGTTGATACCGAAGGCCGGTTTCTTCGCAGGACTTGCCTATCTTTTAATAGGAGATGGTTTCTTTGACGGGAGAAGTATCGGGAAAAAACTCATCGGTCTCAGGGTCGTTTCTGCCGATACTTACAGAACTTGTACATTCAGGGATTCCGTACTCAGGAACAGCACCTTGGCGCTGGGGTATTTTCTTTTTCATATACTCTGGTTTGGCTGGGTATTTATGCTCCTGGTGATAGTCCTTGAATTCATAGTCCTGCTCGGCAGCAGAAACAGAATGCGCATTGGAGATGAGATTGCCAAAACCCTGGTAATCGACAGCCCTGAGAACAACCCCCAGGCAAAACAGGAGGAATAATGTTTTTCCATAAAATTCTCGGCATGTTTTCTAACGATCTTGCTATCGATCTCGGCACAGCGAATACTCTCGTATTCATGAGAGGCAAAGGTATTGTCTGCAATGAACCGTCTGTCGTGGTGCTGCGAAAAGATGACAAAAAGCCTGTTGCCGTTGGTGCAGAGGCCAAAAGAATGCTCGGTAAAACTCCGGCAAATATCATGGCCATAAGACCGATGAAGGACGGCGTGATCGCAGATTTCGATGCCACAGGAGAGATGCTGAAGTATTTCATCACCAAGGTGCATAACAGGCGCAGCTTTGTATCCCCGAGAGTGATCATCGGCGTCCCCTCAGGGATCACCCAGGTTGAACAACGTGCGGTAAAGGACGCGGCACAGGTATCGGGAGCACGGGAAGTCTATCTCATCGGTGAACCAATGGCCGCGGCGATAGGAGTCGGTCTTCCGGTCGGGGAACCTTCCGGTAATATCATTGTCGATATCGGCGGTGGAACAACGGATGTCGCGGTAATATCTCTCGACGGGGTTGTCTACAGCAAGGCGGTCCGGGCAAGCGGCGATAAAATGGATGAAGCCATTATGGCATTCATCAAGCGTAAATTCAATCTCATGATCGGCGATATGACCGCTGAACAGATAAAAATCAATGTCGGCTCCGCCTATCAGACAGAGGGCAGCGAAACACGAACCATGGAGGTAAAGGGAAGGGACCTTATCTCAGGGATACCAAAGACGATCATAATCCATGAAGAAGAGATCAGAGAAGCCCTTTCTGAACCGGTGAATGTCATCCTCGACACGATCAAAGTCGTGCTCGAGAACACCCCTCCTGAACTCGCCTCGGATATTGTGGACAAAGGGATTATCCTCGCAGGGGGCGGCGCTCTGCTCAGGGGACTTGATCTTCTCATTCGCGAGGAGACAGGTCTCCCGGTCTTTGTTGCAGAAGATCCCCTCACCGCAGTCGTGCGTGGGGTGGGGAAGATGCTCGATGAAATCGACCTTCTGCGCAGGGTTGCCATCAACCTGTAATGCCGAAGAAGTGGCTCCTTCTCATTCTCCTCGCGATTCTCTTGCTCTCACTCAGCGTGATGACCTATCAGAGCAACAGGCAGCATCTGTTGCCGCTCAAGTCTCTCCATGCCGTCCTCGACAGGTTGCATGACGCGAAGACATCGCTGAAAGATTCCCTCTCTGCCCCCTTCTGGAGAATGCTGATCCGAGAAAGTGAAAATATCAGGCTCAGGGAAGAGCTTGCACGGATGCTGCAGGAAGAGCAGATTTACCATGAAGCTATTCAGGAAAATAAAAGGCTCAGCGCGCTGCTCGCACTCAAAGAACATGAGCCCCGTCATGTAACTGCTGCGCGTGTTATCGGCAGAGGCACAGACTTCTGGTCGAAAACAGTAGTGCTCGACAAAGGGCTTTCGGACGGGATACAGAAAGATATGATCGCGGTTACCGAACGGGGCATCGCAGGAAAAATCTCTGAAGTTTTCACTTCGTATTCACACCTGCTTCTGATACACAACATTAATTTTTCTGCTGCCGCCAGACTGCAGGAGAGCAGGATCGAAGGCATTCTTTCGGGAACCGGATCCAGGAGGTGTATGCTGAAATACATCCCGCACGAATATGAGGTGAAAGAGGGAGAGGTTATCATCACCTCGGGGCTCGATACCCTCTTCCCTCAGGGTATCCCGCTTGGATACGTCTCAAAAGTGAACAAAAAGGAAGCAGGTTTTTTTCAGGATATTGAAGTCATCCCGTTTGTAGAGGACACCCATCTCGAAATTGTTGTAATCATCACAAAGGGATGAAGTACATAGTTGTACCGATAATTTTATTTTTTCTGTTCGTGCTTCAGGGGAGCTTTTCGTTCCACCAGATAACTCCGAACCTGACCGTCCTCCTTGCCTGTTATGCCGGCATTAAGGGACGTGAAATGAAGGGCATACTCTACGGTGCGCTGGTCGGTATTGTCGAGGACAGCCTTTCCGGTGCGTTCCTTGGACCGCACTTGCTCAGTAAGAGTCTCGTGGGATATCTGTCTTCCCTCCTCTACAGCAGATTTTTCATCTGGACCCCCTATCTTGGAATTCTCAGTGTTGCGTTGCTCACCTTTCTGGATGGGTCACTTGTATTTCTCATGAGAGGCATTTTCGACAAGATGCCGGCAGGTGCCGGGACTGCATCCGTTGTCATCCTCGTGCAGTCCCTGATCAATGCCCCGGCAGGAATTTTCCTGAAACCGAAGGATCTTCATCAAAACATTTAGAGGCTAAGAAAATGCAGAGGGAAGATACATCAGAAAGAATCCTTATCGTGAGCTATCTGGTTATCGTGCTGGTCTTTCTTCTGATCCTGAGACTCTGGCAACTGCAGGTCCTTCAGGGAGATGAGTACAGAAGACTGTCGGAAGCGAACAGGATGAGGATTATTGAGACCCCGGCGCCGCGAGGGATCATTTTTGACAGAAACGGGATCCCACTCGTAAAAAACTCCCCTTACTATTCCGTTTCTCTTATTCCGAATGAATTCGACCGGAACAGGCTGCAGCAGCTCTCGACACTTCTCAATATGCCCGCGGCAGAAATCAGTGAAATAGTGCGTGAAAGCGGATCAAGTCCTTTTGTCCCCGTCCGCCTGAAACACGGCCTGCTTTTTGAAGAAGTCGCGTACATTGAAGCGAGGCGTTCTGATTTTCCCGGTCTTTTTGTCGACATCGAAGTGAACAGGGAATATATATATGGTAATGTTGCCTCTCACCTCATCGGGTATCTTGGGAAGTTGAGCCCTGCCCAGGCAAAAGATCCCGCGTTCAGAGATTTATCGCCGGATACCTTCATCGGGCAATGGGGTGTTGAGAAACTTTTCGATCCGGTCCTCAGGGGGACTCCCGGCAAGCGGGTTATTGAAGTGAATGCCCTCGGAAAAGAGATACGGTTCCTTCAGGAGAAGCCCCCGATAAAGGGTACGGACATCACCCTCAGCATCGAAATTAATCTGCAGCAAGAGGCGGAGAAAGCCTTCGGAGAAAGGGCGGGGGCCCTCGTCGCGCTGAAACCGGACACCGGCGAGATTCTTGGCCTGATCAGCAAACCTTCCTTCGATCCTAATCTTTTCACGAGAGGAATAACACAGGAGAACTGGCAGGAGATCATCAATGACAAGAAAAACCCCATGCTGAACAGGGCGCTCCAGAGCCAGTACCCTCCGGGCTCCACATTCAAGATCGTCACCGCCATTGCAGGACTTGAACAGAAAGTCATTACCCCTGAGACAAAAGTGGCCTGCAGGGGTGGAATACAGTATGGGAGTTGGCGTTTCGGCTGCTGGCGCAGACAAGGTCATGGTGTGGTTTCTCTTCATAAGGCAATTGTGGAATCCTGCGACGTATTTTTTTATGAAGTAGGGAAACGTCTCGGAATCGATAAAATCTCCGAATATGCAATAAACCTGGGGCTTGGAACAAAAACCGGGATCGAACTCGGACCGGAAAACCACGGACTCATACCGACCTCTCAGTGGAAACTCCAGACCATGAAACTCCCCTGGTATCTGGGAGAAACGTTTATTGCTGCAATAGGCCAGGGATACATTGCTGCCACCCCCATCCAGATGGCGCTTATGATGAATACCGTGGCGAACGGGGGAAACATTTATAAACCCATATTAATTAAGGATTCCCCCCCGGTCCTTACAGGGCGGTCGAAGGCAAGCACCGAGAGCATAGAGATTGTAAAAAAAGGTCTTTTCGGCGTCGTGAATGAAGCAGGCGGCACAGGATGGGCTGCAAAAGCATCCTTCCCTGTCGGGGGCAAAACAGGAACCGCTCAGGTCGTATCGATGAAAAGCGGCGTCTCTTCACAGGCTGAGCGGTTCAGAGACCATGCGTGGTTTCTGGCATTCGCACCGGTTGAAAAGCCCGAAATCGCGCTCGCCGTCCTTGTCGAGCATGGAGGACACGGGGGAGGGGCTGCTGCACCCATTGCGAAAATCGCAATCGAGGAATATATGAAATCCCTTCAGCCGCTTGACCGTTCCGGAGAAACTTCCAGTATAATAGACAATGGGCATCCTTCAGTGCATTGGAAATACCCCGATAACGGCAATAGAAATGAACCCGAACCCCCGGGTGAAGCTGTTCGCGAAACTCGAGGGGAATAATCCCGGCGGTTCTGTCAAAGATCGGATCGCCCTTTCCATGATAGAGGCAGCAGAAAGATCGGGCGCCCTTACGAAGGACAAGATCATTCTCGAAGCAACGTCGGGGAATACCGGGATAGGTCTTGCCATGGTCGCTTCCGCAAAGCAATACCGCGTGAAACTCATTATGCCTGCCTGCGTGAGCATTGAGAGGAGGAGAATTCTCGAGGCCTTTGGTGCAGAGCTTATCCTGAGTCCTTCCGAGGAAGCAACAGACGGCGCAATCCGTCTTGTCCATAAAATATTCGACGAGGAACGAGGGAGATACTTCATGCCGAACCAGTTCGATAACGAAGCAAATGTCCTTGCACATTATGAAACTACAGGCAAAGAGATCATCGAACAGACGGAAGGTCGCATTACGCACTTCATCGCGGGCATGGGAACAACGGGAACACTCATGGGCGTCAGCAAGAGACTCAAGGAATACAACCAGGATATCAAAATTATCGGCGTGGAACCGATTGCCCACCACCGCATTCAGGGGCTCAAAAACATGTCTGAGTCTATCGTACCAAAGATATTCGATCCGGGCAGGCTCGACGAGCATTATTATGTGAACGACGAAGAAGCATTCGATACCACAAGGAAACTCGCGGTCAAAGAGGGGATGTTTGTCGGCATGTCGAGCGGCGCTGCCATGAATATTGCACTCAGGAAATCAAGCGAACTGAAAGACGGGGTTATCGTCGTCCTTCTCCCTGACCGGGGAGACCGGTATCTGTCCACATCACTCTTTGTGTCCGTATGTGCCAAATGCCCGCCGTAGAAATCAGGCAAAGGTACAGGGAGAGGCAGAGAATGAGAAAAACATCATCGGGAAAAACCAGTTTGATTTCTTTTTATTTTTTCCGTTCTTACCTTTATCTGTTTCCTATACCTGTTGTTTTCTATGTTTAAAATCGACCGAAGGCTGATAAATAATTTCGACTGGGTCACCCTTACCGTCACCATGCTCATTGCACTCATCGGCATCCTCACCATATACAGCGCGACACGTCCTCTCGAAGCCGAAGGACATTCGTCCTTCTTTCTTAAACAGGGAGTATGGCTTATTCTCGGACTCATTACCCTGTTCTTTATTGTAAGTTTTGACTACATATGGCTAAGCAGATTTGCAATGGTGTTCTATGTCCTCGGCATTCTCCTTCTCATGGCGGTCTTTCTCACCGGCAGGGTCGGTATGGGTGCGCAGAGATGGCTGAGCATCGGGCCGCTCTCCTTCCAGCCTTCGGAACTTTTCAAGCTCATATACGTTATCATGCTCTCACACTATCTGAGCCTGGTCAAACCGCCTCTCGACACACTTGCCCTGTTCCGAACCTTTTTCACGATAGTTTTTCTCCCCTTCATCCTTCTCATCAAACAGCCCGACCTCGGAACAGGAATCATTGTCATCGCGCTTTTCATCTCGCTCCTCTTTGCCCGGGGTCTCCAGCGGAAAGTTGCGGTGCTCTTTATCATTATCGGCCTGATATCACTCCCATTTCTGGGGAACATCTTCTGGCATGGGTTAAAAGACTACCAGAAAAGCCGGCTGGTCGCATTCATCGAACCGGAGATTGACCCCACGGGAATCGGGTATCATCTCAATCAATCGAAGATTACCGTCGGTTCAGGGAAATTTTTCGGGAAAGGGTATATGCAGGGGACGCAGGGCCCCTTCAGGTTTCTCCCTGAAAAACACACGGACTTTATCTTTGCCGTCTTCGCCGAAGAATGGGGATTCTTCGGGAGCCTGATACTTTTACTGCTCTATCTCATCCTGATAGTGCGGGGGCTCGATACGGTGAGAAAGGCCAAGGACGACTTCGGGAGACTCCTTGCGCTCGGGATAACAGCGATGTTCTTTATCTATTTCTTTGTGAATGTGGGCATGACCCTGGGCCTGATGCCGGTTGTCGGGATACCTCTGCCGTTCATGAGCTACGGTGGGACCGCACTCCTCTCGAACATGATCGCTATTGGTATCCTCATAAACATCCGGACACGAAGGTTCGAACTCTTTCATTAAATATATTGCTTTTGTTATAATTTAGTTTCTTTCGAACGTTCAACCTTGTACTTTTCAGCTCGTAACCTGTTCAGAAGGCGGTGTAGCTCAGTCGGTTAGAGCATGCGGCTCATATCCGCAGTGTCCGGGGTTCAAATCCCTGCACCGCCACCAATTTTTGTGCTTATTGCGCAGATTCCAGACACATACTCTTGTATTCAACATATCGCTGACATTTCCTCATAGAAGCAGATACTTTCATTTAATCCTAAATTTCAATATATTTCTTTTGAACGTCAATAAAGATTAAATTGCAATAAACAAGGCTGATCCCTTTTTTACTTTTTCACCATGAAACAGTGGAAACCTTTTCATAGTTACGGTATACTTCATTTTTACGGCTATACTGACAGCAAAGGGGTAGTACATCTGCACTAACAGGTTATGACAAAAAATATCTATACCTTTTACATGCCGGGTGAAGAGCGTATCTTCTTTAATTATTTTCACGGGATTATATTCGCATTCCTGCTGTTGTTTAGCTTACTCGGGGTTTTTATAACGAAGTTATCAACGGTGGATGCTATCTTCCATGGGCTTGTTTTTGTCCTGCCGTTCTATGGCGTGATTCTGATGTTTAAAAAGCGGTTTGCCAACGAGGTGACGCTTGATTTTGATGTTCGTAAGATTCGCTTTGTATTCCAGGACGAGAGGGGAACGATTGAAAGAGAGTTTCTCGAAATCAAGAAAGTCAATTTCGGGTTTTATCTCACCTTTGTAATGAAAGATGCCAGAATAATGGTCAAACGATCAGATAATAAAAAGGAAATATTCCAGTTGCTAAAATCCGTTTTTACAGTTGACTGTGGTATTTTTTCAATAAACTAAGAGTGATTTAGGGTCAGGTCTTGTTTCTAAATAAAATATTAGGGACATTCTACCCGGGGTTCAAATCCCTGTACCGCCACCAAGCCTTATATAATGTTGCAGACCTGATTCTCTGTTCTCCTCTATCTGAATTCACGGCTCTTGGATCCGACAGTCAGCGCGTGGTATGAAGGCAATTCGGCAATTCATTGTTTTTTCCCAATTGCTTTGAAAAACGTATAGCAAAAAACCCCGTCTGCTTCTGTTGTTCTGTACAAAGCCTTAATGCCGTCATCAAAGACTTTTTCGTCAATCAAGCCAGCTTCAACAGAGGGTTGCCGAACGCCCTCAATCATTGCCGTGAAAGTATTTTTTGTGAAGCCCTCGACAAGGAAAGGTTTGCTCGAATCAACATAGACCATACGCGGAGATACGTGGACAGAATTGAACCCCGCTCCGTTCAAAAGAGGATAGAGCTCTCTGCCTATATTGGCATTTCCACCAGCTCTCTTTTGCAGTTCGACCTGACAAAGAATAGCTTTGTGGGCAGCATCACTATCAGGATAAAAATAAGCAGATCCATGATCTCCCTCGATAACAGTGATTGTACCACCGACCCTGAGAAGGTTTTTCAGGCAGGAGAGTGCCTCACCCGGCCGTGCCAAATGTTCAAGAACAAAACAAACAAAAATGTGATCGAATGATTCCGGTTTAAAAGGTAAATTAAAAATATCACCCTGTTGAAAGCTAACATTTGTGTGGACGGCTTCTTCAATTTTTTCCCTGGCTTCAGCAAGCGAGCTGTCGGATATATCAACCGATATGATAGTAGCATGAGGGCTGTTATGGGCCAGGGTTATGGTTTGTGCGCCGACACCACAACCGGCTTCAAGAACGTGGCTCCCTGCCGGATACAATGTATCAGAATGCAATAATTCTACAAGAGTTAACGCCTGGTCCTGTAACCGAATGTTTTCTCTTTGATTATATCCATGAACGTATTTCATAATTGTACCCTGAATTTTCAATCTGCCAAATGATGATTATACCAAGATATACCAGGTTGATGTATTACAGGAAAATTATCCATATTTATTTTCGAGCGAGAGCACCAAGCATCTCTCAACTCGATACGCTCCACGTGGAATACGAGAAGCTATAAACCAGAAAATCTCACTTTCTGAAGCAGACACTTCAAAAAAATGTAAAAATATCGTAGATTATATTCAGCATGAATAAATAAGATATTCCATAATTGCAATGAGAAAATCAAATACCAGCCGAAAAAAAGAAAAAGAATCTGCCAAAGAAACCAATACACAAATACTAAAAGACATAGCACAGGCAGAAGGAATCGTTTCTGCAATAGGTGATGGTATCCGTATCTTGGACAGGACATTTATGGTCCTCTATGACAATCAGGTTCATAAGAATATGATGGGTGACCATATTGGTGAATACTGCTATAAGGCATACAAAAAGCAAGAGAGTATATGCAGTGATTGTCCTGTAGAACTTGTATTCAGGGATGAAATAATACACACAGTGCGAAGAGAACTACAAACTGATACGGGAAAAAGGTATTTGGAGATTACTGCATCTCCTTTAAAAGATAAAACAGGGAAAATCATTGCAGGAATAGAAATTATAAGAGACATCACTAAACACAAACAGGCAGAAACCGGCGTGATAGAAAGCGAGCGGAGGCTCAAGAATATTATTGAGCACAGCAATGAGCTTTATTATACTCATGATATCCATCATGTGCTTAGCTATGCAAGTCCGCAATCCTTGCAGATCCTTGGCTACACTCCTGAAGAGATGATGATTGAGTGGACGAGGCTTGCCACTGACAATCCGATCAATGAAAAGGGGATTGAAGTCACAGAAAAAGCCCTGAAGACAGGGGAAAGTCAGGGCCCTTATCTGCTGGAACTATATAAAAAGGACAGAAGCAAGGTATTGCTTGAAATCGATGAGTCTCCCATCAAAGACGTTAAGGGAAATGTAATTGGGATAGTCGGTGCAGCAAGAGACGTCACTGAACGCAAGCAGGCAGAGATTGCACTGCAATATAGCGAAGAAAGATACAGGTCCACTATTGATTTCTTAGACGATGCCATTCATGTTACTGATAAGAATTTTACTATTATTCTTGTCAACAAGAAACTCCTTGAATGGCACCAGCAGTTTGGACTCGAAGAGGATGCCATTGGTAAAAATGTTTTTCAGGTTTATGCCTTTTTACCAGACTCAGTGAGAGAGGAATACGAAAGTGTCTTTACGGCAGGTACTCCGATAACGACAGAAGAGTCAATGCATATTTCTGGTCGTGAAGTAATAACTGAGACAAAAAAGATACCAATTTTTGAGGGAAGTAACGTAATCAAAGTTATCACAATAATGCGTGATATTACCGAACGTAAAAAAACAGAAGAGGAGATGAAAAGGAGCAGGGCAGAACTAAAAGAGCGAATCAAAGAGCTTGAAGAATTTTATGATATGGCTGTCGGAAGAGAATTAAGGATGGTAGAATTGAAGAGAGAGAGAGAGCAACTGAGAGAGCAGCTTGAGAGATATATGAAAGCGCAGCCTTTTTCATCGCAAAAGTAGCGTCTGCAAGAAATGCGGTAAAGAGGCTGTCGAAACAGAGTTTCAGTCCGGTTATTTAGGTAGCCGACAAGATTTCTATTCATATCTTAGGGCATCTATAGGGTTCAGCATAGACGCCTTGTAGGCAGGGTAAAACCCGAAGAACAGCCCTACCATGCCGGAAAATCCGAAGGCAAGAAAAATCGAGAGAGGGGATACGATCGTTGACCATCCCGCGATCATTGCGATTATCTTGGATGCCGAAATGCCGGTGATTATTCCTGCTATGCCGCCGATTATTGACAGGGTAAGCGCTTCGATGACAAACTGCATTCTGATGTCCCAGGTCTTCGCACCTATCGCCATTCGTATACCGATTTCTCTTGTCCTCTCGGTAACCGACACGAGCATTATGTTCATGATCCCTATCCCGCCCACAAGGAGAGATACCGATGCAATTGCAGCGAGCAAAAGGGTCATGACTTGCGTTGACTGTTCAGCAGTTTGCATGATAGAGGTCAGGTTTCTGACAGTAAAGTCGTTCTCCTGTTTGGGTCCGATACGGTGTCTCTGCCTGAGCAGTTCGGTTATCTGTTTTTCCGCTGTCTCCATGTCTTCCATGCTTCTTGCCTTTACCATAATCCTCCTCACCATCCCGGGGAACATTGTTCCAAAGAGTTTTTTCTGGGCTGTTGTAATAGGGACATAAACCGAGTCGTCCTGGTCCTGTCCCTGCGGAGACTGTCCCTTCACGGACAGCACCCCGATTACGGTGAAGGGGACTTTATCGATCCTGATTACCTGACCAACCGGATCGGCTTCTCCGAATAAATTATCTGAAACGGTCCTGCCGATCAGACAGACCTTTGCAGCGCTCCTGACGTCCTGCTGGGTAAACGGTCTTCCTGAGTCAAGAGACCAGTCCCGTATCGCCAACATGCCCGGTGTTGTTCCGGTCACCGCGGTGGACCAGTTCTGGGAGCCGAAGACAACCTGCGCAACCCCGTTGTGAACAGGGGCAACATCTGAAACAGCAGGGCACTCGTTCTGTATCGCCTCTGCATCGTCAATAGTAAGAGTAATCTGAGTGCCTGATCCCATCCTCACGCCCGCAGAGGTCGTTGCACCCGGAAGGATCATGATGAGGTTGCTCCCGATGCTTGATATCTGATCAGCGATCCTTTTACTCGCTCCCATACCGATGGAAAGCATGGCAATCACTGCCCCGACGCCAATGATTATCCCGAGCATGGTGAGCGCGGAGCGCATTTTATTTCTTTTCAAGGCCCTGAACGAAATCCTTATCGCGGTCGGGATATCGATCATGACCTGCCTGTCCTTTCATCGCTGATGATCCTGCCGTCAAGGAACCTGATTATTCTGCGGCTATACTCAGCGATATCCTGTTCATGGGTCACGAGTATCACCGTGATATTGGATTCCGTGTTCAATCTGGTAAAGAGCTCCATCACTTCGGCGCTCGTCTTTGTATCGAGGTTCCCCGTTGGTTCATCGGCAAGAATGATCGCCGCGTTGTTGACAAGAGCCCTTGCTATGGCAACCCGCTGCTGCTGCCCGCCGGAAAGCTGACTGGGATAGGATTCTTCCCTGCCTGCAAGTCCGACGTTTTTCAGCGCTTCTTCTGCACGGCCCTTACGGTCTTTCGCGGGAAGTCCGTTATAGAGCATGGGCAGTTCAACATTCTCGATGGCAGACGTCCGGGGCAGAAGGTTGAATCCCTGGAAGACAAAGCCTATCTTTTTATTTCGTATGTTCGCGCGTTCATCCCTGTCGAGAGTTCCCACATCGGTTCCATCGAGCAGATACTGACCGCGTGAAGGAGTATCAAGGCATCCGAGGATGTTCATGAACGTGGATTTTCCCGAACCTGAAGGTCCCATAATTGCAGCAAATTCTCCCGCCTCTATGCGTGCAGAAACATTCATGAGGGCATTCACCTCGACAGAGCCGGCCCTGTATATTTTAGAGATATCTTTAGTTTGTATCAGTGTCATCTTAGAAGAATCTTGGGCCCGGAGGAGCCTCCTGCTTCTTTTGTGCTCCGGCAACTGACTCAAGGATTACCTCCTGTCCCTCACTGAGGGCAGGTGAAGTAATTTCCGTATAACTTCCATCGCTGATACCGGCAGAGATATTGATACGCTTTGGGGTACCCTGTTCCAGTATCCATACTCCCGGACCGCTTACCGCCTTTTTCTCAACGCTCTTTTGCTCAGCTCCGTTAAGCTTGACCCTCAGGGCTGCGTTCGGTATTTTCAGAACATCTTTTTTTGTTGCAATTATGATCGCCACATTCGCGGTCATTCCGGGTTTGAGTTTGAGTTCAGGGTTCTCCACCTGAATCACCACATCATAGGTTACGACGTTCTGAACAGTAATCGGAGCATTCCTGACCTGCCATACCTTTCCTCTGAACGTAAGATCGGGATGGGCATCCACGGTGAATTCGACATCCTGCCCGACGTTCACTTTTCCGATATCAGCCTCATCCACATTCGTATCGATCTGCATTTTTGTAAGATCCTGGGCTATGGTAAATAATGTAGGCGTCTGAAAACTCGCAGCGACGGTCTGTCCCACATCCACGTTTCTTGATATCACAACCCCGTCTACAGGGGAGAGTATCCTCGTGTACCGGAGATTCGTCTCAGCAAACTCGACTGCCGCCTCTGTCTGGGCAACCTGGGACTTCACCGCGCTCACTGACGCCTTCGCAGTTTCGTAGTTTGTTTCTGCCGTATCCAGCTCGCTCCGCGCAATGAGATTCTTTGCGAATAATTCCGCATTTCTTTCCATGGTCCGCTTCGCATCTACCAGTGTTACCCCGGCTTTTTCAAGATTTGCTTGCGCCGCGAGGAGGTTTGCTCTTGCCTGCTGCACCTGCGCCTGAAATGTTGCGGGATCTATCTGCGCAATGACTTGGCCTTTTTTCACCGGAGAATTAAAATCAACAGATATGTTCCTGATCGTACCGGAAACCTGGGTGCCGACAAGTACTGTTGTAACTGCATTGACCGTTCCTGTTGCAGTGACCGACATTACCAGGTCACCTTTTGCAACCTTTTCTGTTCTGAACTTGATATCACCGTTCTTGTTGTTGAGCAGAAAGAACGCGGTGAGCGCAATCGCTACCCCTATAAGAATGATGAATAATATCTTTTTCATTTCAGGCCCATAGCTTTCTCAAGACTGGCCTGGGCAACTTTATCGGCATAGAGC
This sequence comes from Thermodesulfovibrionales bacterium, assembly GCA_031082155.1. Classification (GTDB taxonomy): domain Bacteria; phylum Nitrospirota; class Thermodesulfovibrionia; order Thermodesulfovibrionales; family SM23-35; genus JAKLQR01. Next base: position 43,233 of record JAVHLL010000013.1, on the reverse strand, counting down.
GCCTGTATGTAGTAGGTCCTTGCGTTCGTCAGGCCCACTTCAGCATCAGTCACTTCTATAGGATTTCCAACCCCTGCTGTATATCTGCCGTTCGCAATGTCCAGATTCTCCTGCGCCTGCTCCACCCCAAGCTTTGCAGTAGGAATCGCTTCTTCCGCCGCCCTAAGAGTCAAGAATGCCTCTTGTACTTCCAGGGCTATCGTCTGTCTTAGCGACTCTTCATTCGCCCTGAGGGTATTCAGGTTCGCCCTTGCCTCTTCTACCTGATATTTTGTGAGGAAACCGCTGAATAAAGGGAAGGAAAGTGTTGCCCCCGCATTCCATCCGTGCTCAAGCGGGAATTGTTCCCCGGACCAATTGTATCCCGTGTTACCGGTTAAGACAGGATAATATCCTGTCTTTGCAAGGTCTATAGAACTCTCTGCCGCCTGTCTTTGTGCAATGAGTGCCTGCAAATCGGGCCTGTTTTTATATGCCCTTGAGAGTGCCTCTTCGATGGTTATATCATATTTTTCAACAGAAAGGTTTTCATCGAGAATATACTCAGGAGCGTCAGGGATACCCATTGCATTATTCAGGGTAACTATCGCAATCCTGAAGGCATTTGCATTGCGTATCAGATTCAGCTTTGCATTGCTCAGGTCGACCTCAGCCTTTGTCACATCGAATTTTGGTCTTGTGCCCGCCTCAAAAAAACCTTTTGCCTGCTCAAGATGCTGTTGCGTCTGCTTTACTGTATCTTCTGCAACCAGCTTATTGTATTTTGCCTGCACAACTCCGTAGTAAGCCTCTTTTACACTGAAGATAATCTGATCGGTCACAGTATTGAGATCTGATTTTGCTGCATCAAGGTTCAATTTCTGAATCTTCACCTCTGTCGGGGTTTTCCCGAAATCGTAAAGTGTCTGACTCAGACTGAATCCGGTGGAATATTGATCAAACGAACCACCCGACCTCCCTGAAGATGTCGTGAATGAACTCCCGGAACCGCCGGATGCGGGTGAAATTCTGCTGTAGCCTGACGACCAGTTTATCTGCGGGTAATAATTCGCCTTTGCCTGGCTAATCCTGGTCTCACTTGCATTGACCGAACTTTTCGCTGCAACCAAGCCAGGCTGCATTTGCAATGCTATGCCGATGCATCTCTCGAGATTCAGCGACTCACCTTTTTTAATTACCTCTTCTGCTTCTCCTTGACAAGGCAAAACAAATATGCAAAAAAGCATGAAAGACACACACCATTTCATTTTGACCTCCTATAGTGTCTTTGCAATTTCAGTCTCTTTATTTTTTCTGCGTTTGCCAAACCACATGCCGATTTTTCCCTGAACCCTGTCCATGTAATAAAACACTACCGGGGTTATATAGAGGGTCAGGAGCTGGGAAACGACAAGCCCGCCGACAACCGCAAGACCAAGCGGACGCCGCGACTCGGCGCCTGCGCCAAAACCAATAGCAATGGGGAGCGTGCCCATTAAAGCCGCCATAGTGGTCATCATGATCGGGCGGAAACGTATCATGGCGCCCTCGTAGATAGCGTCTATCGGCGCTTTCCCTTCCTTCCTCTGTGCTTCGAGGGCAAAATCGATCATCATGATAGCGTTCTTCTTGACAATCCCCAGGAGCATAATGACGCCTACAAAGGCATAGATATTCAGGTCCTTCTGAAAAAGCATAAGGGTTACAAGCGCACCGAACCCGGCAGCGGGAAGCCCTGAAAGAATGGTCAAGGGATGTATAAAACTCTCATAGAGTATACCCAGCACGATATATATAACCAAAAGGGCCATTATCAGGAGCAGCCAGAGTCCTTTCATCGAAGACTGAAACGCCTGGGCAGCCCCCTGGAAACTGGTGCTGACGGTTTGTGGCAATATATCACGGGCAAGTTTTTCAACAATGGTAAGAGCATCACCCAGTGCCACACCCGGCTTGAGGTTGAAAGAGATCGTAACTGCAGGAAGTTGACCAAGGTGATTCACCGTTAGGGGACCGGTATCTCTTGTCAGGGTTGCGAGAGTGTTTATCGGCACCAGTTGTCCGGCAGTGGACTGGATATAAAGCAATGAAAGGGCCGAAGGGTCTGTCTGATATTGGGGTTCCAGCTCAAGAATGACCTGATACTGGTTGTTGGGCGCATAAATAGTCGAGACCTGGCGGGAACCATAGGAATAATACAGGGCATCTTCTACCTGCTGTGCGGTTACACCGAGCGCAGATGCCTTGTCGCGGTTGATATCAATGTTGATCTGGGGATTATTTATCTGCAGGTCGCTGGTCACATCCTGCAGTTGGGGTAATGCCCGCATTTTGCCTTCTAGCTCCATGGCTGATCGATACAGTTCCCCCGTATCCGGACTCTGCAGGGTGAACTGGTACTGACTTTTGGTCAAGGTACCACCGATACGGATAGCGGGAAGATTCTGCATGAACATCATGATGCCTGGCACCTGTGATACCTTCGGCCGCAGTTGCTGGATAATCTCATCTGCGCTCAATTCCCGTTCGCTGCGCGGTTTAAGCCGCATGAACATCCGTCCGGCGTTATTCGCAACGCTTATTCCGCTGGCGCCGACAGCGGACATAAAGGCATCGATGTTGGGGTTCTCTGAAACTATTGCAGCCAGCGCCTTCTGGTGCTTCACCATATCTTCAAAGGAGATTCCCTGTGCTGCTTCGGTAAAGGCAAATATCTGGCCGGTATCCTCTGACGGGAGGAATCCCATCGGAATTTTTGTGAATAAAAAACCGGTCACTACAGTAAGAACGATGGTGACCGCAAGGACAGTCCGGCGGTAGTGGAGGACGAGTTTCAGGGTCCTTTCATAGGTATGTAGCATCCCTTCAAAGAAGTGTTCTGTGAAAAGATAAAAGCGGCCGTGCCGCACCGCAGCGTGCGGACGGATGAAACGGCTGCAGAGCATCGGGGTGAGCGTCAGAGAGACAAAACCCGATATCAGGATAGCCATGCTTATGGTCACCGCAAATTCATGAAGGATTCTGCCGAGGATCCCCCCCATGAAGAGCACCGGGATAAAAACTGCAACAAGAGAAAGGGTCATGGATAAAATAGTAAAGCCAATTTCTCTTGAACCGGCGAGAGCGGCCTGTAAGGCCGGTTCACCCTTTTCGATATGGCGCATAATATTTTCGAGCATTACGATAGCGTCATCCACTACAAACCCGACTGACAGAGTAAGGGCCATAAGAGAGATGTTGTTTACGCTGAACCCCATCAGGTACATCGCAGCAAAGGTGCCGACAATGGAGAAAGGCAGCGCAAGGCTCGGGATAATGGTCGCGGAAATATTTCGCAGAAAGAGAAAAATAACCAGAACAACAAGACACAGCGCAAGGAAAAGTGTGAACTTGACGTCCCTGACCGATTCGCGAATAGACACCGAGCGGTCGTAAAGGGTATCCAGCTTGACCGAAGGCGGTATCTGGGCCCTGAAGCCGGGCAGGAGTTTCTTGATGCTGTCCACCACTTCCACGGTGTTCGTACCGGGCTGACGCTGGATTGCCAGAACCACGGCGCGTTCATTCTTATACCAGTTCGCCGTCTTGTCATTTTCTACACTATCGATAACCCTGCCGAGTTCTTCAAGACGCACAGGAGAACCGTCCCGGTAGGCCACAATCAGAGGACGATAGTCTGCGGCATTGTAGAGCTGACCGGTAGCCTGAATCGTAAAAGCCTGCTTTTCGCCCTGGAGAGTGCCTGTGGGCAAATTCACATTTCCCATCGCAAGTGCGGTTCCCACTTCATTAATTCCGATTTTTCTGTGTGCGAGGGCCCGGGGGTCGAGCTGTGCCCGTACCGCAAATTTCTGAGAGCCGAAGACCTGCACCTGGGCAACGCCGCTGATCATCGAAATACGCTGGGCGATGAAGGTATCCGCATATTCATAGACGGTAGAAATGGGAAGTGTGGGTGAACTCAATGCAAGGTAGAGAACAGGCTGGTCAGCCGGGTTCACCTTGGTATAGGTGGGAGGGGCCGGCATATTCTGCGGGAGCTGCCTCGACGCCTTTGCAATCATTGCCTGAACGTCCTGCCCGGCGGCGTCGATGTCCCGGCTGAGGTTGAACTGCAGCGTGATACGGGTATTTCCGAGGGCATTCGTTGAAGTCATGGAGTCGAGCCCCGCAATAGTCGAAAACTGTCGCTCCAGAGGAGTCGCCACAGCCGATGCCATAGTCTCCGGACTGGCGCCGGGCAGTCCGGCGCTTACCTGAATAGTTGGGAAATCGACATTCGGCAGGTCGCTCACCGGGAGGAGACTGTATGCAGCTATCCCGAAGACCAGAATCGACAGCATAACCAGCGAAGTCATGATTGGCCTCCGGATAAAAAGCTCCGAGACGTTCATATGCTATTTGGCCTCACCCTTGTTTTTTATTTCCACTTTTGCGCCGGGTACAAGCCGCAGTTGACCGTCCGTGACAACCTTTTCTCCGTCTTGAAGCCCTTTTTCGATAACGGTTTCCCCATCGAGTGTTCTGCCTGCAATGACAGGACGGTCTTCGACAGTGAAATCGTTCTTTATGATGTAGACATAATCCCCCTTCTGTCCGGTCTGAATCGACTGCGAGGGAACTACTATTGCATTCGGCTTCGCAGTGAGCGTCAGCGACACATCGACGAATTGACCCGGCCAGAGCCGCCTGTCACTATTGGGAAATGTCGCCTTGAGCTTTATGGTACCCGTAGCAGTGTCCACAGCATTGTCCACAAAAGTGAGCGCCCCCTGCTCAGGATATTTCTCATCCTTTCCGATGACCACTTCAACTTTCAGCCTTCCTGAAGACATATATTTCTTGATTTCTCCAAGGTATTGCTCAGGCACGGAAAAGGTCACATACACCGGTTGTATCTGATTGATAGTAACCATGGGAGTATCAGCATTTGCCTTGATAAGATTTCCCTGGTTGGCCATAAGATTTCCGGTCCTTCCGGTAATGGGGGAATGAATGGAGCAGTATTGCAGCTGCAACCGTGCATTTTCTACCAGTGCCTTGTCAGCGTTTACTACCGCTTCCAGGGTGGCAGCGTTGGTGCGGATCTGGTCGTACTGTTCCTGTGCCACATAGCCTTTCCTGACGAGCTCTTCATAACGGCGTACTTCAACCCGTGCATTCTCCAGTTGTGCGGTATCTTTTGCGAGGTTCGCTTCGGCCTGCTTGAGTGCAGCCTCATAAGGACGGGGATCGATGGTGAAGAGGGGATCGCCTTTCCTTACGTCCTGTCCTTCGCTGAAATGGACACGGGTAAGGATGCCTCCCACCTGTGATTTCACCGATACCGTGGAATATGGTTCTGCATTGCCGACCGCCCTGACCTGCACCAGGACAGTCTTTTGGACCACTTCGGCGGCAGAAACCGGAACAGACGGCTTTTTAGAAGGTTGCGCCTCTTTCCCGGAGCAGGCAGAGAGGATGGATATCAATACCGCAGACAAAAAAACGAGACGGACAGACTTCACGGGCCTTACAAAAGCAGTGCTCAGCATATTCATCTTTCGATTCTCCTACATTCTCTTTAGTAAAGAGCGGGGGGCCTGCCTACGAGCTCTTTGTCTTCAGCAGACCCTTGAAAATAAACTCATTGAGCATCTCCGGGGTGATATGAACATCCTGGTCCAAGGCAATCGAGAGAAGAATGCCCCTCAATGATCCCAAGATGATCGTAGCCATATCCTCCGGGTTGCATTCCCTGAATGCTCCCGACTGAATCCCTCTCTGAATAATGTGGCCGATCAGCGCTCTCTGTTCTTTGAAGAATTTCCTTTTTTCCTGAACGCCGAACGCAAACCCGTGCTCCCTGATATGGACAAGAATAAACTCTTTATGTTTCAGGGCATGCTCAAGATGCATTTTGAGGAGATTGGATAATGCTTCAGCAGGAGATTCCGTGTCTCCTGCGGCAAGCCTGAGACTCGCGCCGATGTCCCGCATCTTTTCGTTGATAAGGCTTTTGTAGAGTTCCTCTTTATTCCTGAAGTAGAGGTACACACCACCGACGCTGATACCCGCAGCCCTGGCAATCTCCCTGATGCTGGTTTTTGCATAGCCTTTCACGGAGAATACATCCATTGCAGCCTTGATGATCTTCTTCTTCGACTCTATACCTGAACGTTTGTTCATGTGAACCTATGTTCAGTTTAAATAAATCGGTACCGCAAGTCAAGGGATATTTGCAGGGGATTGCCTTTCTTCATTTCCACACGCAGGGAAATCACTAAAAGATGAGGTTTCAGGATTGAAGAGTTTCCGGTTGAGCCGTTTCAGAATAATCTTCAGGACATCTTCAGGCAAACACATTGAGATCGTCGCCATCGGCCCCCGTGAGCGGATATACGAGGCAACGTACCGTTTGCTCAAGAAAGAATAGAACGTGCACGACAAAAAAGTAGCCTTTCCCTTTGCCCATGCGTAATCCTCATTGCCTACCTGTGAAAAATTTACATTGGTGTCATATACTTAACAGATGGAATACCTTACCCTGAGCGAACTTGCCTATCTGGTGAAATCAGCAATTCAGTCAACGCTTTCTGATGACTACTGGGTCATCGCTGAAATAGCCCAGGTCAACTACCACTACAATTCAGGTCACTGTTATCTGGATCTGGTCGAAAAGAAGGATGATTTGATAATGGCGAAGATGCGGGCCACAATCTGGGCACGTAATTTCAGCCGGATCAGCCCTAACTTCAAGGCTTTGACAGGACAGGCCCTCCAGCCGGGCATGAAAATCCTCATGCTCGCACAAGTAACATATCACGAGGTGCACGGCCTGGCGCTCAACATCAGGGAGGTCGATCCCCGCTATACCCTCGGTGAGATGATGCTCAAACGAAGAGAGATTATCGAGCGCCTCACAAAAGAGGGGATCATTGCCAGAAACAAACTCCTGGAACTGTCCCCTGTTCTTCAACGAATTGCAGTCATCTCTTCCGAGGCCGCTGCAGGCTATGGTGATTTCGTCAACAGACTGGACAACAATCCCTTCGGGTATACATTCCATCACAGGCTGTTTCAGGCCTCTATGCAGGGAGAGAGAGCCGAGCCCTCGATACTAGACGCCATGGAGAGCTGTATCAAACTCCGGGAACGTTTTGATGCTGTCGTGATCATCAGAGGCGGCGGGTCAGTGGTGGACCTGCACTGTTTCGACAGCTATCCTCTGGCAAAAGCAATCGCTCTTTCTCCGCTTCCTGTATTCACCGGCATAGGGCATGAAAGGGATGAGACTGCAGCTGACCATGTTGCCAGCAGACGCCTTATTACTCCTACAGCAGTCGCAGAGTTTCTTATCGCCAGATCAAGGGAGTTCGAAGATAGCATTCATGAGTTGGAACACAGGCTTATACGCAGAACAAAGGAATTTATTGAAAGTGAAAAACATTCTCTCAGGACATCGGTCGACAGCTTCCTGACATCTGCCCGGGATTATCTCAAAACTGCGAAAGTTGATTTAAGAGAGGATATCCGGGAACTTCAGACAAGGGCATTCACCGCACTGAAGACCCCTTCTGTCAGAATCAGGGAATGCGAGGGAAAGCTCAGGAATTCCACTGAAGGTTTGATAAGGAATAACCTTCAGAAGATGAAGGATTTCAGAAAGGTCCTTCGGGTGTATCCGGCTCACATGCTCTCCATGCAGACACAGAAGCTGGAAAACTGCGAGGCCAAAATCAGTCTCCTTGATCCGCAGAACGTTCTGGACCGTGGGTACAGCATCACCTGTCTGAATGGGCAAGTCCTGAAGGATGCGGGCATCGTCAGGAAGGATGATATAATAAATACCAGGCTGAGCAGTGGTTCTCTCACCAGTGTTGTTGAAAATATTGAGGGGGACAAAAGAAATGACTGACAAGAAGAAGCTTAGCTATTCTCAGGCCATCGGGGAGCTTGAGCGGATCATCAACGAGATAGAATCAGAGAGCATCAACGTTGATGTCCTTACGGAAAAAGTGAAGAGGGCTACCCATCTCATCAAGTTCTGCAAGGGAAATCTGCGAACCACAGAAGAAGCGGTAAAGAAGGCCCTGTCAGAGATCGAGGAGAAATCCGCTGGAGAGGGACCGGAAACATCCGACGATAGAGATTTTTTAGTCTGAAGATTCTCTATGGACACCATCGAAAAACTGAACATGCTCTCGGAAGATTCGCGGTATGATCTGGCCTGTGCGTGCGGCACCGGCAGGGACGAACACCGCAGGAGAGGGTCGGACGGAAAATGGCTTTATCCGGTAGTCCTCCCGCAGGGCGGCTCTACCGTTCTGCTGAAGACCCTGCTTTCGAACACCTGTAAAAACGACTGCAAATACTGTCCCCTCCGTTCCGACAGGGACATAAAACGCTGCACCCTTCAGCCTGAAGAGATTTCCCGGGTGTTCATGGAATATCAGAGAAGGCGGAAGGTCTTCGGCCTGTTCCTGAGTTCCGGGGTCATTCAGAATGCCGACCATACCATGGATAAGATCAATGCGGTCGCAAGGCTTCTCAGATACAAACATAATTTCAAGGGGTATATCCATCTGAAGATAATACCCGGAGCTTCGGATGCGGCAGTTGAAGACGCGCTCTCGCTTGCGAGCGCCGTGTCTCTCAATATCGAGACGCCCGGCGGGAAGCATTTTTCCGTGCTATCGGAGAGAAAAGACTACGAGGGAGATATAATCCGGCCATTGAAGCTGATGGGGAAACTCACCGCAAGAGGCATGAGGTTTTCGAGAGTCAAATGCACCACCCAATTTATTGTCGGGGCTTCCGATGAGACCGATTCGGAAATCATTCAGTATATGTTCGGGCTTTATAAACGTCTCAACTTCAAGCGGGTTTATTTTTCCGCGTACCAGAAAGGCCTCGGACACCCTGATATCCCCGGCGAAAGAAACTTCCTTGCAGACCCTGAAAAATCTTTCCTGCGTGAACACCGCCTGTACCAGTCTGATTTTCTGATCCGGAAATACGGGTTCAACCGTGAAGATCTCCTTGTCGACGCGAGCGGAAATCTGAGCCTGGACAGGGATCCCAAACAGATCTGGGCGGACACCCATCCCGAATACTATCCTGTGAGGATCAATACCTCGGGAAAAGAATCCCTGCTGAGAGTACCCGGACTGGGGCCGGAAACCGTCATGAGGATTCTCAAAGTACGCCGGGAGAAAAAAATCACCCAACCGGAAGACCTCGGGGTAAAAGGGAAAAGGCTCGACCAGATCAGGGGCTATGTGCTTTTTGAGTAGAGAGGACCTATGCGCTCGCCTGCGAGTATTTTAAATTTTGCGAATGAATTTATTTTATCCCTTTTCACACCACGCCTGTGCGTTCCGGAACATTCTCAGCCATGGTGAAGCATCGATGTCTCTCTTCCACTTTTCCGGCATATATGCCCACTGCCATTTAAGAAAAGTCCGTTCAGGATGGGGCATCATTGCGAGGTGCCTTCCATCAGGGGAACAGAGCGCTGTTATCCCCTGAGGAGAACCATTGGGATTAAACGGGTAAGTTTCGGTGAATTCGCTATTGTCGTCAACAAACCGGACAGGCGCAAGGCCCTGATCAAGGACTTCCTGTATCATTTCCCGGTTCGGGAAATGGAGTCTTCCTTCCCCATGCGCAATCCATACGCCAAGCACTGAGTCTTCCATGCCCCGGAGCATAACTGCAGGACTCTGGAGAATACGAACCGTTGAAAAACGGGATTCGAACCTCCCCGGCCTGTTCTGAATAAACCTCGGCTGAATAGTATCGGGGATCCCCTTCCAGGGAACCCACCCGAGGAGCGCCATAAGCTGGCAACCATTACAGACGCCGAGACTGAAGGTATCAGGTCTTTCAGAGAACCTCTCGAATTGTTCAAAAATACTCTTGTTGAACCTGATTACCCCTGCCCAGCCCTTTGCTGAATCTAGGACATCGGCATAACTGAAACCACCGACAAAGACCACGCCTCTAAAGGCATCCAGACTGACTCTGCCGCCAAGGATATCCGTCATGGTCACGTCCCATACCTCAAACCCGGCATGGTAGAAGGCTGAGGTCATCTCACGGTCGCCATTGCTGCCCTCCTCCCGAATGACTGCGATTTTTGGTTTCTTGTCTTTCCCGAGAATTGTTTCGGGTGTTTTTTCCGGTGTAAACGTAATTCTGTATGCCGGGCCTTTTCGCTCAAAACTTGCCTTTTTCTCTTCATCAACACACTCGAGGTTTGCCTGGAGCCTTTCGAGTTTATAACTCGTCTCTTCCCACATCGCCCTGAGGACTCTCATGTCTTCGTTGAGTACAGGCTGTTTATCCACCTCAACTTTTATCTGCTTCTCCGAAAGTGTTTTCCCGATAATCTGAAAGGAGATGTTGCTCCCGCTGAGAGCAGTGGTAATGGCCTCTTCATGTTCCGGAAGATATTCGATCACGAGACCGAGTTCCTCGGAAAAAAGCAGGGAAATTTCACCCCCCCTACCCCCCCCCTTGGCAAGGGGGGGATGGGAGGGTAGGATATTCACCTCAATTCCGCAGTTCCCGGAAAAGGCCATTTCGAGGAGCGTTACGATAAGCCCTCCATCACTCCTGTCATGACCCGACAGGATCATGGCTTCACCGATGAGCTTTTGAATGACATTGAATGTCTGTTTGAACAGCCCGGGATCGTCCAGATCAGGAGATTCATCTCCTGTCTGGCCGTACACATGGGCAAGCGAAGTCCCGCCCATCCGGTATTTGCAGGCCCCCATATCGATATAGAGGAGTCTGCTGACCCCGGGAGCTTTTATGTCGGGGGTAATAACCTTCGTGATATCGGGACAAGTCACATATGCAGAGAGCACAAGAGTTCCGGGAGACTTGACGATCTCCATAGTCCCCGATTGGTCCTCGACCTTTGCAGCCATCGAAAGGCTGTCCTTCCCGCCGTCAAGTGCGATCCCGAATGCAATAAGCACATCACGCAACGCGACTGCCGCGTCATAGATCTTTGCACCCTCACCGGGGAGTTTTGCCGCCCACATCCAGTTGCCGGAACACTTAATATCTTCGAGGGCGCTTATCTTTGCCCATATGATGTTCGTCAGCGCTTCACCGACCGACATCCTCGCCATGGCCTGCGGACTGAGCAGACCTTTTACCGGCTGTTCTCCGATAGCCATTGCTGCACCCGTCAATCCGAAATGGCTCTGACCGACAATCGCAACATTCGACAAAGGCAACTGAAGTGGCCCCACACATTGCTGCCGGGCAATGAGCCCCGTAACCGACCTGTCCACTTTATTCGTTAGAAATTTTTTTGATCCTACAGAGACGAGCCGGAGTACCCGTTCAAGCGCCTCCCTCACCGTCAGGTCTTCCGGAAGAGAGAGCGGTTTCAGTTCCGGCTTGATTCTTTCGAGTTTGAAGGTCTTCTGCGGCATTTCGCCGAGAACCTTCGCAAGGTCAAGATTCACGGGCATGCTTCCGTCTATTTCATCGTAGAGGGCAATAAAGCCGTCGCCTGTTATTCTTCCGATAACCGCACAGGGCACCTTCTCTCTTGTACAGAGCGAGAGAAACTCCTCTTCCCTGTGAGGATGTAAAAGCAATGCATTCTGTTCCTGGTATTCGGCTCCCCATATTTCGAGAACAGATAATGTCGTATCGCCAAGCTGAATCTTTCTTATCTCTATTTTCGCACCTGCCGGATAGATAATTTCTTTCACGACGTTGCAGTTCCCGCCTGCGCCCTGGTCATGGATACTGACGATCGGATTTCCGTCTCCCTTTTCGACACAGGCCCTGATGACCCTGTTCACCTTCTGTTCCATCTCTGCGTCGCCGCGCTGGACCGCGCTGAAATCAAGCTCGGCGATATTCTCTCCCTGGATCATGCTCGACGCAGCCCCTCCTCCCATGCCGATTCTGTATGCAGGGCCGCCGATCTTTATCACGAGCATCCCTTTTTCAGGTTCTTTTTTCCCGGTATGTCTCGCATCGATCTGCCCAATGCCACCGGTGAACATGATCGGTTTCACCCATTCCCTGCGTTCTCCGTCAGGCAGCCGGAGACCGAACGACCGCGTGAACCCCTGTATCAATGGTTCTCCGAATTTGTTCCCGTAATCAGAAGCCCCATTGCTGGCCTCAATCTCTATCTGGAGTGACAAAGCAAGGTTCGGCGGATAGAAGAACGACGGGTCCTCCCACGGAAGGGAGTACCCCGGGATATTGAGATTCCCTACACAGTAGGCGGCGGTGCCTGCTACAACCAGACTCCCCCTCCCGGTTGCATGGACGTCACGTATTCTCCCGCCAGTGCCTGTTTCAGCGCCAGGGAAGGGAGCGACGCCTGTCGGGAAGTTGTGTGTCTCCGCGGTAAAAATGATATCGTAATTGACCCGTCTCTCCTGAAAACGTGCAGGACCTCCGGGAATTTCCGGGAAAATATTCATTATTTCATAGCCGCGAATGCCACTTGAATTGTCCTTGAATGCAATGACACTGTTATTCGGGGCGCTGCGCTTCAATGGCTGTTTTATAATTTGTATGAGCGAATCCTCTATTTCCTCTCCGTCAATGATCAGTCTGCCCTGAAAGAACCAGTGCCGGGAGTGTTCGCTGTTGGACTGCCCCAGGTCGAAACATTCCACATTCGTGGGATTCCGTCCTATTTCGTTCACAAACAGGTTATAGTAATACCCGATATCCCACTCATCGAGTCCAAGCCCCAGGCCGGAATTGATCTTCCTCAGCGCATCCCTGCCCTCTTCGATCAGGGGGACAATATACACAGATTCGGGTTTCATCCCCGTTTCGAAGGAAGTCAAGGCATAAGGATACTGACACTCGGTCATGCGGTCATGGATAGAATCGAGAAAATTCGAATTGCGAATTTCGAATTGCGAATTTGCCGTTAATTTGTATCTTCTTGACCGTTCGATTCGCGTGATCTTTGTGAGACCACAGGCATGACATATAGACACTGCGTTCGTCGACCATGCGGTAGAGAAGTTCATCCTGGGGCCGACTTCTATGATAAGGTGGGTGTCATTGCGAAAGGGGGGGATAGGGGGGGTCAGAAAACTTTTCTCTCCAAATTTCTCGTGCTCAAAGGTTTCCGAGAGAAGCCACCGGAGGATGCCTGACTCAGCATTGGTGAGCGGGGAAGTTGTGTCGATGTAAAAACAGAGCTCCGTTTCTGCAGCAATGATTTCCGGGGAAAGATATGTCCTGGCAAGAGACAAAATCTCTTCCGTCTTTGCCGGTGAAAGCGCCGGGGTACGGTAGAAATGTATAAGAGGATTGCCGTTCATTTACCCGGACCGAAAACCCGCTTGAAAATGAAGTTCACATTTTTCAGGTAATATTCAAGATTGAAGATGGATTCTATTTCCTGCGAAGAAAGGTATTTTTTGACTGCGCTGTCTTTCAGCACCAGCTTTTTGAACTGGACGCTTGTTTTCCAGCTCTTCATCGCATTCCGCTGCACCATGTCATAGGCCGCGTCACGGGACAATCCCTTCTCGATCAGCGCAAGCATGATCCGCTGGGAATTGAACAGTCCGTAGCTCCTGTTCATATTCTCCTTCATCCTTCTCGGGTATACCTGGAGTTTATCGAGAATGCCTGCAAGTCTGTCGAGCATATAATCGACAAGGATGGTGCTGTCCGGGATGATCACCCTCTCCACAGAAGAATGGGAAATATCCCTCTCGTGCCACAGGGCTATATTTTCGAGTGCCGCCATTGCATTTGCCCTTACAAGCCGGGCAAGACCCGAGAGGTTCTCACACCCGATGGGATTACGTTTGTGCGGCATTGCTGAAGATCCTTTCTGCCCTGTCACGAAAGGTTCTTCAGCTTCAAGCACCTCAGTCCTCTGGAGATGCCGTATTTCTACCGCTATTTTTTCAACAGACGCAGCGATCAGGGCAAGGGTTGTCAGATATTCCGCATGCCTGTCCCTCTGTACCACCTGTGTGGAGACCGGTTCGGGTTTAAGGCCCAGTTTTTTGCAGACTTTAACTTCAATTGCAGGGGGGATGTTCGAAAAGGTCCCGACTGCTCCGGAAAGCTTCCCGACCAGCACGACCTCCTGCGCCCGCCTCATCCTTTCAAGGTTCCGCTGCATATCGCTGTACCAGAGGGCATATTTAAGGCCGAACGTCATGGGTTCCGCATGAATACCGTGGCTCCTCCCTATCATTTGAGTATCTTTATACCGGTATGCCTGCTTTTTCAGTATCTCCATAAGCTTCCTGATATCGTTGATGATTATATCGGCAGCCTCCCCCATAAGGAGAGCCAGGGCGGTATCAAGGATGTCAGATGAAGTGAGTCCTTTGTGAATGAATCTTGATTCAGGGCCGAGACTCCTGGCAACAGAACTCAGAAACGCAATCACGTCATGTCTGACCACCTTTTCGATCTCATCAATCTTTCTGATGTCGAAGTTTGCCTTTTTCTTAATGCTGGCCAGGGCATCCTTCGGTATTTCCCCAAGTTCGGCCCATGCCTCACAGGCAGCTATTTCCACATCGAGCCATTTCCTGTACCTGGTCTCGATACTCCACAGCTTCCCCATATCGGGGCGGGTATAACGAGCAATCATGGTTCCCCCTCTTGAATATATTTGAATGGTTTATATGCGCAGATGACATTTATGATTTTACCACCGTATCCCCTTGCAAAAAAAGCTATTTTTGTGTTAATCTTTTGTTCCTGAAAGAGAGTTTCTTTTCTTTCAGAAAATACAACATTCTGCCTCTGTGCGCCAGTATGGCGATATTCCGAGGAAACAGAGGGTAGAGGAAACAGGAGGAAAGAGAAAACATGGTAGCAGGAATGAAAGAACTTCTTGAAGCAGGCGTGCATTTTGGCCATCAGGTAAAGAGATGGCATCCCAAGATGAAGAAATACATCTTTGGCGAAAGAAACGGTATTTACATTATCGACCTTCAGAAAACGGTCAAGGGCCTTGAGGAGGCCTATAACTTCGTAAGAAACGCGACCATAGCAGGCGCTCCGATCCTTTTCGTCGGGACAAAGAAGCAATCACAGGACGCGATCAGGGACGAAGCGCAAAGGTCCGGAGCTTTTTACGTGAATCAGCGTTGGCTCGGCGGCATGCTTACCAATTATTCAACGATCAGAAAGAGCATCGAAAAACTGAAAAAGATCGAGGCAATGAAAGGGGATGGGACCTATGAAATCCTTCCCAAAAAAGAGGTTGCCGCTTTCGAAAAAGAGAGAACCAAGCTGGAAAAGAACCTTTCCGGCATCAAAAATATGGATGCGCTTCCGGGCGCCCTCTTTATCGTAGACCCGAAGAAGGAGAGGATCGCCATCGCTGAAGCAAAGAAATTATCCGTTCCCATCGTCGCGATTGTCGATACGAATTGCGACCCCGATGAAGTTGACTATGTCATACCCGGGAATGATGATGCGATCAGGGCTATTAAATTGATCACTTCAAAAATAGCGGATGCCGTAGTCGAGGGAAAAGCTACGCTCTCCAAGACTCTCGCGGAAGAAACTGAGAAGGCCCAGGCGCAGGAAAAGATGCACCAGGAAGAAGCAGAGGGAAAAGAATGACAAAGATATCTGCTGATCTCATCAAGGAATTGAGAGAAAAAACCGGCGTCGGGATGATGGAATGCAAGAAGGCGCTCACCGAGAGCGATGGAGATTTTGAAAAAGCGATCGACTTTCTCAGGCAGAAAGGCCTTGCAACAGCGGTAAAAAAAGCAGGGAGAACTGCATCTGAAGGCCTTATAGAGTCCTACATCCACATGGGGAAAATCGGCACCCTTGTCGAGATCAACTGCGAGACAGACTTTGTTGCCCGGACAGAGGAATTCAGGGAACTTGTCAAGGATGTCGCCATGCAGATCGCAGCCTCAAATCCCGTGTACCTGTCGAGAGAGGATATCCACATGGATGTTATCGAGCGGGAGAAGGAAATCTACCGTGCGCAGGTAGCGGACAAACCGCCGCAGGTTATGGAAAAAATCATCGAAGGAAAGCTCGAAAAGTATTATACAGATGTCTGTCTTCTGGACCAGGTCTTTATCAAAGATACAGAACAGAAACAGAAAGTGAAAGATCTCATTACCGAAAAGATATCTAAACTCGGGGAGAATATCGTTATCAGGAGATTTGCCAGATTCCAGCTCGGAGAAAAAACAGCAGGGTAACACGCCTTGAAATATAAGAGGATACTCCTTAAAATTAGCGGTGAAGCTATGATGGGGAACCAGAGCTACGGGGTCGACCCTGCAACGGTTGACTATATCGCCCAGGAGATAAAGGACGCTGTGTCCCTTGGGGTCGAGTTGGCTATTGTGATTGGGGGAGGGAATATCTTCAGGGGAGTTGAGGCGAGTGTCAGAGGAATCGAAAGGACATCTGCCGATTATATGGGCATGCTTGCTACGGTCATCAACGCGCTTGCACTGCAGAACTACCTTGAAAAATACGGCATACCCACAAGAGTCCAGTCGGCTATCGAGATGAAGGAACTTGCAGAGCCGTACATAAGGCGGAAAGCAGTCAGGCATCTCGAAAAAGGAAGAACCGTTATCTTTGCCGCAGGAACAGGGAACCCCTACTTTACCACAGACACTGCCGCTTCCCTCAGGGCCATGGAGATCGGCGCAGAGGTTATTCTAAAAGCAACCAAAGTTGACGGAATCTATTCTTCTGACCCAATGAAAGACCCGCGCGCAAAAAAATACTCAGCGCTGACCTATATTGATGTTCTGAAAAAGGGTCTCACTGTCATGGATTCAACCTCTATATCACTTTGCATGGACAACAAACTCCCCATTGTGGTTTTTAATTTAAAGGGACAGGGAAATATTCGGAAAATATTAAAAGGGAAAAAAGTCGGAACTCTTGTAAGGGGGAACAATGGAGCAAGAGTTAAAGAAAAGCACCAATGACAGGATGTCGCGTTCCGTCGATGTCCTGAGAAAAGAATTCTCTTCGATCAGAACAGGGAGGGCATCCCTGGCGCTTCTTGACGGAATCATGGTCAATTACTACGACACACCTACTCCTCTTCAGCAACTTGCCAGTCTGAGCATACCGGAAAGCCGTCAGATCTTAATCCAGCCGTGGGAACAGAAGATCGTCCCCGAGATCGAAAAGGCGATTCTCAAGTCCGATCTCGGGCTGACTCCTACAAACGACGGGAAAATCATCCGGATCAATATCCCTCCGCTCACCGAGGAGAGGAGAAAACTTCTGGTAAAGACAGTGAAGAAGAAGGCCGAAGAGGCGAAAGTATCGGTAAGGAATATCCGGAGAGATACGAATGAAGAGATCAGGAAACTCGAAAAGGACAAACATATCAGCGAGGACATAGTGAAAAAACTCCAGGACGAGATACAGAAGATCACTGATTCGTACATCGATAAAGTGGACGAGGTTTTATCCCACAAGGAAAAAGAGATCATGGAAGTCTAAAATGGTTCACAACAATTTTCTTGTAAAGGTTACCGGCGCAAAACTGACAGATATTCAGAAGGCCCTTCAGACTGCGGGGATAACGGTGAGGAGCATCATAGAAATTTTCCGTGAAGGAGAAACCGATTCTCCGGAAACCGAAAAGAGAGAAGAATAGCCATGGCAGAAAAACAATCCAGGAAGAAAAAACCACCAAAACCGGCGGCGAAAAAACAGATCGCTTCTCTGCGGAAACCCGCTTCAAAAATTAAGACAAAGCCTGCCCGCGTGAAAAAGGTGAAAACAAAGGCCCTCTCCAAGAAAACTGCGGTCAAAACAAAGCCCAAACAGCCGGTGAAAAAACCCTCTTCAAAAGCAAAAGCTGAAACTGCCCGGGAAAAGACCGCTATATCCCCAAAACCCCGGCTGGCCCAGTCCAGGAAAGTCGTAAAAAAACCGGTGGCTCATCCTTCTGAGGAGGAGAGGAACGAAATACTGCGGAGGACCCTGCTGAGAAAAAGAGAAGAGATCCTGAAGGAAGCCAGGGACGAGATATCCAAATATATCAAAGGCGAGACGAGACAGCTCGTTGACACTGCGCTCGACGATGGAGACTGGTCGGTCGTCGACCTTTCGGAAGATATCAGTCTGAGACAGCTGGGCATACACCGTGAAAACCTGCAGAAAACAGATGAAGCCCTGAGAAAATTCAGGGAAGGCACCTACGGCATTTGTGAAGATTGCGGAGACGAGATAAACGAGGAAAGGCTGAAAATCCTCCCCTTTGCCATCTACTGTATTGACTGTCAGGAACGAAGAGAACGGTTTCAGGAAATGGAACGCAGAGAAGGGCTTCTCTAGGACCTCTGATACACTACGTCCAGTATCTCTTTTGCCCCTCGTGAAAGAACATCCTCGGCCAGCATAGTCCCTATACGTTCTGCTTCTTCAGGTCTTCCCTCACTATGTCCCCGGACAAGCATTCTGCCGTCGATACTTCCGACAAGACCATCCATAATCAATAGTTCAAAGTTCTGGGTTCGGAGTTCTGCGACTACCCCCCCGCGCGCCCCCTTACCAAGGGTAGGACTATAGGGGGATCTTTGATATTTCTGTTCTTCGCTCTCTGCCCTCTGCTCAATCTTGGCATAGGCTGCTATAGGAACCTGGCAACCCCCTTCAAGACGCTTCAGAAAAGCCCGTTCTGCCTTTACACACACAGAAGTTTCCCGGTGATCAAGAGGCGAGATAAGCGTGTGGATAAACTGATCTTCAATTCTGCACTCAATTCCAACTGCGCCCTGGCCGATAGCAGGGAGGCTTGTCTCAAAGGAAAGCATCTCTGTTATCCTGTGGTGCAGTCCGAGCCTCTTCACGCCTGCGGTTGCCAGGATGACAGCGTCGAACTGCCCCTCATCCAGTTTCCTCAACCTCGTCTCGACATTGCCCCGCAGACTGTGAATAAGCAAATCGGGTCTGATGTTAAGCAACTGGCAGGAACGCCTGAGGCTGCTTGTTCCGACCCTGGCTCCCATGGGAAGTTCCATGAAATGCGGAACGTGTGAAATAAACGCATCCCGCGGGTCTTCCCGTTCACAAATAACGGCAAGGTGGAGCCCCTGAGGGAAGTCTGTCGGCACATCCTTCATGCTGTGCACTGCAAGGTCGGCCTTCCTGCTCAGGAGCGCTTCTTCTATCTCTTTCACAAAAAGTCCCTTGCCGCCGACCTTTGCAAGAGGGACATCCAGAATTTTATCACCTGTTGTCTTGATCTTGTTAAGTTCAACCTTCAGGTCAGGATTGCGTTTCTTCAGTTCAGCCTGTACAAATTCAGCCTGCCACAGCGCCAGTTTGCTTCCCCGGGTCGCGATAACGATCTTATTTTTTTTCACTTCTGCATATCCTCTATATTTATTTATTCTTTGTCTTCTCCGTTTATTCCGTAGAGCCTTCTTATGAGCGCAACCAGACTCGCCTTGTCATCCCCGCCTTCCTTAAGGGCTGCGGTCGGAGGATGCATCAGCTTGTTCATGAGGGCTGCAGCCATATATTCTATGGCCTCTTTCTCCCTGTCTCCGAGGGAAGGCAATTTATGTATCAGTTTTTCGACCTCTTCCCTTTTCATTTCCTCTGCCTTGTCCCTCAGCGCCCTGATGGTAGGAACAGAATCCAAGGAAGCCTGCCATTTCAGGAATGTCTCTATCTCTTCCGCGACAATCCTTTCTGCTTTTTCAGCCTCTTTCTGCCGCTCGAACATATTTGAGTCAACAACTCCCTGCAGGTCGTCTATGTTGTAGAGATACACATTTTCCAGCTCGTTTATCCCGGGGTCAAGGTTTCTCGGCACCGAGATATCGATAAGGAAGACCTGTTTTTGCTTTCTCTCTTTCATCACCTTCTGCATCTGGTTCTTTGTCACGACATATGTCGGAGATCCTGTTGAACAGATTACGATATCGGTCCGCGCCATCTCGCTGATGAATTCATCGAATTTCACCGGCCTGCCATTAAATTCTTTTGAAAGGTCGCAGGCGCGTTCGTATGTCCTGTTCGCAACAAGGACGTCCTGTATCCCATTGTTGACGAGATGGCGAGCGGCAAGTTCAGCCATTTCACCTGCTCCGACCAGCATGCAGACTTTTCTCGACAAATCGGTAAAAATCTTTCTTGCAAGTTCCACGGCAGCAAAACTGATCGACACGGCGTTTTCTGCAATGTGCGTCTCGGTCCTGACCCGCTTGGCTACCGAGATCGCTTTCTTCATGAGTTTATTCAGGAGGATTCCGGTAGTTTTTTTGGAAAGGGCAAGTTCATAGGCATCTTTCAGTTGCCCGAGGATCTGTGGTTCGCCGACCACCATTGAATCGAGACTCGATGCAACCCTGAACACATGCTTCACCGCGGTGACATCATCGTAAATATAGAGCGAGTTTTCGAGAGAATTCCTGTTGATCGCATGGAACTCCGAGAGGAATGTCTTCACAGATTCAGACGCCTTTGTTGTATCTGTTACATTTGCATAGAGTTCCACCCTGTTGCAGGTGGACAGGATTATGGCCTCCTGAATTTCAGCAAGTTCCCGGAAGCGCGCCAGTCCTTCTTCCAGCTTCTCTCCGCTGAATGCCAGCTTTTCCCTGACCTCTACATCGGCAATTTTATGGTTCAGTCCGACGACAAGGATTCTCATAGAAAAACGTGCAGACCTTTCTTAAGCAGCTTGATACCGAAAAAGGCGATGAGAATCGTAAGGAATCCTATTATCGACAGGAGCGCGGCCCTTTTCCCCCTCCATCCGGCTACAAGCCTTGCATGGAGAATAATCGCGTAAATAAACCAGGTTATCAGCGACCAAACTTCTCTCGGGTCCCAGTTCCAGTAGCTGCCCCATGCGCTCTCAGCCCAAAATACCCCTGTGATAATCGCGAGGGTGAGCAGAGGAAACCCTATGGTAATAAGCTTGTAATTTATCTCATCGAGGGACTGGAGGCTCGGCAGTCTTCCGAAGAGGCCGCCAAGGTGCTTTGATTTTACATAATGTTCCTGAACAAGGTACATAACACCGATACCAAAGGCAAGGGCAAAGGCGGCATTGCCGAGAAAGGCAAGGACTATGTGGATTTCAAGCCAGTAGCTCTGGAGCACCGGGCTAAGGGGTTTTATCTCGCGCGGGAGCATGGACGAGGAGAGCATGAGAATGAAAACAATCGGCATTACAAACGAGGCAAGGAGATTCACTTTATACCGGAACTGGAGCAGAAAGAAAATGAATAGTACACACCATGCAAAAAAAGAGGTCGCTTCATGCGGGTTTATTATAGGGATATGCCCGGAGATACCATAGCGGTAGATAATGGTGAGCGTATGGAGAGCAAACCCCAGTCCGGCAAGCGCTGTAGTGATGCGCATGGTGATCTTCGATTCCTTGAAAAGCTCGGTAATACTCACCATTGTTGCGGCAAAATAACAGGTGAGGGCTAATTCGAATAACAGAACGTCCATTAAAAACAACCAAGCTCGCAGTCGGTTATTTTGATCTTGAGCGCATCAGCGGCCATGCCGACCTCTTTATAGGAGACGGAAAGCTCCTGTGCTATTTTGCGTGCAACAGGACAGGGAATCCTGCCGTTCCTGGACTTTTTTTTCACTTCTTCCTGAATTTTGTCCTGCATTTAGGTCCCTTCAATACACGCATGCGCATACCATGAACAGTGCACATAAAAATTGGTAAATTATCTATTTATATACAAATTTTACACCATCGGCGTTGAAAAACACAATTGAACCAAATAATACAGACATTGTTCAAAATTTATTTAACTCGATACATTAAGGATTCCCGACAAGCGGGAATGACGACTTTTTACGAGTTCAGCAATTATCCGGAGCATAGAATTTTCATCGATGAAAAAGGAAACGTCGGATATAATAAGAGGAAATAGTGCAGAAGGAGATCCATGAAAAAATTTGATATGAGCGCCAAAGCACTGGAAGCAGAGGAGGGAGAATATATCCTCGGACATGAGGATACCGGCAGTCATTCCTGTTATATGATCTACGGCGCCCTGCGCCCCAGGGAAAAACAGAGGCTCGTAAAGCCAGGGGAAGGCCATGAAGAGATCGTACTTGCGGTCAAGGGCGACCTTGAGGTCACCGGATACTGGACAGGAACCATAAGGGAGGGATCTGCATTCCACCTCACCGGAGAAAATGAATGTTATCTCGACAACACGAGTGATCGTGATGCCGTCTACATCATCGCCGGCGGCCACGCTGACGGCGGGCATCATTAAAATACTCTTATGCTATAATGTATACCTATGAACGGACGAGAACGCCGGAAATATAAAAGGGTGCCCTTTCACGAGGATATCCAGATAGACGGAATTATGCAGTTCAAAGGCATTGATATCAGCGAGGGTGGCCTCTATGTCTATACAGGCCGCTCCTTCACTGAAGGAAGAGTTGTTGCGGTTACCCTCCCGGCAAAGGATGCGAAAATTACCATCAAGGCCCGCGTGCAGCATAATCAGCCCGGCATAGGGATGGGTCTGCAGTTTATCGAGCTGTCGGACGAACAAAAAGCTGCGATCAATGAAATTATTGACGCTTCTGCCCGCAAGACCTCCCGGACTCCGGACAAAAGAAAAAAGATCCTCCTGATCGAGGACAACGAATCATCCAGAAAGATGAGCAGGAACAAACTGGTACAGGAGGGGTTTGCCGTTATTGAAGCCCGCGACGGGATGGAAGCATTGATCCTGCTGAAAGAACAGCAGCCTGATCTGATAATCCTCGATCTCTATATGGAAAAGATGGACGGATTTAAAGTCCTCTCGATCCTGAAAATTACCCCTGAGTGGAAAGATCTCCCGGTGATTGTTTTTTCTGCACGGGGGGAGCAGGATGTGATCGAAAAGGTCATTCATGCCGGCGCGAATGAATTCCTCCTCAAAATGCTCACCACGCCGGCAAAACTGGCGAATACCGTAAAAACAGTCCTTCAGTCACTATAGAAGCATCCTTCCGGATTCACCCTTCTGTGCTGATTCGACGAATGAGGGTTTTCAGGCATTGCATATACTCTGTGGTCTGCTCAAGGTGAAATGTGGGGGCTGAAGGGAATTTCGGGGAAGGTTCCTTGTCACAGAGAACAATGTCTGCTTTTGCCAGAATGTTCTCAGCATTTGTCTTCCATTTTTCCTGCAGACTGCCACTGATGAAAATCAGGATGTCGGGGTTTATGACTTCAACCGCACTGTTTCCCTCAACGAGAATTCCCTTCACTTGAGAGAACATCCCGGTTGCGAGCGAAAGCGTCACCGGTAATTCGGAATATGGTGATTGCACCCAGACTACCTTTGCGGCACCAGCGTCAAGAAACCGTTTCGTGTCCTTCCCTTCTTCTGCAAGTATTACACTCTCATCGGTCACTGAAGAATAGAAGGGAGTCCTGGTGTATTTTATGGCTCCCCAATTTTCAAGGCACTGCAGGATTTCGCAGATTACGGTTGTTTTGCCAACGCCGCTGTATGCGCCTCCGACACCTATGATGACCGGTATCATGGCATCAAACAGTCGTTCCCTCTTCCGGTGGCGGCGTTACTTCCTTAAATTCGCATTCTTTCCTATGACAGAAATATGTTACCTCTCCGCCTTTACTGTATTTCTCGAAGAGGAAATCAGCGCCGCATTTCGGACATTTTCTGGGGACCGGCTTATACCATGAGGCGAACTTGCATTCCGGATAGTTGCTGCAGCTCCAGAATGGTTTGCCCTTTTTCGAGCGCCTTTCTACAATATCCCCTCCGTCCTTTGGACATTTAATCCCTGTAGCGATCGGTTTCGCGTTTTTGCATTCAGGGTATTTTGAACACGCGAGGAATTTTCCGTACCTTCCGGATTTTATCACCATCGGGGAACCGCACTTCTCACAGGTCTCGTCTGTCTCCTGCACCGGCTTCTCAGGGCTTTCCGTCCCCTGCTCAGTTCCGTTAAGAGGAAGCGGTTTTGTATTCTTGCAGTTGGGGAACCCGGAACATGCGAGAAATCTCCCGTGCCTGCCCCATCGGATGACCATCGGAAGCCCGCATTTTTCGCAGAGCGCTTCTGTAGGTATATCCTTTGGTTTTACCTTTCCGGTAGTCTGTGTTGCTTCGGTGAGATCATGGTCGAAGGGTTTATAGAAGTCCTTCACTACGTTCACCCATTTCATCTTGCCATCCTCGATATGGTCAAGCTCATCCTCCATCTTCGCAGTGAAGCTCACATCAATAAGCTCGGGAAATTTCTCGACGAGAAAGTCGTTCACGACAACACCGAGTTCCGTCGGGGAAAACTTTCCCTCTGTTTTCTGGACGTATTTTCTGTCCTGTATCGTCGAAAGAATCGCCGCATAGGTACTCGGCCTCCCGATCCCTTTCTCTTCGAGCGCTTTCACGAGTGTCGCTTCGGTATACCGCAGAGGCGGCTGGGTAAAATGCTGTTTGGGCTGGAGGGAGAGAAGCTTCAAGGTTTCTCCTTCCTGGAGCAGAGGCAGCGTGAGCCCGTTTTCCTCTTCAATTTCGTCTTTGCCTTCAGTATAGAGCGCCATGAACCCATCGAAGCGGACTACCGTCCCGGAGGACCTGAATTCATAGGCGCCGGCAGACTGGTCGCCCTGGGGGTTGTGAATGGTGAACGTTGTCTGCTCAAGCTGTGCAGGCGACATCTGGCTTGAGATAAAGCGGTTCCATATCAGTGTATAGAGTGAAAACTGGTCTTTCGAAAGAAACTGCCTGATAGCATCAGGCCGCTTATCCTGATAGGTAGGCCGTATCGCCTCATGGGCTTCCTGGGCTGATGCCTTGCTTTTGTAAACAGGCGGTTTTTCCGGAACGTAATCCGTTCCGAATTTTTCCTGTATAAGCTTCCGCGCCCAAGCCTGGGCCTCCGAAGCAAGGCGGTGTGAATCCGTTCTCATGTAAGTAATAAGACCGACAGACCCTTCGCCGCCGAGTTCCACTCCCTCATAGAGCTGTTGCGCTACCATCATCGTCTTTTTTGCCGGGAACCTCAGCTTGCGCGCAGCTTCCTGCTGGAGCGTGCTTGTGATGAAGGGCGGGTAAGGCATCCTCCTTCTCTGTTTCCGGTCGATCTTGCTCAGGACAAAATTTTTGTTCTGCAAATCGGCAACGATGCGGTCCGCCATGTCGCCGTTGGGAACAAGAAACTTGTTTTCTGTTTCTGCCCCCGTGTTTATCCTGAAAAGCCTCCCCCAGAATACCGGGGGTTTCGAGCCTTCAAATTCCGCATTGATACTCCAGTATTCTTCGGATTGAAAAGCCTCGATAGCCCGCTCCTTGTCTACGACAAGCCTGACGACAACAGACTGTACCCTTCCTGCGCTCAGGCCCCTTCGCACTTTCTTCCAGAGGAGAGGACTGAGTCCGTACCCGACCAGTCTGTCAAGGATCCTCCGTGCCTGCTGTGCCTCGACTTTATTCATGTCTATCTTCTCAGGGTTTTCAATCGCCTCAAGGACAGCACGCGAAGTAATTTCATTAAATATAATCCGGTATATTTTCTCGTTGAACGTCTTGGATTTTTTATCCGTGATCTCTGTCGCAATGTGCCATGCAATCGCCTCGCCCTCTCTGTCCGGGTCCGGGGCAAGATAGATTCTGTCGGCCTCTTTTGAGGCCTTCTTGAGTTCCCTGATAATCTTCTCCTTGCCCGGTATCACCACATACTGCGGTGCGAAATCCTTTTTGACATCGACACCAAGTTTTTTTTCGGGGAGGTCTTTCACATGACCGACAGATGCCTTGACCGTAAAATCCTTCCCGAGTATTTTATTTATCGTCTTTGCCTTTGCAGGCGATTCAACAATAACCAGAGTCTTCATGCAAGATAAAACCTCTTTCCTGAAATTTGTTTCACCGCGCCTTTCAATTCTAATCCGAGGAGTATGCCGAGCACCTTCGATGCCGGCAATCCGCTCTCACGTGAAATAGCGTCAACCTGTTTCGGTTCACCGGAGAGAAGATCGCAAAGGTTCTTTTCCTCCCCGGCAACCTCTATGGCTGCCTTGTCTCTTGATTTTATAAAACCTTTCAGTACAGGGGCAAGTTCTTCCACAATATCTTCGGGTTTCTGGATAAGGACCGCCCCCCTCCTGATCAGGGTATTCGTACCCAGCGAATTGGGAGAAGTGACATTCCCAGGGACTGCAAAAACCTCTCTTCCCTGTTCAAGCGCGTACTCTGCGGTAATGAGGGACCCGCTGTCATATGTTGCCTCAACGACCAGCGTACCGAGAGAAATACCGCTGATGAGCCTGTTTCTCCTCGGAAAATTTTCCTTGTCCGGACGCGTTCCCAGAGGAAATTCACTGATGACAGATCCCCCGCGCGAAATCTTTTCCATAAGGCCCTTGTTCTCCGGAGGATAGGGGACATCAAGTCCCGAGCCGAGCACCGCGATAGTTCTCCCCCCCGCTTTCAGCGCACCGCGGTGGGAGAGTGAATCAATACCCCGTGCCATTCCGCTCACAATGGTAAATCCCATAGATGCAAGGTCCTCTGATAATTTCTCCGCGACTGATACCCCATAGTCTGTCGGCCTCCTTGACCCTACGATTGCAAGCGCGTACTTATCCTCTGTTTCGAACCTGCCCATCTGATAGAAGACTACGGGTGCGTCTTCCACTGCCCGCAGCATCTCGGGGTACGAGGGGTCGCAATACGGAACTGCCCTGATATCCTGCCTCGCCATCTCTTCGAGCTGTTTTTCGATCCTGTCCCAGGCAGAAAATTCCCGGATACTGCCGGCGATCCGACTGCTGATTCCATGCGAAGCACGCAGTGAATCAGGGCCGGCAGAAAAAATCCTTTCGGGAGATCCGAATACCGAGAGCAGGTTCTTTGCTCTCACCGGTCCGACATCGGGCAATTGAGATAATGCAATCCAGTATCGAATATCCGACATTGAGTCCGAATGAATGACAGATTGTAATGCCTGCATCGCGTATTTACTTGCTTGAGTGTTTCGGGTTCTTCAATTTCAGCCTTAGCGCGTTGATCCTGATAAATCCCTCTGCATCCTTTTGATTATAAACATCTTCGGCCTCAAAGGTTGCGAGTTTTGCATCGTATAATGAATGCGGCGATTTTCTCCCCGCAACAGAGCAGCTTCCTTTATAGAGCTTCACCCTTGCGGTTCCTGTGACATCTTTCTGTATGTCGTCTATCATGTTCTGCAGAACGACCCTCTCCGGAGAGAACCAGTATCCGTAATAAATCAGCTCTGCATAACGCGGGATTAGGGTGTCCCGCAGGTGCATGACCTCCCTGTCGAGCACAAGCGATTCAATCGCCCTGTGCGCAGCATGAAGCACCGTGCCCCCGGGGGTTTCATAGACGCCCCGTGATTTTATCCCCACGTACCTGTTTTCAACGATATCAACTCTTCCGACGCCATGTGCTCCTGCGATTGTGTTGAGCCCTGCAAGGAGGCGGGCAGGTGAGAGACGGTCGCCGTCAACAGCTACCGGGTTCCCGTTGCGATAGGTTATTTCAAGATACCGTGCTTTGCCTGTTGCTTTTTCCGGAGGAGTAATCATGGTGTACATATCCTGCGGGGGCTCTTTCCATGGGTCCTCGAGGATTCCGCCTTCATAGCTTATATGGAAAAGGTTCCTGTCTATGCTGTAGGGTTTCGCCTTTGTCGCCTCAACAGGAATGCCGTGTTTCTGCGCGTATTCTATCAAAGAGCTCCTCGAATCAAAGGGCCATTCCCTCCATGGAGCGATAACCCTGATATCCGGCTTTAGCGCATAATAGGTAAGTTCGAACCTTACCTGGTCGTTCCCCTTTCCTGTCGCCCCGTGCGCAACGGCATAAGCCCGTTCCTTTTTTGCGATGTCAATCTGCTTTTTTGCAATTAACGGCCGTGCGATTGAAGTGCCGAGAAGATAGGAGCCCTCATATACGGCATTCGCCCTGAGCATGGGAAAGAGGTAATTGCGGGCGAATTCCTCCCTGAGGTCCTCTACATATACCTTCGATGCCCCGGTCTGCAGGGCCTTTTTTCTGATTT
The DNA here is from genome assembly GCA_031082155.1 of Thermodesulfovibrionales bacterium. GTDB lineage: Bacteria > Nitrospirota > Thermodesulfovibrionia > Thermodesulfovibrionales > SM23-35 > JAKLQR01. The sequence continues at coordinate 15,234 of JAVHLL010000013.1, read as the reverse complement.
CCTCAAGGTCTTCACCCTGCCCGAGGTCTGCACAGAATGCGATAACTTCCGCCCCGTATTTCTCTTTCAGCCATTCTATCGCGACAGAGGTATCAAGTCCTCCGGAGTAGGCAAGGACTATCTTGTTCTTCACGGATATGCCTCCATTCATTGTGTTCTTCTGCAAGAAAGCACCGATACTGCTTCCAAACAATCAACCTTAGCATAAAAGGCAGAAAAATGTAAAACGGACACGATGCATAGAGTATTGACATCCGGCACGCTGTTCAGGTAAAATTGTAATTGAGACTCATTCTCAATTATAATCATGCGCGAGAAACCCATACAGAAGCAGGTATTCAGCAGATTCCTGAAAGAGCGTGGTCAGCGGTTCACCAAAGAGCGCTCAGCCATATTGGAAAAAACCATGTCCCGGAACGGCCATTTCGAACCCGAAACACTCTATATCGAGATACGAAAAGCAGGGGCAAAAGCTTCACGGGCATCTGTCTACAGGACGATCAGCCTCCTCTGTGAATGCGGCCTCATCGAACAGGTGAGAAAAACAGAACACGGCACGGTGTATGAACGCTCGTTTGGTCACGAGCATCACGACCACATGCTCTGCATCGGATGCGGCAGTGCAATCGAATTTTATTCGGACAAGCTTGAACGGCTGCAGGAAGACCTTTGCAGGCAGCAGGGGTTTCAGGGGACCACTCACACGCTGGAGATCAGGGGATATTGCAGGAAATGCCAGAAGAAAAAGAAACAGACCTAACGCACCGGCGCCGGAGGCGGAACCGGAAAGGCCAGATTGACGGGAAGATTGTATTAATCGGCAATCCCAATGTCGGCAAGAGCGTGATCTTCGGCCTTCTGACAGGCCAGTATGTTACGGTATCGAATTACCCAGGCACAACGGTAGAGATTTCGTACGGCAACGCTGCGATAAAGGACAGGACCCTCCTCGTCATCGATTCACCAGGAGTAAATAACCTGACCCCCATGAGCGAGGACGAGAAGGTGACAAGAGACATTCTCCTGAAAGAGAAACTCGACTCTGTGGTGCTTGTTGCAGATGCAAAAAATGTGAAGCGGGCCCTTATGCTCCTCATTCAGCTTGCGGAGATGGAACTCCCGTGCATTCTTGACCTGAATATGGAAGATGAGGCAAAGGCCCGGGGCATCGAGATAGACTACGCGGAACTCAGTATGCTCCTCGGTGTTGGAGTAATCGGCACAATCGCTCCCCAGAGAAAAGGCCTGCAGAGATTGAAGGACGCAGTTCTTGAGCCGCGAGTGCCTTCCCTTACGCTCCGGTATCACGGGGTCATTGAAGCATATGCCGAAAAAATTGCATCGCTGCTTCCCGACGCACCCATCGCAAAGCGTTCACTGGCGCTTATGATCCTTTCGGGTGACGAGAGCCTCAAAGACTGGCTCATGACGAACCTCAAACCAGAGGTTATCAAACAGATCGAAGACCTCAGGGATGAGGCGCAGTCCAGGCTAAAGGAACCGATCTCGTACATGATCGGACACAGCAGGATAAAATATGCGGAAGAGATCGCCGGAAAAGTCCAGAAGAGCGGCAATGTCCAGTCAAACGCTTTTTTGCGGCATTTGAACAGATGGACTATCCACCCTGTATATGGAATTCCGGTCCTGCTCTTTGTTATCTTCTGTTTCTATGAATTTGTCGGAAACTTCGGCGCCGGGTTCCTCGTCGATTTCGTTGAAGAGGTCATATTCGGGACCTATCTCAACCCCATAATAAGGAAGACAGTCGAATCTCTCGTCCCCCTGCCCTTCCTCCAGGACATGCTGATAGGCCGCTACGGAATCTTTACCATGGCGGTCACCTATGCACTGGGCATCATCCTCCCTATCACTGCAACCTTTTTCCTTGCATTCGGTTTTCTCGAAGACAGCGGGTATCTGCCGAGGCTCGCCGTGATCTCGAACAAGGTATTCCGGTCCATCGGCCTGAACGGCAAGGCTATCCTCCCCATGATCCTCGGCCTCGGATGCGGAACCATGGCGGTCATGACCACACGGATACTAGAAACAAAGCGCGAGCGCCTGCTGGCGACCTTTCTTATCGCCCTTGCAATCCCTTGCTCGGCACAGCTTGGCATCATCTTCGGCATGCTCGGGAACCTTTCCCTCCGTGCGACTTTATGGTGGGCAGGGTGTATTCTGTTCGTATTTTTTCTGGCGGGTTATCTCGCATCAAGGTTCCTCCCGGGAGAAAGACCGGATTTTTTTATCGAACTGCCTCCTCTCCGGGTCCCCACCGTGAGGAATATTCTTATGAAGACCCTGAGCAGGATCGAGTGGTATCTGAAGGAGGCGGTACCCCTTTTTATCCTCGGCACACTCGTCCTCTTTTTTCTTGACAAGATCATGGTGCTCAACCGTATTGTCGAGGGGTCATCGCCACTTGTCGTCCAGTTCCTCGGACTTCCTGCAAAAACTGCAGAGGCTTTCATCATGGGATTCCTCAGAAGGGACTACGGCGCGGCAGGGCTCTTTGATATGGCGAGAAAAGGGCTGTTAAATGAAAACCAGGTCATAGTGAGCCTGGTTACCCTGACCCTTTTTGTGCCCTGCATCGCAAATTTCTTTATGATCGTGAAAGAGAGAGGGGTAAGGACGGCCTTCCTGATGATGGCTCTCATTATTCCGTTTGCTCTGCTTGTGGGAGGCGCACTCAATTATATCCTTACCACATTGCCTCTCTAACGCTATCAGATAATGCTTGCATATGATAGCAAAATATGATAGCATAATTCGTGAAGACAAAACACAGGCGCACTCTTGAAGCGATTTTTGCAATACCCACGAGAGCGGGGATTGTCTTCTCTGACATAGAGGCGTTGGTAACCACAGTCGGGGGTGAGGTACGAGAAGGAGAAGGCTCCCGCGTCGTTTTTGAACTGAAAGGGAGCAGGAGATATCTTCATCGCCCGCACCCGGGTAAGGAAGCGAAAAAATATCAAGTCGAAGAACTGCGCGAGTGGTTCCAATATTTGGAGGTAATACCATGAAAAACGTAATGACATATAAAGGATACGTAGCCCGTGTCGACTTTGACCCGCGAGATGCTATTTTCACCGGAAAAATCCTGGGCATTGAAGACAGCATCACTTTTCACGGGGCAACAGTGAAGGAACTTAGGACTGACTTTGAGGCTGCTATCAATCACTATATCGCCGACTGTACAGCCACCGGGCGCAAGCCATTCAAGCCAGCCTCAGGAAAGCTCATGCTCCGTGTTTCTCCCGAGACCCACGCCAGGGTTCTTACTACAGCGAAAGCTTCAGGGAAAAGCCTGAACCAATGGGCTGCAGAGGTCCTTGACAAGGCTGCGCATATACAATGATAAGGTGAATTTTTATCAAATCCTCTATTTATCAATACACTTGCTCCCGTTAAATTTGGCCATCCGTATCCGCGCCTGTGTTATCGCTAAACAATCATAGTCAGGATTCTGTGTATGAACAATTCGGATGTCCCGTTGAGGATATATCAATCCTCTTGTGTCGATACTGAATGTAATAGGCAGGTTACTGACCCCTGCGTTTTTCAGCTCATATTCATCCAGAGTTTTTTGTTTTATGCAGGTATCCTGATCCTTTTCTAATGTTGCATTCCCGTCCGGGGGAGGGAAGGTGTCATCATAGGTTGCATAGCCGGTAGTCTCGAAGAGAATGAAGTGGTCCCTGTGCACAGTGAGAGCCCTGACCCGTGCGTCCATGATATCAGAGAAAATCTGTTTCGTCTCACTTTCAATCCTGTAATTTCCCTGCCATCCCGCAAAAGAATACCCAAGAGATATGGCCAATATACCGATGATGCTGATGACCACAAGAAGTTCCAATAAAGTTACCCCTCTCTCATTTTCCCTTACCATGCCGCAAGTTCCTCCCTGAATATTCTTCGAGCTGAGGGGCTTATTTTAATCAAATGCTAAATATTAGTCAATATGCATATATTGTATTTTTAATCAAATAGTTATATGCTTTTTTTAAGCTAAGGAGGTTAAAAGAAGTTCTTTAAAATGGGGGAAAGGCTATCGTCTAATCTGCTTTGCCTGAATCTCTATGGCAAAAGTTCCTGTAGTCTCCCCCCCGTGGCCGTCGGTCACTGAAACCGTATGAGAGGATGTGCCGGTAAAATCCGGGGGAACTTTCCATTGTATAAATCCTTTTTTCGGATCTATCGTCATGCCGGAAGGGGCTTCCTTCAGCGCAAAAGCAAGCTCGTCTCCATCAGGGTCGGTTGCCTTCATCTGATAGGTGTACATATTTCCGTCAAGCTTGAAGGGTTCAGGTTCCCCTTTCACCACCGGAGATGCATTCGCAATAGAGACAACCACAGTTAAAGACGCGCCTTTTACTTTTTCATCATCAGGCGTCGCTTTTACGGAAAGCTTGTCCCCCCGCTTGAACTCATGGGTCAACAGCAATCTGTTCGATGTCTCTTCCAGGGGAATATCATTCTTCGTCCACTGATAGAGAACTCTTACATCGTCCCCTTCCCTGTCGAATACCTCGATCTGAGCCTTTATCGTATCTCCTGCTACCGGAGTCTGTGGCTCAACATTGAATTTGGTAATCCGGGGAGCTGTGTTTATGGTTCTTGGCTGTTGGACAATTTCCGGCTTGGCTGATGAAGAGCCGCCTTCTGTTTTTTCGCCTGTTGTTTCCTGCTGTTCCGTGACAGACTGGGTATCTGGCACTTGTCTCTCCTCTTTCCCCTTGCAGCCGCAAACAACCGGTACTGTCAGCAGAAAGATGAATACTGCATAACTGAGAAATCGCAGGTTTTGCTTCTTAATAGGCATAGAGCACTGAGAGTCTTGACCGCTCCAGAACGGATGCATTATTCTGTGAATTGATTTCTATCCTGTATAAATAGGGGGCGGGCGGAGTGGGAATAACCCCGGCAGTCGAGCTTACTACTGACGTACCCCCAAGATCTTCACCGCTCAGATCAGAGTTCCCCAACGTGGTATTTATGATTTTGGCATCAACAGTATAGGTTATGCCACCAAGACCGGTCAGGGGAAAGGTCATATCAGCGCCAGTGGTTGGATCAAAGGTTGTTCCATCAGTACAAACTCCCCAGTTATAGGTTGCGCCGGTATACGTCGGATCGCATAATTTGGCGCATAAACATTCATAAGGATCACCTGCCGGAATCGCAGTACCGTCGCTGAATGTGTTGTCACCCACTACATCGGGGTCTCCGCAGGAGCAGCTATTTGTTAAGCCAAGACCTAATATGTCCATTTCTCCACGGTTGTGAACCAGGGCGCCTGCGATCTCGGCTCCCCCTAGGCCAGCCTCACGTGCCGTCTCATACCGTTTGAATTCCCCTGAGAATTTCGTCCCCTGAGTAACAAGATAAACCAGTGCTGCAACAATCGCAAGAGCAATCAGTGACAGGATCAGCACCATCACCAATGCAATCCCTTTTTCGTTCCTCAGATGTTTCATTATCCCCTCAGATTATTCGGCTTGACTACTATCCTGTATATTTTCCACCGGTAATGTCTCCAGTCTGTCACTCCTCTGGTAGTAAAGTTAAAGGTGCTCCCCGATACTGAACCAGGATCAGGAGCTGCAGGCAAAGCCACCGTGCCAGCGGGATATATAGTAGTCGCATTATAGGTATTGTCCTTTTGACCCTCATGGGCCAAAATATACACCCGTATTTCTTTCAACTGTTCCCGTATCTGCCGGGCTGTAAGTGCAGTACCGGTAGTATCATTCAAAACACTCGTGACAGCATCCAGCGTACCGTCACCGTCACGGTCCAACTGATAGACTACCTGCATGTCCGCAACACAGTCCAGCAACGGCATCCCGGCGCCTCTTGCACCGTCTGCCTGATTGATCACCGACTTCATTAAAACCCCTGTGTTCGGCGCGCATCTTGGTGGAATTGTAAATCCGCCCCCGGCGCCTCTGATATAATACTCGGCCCTGTTAAATGGCATCCTAAGGTTTGTATCTGGATCAACGCCGTAGATCAGGTAAAGGTCTCTCTCGATTCCAGGGGAATATGCGCTGTTGGGGACGCTTTGAAACTGGACCGAGAATACACCGCTGCTATCCACCAGAATCTTCTGGTTGTTCACTCCCCGGCTGGGGATCATCACGATTACCCTGTCTGTTGAATCGAGGTCTTCCACACCCGCTCCCCATGTCTTGACTACACTAGCCCCGCCTTCCTCAACAACATAGGCCCATTTCATCGCCGCATCGTTGGTGGCTACACTCGTTCCCTTAATCACCAGATAATCAGACCCGTTGAACCCGACGCTGTCGCCACTCAGAATAGCCCGTGGAGGATTCGGCGCATCATTGTAATTGCTCGGCGGGAAAGTCAGGGGGGATATATTCCCGGATGCTTCACTGTATGTCGCTGTTGTTACAGCCGCTGCGATATTCCACGGCAGCCCAAACCCCGCCTGCTCGACATCCCGTCTCAGCAGGTCGAGTCCTACGACTCCTTCTATCTGGGTCTCGGCCACCTTGCTCTGCTGCTTGAACTGCGTCAATAACGGTACAAATATGCTTGAAGCTGCTGCGATTGTAAAGACAAATATCACCATTGTGATAAGCAGCTCAACCAGAGTAAATCCTTCCTGCCGTTTGATCATCTTCTCCTCAACGTCGTTGCGCTGTGGGTGTAACATTCGTTCTTGTACTCCCATCTCACCAGTATCTGAATCTGCTTCGTATCCGCATTCAGATCAATCACCGTCCTGTTCGTGCCAAAAGGAAAATCCTGTATGTTCCTGAAGTTCCTGTCTACCTCCACGGGATAGGGGTTGTCCCCGGCAGGGCATGCAGCAAGGTTAAGAGTGTCATCAGTAATTGTATCGGCAGTATCATCCACTACATTATCAAACAGCATGCTCCGCGCCTCTTCCATCCTCATCGCTGCAACATTTACTGCCTCGTCCCTCAGGATGTTTCGCATATTACTGTCGATCCCCAGCAATGCAGCCTGCAACAGCCCCATGAACACAAGAAGCAACACCACAAGCGCAATCATCACCTCAACAAGGCTGACGCCGTCTTGCGTGACGAAAAAGTTCTGCTTCTTATTTCGGATCACAGGTTGTAGTTGTCCCATTGTATTTCCCCGTCTGTATCCTAATCTGGCTTACCAAGATGCAATCGTAGTCAGGATAGCGACATCTCAATGCATCAGTAGCCCCACAAGTTTTAGTAGGACAACATGCAGGGTGTCCGGGATCTATCCGGAAAGTTATCACAGGGGTTATCATCCCCCTTGTGTCCATTATGATGGTCTGGGGGAATGCGCCTGCGCTCACCATCTTCAACTCGTATTTGTTCGCTATTGTCTTTTGCAACACTACAGTATCAGAAGCTGTCTCAAGCGTTCCGTTGCCGTCTGGGGCAGTGTTCGTATCTTCATAAATAATATATTGCGTTGCGGTAATAGTTATGAAATGCGCCCTCGTCCTTGTCAGTGCCCTCGTCTTCGCTTCCATCAGATCAGCATACATGTCTTTTGTTGCACTCTCAAGCCGGTAATTCCCGATCCATCCTTCATAGGAGAACCCGAGGGCAATAACCAGTATACCGACTATACTGACTACTACCAGCAGTTCGATCAGTGTTACCCCTTTGGTGTCCTTTATGTTATTTATTAACAGTCTCATAATAACATTGTTCTAATAAAATCCCTCCCGATCTCCCTTTGCTAAAGGGAGGCATAGTACCCCTCTGTGGTAAAGAGGGGTAAGGAGAGATTTTCTAATGAATATTTATCCAATTTATTCTCATCCTATTGCTCCCGTATGTGCAGTATCCTGTCCATTGGTTTCGGCGGTATCATTATGCCGGGAGGTGTGCCTGCCGGCGGAACTCCCTGGAACGCAGGGGTCCTTCTGCCATCTTTCTCGGTAAACGCCTCCTTCAGCGATACCTCCTCTATCGATCCTGTAGAAACCTGCAACAGCGCCCTGCCTCTCAATACGTTGCTGCTTACCGCGCCCCCCGTGTCGTATTTCACCGCCCAGAGATGTGAGGCCCCTCCAAACTCGCATACATCTGCAGAAGGCTTCGTCGTGGTAAAAAAGACCGCCCCGATCCCAGTAGCAAGCGCGTCGGTAACCATCCGCTCTGCCTTTAATGTGCCGGCAGAACTGTCAAGGTTTATATACCAACCGTCAGAATCCGATGTACCGTCCGCATCAGCCGCCTCGGTTAAATCGGTCCACGCAACTTTATCAGAATTGTCACATGTCGCTTCGACACCGCTTGACGAATAACAGGGCTCCTTCACCCCATAGAGCCTTCTCCCAATGTCTGCATCGTCAATTACATCTGCAACCCTGTAGAAAAATCTTCCTGATCCGAAAAAGAGACGGACCGTATCATCCTTGTAATTCTGGAGCTTTGCAATACCTGCGGTGATAGGCCCTACACAGTCCGTCGCTGAGATACTCTCATTACATCCTATTACGGTACTCAGGGTCCAGTTGGCCGGGTCCGAATCATCTTTTGTCAATAGCCGGAGCACTCCTCCCATGTTCCATTTTGTCGTTGCAACCGGAGGATTGGTTTCCGCTCTTGTGAAACCGAAATACAGTGCATCATCTGAGTAAAACCCATTTTTTGTCGTGTCGTTCTGGTCAAAATCAATCGCTGCCTGGTACATTGAACCGGAAAACGCATAGGGGATAGCGGTATCAAATGTTCTTAAAAGCGCCCCTGTTGCCAGGTCAAGCACAAACACCTTCAGGTTCTGGTCAGAATACCCCATAAACTGATGGGTAGTTGTATTGATCGGGCCAGTCGGCCCGGAGCCGAATACCACAAACCAATGTCCGTTTTTCGTATGATTAGGAGTTATGCCATCCACTTTTTTCTCACTGACTCTCAGTATCGCAGGTCCGGTTGTTGCAAAACCAAGCTTGCCCGTTCCGGAAGGATCGGCGATATCCGCGTTCGAAAACTCCCAGAGTACTTGGGGATTATCCTGGTCTGTTATGTCAAGGGCAAAATACGACGAATATCCCTCGGTCGCAATCGGCACCTGCACCCCAAGGCTGCTCGCTACGTCCTTGCACGCTCCTCCAAGGCGCATTCCTCCAATCAGAATCGTCCTCCAGCTCGATCCGTTTTCCGGTTTGTCTGCATTTGGCAAGCCGCCGATACTTGCATCAAAGATATACGGCGTCAGGTCTGTGAAATAGAGATGACAGTACCCCGGGTCTGCCATATACTGAAGGTACGGAAGCGCGTTCTTTGGTATGAATGCCCATTCTTCCCTGCCTATATTCGCTGTGGTGCAGTCATTCGCAGAATTACATAACTGCGCCTTCTTGAACTTGTCTTCAAACAGCTTTAAGTACCCAAGATTAAATGCATGCAGCATCCCGTCGTTGGCGCCCACAAATACCATACCGCGGTCGGTGTAGGTACTGCTTTCGGTGAACGCCTTATAGCTCTTGTCCTGATATGTTTTATAGTAGAAATTCATCGGCACCCATGAGGCTATCCGGGGCGTCGAATTGATTACGTCCCCAAGCTTCCACGGCCTGCTTGTCGCTCCGATAGTCACTGTCCTGTTCCTGTACTCTAAGCATGTTTCCCCCGTAGCAACATCAGGACAGTCGGTGTTCTGCGTACAGGCCGTAGATACGGCGCGAGAACAGAACTTGCTCCCGTAATCAGTACCCCGCACATAGTTCATCAGTTTTGCTGCTGCTGCTTCATTGGGAGACTGGAGAAGAGTTATAAGCGCAGGGTTGCCTGCGAGAGAAGTAGACGCAAAGCTTAAACGGGTGCTTTCATCTGTGGTCGTGTAGATAATCCGGTCTGCAGGCAGGGTTTCCCAAAGCCTTTGCCCCGATTCCCACAGGTTCTTTATGTTCTCAAAATAAACCGTAGAGGCAGGTGTTGCTGAATCCTTCACCCCGTCACCGTCTGCATCCGTAAAAAGCTTTGCCTCGGTGAGGTTGGTCGACGGATTAAAGAAGAAGTTCACGATATAGTCGTTGTCAAGCCTGAGTGTCTTGTCCTGTACCGTGTCTTCCCTGATCGTGCTGTTGCCCAGGAACGGGTCTATGTGATACCACAGGTTTTTCATCGATCCTGTCCATGCTATCTCAGTGGCGCCAAAAGTCCTTTCAGGATAGAATATTGCCTGTACCAGGTTCGCTCCTGTACCTTCCCCGGATGCGAGCACCGACGCTGCAGTTCCCGACGCCGCTTTCCCTGCGATCAGGAGGAATGCTTCGCGCAGCGCCTGCCGTAACGATGCAGGGTCTTCAGCACGCTGATACGTTCCTCCTCCATTGTCTGCCGTCTGATCTAATAAGGTATCAGGATTACATTCGCCCGGGTCGTTGCTTGCCGTTCCGTTGAATACCACATGGGTTGTGATCGTTTTGCTGTTAATCGCCGGGTCCGTCGAGAGTGGCGTCTCAGTGAAATCATTGATATTCTTGTGCTTCCCGAGCCACGACAAATCGTCGAGGTTCCTGCTACCCGCATATTCCGGACATGTTGCAGAGGCAGTCGTATTGATCTGGCCGTCACCATCATTATAGGTAGTTACCAGCGCAGTTACGCTCGCATGGAGATCAGCCGTAGACATACCATCAGTGACAAGCAGGATATTGTTTTTCTGACAGAGGTACTGCACGGGGTCCTTAAAATCAGAACTCTCTGCTTCTGTGGCGAAATCTTTGTAACGGAGGTCTGCTGAATCATTTATACGTATGTCGGTTCTCTGGGCAAAGTAACCGATTGCATTATAGAACCCTTCGGAAAACGGCGTCCAGGTGCTCGCAAAAATGTTGTCAAGAGCCTTGATAAATCCTGTGGAGTGATTCCCCACGGAATACAAACATGCCTCACCAGCCGGGCAATGAACCGGGGTTGTACAGGTCGTTGTTGTCGCGGTCGAACATCTTCCCAGAATATATCCTTCTTTCGCGCCTGAATTAATGATACGGGCGCCGTCCAGATTCGTAGCAGCCACGCAACTGTCTCCCTGAGGACAATCAGAGGTCAACCTGCAGGTTGTGAGGGCATTCTGGCAGATTTTTTCGCAGGGGATATTTGCGGGACATTCGGAAGAAGTGCCATAGTAGTTGAACCGCATCGCCCCGAAATGGATCAGGTCTTCAAATTCCTGGATCAGGCCGGTGGGGGGTGTAGCAGCCTTCAGCTTCACTGCCAGCGCACAATTTGAAGTACATCCCGCATATATAAGAGGGTATCCCAGTTGTGACCCGACAGCCATATCGCCGATAATTGCAGGCAGATTATCGAAATTCTCTGTAGTAGATGGGTCGTCAGAGGGGTCAGTCACCGGCGGCTCCTGTGCACCGGCACAGTATTCTTCGAATTTTGTCTGGACGCAGAGGTCGACTGTTGCATACTCTCTTGGATTCCAGATGGTGCTTTGCCAGCATTTACCACCCGGGCAGTCTGCAGGAACCATGCAGTTCATTCCGTTATTCACTCCTCCACTGCATGTTGAGCTGGCACAATATCCGGCATACCCGAGACTGCATATCAGTACCGGACTCCCCGGCCGTATTGCCTCAGGACCATTGATGCATTCTCCGCTCGGGCAGTCTGCGTCTGTTTCACATAATTGGGTATCCCTTGATCCGCCTCTGCAGGTAAAAAGGTCCTTGTACATCTGATTGCATCCCTCCGGATTCGTTATCATAGGAAGCCAATTATTCCCAACAAGCGCCCCAGTGTCCCAGTACTGGGTGCACTCATGGACACTCTGGGTAAAAGTGGTCTTGATCTGCGATGTCACTGGTTTCTGGCAGAATCCTTTATAGCCGATGCCGCATTCGATATCAAGAGCACAAGGGGCACCAATATTGCCCGCACTGCATGTGCCTAATCCCGAATTGCAATCTGTGTTGAAACTGCAAGCATTTCCAACAAGACCTGCGGTACATTCTTTGGTGTTGCAGTCAGAATTGGCAACACACGCATTTCCAACTAGGCCTGAGGTGCAGTTTTGCACGTCACAATTCGCGTCTGTGATACAGATACTTCCGATTTTGCCTGCTGTGCAGGAACTGTAATTGCAGTCAGCATTGACGGTGCAGGTTGAACCATCTTTTCCTCCACCCTGACATATTTTGGAACAAAGTTTACTATCACATTTGTTATTGTTATTGCAGGCTGTTCCGGCATCGCTTCCGCCGATACACACTTTGCTCGCCGAACAAGTCCCGTTATTTGGAGTACAGTCTCCGGTAGTAGTAATTGAACAAACTCCGTTATTCACTGTCCCGCATACTCCGTCACTGACTACGTTGCAGGTTCCTGGTGTTCCGGCACAGTCAGTATCGTCGTCACATTGCGTGTTGAAATCAAGAGAGCAGTATTTTGCCTGGCCCTGGCTGCTGTAATTCAGGCAAAGCTCCAAGTACCCTGTAATGACATTTTTGTGCTCCCCGTCGATAATAGCATCAATAGCATCCGCACAATCGCCATCTATGTCATAAGTCCCCGCATATATTTCCAGGTATGTCTGACCACCGGGCGAGAGTAATGTCGTACTATAAGGATGATCAGGCCCTTTTATTGCGAACGTCAATCCTAATGGTGTATGTGTTCCACTTTCATCCCAGACCTCATCATGTTCCTGGAGTGGCAGCTTAAGAAACCTCCTCCCGACACATCCCCTTGTCTCTGCCTTCATATAATTCTCTGCAACATCAATGCAGGTATCTCCAGTCGGGCAGTCGGCATCTGTAGCACAAGATAAGGTTGTTACCTCAGTTGATGATGCGCACATCTTATCAATATACTTTCCTCCTGTAAGTATCCCCTTCTGGATGTCAAATTTGGATACAGAAAGCCAGTTCAGGTAATTCCCTTCTGCGACAAATTTAGTCACTGTTTTCGGAGTGCTGGTATTATCGAGGTTGGTTCCGTTGACACACAAAGTGCCGGGGATGTATTTATTGCAACTCGTCCAAACAGGGGCAGATACCTCTTCAAAGTAACCATTCGAAAAATTGTATTCGTAATAATGCCAAAAGTCCTGAAAATATCCAGCATAACGCTGGTTGTAATTATAAGTCCTGTCGGAGCAATACAGGGGGTCCCGGGTTGCAGAACCTTTATCAAGATAGGCAAGGTCAAACATACTTGCTGAATTATCGAGCATCAGGAGCAGGTTCGGATTGACGCCCCCGACAATAAAAGGAGGGGTAATGCAGTAATCGCTCATTGCCCCCTGCGCCGGGGATAGGCATAAGAGAAATAGTATTGCCAGAAATGGCAGAATTTTTATCGATTTGCTGAAACTTTTCATTTTATCCCTCCGATTCTATCAAAAAAGAAAATACTGTTTGGATACCCCTTAAAAGACAAGCCTTCTCTGATTGGTCAAACATACAGACATTTTAAATGCAACTGACGTGCCATTTAGCAACTATTTGATTTTTATGGATAGTTTCATTGGTATCGGCAGGGAAAATGGCAATTGGGGTTACAGTATTATGTAACGGCTTACACAGGAAGGGGAGAGAAATGAAGCATTTTTGAGCATTCTCCATAAAGCAAATAATAGTCTTGCCATAAAAAATCTTCTGAGGTATAGATTGCGATGTCGATATCGGAGAAAGGAGTATCTTTTTTTGCGCTTGAGTCAAAAATATAAGTGAATAGGGGTTGTTCCCTTCCAGCGTTCTTTGACAGACATGGAGTTGCGCTTCCTTTCCTTTCTTACCTTACTCCTGGCTTCAATCTCAAGCTTGCAGCGGTACTTACCGGTTGCCTCTGAAAAACCGGCTGAGCACCTTTTCGATATTCGCGGGGATACTGTCTTTGGCATTCATGATAAATATCCTGTCCCCTATCTGGAAGAGTTCTTTTTCCAGCCGGAGCGCCGGGGGCGGAGCATCATGCCGTTTACCTGATTCTTCCTCAAACATGGGGACGATCTTGTCCTTCATCCTCAACTCCGTGTCCACAAAGAAGACGCTTATTTCCGGAAGAAGGTCCAAAACCCGGTCAAAAAAAGCCGATATTTCGGCCTGACAAATCTGTTTCGGCGGTGATGACTTGACCTCCATATAGAGGATGGAACCGTCTACTTTCGCGAGAAGGTCGTAGTCACCGCCTACGTTCGGCCGTTTGAACCGAATCCCCCAGACAGCCTCGGCTTCAAACTCCCGCCTGAATATCTCCGCCACAAACCATTCGAGTGTCTCGCCAAAGCTCTTGATCCGGTCCTGTGCGAGTTTGAAACCCTCCTGCGCTGTTTTCACGAGACCGACATGTCTGAGATACTCCAGATATTCGCGGGTAACTTCGGCAGTTGCATACCGCGTAACCTGTTCAACCCCGAAGGACCGCTGGTGTTTGATAACCTCACGGAGGAAAAGCCGGAAGGAATATTTTTTCAGCATCTCGTAGAATCCGTCAATAAACGCAGCTTCGGGAAGGAGCAAATCATCTGCAGGTTCTCTTTTGAATATCCTGAACCCCCTTCGTTTAAGGAGGACGTCAAGAGACGGGGTGAGCTCCGTAAGGGACCTCCTGAGCCGTTTTATCTCTTCACGGAGTGACTGGGAATTATCCTGTATTTTCTCTACAGGCAAAGGTTTACTCTTCTTTCTGTCACAAAAATGAGGGTCATCCAATATGCAGATTCTGGTCAAACAAATTTTTCTCATTCCCTGTACGGCATACATCACAGGAATTTGACCGCTATCCTTCTGTGCCGGGGGCCGTCGAACTCGCAGAAGAAAATAGCCTGCCAGGTACCGAGGACCAACTTCCCTTCGTCTATGACCACATTCACTGAATTTCCGACGAGTGTTGATTTGATATGGGCATCGGCATTGCCCTCCCTGTGGGAGTAGTTCATTTCATGGGGAACAAGCCTGCTGAGGGCATTCATGATGTCACGCTGCACACTCGGATCCGCCCCTTCGTTGATAGTAATCCCCGCGGTGGTATGCGGGACATAAAGGAAACAGATTCCTTTCGTAACCCCCGCATCTTTTACTGCTTCCTGGACTATGTCGGTGATATCAACGAATTCATTGCGGGATTTGGTTTTTACATTTAAATGTCTGACCATAACTCCTCCATGGTAAAGTCCATGCAACTTTTCTACAGAACGACAGAAAAAATATGCATGTCATTCCCGACAACAGACTGTGTCACAATTGCATATCGCTACTGAATTTATAGAGCCTTTGATATT
>JAVHLL010000048.1 GCA_031082155.1 Thermodesulfovibrionales bacterium | reverse complement strand
CGAAGCACATTTCCTGCCTTTTCCTTTTTCAGAAAAGTCTTCGCCGTCTGTGTAATATCACAGGCTGAAACAACATACTTTGACAAGTAAGTCTCTCCTGTCTCCACTTCGACACCAATAACCGTTTCGTTTTTGCAAAGTATTTTTTGCACAAGCTTTCGGTAAAATACCTTTCCTCCCTTCTCTTGTATATATGAACTCAATGCGTCAGGTAATTGCTGAATACCGCCTTCCGGATAATATCCACCATCAATCATGAACTCATAATATATTTTTGTTCCCGTGAATGCCGATATCACCGATGGAGGCAATCCTCCGTTGCCGAAAACAGGGAACGCAAGGGCATTGAGTAACTTTGTATTGTGAAAAAAAGACTGGAGAAATGAGGAAAATGTCTTGTCAATCAGTTTCACATTGGCAAATTGGTTCACCGATGACTGCGGAGTATAATAATCATAATATTTTTGTATATTATGCTGTTCCTCCGGAAACAAGCGCACTAAATCCGCGACTGTTCTCTGCGTGTCGTTCCAGAAACTGATTTCGAAATCCGGCGTACGCACGATATCTGAAGGATCAAAACGTGTAATCACAATTCGTTTGTCGAGAGAGAGATCTGCAATGATTTCCCTGAAATTTCCCCCTTCCCTATAGCTTCCGAAGGAGTGCGCTGCTGCATCAAATAGAAAATCCCTTCTTCTGAACGATGTGCAATAGCCTCCTGGTTTTGTGTGATGTTCCAAGACGAGCACTTTCATCCCGGCTTTCGCAAGATAACATCCGCATACAAGCCCACTAATCCCTGCCCCGATAATAATAACGTCGCACTGTTCGTTCCGGATCATTGTCACGGACTCACTGTCCCTTCTGCTTCATAAGGTCTGCAATGAGATCTACCACCTGTCGGACTGTTATGAGGTTCGGTATATCCTCGTCTCGAACTGAGACTCTATATTTTTTTTCAATGGCAACTGCAATCTCTATCGCTTTAATAGAATCTACTTCCAAATCTTTTTGTAAATCAGATTCAGGGTGTATCTCTTCTTCCTCATACCCCGATATATCTGCAACTATTGAGATTATCTCTTTCCCCAGTATCTCATTCATGGGATTTTTATTCTCCTTTCATCCTGTGAATTTCTTTAAGATAAGAGATGCATTATTCCCGCCGAACGCATAGGAATTATTCATCACTATTGTAGTCCGTTGCTTTCGTGCTTTGTTTGGTACGCAGTCAAGATCACATTCAGGATCAGAGGTATCAAAATTAATGGTCGGCGGAATGATGTCATGCTTCACAACAAGGGCACAGGCAATTGCCTCAATGGCAGAAGCTGCCCCCATAGTGTGTCCAAGCATCGATTTGATCGAACTGACCGGGATACTTTTGTATCGTTCACCAAAAACCATTTGTATGGCCGCACTCTCTGTCTTATCATTGGCTTGAGTACCTGTTCCATGTGCGCTGATATAATCAACCTGCTCTGCCGTAATTCCGGTTTCGTGCATTGCATTAATCATGCACCGGGCAACTCCTTGAACAGAAGGCTGTGTCATATGCTGCGCATCACAGCTAAGCCCGTATCCTAATATTTCAGCATAGACCTGAGCGTTTCTCTGCAATGCATGCTCCAAGATTTCGAGAACGAGGATACCAGATCCTTCAGCCACCATCATCCCTTTTCTGTTTTTGTCAAAGGGCTGACACTTTTCCGGCGCTACGGCTGAAAACTGATTGAACCCTGTGAAGGATATTCTTGAGAAGGGATCCGCCCCTCCCGCGAAAACCAACTCAGCCCTGCCGAAACGAATGAGATCGAAGCCGTACCCTATGGCATAGTTCCCGGCTGCACATGCGGTTGAAATCATGCAATTCGGACCGCTTGCTCCGATTTCTCTCGCAACTGCGGCAGGGGTTGTATGCGGTGGGAGCTGACTTGCCAAATTACGTTCAATATCCTGATGAGATAGCCTTTTATCATTAATTCGTTCGATAGCCTGTATCGATCCCGTGGTCGTTCCGATACATATTCCGATCCTTCCCGTTGGTAACATGGATTCAGACAACCGGGCATCTTTTTTCGCGAGTGCTGCTGCTGCTACTGCAAACTGTGACGACCGGTTGTACTGATTTATTTTCTCCTCCGCAATAAATTGTCTGGGGTCGAAATGCGTTACTTCTCCGCCGTTATGCGTAAAATGGTTGGTCGTATCAATTGATGCAACAGGGCTTATGCCTGATTTTCCCTGGAGCAGGTTATCCCAGAATTCTTGCCATCCAATTCCGAGGGAGGAAACAACGCCAAGCCCTGTTATGACTACCCGTTTATTCATTTTTCATGCTGAACACAAGCTCTGCTTCCGCAACTTTTGTATCATCGACAAAAGCTTCTCCTGAAACATATGCGACCGCAGGCAAAGATTTTACGTTTACTACTTTTATCCTCAGCTGGTCACCGGGAACAACAGGATGGAAAAACCGTGCTTTGCATGAACCAAAATAGTAGAGTGATTTTGTATCATCGCCGGTAATTTCCTTTCCAGAGGCAAAGAGTATAATCGCAGTCTGCGCCATTGCCTCGATGATAAGGGCGCCTGGCATGACAGGAGTTTCCGGAAAATGCCCGGCGAAAAATGGTTCATTGATTGAAACATTTTTTATCGCAACAGCCTCGTTCCCCGGTTCAAGATGGAGCACTTTGTCAATCATGAGAAAAGGATACCTCTGCGGAATCAGTTTCTTGATTGCCCTGATGTCAAGTTCCATTGTCACCCTCCGTATCTCTTGACCACCATTGCTGTATTATGGCCATAAGGATCCGATGCGAGGATAAGTGCATTCTGAATTATTCTTTTTCGTGCTGTGTTCGGTACATAGTCGAGGTCACATTCCGGATCCTTCTCTTCGTAATTCACTGTTGGCGAAATGATTCCCATCTGGAGACACCCTGTTACGGCTGCAAGAGAGAGCGCTCCGGAAGTGGAAAAAGTTTCTCCTATCATGGATTTAATCGAACTTACCGGAATGTCATACGCGTGTGTACCGAAGACATCTTTGATGGCTGATGTTTCCAGTCTGTCAAGACCTCTGGTGGAATTTGCGCAAGAAGCAATATACTCTATCTGCTCGGGTGCCAGAAATGCTTCTTTCAGGGCAAGATTGATGGCCTGTTGCAGCCCAATCCCTTTATGAGAAAAATCCATTTCCGCTTTTGTGTCGAAGGAATTGGCGCAGCCGGCCACAGTAGCGTAAATATCACTGCCTCTTTGACGGGCATGATTTTCTTCCTCAAGGATAAGAACAGCAGCGCCTTCTGAAAGTATTGTTCCATTCCTCTTCGCATCAAAAGGGCAACAGAGAGGTTCTGTACCGTCCAGACCTGAGAGACAGCCGAGCTTATAAAATCCGAAAAATGTTTCTTCACACAACTCCTCGACCCCGCCTGCAAGAACGACATCTGCTCTACCAAGCCGGATAAAATCGACTGCATAAGAGATGGCATCAAGGCTTGCACAAAATCCGGTCGAGATCGTTGTATTGAACCCCTTGATTTTGAAGCGGATCGATATCTGGCTCGCAGGTGAGTTTATCACCGTATTCGGGAAATGGGAAGGGTTGACATACCTCGGTCCTTCGACAAGCCCCTGACGATCAAACTCTGCAATACTCCGAAGACTGCCGAAAGTAGCCCCGATAGAAACGCCGGTAGAATATGTGTTGTCCTCTGTTATCTCCAGTCCCGCATCGTCCAGAGAAAACTTTGCAGCAGCGCTGACTAATTTGGTGCTCCTGTCAAAGGTACGAAGCCCTTTCTTGCCGAGTAAGGGAATCGGATCAAAGTTACTGATCTCTCCGGCATAATGAACGTTTAATGCAGAGGTATCGAACAGACTTATTGGTCTGAATCCTGTTTTAGCCTGTAAAAGACCATGCCAGTATTCGTCTTTTCCGATACCTATAGGAGAAATTATTCCTATTCCTGTAATAACAGCTTTTTTCATCAACCTTCATGACCTCCGGCCATATCACGTTTTCTGAGAGAAACAAGCATTTTCATTTCCCGGAAAACCAATACAGTATAGTAGATAAGTAAACTCAATGCTATGGTGCTACCAGATAAAAAACTATAACACCTGAATCCTCACGTTTTTCAGTGATTGAACTTTCCGGAATGTCAGCATCGGAAAATATCTGGAAGAAATCTTTTTCCGTTCGCTGTAAAAAACCATCCCAGTCAACAATCCAGTGATAATCATGGTATCTGTAACGCTTTGCGTCCTTGAATGATGTGATAAGCAATCCGCCCGGATTAAGCAATGTGTACATAGCTTTGAATAAGCGTGCAAGGAACTCTGAATCAAGGTAATCAAAAAATCCAACGCTGTAAATAATGTCCTGCTTCCCAAACTCACTCATGTTCAGTTCATGGTCAAACATCCTCAGGGCGTTATATTTTCTCAATTTCACCTGATGAGAGGTAAGCGGAGAAATATTGGTATATGAAAGTCGGTTTGCAGCGAAAGAGAGTGAATCCTGATCGAAATCGATGCAGGTAAATGTTGCACCTGAACGTTCGATCTCCGGTGCCAGCTCGAAAACTTCACGGCATGAACCACTGGCTATATTTAGCACAGAAGGCCGCGATCTTTTTGAAAGTTCTTCCTTAAGGATACTTTCCAGTTTCTTTAATCTGTTACTGACAGCTACTGCAAGGGACGTATTTAAACAATAAAGATCCAGATAGTAACCCAGGCTTTCTGAAAGTGGAGAATTTCTGTACGCGCTTTCGAGCATTTTGAAATCACCCTGATATCCCTGGGGCCACGTCCTTGCTCGATTGATAAAATAGCTTTTTGAGAGGAGAGGATTGGTTTTCTCCCTGAATCTTATCCTTGTTGACCGGATGACATCCTTGTCATGCACCTGCTGCTCGAATTTTGCACAGGATAACAGTACTTCATCTATTGCCTCTTGAGTCGCCTGTAAGAGTCCTTCAGGATTTTCGTCAGGGTCAAGACATCTTTTTTCCAGTACTTCAAGGCGTTTATTGAATACCTCAGTTGCCTCATCGAGCTGGACAACATATTTTCCGTCTAACTCGACCCCTGCCCTGTACCCGTTGTCAGCTTGTGTACACCAGCGGACATATCCTACCTTTTCCACTATCCCGCTGTTGAACCACACAATATTTCCCGGCGTAAGCGGATAATCAATCTGAATACCGATACCTGCCTCGCTCATATCGATCGCATTTGCTTTGAGGTCTATCAATCTCCGTTGTTTTGCATCATTCGAAAAAACAGAATAATCGACTTCGATGGAACAGGGTGTTCTTGAAAACTTCCTGTTCGTTGCGTAGTGAGTCGTTCCTGAATTTTCCATAGTAGCCCCCTTTTGTGAGATATTTTTGCATGTTTTATTCCTACAATACTGTCATTAACCAAACGATTGTCCCTTTACCTCATCATTATCCTCACTCCTCCTTTCGATAACTCAAAAACCTTTTTGGACTATCTATATATTACCGGTGCCACCTCTTGAATATTCTCTCAAGTTTATCGCGGTATGCCATTGATAAGAGAACGATAACAATAGCAATACCGACAAGCATGGAAAACCGGTAATACTGCTGATTTCTAAAAAATATTCCTCCCAGGGTGAGCATGACGGTGCCCATCAACCTCCCTGCGGTGCTGATTATCAGAAATTCGCCTGTAGCCATAGGGCCAAGGCCAAGGATATAACAGAGGTAATCCTTTGGAAATCCGGGTATGAGAAAGAGGATGAATACAAGCACCGCCGCCTTGCGGTGTTTCAGGAGATAATCATATCGGTCTATCGTTTTTTTTTGAACAAACTTTTCGACAAAAGGCCTTCCGAAAGTCTTTGAGAAAAAAAAAGCGAGCCAGGAACCAAGGGTTAATCCAATAGTCGAGAGTATGATTCCAGGGAATCCTCCATAAAGATACCCACCGAGGAATCCGGTGACCTCTCCGGGAATTGGAGCGGCAACAACCTGAAGTATCTGCAGTACAATAAATCCGAACCATGAGAACGGTCCAAGCGTGCTGAGGAACGTTTCAATCCTGTTTCTGTCAAGAAAGAAATGGAACGCACCAATCTTGTAGAGCACAAGAACAAGTACGAGGAAGGTGACAAGGATAAAGAGCTTGAACCAGATACTATTTCTCGGTCTCCTGCTGCTGCTCACTCTCTCTTGTCTTCCACCTCTTTCGAATATTTATCAACAAACGGTCTGATCAAATCAATCGGAACAGGGAATATGATCGTTGAATTTTTTTCTGTTGCAATTTCTGCCAGTGTCTGGAGAAATCTGAGTTGTAATGCAGATGGTGCTGTTGCTATGATGTGTGCTGCATCAGCAAGTTTCTGTGAGGCTTGAAATTCTCCTTCTGCGTGGATGACCTTTGCCCTTCTTTCGCGTTCTGCCTCTGCCTGTTTTGCTATAGCCCTCTGCATTTCTACAGGCAAGTCAACATTCTTGACTTCTACTGCCGTAACTTTAATTCCCCATGGTTCAGTCTGGAAATCGATCACTTTCTGAAGCTCTGCGTTGACTTCTTCCCTGTTGGCAAGAAGGTCATCAAGCTGGCTCTGGCCGAGGATACTCCTGAGAGTCGTCTGTGCAATCTGTGAAGTTGCAAAATAAAAATCCTCCACCTCGGTTATTGCCTTGATAGAATCCATTACCCTAAAATATACGACCGCATTCACTTTTACGGAAATATTGTCCTTGGTAATTACATCCTGTGACGGCACGTCCATAGTGACTGTGCGGAGGCTTACCTTGACCAGTTTGTCGATAATCGGCCAAATGATAACAAGGCCGGGCCCTTTTACCGGAATAATCCTGCCAAGCCTGAACACGACTCCCCTCTCGTATTCCCTCAGTATCTTGATTGCACTCGAGAGAAAGTAGACAACAAAAAAGACAGTGATAAGAACACCCATAAAAGACGGCTCTAATAACGGCATATTACCCTCCTCTGTAAACTGTGTAAATTCATCGTAATTTCTTAACCTTCAATGTCAGCCCTGACACCTGTACAACAACAATATGTTCACCTTTTTGAACGGGCATTTCAGAATATGCTGACCATCGTTCACCATGGAGTAAGACCATTCCGCTCTCCTGGGTAATATCGGTATCAGCTATTCCTTCCTGGCCGACAAGACCTTCGGACCCGGTGACCGGTTTCTTCCTGAAAGCCTTAACCGCAAGACTGAACGTCAGCGTGAAAAAGAGGGTCGTTATTGCGACTGCGGGGAGAATAACGGCGAGCGAGAGTTTCACAAACGGAGCAGGGGATTCAAAAAGCATAAGTGATCCGATAATCATTGCAATTATTCCCCCAATGGTAAGCACCCCATGGGAGATAATTTTCACTTCAAGGATGAAAAGGATAATCGCAAGGATGATCAGAAGAAGTCCTGCATAATTCACAGGGAGAGTCTGAAAGGCATAAAACGCAAGGATGAGACAGATACCGCCGAGCACACCGGGGAAGAGGGAACCGGGATTTGTGAGTTCAAAGAACAGTCCGTAAAAACCGAGAAGCATCAGCATATACGCGATATTAGGATCGGAGATAAACCCCAATATCTTCTGCCGGATTCCGATCTCCTCCCTTTGCACTGCAGCATCTTTCGTTTGTAATGTCTTTTCACCCTTTATTGTCTGGATATTCTTGCCGTCAATATCCGAGAGGAGCGAATTCAGATTATTGGTAACCAGGTCTATCACATTCTGTTCAAGTGCTTCTTTCTCTGTGGATGAGATGCTTTTTCTTACCGCGTCCTCAGCCCATTGCGCGTTTCTTCCCCTTTTCTCTGCAAGTGACCTGATATATGCAGCTGCGTCATTCGTGGCCTTTTCAGACATCGTCTTATCCATCT
>JAVHLL010000012.1 GCA_031082155.1 Thermodesulfovibrionales bacterium | reverse complement strand
GTGGCAAGTGCAGGGACAGCCCTGCTGCCCAGCATGGCGTCGCCTGCATCCAGTGTGTTGTTGGATGAAAGATAGAGACTGGTCGTTGATGCTCCTGCAGCACCGGTACCGCTGTTCTTTGTCGTATCCCCTATGGAGATGGTTGCGCCAACACCGCCGGTAGCAGGAACTGTCAGGGAGGAGACCGAAAGGTCAAGACCGATGACGATGGTCTTATAGGTTGTATTGTTCGCCTCATTGGTCTCCGCAATGGCACCGGGTGCATCAGCCTTTGCAATGATATAGAAGGTGCCCGGTGCTGTGCCTACGGGGATGGTCACCGAGGTAGTTCCTGTGCTGCTTGCATTCGTGGCAAGTGCGGGGACAGCCCTGCTGCCCAGCATGGCATCGCCTGTATCCAGTGTGTTGTTGGATGAAAGATAGAGACTGGTCGTTGATGCTCCTGCAGCACCGGTACCGCTGTTCTTTGTCGTATCCCCTATGGAGATGGTTGCGCCAACACCGCCGGTAGCAGGAACTGTCAGGGAGGAGACCGAAAGGTCAAGACCGATGACGATGGTCTTATAGGTTGTATTGTTCGCCTCATTGGTTTCTGCAATGGCGCCGGGTGCATCAGCCTTTGCAATGATATAGAAGGTGCCCGGTGCTGTGCCTACGGGGATGGTCACCGAGGTAGTTCCTGTGCTGCTTGCATTCGTGGCAAGTGCGGGGACAGCCCTGCTGCCCAGCATGGCATCGCCTGTATCCAGTGTGTTGTTGGATGAAAGATAGAGACTGGTCGTTGATGCTCCTGCAGCACCGGTACCGCTGTTCTTTGTCGTATCCCCTATGGAGATGGTTGCGCCAACACCGCCGGTAGCAGGAACTGTCAGGGAGGAGACCGAAAGGTCAAGACCGATGACGATGGTCTTATAGGTTGTATTGTTCGCCTCATTGGTCTCCGCAATGGCACCGGGTGCATCAGCCTTTGCAATGATATAGAAGGTGCCCGGTGCTGTGCCTACGGGGATGGTCACCGAGGTAGTTCCTGTGCTGCTTGCATTCGTGGCAAGTGCGGGGACAGCCCTGCTGCCCAGCATGGCATCGCCTGTATCCAGTGTGTTGTTGGATGAAAGATAGAGACTGGTCGTTGATGCTCCTGCAGCACCGGTACCGCTGTTCTTTGTCGTATCCCCTATGGAGATGGTTGCGCCAACACCGCCGGTAGCAGGAACTGTCAGGGAGGAGACCGAAAGGTCAGGACCGATGACGATGGTCTTATAGGTTGTATTGTTCGCCTCATTGGTCTCCGCAATGGCACCGGGTGCATCAGCCTTTGCAATGAGGTAATAGGGACCCGGTGCTGTGCCTACGGGGATGGTCACAGAAGTGGTTCCTATACTGCTTGCACCAGCGGCAAGCACAGGGACAGCCCTGCTGCCCAGCATGGCATCGCCTGTATCCAATGCGTTGTTGGCTGAAAGATAAAAACTGGTCGTTGATGTGCTTTGAATACCCGCACCGCTGTTCTTTGTCGTATCCCCTATGGAGATGGTTGCGCCAGTACTGCCAGTGGCGGGTACCGTCAGAGAAGAGGCCGAAAGGTCAGGACCGATAATAATGGTCTTATAGGCTGTATTGTTCGCCTCATTGGTCTCCGCAATGGCACCGGGTGCATCAGCCTTTGCAATGAGGTAATAGGGACCCGGTGCTGTGCCTACGGGGATGGTCACCGAGGTAGTTCCTGTGCTGCTTGCATTCGTGGCAAGTGCGGGGACAGCCCTGCTGCCCAGCATGGCATCGCCTGTATCCAGTGCGTTGTTGGCTGAAAGATAAAAACTGGTTGTTGATGTGCTTTGAATACCCGCACCGCTGTTCTTTGTCGTATCTCCTATGGAGATGGTTGAACCAGCACCGCCAGTGGCGGGTACCGTCAGGGAGGAGGCCGACAGGTCAGGACCGATGACGATGGTCTTATAGGATGTATTGTTCGCCTCATTGATCTCCGCAATGGCACCGGGTGCATCAGCCTTGGCAATGATATAGAAGGTGCCCGGTGCTGTGCCTACAGGGATGGTCACCGAGGTCGTTCCCGTGCTGCTTGCATTAGCGGCAAGTGCAGGGACAGCCCTGCTGCCCAGCATGGCATCGCCTGTATCCAGTGTGTTGTTGGCTGAAAGATAGAAACTGGTCGTTGATGCATCAGCAGCACCACCGCCGCTGTTTGTTGTCGTATCTCCTATGGAGATGGTTGAACCAGCACCGCCAGTGGCGGGTACCATCAGGGAGGGTGCCGAAAAGTCAGGACCGATGATGATGGTCTTATAGGCTGTATTGTTCGCCTCATTGGTCTCCGCAATGGCACCGGGTGCATCAGCCTTGGCAATGATATAGAAGGTGCCCGGTGCTGTGCCCGCGGGGATGGTCACCGAGGTAGTTCCTGTGCTGCTTGCATTCGTGGCAAGTGCAGGGACAGCCCTGCTGCCCAGCATGGTGTCGCCTGCATCCAGTGCGTTGTTGGCTGACAGATAAAAACTGGTTGTTGATATGCTTTGAATACCCGCACCGCTGTTTGTTGTCGTATCCCCTATGGAGATGGTTGAGCCAGCACCGCCAGTGGCGGGTACTGTCAGGGAGGGTGCCGAAAAGTCAGGACCGATGATGATGGTCTTATAGGCTGTATTGTTCGCCTCATTGATCTCCGCAATGGCACCGGGTGCATCAGCCTTGGCAATGATATAGAAGGTGCCCGGTGCTGTGCCTACAGGGATGGTCACCGAGGTCGTTCCCGTGCTGCTTGCATTAGCGGCAAGTGCAGGGACAGCCCTGCTGCCCAGCATGGCATCGCCTGTATCCAGTGTGTTGTTGGCTGAAAGATAGAAACTGGTCGTTGATGCATCAGCAGCACCACCGCCGCTGTTTGTTGTCGTATCTCCTATGGAGATGGTTGAACCAGCACCGCCAGTGGCGGGTACCGTCAGGGAGGGTGCCGAAAAGTCAGGACCGATGATGATGGTCTTATAGGATGTATTGTTCGCCTCATTGATCTCCGCAATGGCGCCGGGTGCATCAGCCTTTGCAATGATAGAGAAGGTGCCCGGTGCTGTGCCCGCGGGGATGGTCACCGAAGTGGTTCCTATACTGCTTGCACCAGCGGCAAGTGCAGGGACAGCCCTGCTGCCCAGCATGGCATCGCCTGTATCCAGTGCGTTGTTGGCTGAAAGATAAAAACTGGTTGTTGATATGCTTTGAATACCCGCACCGCTGTTCGTTGTCGTATCCCCTATGGAGATGGTTGCGCCAACACCGCCAGTGGCGGGTACTGTCAGAGAGGAGACCGAAAGGTCAGGCCAGATAATGATGGTTTTATAGGCTGTATTGGTTGCCTCATTGGTTTCTGCAATGGCATCGGGTGCATCAGCCTTTGCAATGAGGTAATAGGTCCCCGGTGTTATTCCTGCATATATTGCAGGAATCGTCACCGAAGTGGTTCCTGTGCTGCTAGCACCAGCGGCAAGTGCAGGGACCGGCCTGCTGCCAAGCTGATAATCGCCTTCATCAAGTGCGCTGTTAGTTGAAAGATAGAAGCTGGTAGTAGAGGCACCTGCACCAACGGTACCGCTGTTCGTTGTCGTATCACCTATGGAAATCGTTGTCCCAGGACTAGTGGTAGCAGGGGCAGTAAGAGAGGAGACAGAAAGGTCAAGACCGATGATGATAGTATTATAGGTTGTATTGTTTGCTTCATTGGTTTCTGGAATGGCATCGGGTGCATCAGCCTTTGCAATGATAGAGAAAGTGCCCGGTGCTGTGCCTGCGGGGATGGTCACAGAGGTAGTTCCCGTGCTGCTTGCACCAGCGGCAAGTGCGGGGATAGCCCTGCTGCCCAGCATGGCGTCGCCTGCATCCAATGTGCTATCGGTTGACAGATAGAAACTGGTAGTAGATGCAACTACACCACCAGCAGCACCGTTACGTGTCGTATCCCCTATGGAAATCGTTGCGCCAGAACCGCTGACAGTAAGAGAGGATACAGAAAGGTCGGATAAAGCAAATGAAGCACTGATTGTGTGGTTTGCTGTTACAATGTTGAATGTGTAACTCGTTACCGCACCCACAGAAGAGCCGTCCACCAGCACATCCGCCACGTGGTAGTTTGCATTAGGAGTGATGGTAAAAGACTGGTCTGCGCCATAATCAACAGTAACCGTGTCTGACGGAGATATGCTCCCTCCTGCGCCTGCTGATGCCGTGATAGTGTAAGGGGTAACGCACGTCGCTGTGATGAAGAGAACCTGAAAAGGCTCATGAGGGTCGGCGCAATAGCTGCTGCTATTGCCTGTGCAACTTTGAGGGTTGATAATAATAGCAAAAAGGTCGCTATTTCCAGGGGTAAAATTACTCCCATTTGCATTGGCATCGTCAACGATTTGTTCGACCTTGATTTTGTCCACGATGGGAGGTATGTTTTGTGGGCAACCATAGGGACTGCTGGTTCCACCATAAGGGAAGTAATAAGGAGCATTGCGGTAACCTTGACAGTCAAAAAGTATTGGGTCTGATTGTGGGCAATTATATAGGAGTGTCCAAATGGCCGCCTGCACATCAAGCCAGCTATTTTCCGGGGTGTGATAGTGGTTCAGTATATAATTGATCTTATCCCAAGGGCGGTCTGCAAATGTAGGGTAGTCTATAGATGACAACATCTGCACTTCATATGTTGCGCCGAAGATAGCATTGTCCAATATGTAGCCACCTAAGTCGGCACAATAACCAGCATACCCGCCATTTGCGACAGAAGACTCGGAGGGAACATTGGAGAATGTCGCTAATAGATAACCGGGTGGATTCACAGTTGGCATCACATTACAGGCCTTATATTCGTTCGCTTCTACTCTCATAGTCACCGTGTTCGTTGGCAAGTACAGCTGACAGGCAGAATACGCATGGGTGTCCCGATCCAGGAACAGCAGGATGGCGGCAATCCCACAGATAAATATAGCTAAACAAAAGGTTACCGCGAAAAGTAATTTTATATAATGTTTCACATTCCCCCCCTATAAACATTTAAGACATTATAGAAAAAGCCACTATCACGGATAGCGAAGTCTACACCGTAATCATCAGTTGTGAACGTGTCAGCCATTGCTATGGCCGCAACGCCCATAAAAAATTACGAACAAACATCCAAGTTCTAATAGTTTTTTCATTCCCCCCCCCTTTTTCTTGAAACCAGAAATAAAAAACTATTTCCTTGCTACAGTGTCAAGAATTTTGTAATCACTACAGAATCCCCCTTTCAATGCCAATAAAAAAGCCAAGCCTACCAAAGAATTCTTTCGGTAGCTCGGCCATCTTTTTTTAGACCCGTTACTTTCCGCACTCTCTTCACAGAGAGTTTGGCTTTGTCGAGAAAACTATCTAAATTGTGGTGTTGTGCTTATTTTGTTTTAAGGAAAATCTCCCCCCCTGACATCGTTACGTCTAAAATGGTATTTCAGAACTCTAAGTCTGCGTAAATTAAGTAAATCACAAAGAAAACAAATTAACAAGACTACAATTGGTTTAATTATTAAAGATAATGGTTATATTTATGCCATACATAAGTTTTAGAAATAAATTACAACTAATGTTTTATAATTTCTAAAATTCTCTGCCTGATCAATATATTGTGCTTATCATTCATCGCATCACTATATTTTGCATAATAACTGTTCCGTTACTGAGTGTAAACGCTTTGTCAATTTATGTGCTTGAAGGATTATTGATAGAGAGGCCGTCATATTTTCTTTTCGCTTGTTATAGTATCGAACTAAATCGAGGCAAGCTATTGTACAGGGCGGTGCTTAGTATGTGCGCAGTACCTCTCCGCATTTTTTGATCAGCAAAAATACATCGAAATAAAACATAGAATACTTTTGTATCGCAGATAAACTCGGGTAGTAATGGTTTACTGAGTTATGTTTTTGTGTAATAATTGCTCATAAGAAGGGAGGAACAAAGGATGAATTCGTTCAGGATTATCAGTGTGTTCCTGGTCGTATGGAGTGCTTTTGTTTTTATAGGAAACAGCCATGCAGAAACACAGATGGATATGGAGAGTGCACTCTTTCAGGGGCAGCCTATGCAGCGGGAGGGATCCGGAACAAGCTGGCTTCCGGATTCTACCTCCATGCACGGGCATCATTTCAAATCCGGATCATGGGATTTTATGCTGCACTGGAATGTATATCTCCGCTACACTAACCAGGATGCCGGGAGTGACGGTACAAGGGGAAATGAGAAATTTGACGCACCAAACTGGTTTATGATTATGGGAAAACATCAACTCGGCGATAATTCAGCGCTTATGCTGAGAAGTATGCTCTCACTCGATCTTCTCACCGAAGGGGGGAAAGGGTATCCCCTCCTCTTCCAGAGCGGTGAAACCTGGCATGACAGACGACTTATCGACCGGCAGCACCCGCATGACCTTTTCGGAGAGTTGTCTGTTTCGTACGGTCTTGCAACAGCGATTGACTCCGGTCTATTCCTCTATTTCGGCCTTCCCGGAGAACCTGCTCTCGGACCGCCCACATACCTGCATAGGCCATCAGCACAGAATAATCCGGATGCGCCTCTTGGTCATCATTGGCAGGATTCTTCGCATGTGACGTTTGGGGTAATAACAGCAGGTTACTTTTACAAACAATTTAAAATCGATGCCTCACTCTTTAATGGAAGAGAACCGGATGAAAAACGGTACGACATTGATGAACCGCGGTTTGATTCCGGAAGCATAAGGTTTTCCATGAATCCCTCGGAAAATACCGGACTCCAGGTTTCTCATGCATATATCAAAGAACCGGAAGTCCTTGAGCCGGAGGTGAGCATCCACCGGACAACCGCATCGCTTATAGGGAACTATTCTGTTTCTCGTGACAGCAGGCTTTCAACAGCGCTGGTCTGGGGAATGAATAAACCGGATCACGGCAAAGCACAAAATTCATTTCTTGCAGAGGCGGATTATCGGTTCGGGAAGAATGCACTGTTTACAAGGATGGAATTTATTAAGAAATCCGGTGAAGAATTGGGACTTGACGAGGGAAGAGAGCACGATCTTTTTTCGATCAGCGCCTTTACCCTCGGTATGTCCCGTACAATCTACAGCAGTCATCATGTGTCAATATCAATCGGAGCGCTCTGCATGGTCTCTCCTGTTGAGCATGATCTGAGAAGAATATACGGGGAACTTCCCTTTTCCGTTGAGGGCTATTTGAGGTTTAGTCCTGTCATGACGAAAACGATGAGTGATAACCATATTGAGCATATGGGACATTAACGTATGGTAACTTCATAAAATAGAGCAAACAGGGGCTGAGACGTTCCAAGCAGCGATACCTCAGCCCCTTCTCTGAAAGATTAGTGATGTTTCTGTTCTGCCGCAGGCGGTTTTTCCTCTTTCCCTGCAGGCGGATTCATGCCTGAATCTCCATGCTGCATCATTCCCCCCATCATGCCGCAGCTAGGCTTCATGCCCTTACCACCCATCATCATATCCATGCCGGTCAGCTGTTTCAATTTTTCTCTCTGCTCAGGAGTGAGCTTAGCCTTGACGGTCTCTTTTGTTTTTAAATGGGAAAGCTGGATGTCAGTCTCAATCTCCGCTATCTGCTTGAGTTTTGCTTCGACTGCCTTCATATCAACGGGGTCTTTGTGAAGCAAGTCTTTCAGTTCCAATTTTGCAATCTGCCGCTCGGCCTTCTTCTTTATCATATCTTTCATAAGGCCGCTTTTGATTTCCCTAATCGTGTCTTTTTGTTTTTCATCGAGCCCGAGACCCATGAGATGCCTCCAGATATGATGGTCCTCTCCCATGCATCCTTCCATCATCCCCTTTCCATCGTGTTTCATCCCTCCCATCATCGGCATGTCTTCCTGCATTCCTTCTCCCATTTGACCCATGCATTCGCACATCTGAGCGTATGCATTAAGCCCTCCGGTAATCACGAAGAAAAGACTTAACAACAGTATTACATTGACTTTTTTCATATTCCGCCTCCAATTTTTTGGGTTAAACAATGGATGGTATTCTCTCAGTCAACGAGGTAATCCTTTAATTTTTCCCGGAGAGAATCCGGCCAGACGTCTTCATACAAAAAAGCGTCGACTTCCTCTTTTGTGAGGGATTGCTTGATGTCAAGTGGTAAGCTTCTCAATATCTTCATTTTTTCAGGATCTGGTTGTTTTTTCCCCATATCTATCCCCTTTTTGTGTTTTTTGTAGTTTATCATATTTTCTTCTCTTTGAAATATGCAAACCGTGAGGTGTATAGTGCGACAGAGCCTTTGTTTTTTCCACGAAACAGCTGTTTTATGGGATATTTTGTTCAAGGTAAAGAATATATACTGAATTTCCTAATCTTGGGGAAATCATTTCACACTGGGGAGGAAAATGCTTTGTATCAGCAGAAGAGCTGATACAAAATATAATTTTATCATTGGGTTACGTGGATTAGAAAATCTCAGAGAATGGAACAAAAATTGCATATATTAATTCAATTTTACTATGAAACTCTTCCAATGGCTGAAATTTCTTAAGACTCCTCCTCCGGAGAAGAGGGTAAGGGAATCCCTTGATTCCAACAGAGAGAAAATTTATCGTCCCCGGTCCGTGGTTTTGAAAAGAGAATCAAGGCTGAAGAAGAGTGGAACGGAAGCAACGGACAATGTTTCACAGTCTTTCAGGGAGCAGCGACGACATGAGAGATATTCCACCGAGGGCATGGATTTCCAGGCAAAGATGGTCCTTTCCGAAGAGGTAGACATCGCGAATATGAGTATCGGAGGCGCCTGCGTTGTCACGAAAAGGACTGTTACCCCAGGTGAAAATGTTCTTCTCGACTTCGCTGACGTAAGTATTGACAGAACGCTGAAATGCAAGGTTATCTGGGAACGCGAACCCACAGATGACGCTACGGAAGCCAGTTCCAGACACTATCAGACAGGAGTCCAGTTTCAGGAAGTCCCTCCTTATACTCTCATCAGGCTCAAGGATTTTATGCGGGAATCGGGCGTTCCTGACATGAAAAAACTGGAGGATCAATACCTGTCAAGCTCACTGAGGTTCAAGATTTACCGTAACCGGAAGGCCTTCATGAAGTATCCTTCATTGTGTCCAGTAAAAAAAATCAGCCTTGGCGGCATGCTTATCGAGACAAATCAGGAGTATGCTGTCGAGCAGAGATATCCCATGGCCTTATACCTGGCAGACAAAAATGCTCCAATCAAGTGTACCGGAAGGATAGCGTCACAATTGCCTGTTCGCGATGAACAGGCGGTTCGCTATGATACCGGCATAGAGTTCCTGAACCTCGCAGACCATGACAGGGCGCATCTTAGTAAGTTTCTTTCTCATCTCTGATCCAACTACTTCCTGCCTCTGAACAAAGAGCCTCTTGCGCGTTGCGCTTAATTAATAAGGAAATGGCGGGTATATTTCAGAAGAATGAAGGATTATAATATACCTAAAATAGCAAAAGAAGCGGAACAGGGAGAAAATGGCTTAGAATGACAGGAATGTATCCATGCAGGACGAAGAAAAAACAAAACAGCAGCTTATAGACGAACTGAAGGAGATGCGCCTTCAGGTCGGAGAGCTTAAAAAATCTGAGGCAGAGCGCAGACAGATAGAAGGCGCATTGAGAGAGAGCGAAGAAAGATACCGAAAAATGGTCAATGCGGTCACAGGGTATACCTACACAGTTGTAATCAACGAGGGAGAAGCCATCTCAACACAACACAGCATGGGTTGTTATCCGATCACAGGATACAAACCGGAGGATTATCAGTCTGATCCCTATCTCTGGTACTCGATGATCCTTCCTGATGACCGCATGATTGCAGTAAATGCGATTGGGAATATTCTCAAAGGTCTGCCGATTCCTCCTGTTGAACACCGGATAATTCGGAAAGATGGATCGGTTCTCTGGATCAGAAATACCCTTGTACCCTATTATGGCGAGGAAGGTCATTTAATAAAGTATGACGGCCTTATCGAAAACATATCCGAGCGCAAACAGGCGGAAGAGGCATTGAGATTTAGTGAAGAAAAATTCCGGACGATAGCAGAGACAGCGGTGGACGCAATCATTTCTGCAAACAGCAGCGGGGACATTATTTTCTGGAATATGAGCGCACAGAAGATTTTCGGATACTCGGAAGATGAGATAATCGGGAGATCCCTGCGCATGTTAATGCCCGAACGGTACAGGGAGGATCATCAAAAAGGGATCGAACGGATGAAGACACAAGCAGAATCGAAATATTTTGGAAGGTTTACAGAGATGCACGGTCTTAGAAAGGACGGCAGCGAGTTCCCGCTGGAACTTTCGGTTGCAATGTGGAAAGTAGACAGGGAAATATATTTTTCCGCTATTATCAGGGATATCACAAAACGGAAGAAGCTGGAGAGAGAACTCGAAAAGAACGCAACGACCGATATGCTTACCCAGGCGTTCAACAGGACTAAGTTCGATGAGATCATCAAGCGGGAGATTGAAAGGGTAAAACGGTATGCTCATCCCCTTTCGATGATCATGTTTGATATCGATTACTTCAAGCATGTGAATGACCAGCATGGGCATACCGTGGGTGATTATATCCTGAAAACCCTTACCCGGGTAGTGAAAGAGAACCTCCGGGAGATCGATGCACTCGTAAGGTGGGGTGGGGAAGAGTTCACCATTATTGCACCGGAAACAAAACTGGAACTGGCAAAGATTCTTGCAGAGAGAATCAGAGTTGCCGTCGAGCATTATCCCTTCGAAATCGTCGGCAGAATAACGATTAGCTTGGGGGTAACGCAGTTCAGGAAGCAGGACACAGAAGATACGTTTATCACAAGGACAGACGATGCGCTCTACACGGCAAAGAGAAGGGGGAGGAACCGCACTGAGGTAAGCCAGTGAATCACCCGGGCGGTGAAAACGCGGAAGCGTCTGCCGGGAAAGTCCGTAGGGAAAATTTGTCTTCTGCAGCAACGTCTGAACGTTACCGCAGAAGACAAAAGATTAGACGCCGCAACAAAGGCGTTTCATTTTTCTCTTGCCGTTCGAGGCGACTGCGAGGATAACCTCTACCTTGTTCCCGCAATAGCGGCATAACTGAACTCTCTTCTTCGACTCTGAACGTGCTGCCACATTTGTCTTGGATTTTTTCTCTGCCATCGTACTCCCTCCTTAAACCAAAATTATCATTTCCTGAAAACGTACCTCTTCCTCTTCTGTCAAGCCTCTTCTCTATAGTGCGGCAGAAAAAGACTGCACAACCTTCAAGAGGAAATACCAAACTTTTAAATATAAAATTAAAAACAATAAAAAGTCAATATATATTCTCGGGACATGCTGAAAAAACATTCTTTTCACGCAGAGCAAGCTTGCCCTGCACCACTCCATATCTTATCGGAAGGCATAGTATAGTCATATACAGTTTGTATGGTATGATGAATATATGAGGTTTGGTTTGTTCTCGAACCATTGCTCAGGAGAGGGCTTGCATAAGAGGATGAATCAGGATACATCAAAAATCAAGAAGCTTGTGATAAAGACCTATGCTGCAGCAGCCAACGCATCTTCATGTTGCCTGCCATCAAGTTGTTGTGCTCCCGGGAACAACACAATCAGTCTCCTCGAAACGGGAAAACGGCTTGGATATTCGGAGGAGGAATTGAAGACAGGCCTCGGGGAAGCAAACCTTGGTCTTGGATGTGGAAACCCGAACGCGATCGCAGACCTCAGGGAAGGTGAAACAGTCCTCGACCTTGGCAGCGGCGCAGGCTTCGATGTCTTCCTCTCCGCCATGAAGACAGGGGAGAAGGGGTATGTGATCGGGATAGACATGACGGAGGAGATGGTCAGGAAAGCGCAGGCGAATGCCGGCAAACTCAAGTTCAGGAACGTCGAATTCAGGAACGGTGAGATAGAACACCTGCCGGTGGATGACTCCTCGATCGATGTAATAGTATCGAACTGTGTGATCAACCTCTCGCCCGATAAACAGGCTGTTTTTAATGAAGCCTTCAGGGTTTTAAAGCCGGGGGGAAGGATAGCGATTTCGGATATCCTGAAGAGAGGTGAGTTCTCTGATGAGATTAAGAAGAATGAACAGTTCTACAGTGGATGAATTACCGGATCGGTTCCCGTTGAGGAACTCACGCAGATCCTCACGAACGCAGGATTTACCGATATCCGGATAGAGGACAAAGAGAACAGCGATGAGATAATCAGGAGCTGGAAATTCGGAGAAGGCGTCGAAAATATGGTATTTTCTGCGTATATCAAGGCATGGAAACCGAATTCATAAGTCGGATACGAAGGGGAAGACGATGATTGATCAATGGGTTGCAGAGATTAAAAAGAATTCAGATTTTCAGGATCTTGGGATGATCCTTGCGCACAACGGCGTAGTGCGGGCTACGTCAAAAGAAGGGAAGGCTGTGAAGGGAATGCGTCTTTCCTATAAGAAGGAGAGACTTGATGCGTTATTAGCTGAGTACAGGAAGAAAGAGGGCATTGTCGAAGTAAAGGCTTGGATCAATGAGGGCCTGCTCAAGATCGGTGATGATATCATGTATGCGCTGGTAGCAGGAAAACTCAGGAAATATGTGATCCCCACACTCGAAGAATTCGTCTCCAGGATCAAGAATGAGGTAGTAATCGAAGAGGAGTTTTGAGTACATAGTTATGAGGGAGAACATATGAACCGGAGATGGTTTTTCTTGTTTTTAGTGCTCACGGTGTTTCCGGCTTGTGCAGGACAGCACGGGAAAAGTAATCCGGTCGGGATCGTCTCTGATGACCGGTACATGGGGAATGTTACCCAACTCACCTTTGACGGGGACAACGGGGAGGCATATTTCAGCTGGGACAGTACGAAACTGATATTCCAGTCGAACCGCAATAACTATGCCTGCGACAAGATATGGACTATGAACACCGACGGTTCGGATAAACTTATGGTAAGCCCCGGATATGGCGCCCATACGTGTTCCTTTTTCCTGCCCGGGGATGGGAAGCTAGTATTTGCGTCTACCAGCCACATGCCTGGTGACTGTCCGCCGAAGCCGAAAAACCCCAATGTCGCAGGACATATCTGGCCACTGTATCCTTACGACATTTATCTTGCAGACAGTGACGGCTCCGGTATGCAACAGCTTACCCGTAATCCCGAATATGATGCAGAACCTATTGTCTCTTCTGACGGAACACGGATTGTTTTCGGTTCGAAGCGGGAGGGGGATTTCGATGTCTATAGCATGAACAGTGATGGGTCTGATGTGAGGCGACTGACTGACAGGGTCGGGTATGACGGCGGGCCATGGTTTTCTCCGGACGGAACAAAAATCGTATGGCGTGCATGGTACCCTGAGACCGAAGACGAAAAGGCGATGTGGCGGAATTGCATGGAAAATAACTATATCATCCCCATGCCTCTGGACCTCTGGATAATGGACTCTGACGGATCACACAAGACGGTGATCCTTAAGAACGGCGCCACAAACTTTTGTCCTTCCTGGCACCCGGACGGCAAACGCATCATCTTTTCGAGCAACATGGACGACTGGAATGAGAAACTCAGGGTATTCGGACATAACTTCGAACTCTATCTTATCAACAGCGACGGGACGGGGCTGGAGCGAATCACCGATAACAAGGTCTTTGACGGTTTCCCGATGTTTTCACCCGATGGGAAAAAGCTGGCCTTCGCATCGAACAGAAACCCCGGAAAACCCCGTGCAACAGATATTTTTATTGCGGACTGGGTTGAGTAACTTCCGGATAGTCTTCCTCCTGTCAGGGATCTTCTTTCTCGCAATTTCCCTTTATCCTGCGTTTGCTGAAAAAAATTCCGTCACAGAAATCACTGTTCAGCATGAACTGATCCATCACGAGATAAAAGTTGTTCTCCTGCCCGAATCCCATCGTATTAAGGCGATTGATACCATATCCCTTCCTCCTGGCCGGCCGGCCGGAATCAATTTTATTCTCCATGCAGGATTGCAGCCGCTTTCAGAATCACCGGGTGTTCGTGTTACCAAAGACAGGACGCTTTCTCAGGACAAGCTGACCGAAGCTTTTTCAGTCAACCTGCCTCCCGGTGTCAACACGTTCACCATAAGGTACGGAGGGGTAGTCAATCACCCCATTGAACAGTATGGAAAAGAGTATGCAAGAGGCATTAGCCAGACACCCGGCCTCATCGCGGATGAAGGCATATACCTTGCCGGCAGTTCATACTGGTATCCACGGTTTCAGTATGAAAACGTCACATTCTCTCTTGCAGTAGAACTTCCCTCTCCATGGGATGCCGTCAGTCAGGGGGAACGGACACTCCACGAAAAGAAAGACGGGAAGACCTTTGTCGCCTGGGAATCCTCCAAGCCCCAGGAAGAAATATATCTTATCGCGGGCAAGTTCGAACTCTATGAGAAACAGAAGGACGGATTTTCGGCAATGGTTTTTCTCAGATCACCGGATAAAGAACTCGCCGACAGATATCTCGATGGCACAATAAGATATATCGCACTGTATGAGTATATGATCGGTCCTTATCCATATAAGAAATTCGCGCTCGTCGAGAATTTCTGGGAGACAGGCTTCGGCATGCCCTCCTTTACGCTTCTCGGACCGAAAGTGCTCCGCTTTCCCTTTATCCTGAAATCGTCATATCCTCATGAAATACTCCACACCTGGTGGGGGAACACGGTATTCCCTGAGTATGCAAAAGGCAACTGGTCTGAAGGATTGACTGCGTATCTTTCTGACCATCTCATGAAAGAACAGGACGGCTTTGGTACGGAGCACCGGCTGACGACGCTCCAGAAATATTCGGATTACGTACTGCACGAAAGAGATTTTCCGCTCACGGAATTCCGGTCCCGGCACAGTTCTGTCTCCGAGGCGGTCGGATATGGGAAATCCCTGATGTTCTTCCACATGCTCCGTCTTCAGCTAGGAGATGATATCTTTCTCGCTGCGCTCAGGGAGGTTTACAGGAATTATAAATTCCATATCGCTTCATTTACCGAACTGCAGAAGAGCTTTGAGACCGTATCAGGCAAAAACCTGGACAGAGAATTCGACCAGTGGATACACCGCCCTGGAGCCCCGGCATTGCAGGTGAACAATGTCCGCTCCAGAAAGGATGAAGGGGGATATATTCTGACAGCCGGCATACACCAGGTTCAGGATGGCGCTCCGTATCTTCTCACTATACCCATCGCAGTGACTATGGAAGGGCATCAGAAAACGTTTCAGACACTGGTGGTTATGGATAAAAAAACACTTGCGCTTAAACTCCATGTCCCGGCAAGACCGCTGAGGGCCGATATTGATCCGGAGTTCGATCTCTTCAGAAAGCTTGACCGGGACGAAACCCCGCCTGCTTTGTCACAGGCGCTCGGTTCACGGAAAATGCTGGTAATCCTCCCTGCTTCTGCAGAAAGCGCCCTGCTTCAGGCATATCGTAGCTTCTCCGCAATGTTCAAAACAGCAGGGCCTGATGAGGTCGAGATCAGGCTTGACACCGAGATCACGCAGATCCCCGGCGACCGGGCAGTAACGGTTCTGGGCTGGGATAACCGGTTTTCTCCTAAAATGCTGACAGGACTCACCCCTTATGGAATATCTTTCACGCAGGAGAAACTCGTAATAGGAACGAAGGAGTTTGACAGGAAGGACCATACTTTTGTGTTCACGGCAAGGAATCCCGAAGACAAGAGCCTGGTCCTCACTTTTATCGCAACAGACCTGCCTCACGCATTGTCCGGCCTCGGCAGGAAACTGCCCCATTATCATAAATACAGTTATCTCATTTTCGAGGGAGAAGAACCAGAAAATATCGCAAAGGACCGTTGGCCGGTCATCGACTCGCCGATGACAGTTTTTCTCCCTGATGAACAGGGGAAGACCCAAAAGGTAAACCGGGGAGAACTCATGCTAAGGAAACCGCTCGCAGAATTCCCTGCGGAGTTCTCTTCAGACAGGATGCTTGAAACAATACGATATCTGTCGGACAGGGAGCAGGAAGGAAGAGGGTTTGGATCACCGGGTCTCGACAGGACGGCGGAGTTTATCGCGCAGCGATTCCGGGAGGCCGGGCTTAAACCTTTCGGGGATTCGCCGGGGAGTTACTTCCAGACCTGGAATGAAACAGGAGTTGAACCCCGGACGAACATAACCGTAAAAAATATAATCGGGTACATCCCCGGGGAAAAACAGGAATTCAGCGGACAGAGCGTGATTGTCGGGGCGCACTATGACCATCTCGGCCTGGGTTGGCCTGATGCGAGGGAGGGGAATAAGGGAAAGGTCCACCCCGGCGCTGACGACAACGCAAGCGGTGTCGCGGTGCTTATCGAGCTTGCGCAAGTTCTTGCTCCTGCCTTCACCCCTGACAGGAGTATTCTCTTCATTGCTTTTACCGGAGAGGAGAGCGGAAAAAGAGGATCACACTATTATGTGAAAACTTCTGCAGAGGAGAAGCAGTCACGGATGAGCCATCCTGTCGAGAAAACGGTTGGAATGATCAATCTCGATACAGTAGGACGTCTTAAGGGGAAAAAGCTTCTGATACTCGGCGGTGACTCGGCGCGGGAGTGGGTGCATATCTTCAGGGGTGCAGGACATGTGAGTGGCGTAGAGATTGAGATGGTGCAGGAAGATCTCGATTCGAGCGACCAGGCCAGTTTTCAGAGTGCAGGAGTGCCGGCTGTGCAACTCTTTACCGGAGCCCATGCGGACTATCACCGTCCTTCAGATACGGCTGATAAGATAGATGCACAAGGCCTCATAAAAGTCGCGTCAGCAGCGAGAGAAGTCATTCAATATCTGGCAAAACGGGAGAGCGGACTCAGCGCAACCATTACGCCCCGCGACATGATTCCGGAAAAAGACAGGGAGAAGAGAAAGGTAAGCCTCGGAATTGTCCCGGATTTCAGCTACCGGGGAAAAGGCATCCGCCTGTCAGGTACAGTCCCGGGATCACCTGCAGAGAAGAGCGGTTTAACGCAGGGCGATATACTCATCCGTGTTCATTCATCCGTTGTTGATACGCTTAAGGACCTTGCGGACATCCTGAGTGCATACAAGCCTGGAACCCCTGTTGCCCTTACTATCCTGAGGGAGGGGCAAGAGACAACGGTTGAAGCAGAGCTTGCTTACCGATAAATATCCGGCAGAACCTGCTCTCCACAATTCTCCAGAGAGAATACCAAAGTTTGGCAGAAATACCTTCAGGAACAAACAGTGAATTCTCTATGCCTTACCGGAGAGATAATGGTATATTTTTATAGAAGAATAATAATCAATAGAAGAGTTGTTTGAAGCGGAGCTTCGTGGGTTACAATTTTTCCCTCCCCGTTGAGGGGAGAGTTGGGATACCTACCAGATTACTACGAGGTCATTCAATGAGGCGAAATACTTTTTACCATATGGGTTCATGAAAAAGATCGGTCTTTTTTTAATACTGATATTCTTTCTGGGGCTTGCGATAATCGTCCCGCGGATCCCTCAGATATCAGATACTCTCAAGGGAGTTCTTATCCCAGAACTTGAGGATATAACGGGGGAAAAGGTGGTAGTAGAAAATATTTCTCTCAACCTTTTCCCTCTTTTTTTTGAAGCAAAGGGGGTCAGACTTCTTGACGAACAGGGTACCCCGCTGGTGAATGCAGGCCGGGTGAAAGCATATGTCGACCTCGGGGGTATTTTCAGCAAACGGATTACTCTTTACCGGCTGGTTTTTTATAGTCCTGAAATCTCGATCGGGAAACAGAAACTGGAAGAGATTATAAAACATGTCCAGGCATATCTTGAAGAGGAGAAAAAAAAGGATTTTAAAGTAAAGATAACAGTCATTGAGGTCAGAAAGGGAATGGTTCTTGTAAAAGACGAACCGGCAAAAAGTGCGCTTACAATACAGGGCCTCTCAGGGGAATTTATCACGGGAGAGAAACAGCGGCTGTCGGCAGAGGTTCAGAACCTGGTTTTTGAAAAAGAGGCCTGGCCCAGAATCGTTTGCGATATCCAGGCGGCGGTTGTTTTCAGGAAAGATGCACTTGAGATCAAAAGACTTAAAGTGGGCGCGTATGGTTCAAAGTTTACTGCCGAGGGAGCATATTCCCGGGGCAAAGGATCACTCAAAACCGGTCTTGCGCTGATCGTAAACTCTGTCAAACGGCTGTTCGGGCTTATTGAGCGGGGTGAAGGAAGGATTTCGGCCAAAGGAGAAATAAAAATCGTACCCGCAAAACAGAAAGCAACCATGATCCGCGGCGAGAGAAAAGGACTGGAGCTGCCTGAACTGCAAAACATCTTTCTCGATCTCAAACTGAGCGGGGATTTGTATCTTCAGACACTCATGGAACTTCTCAAGGTGAAAGACCAGCTTGAGGGACTTGTCGATTTTCAGGGAGAAATTACCGGACCGCTTACGGATATTTCGGGAAACGCAAAGGCAAAGCTACAGCAGGGGAACCTGTATGGTGTGGATATCGATACACTGAGCTGCAATATTTTGTATAAAGACAGGATAATGAAATTCGAAAACGGCGCTGCATTACTTTATAACGGAAAAGGGCAGGCTGAGGCGTTGATCCATCTCCCGATTGTCGATTTTTATTCACTCCGTGTCAGATTTCAGTCTGTCGACAGTCTTCCGGTCTTTGGGCTTATCAAGTGGGACCCGGAAATCCCGGATGGAAAGGTTGATGGGGAATTGACCACCTCAGGGAATACATTCAATCCGGAAGGTAAGTTTCTCTACAAAGCAGCGTTGAGAGTACAGAAATCATATTATTCGGGAGAACCGTATCCGGTTGAAAACGTATTGAGCAGGATACGGGACATAAAGGGTAGATTCTCAATGCATGAGCGCATTGTTTCTTTGGAAGACCTGCAGATTCACACACCTCTGTCGCATCTGACCCTAAACGGGACGGTCAACCTGCCAAAGAGTACTATGCAAATGAGGGGAAGACTGATTTCAGAGTCTGCCATTGACCTCGCTGCGCCATATTACAAGGGCCTGAGCGGCCACAGTGAATTCTCGGGCGAAATAGCCGGTCCGCTGGAAAACCTGAAAATATCGGGAAGGGCCATCCTTGCGAACGCTACTCTCGAAGGATATCAGCTTGACAGTATCGTGTCCGATTTTGCTTATGAACGAGCATTGCTCAGCACCCGGGAAACTTTTTTCAGATCACCAGGCCAGGAGCA
Organism: Thermodesulfovibrionales bacterium; assembly: GCA_031082155.1. GTDB lineage: Bacteria > Nitrospirota > Thermodesulfovibrionia > Thermodesulfovibrionales > SM23-35 > JAKLQR01. Next base: position 62,806 of record JAVHLL010000012.1, on the reverse strand, counting down.
TACCGTGAAGGGGAAAATATCCTTTCCGAGCGCAAGGCAACTTTTTGACGTTTCTGCGCCGCTCTATGACCTGAAGGCTTCTCTCAGAAAGGCCGATTTCGGAAAAACAGTCCAGATCTTCTACAAAGAGTTTGCGGGGCAGGGAAGACTGAATGCAGAGATGGGCATGACCGGCAGGGGTAGAGATTTTATTGTCAGAGGCAATGCTTCTGCAGAGAACGCATCAGTGTATACGATACCCTTTGATGGGGCTTCATCTGCTTTTACCTTTACCTATAATGAATTCTCATTGAAAAAGCTGCAAATAAGAAAAGATAAATCAGTTCTTGATGCGGAAGCAACATTCTCGCATGGAGGGAAATTTTCTTACAATGCCTCTGCTGAAAAGCTCTTCCTCAAAGACCTTGGCCTGCAAAGGATGCCTGATGACGTGACCATCTCCCTGAAATCAGAAGGTTCGGGAACGTTTGACAACCCTGTGCTTACCTTCCACGCCCGGGTTATCGGCGGCACATTCAAGGGAAAGGATATGGGAAGAGGGCATATTACCGCTTCGATCCGGAACAAGGATATCTCGGTGCAGGGAGACCTTTTTAATGAGAAGATGCAGCTCAGGGGGAGCGGCAGGCTTGACGAGAGACTTCCGTGGAGCGCGGAACTTTCCATACAGCCCGCCCGGTACGATTTTATTGTGAGTTCGGTTTTAAAAGATGTCCCTGAAGACCTTGAGCTTTTCCTTGAAGGAAAAATGCACTTACGGGGGGACAGACATACCATTTCGGTTTCAACGGCATTGGAACGGTTTACCCTTTCACTCTTTGGACAGACTTTATCGAATGACTCACCGATAATTTTTTCCCTGCAGAATAAGGCGCTTTCTGTTACTGCATGTACCTTGAAGAGCGGTACAACATCATTCAGCCTCAGAGGAGGACTTGAAATCGGGAAATCTTATAATCTCAGTCTTGAAGGGAAGTCCGCGCTCGCTCCGCTCAAGGGCATGTCGAAAAAAATCGGGTATCTCAAAGGTGATGCCGACTTCTCCTTTTCGATTTCCGGCCCCTGGGACGATCCGGGGGTCAAGGGAGGAATGAATGTAACTGACGCATCCGTTGGTCTCCGTGATTACCCTGCCTATATCAGTTCTCTCAACGGGCATCTTTTCATGGATGAAGACAGGATCGTCCTCCAGAAACTGACAGGCAAAATCGGGGGAGGCAATATTACTGCTTCCGGATATGTCTCCCTGAAAGCGTTCAAAGTTAAGCGGTTCTATGTCGAAGCTGCCGTCGAGAATGTTTCGACTTCGCCTTCCGGAAATTTTTCCCTTAATTTCGGGGGGAACCTTCTCCTGAAGGGGACCCCGGAACAACAGAATATTGTCGGCGACATACGGATCAACCGAGCGTATTACAAGGAGAACATAGAGTGGAGAAGCTGGATATTCCAGTCAAAGTCGAAAGACATCCCCCGTGCAGAAACAACCCTGTTTGAGCACACGGAGTTAAACATACGTATTACGGGAAGCGATAAAATTTCTGTGGACAACAATATCGCACGGGCGCCTGTGAATATCCGGGGGGATATGATTTTAAAAGGGACACTGTTGCACCCAGTTTTGTTTGGAAGAGTGGAATCGAACGAAGGATATGTATATTTCAGAAACAATGAATTCAGGATCATCCATGCAAGCGCTGATTTTGCAGACCCTAACAGGATAATGCCTGTTTTCAATTTTACTGCAGAAACAACGGTGAGCAGCTATAATATCAGGTTGACTCTCGAGGGACAGATCGATCACTTTACGCTTGCGCTCACCTCCACTCCTCATCTTGATGAAGTCGATATCCTTGCATTGCTGACCGTCGGCAGGATAGGCTCACAGATGAAAGGGATCGAAGGGGGCATTGGGGCGGGAGAGGCAACGTCATTTGTTGCAGGTCCTGTAGCGGATGTCATTGAAGAGCGCATGAAGATGATCACAGGAATAGACAGGTTTCAGGTCGAACCTGCGGTTTCCGAGACTACCGGCACGGTAAGTCCACGGGTGATAGTTTCAAAACGGCTCATTGCGGACAAACTCTACGTAACCTATTCGAACCTCCTCGGGTCCACTGAGGAGCAGATTATCAAGGTCGAGTATCTGATAAGCAGGAATATCTCTCTTGTCGGAATACATGACGAGAGAAGAGGGGTGGGAGGTGATATAAAGTTCAGGTTCGAGTTCAGATAAATACAGGACGTCTGCTGGGAGTCCTCCTCTGCTGCATAACACTCTTTTTCTCCTCCTATGCAGAAGGTGCAGGTATTGCTGGGGTCCGAATAGACGGGCTTTCTACAATAGAGCGGGAGGAGTTGTTGTATCTTTTCGGGATACAATCCGGGGAATTCCCCGATCGGGAGCAGATTCGTGCAGGAATAAAACGCGCTTTCCTCAAAGGGATATTTGAAGATATTTCCGTAACGGTCACCGATGGCGAGAACCCGGAGGTGTTTATTTCTGTCGCGGAGAGAAAGACGATCGAAACTGTCTCAGTAGAGGGCGATTCCGTACTGTCCGGAAGAAAGATACAGAGGATGTATCCTCTTAAGAAAGGGCAGCTTTTCATGTGTGATTCATTCGATCATGCTGCTGCTGAACTGCAGGAAAAACTTGCCGTCTCCGGATTCCCCCGGGCCGCTGTCAGTACGGAGGTCCGGCAGTCAAAAGAAAAAAACAGTCTTGTGATAAGGCTCACAGTGAATACGGGTGAGCCGGATATCGTCAGAAAAATTATCCTTGACGGGGCAGGCAGGGATACCGAAGAAATCCTCTGGATTATGCAATTGTCCGAAGGCGATATCTATGATCAGTCCGTTCTCCTGAAAGACATCGAAAAGATCAGGGCATATTACAAAAAGAGGGGATATTTCAGACCCGTTGTCGGATCATATGGCTTTAAAGACGGTGAACTTCATATCCCTGTTGATTCCGGACAGCATCTTGCAATAAACTTTGAAGGGAATTCCGCCATTTCCCGCACAAATCTCATCAGAGAAACGCCTTTTTTTGAAGTTGAGGACTTCAGTGAAGACATCGTCGCAGAGGCTGCGCACAGGATAAAATTACTTTACCACAATAAAGGGTATCCTTTTGTTGTGGTAACCCCGGCTTCGGCATCCAGTGACGGATTTATAACAACCACCTTTCTTATTGCTGAAGGTCCACAAGTCAAGGTCGGCGAGATTGCCTTTAAAAGCATCCATCTGAAGGAAAAGAATCTGAAAGATTTCATGCTCCTGAAAGAAGGGAAAATATATAATCCGGACTATGTTGATACTGACAGGGAGACACTGCAATATCTCTACGATTCTCTTGGTTATCTGTCGGCTGAGGTGAAGGATTTTGAGACGACCTATAAAGAACAAACCCGGACAATGGACATATCTGTCGGAATCAATGAAGGGCATAAAACGATAATACAGGAAGTGAAGATCTCAGGCACAAAATCTGTTGACGAGCCTGCGGTAAGAAAAGCAATCAATATCAAACCGGGTGCAGCGTATAATGAAGTCGATATTTCGGATGCCCGTTATCGCATTCTCGAGTTGTATAACAACGCAGGCTTCCTGAACGCACGGGTAGCCATTGACAGACAGTTCGAGGGAGAGACAGTCCTTGTTACTTTTGCTGTTGCCGAGGGCTCACAGCAATTTTTCAGTAAAGTTATCGTAAAGGGGAATCAAAAAACGCAGTACGAAATCATAGACAGGGAATTATTGCAGAAGGAGGGTGATCCCCTTAATTACAGCCTAGTTACGCAACAGAGACAAAAACTGTATAAATTGGGGTTGTTTACCGATATCACCACAGAACTGATTGATACCTATGGCAATAGGAAAGACACCCTCATTAAGGTGCAGGAAGGCAAAGCAGGTGCGGTAGAATTCGGGATCGGTTACGGAGACTATGAACGGTACAGGGGGTTTCTGGAACTGAGTTACCGGAATCTCTGGGGTATGAACAGACAGGTATCATTGCGTCTTGAAGGGAGTTCGCTCGAAAAGCGCTATATCCTTCAATATTTTGAACCCTGGTTTTTGTTTCTGCGTACCCCTTTGCCTTTCAGGGCTTTTATCCTCGGTGAAGAAAAGGAAGAAGTGAATATCGATACGCGGGAGACGAGGTACAAGCTCTCAAGGCATACGGTAACGGCCGGAGTCGAAAAAAAGATAAGTGAAATGCTGAAATCTGAACTCTACTATGAATTTTCCGTAGTCAATACTTATGATGTGCAGCCTGATGTTGTGCTCAGCAAGGAGGATACGGGGACACTCCTTATTAGCGGTATGCGGCTTGGTCTCATCTATGATACCCGCAACGACCCCTTTTATCCCTCAAAGGGAATCCTTTCCGGCCTTTCCGTAAAGCTTACCTCTCCTCTTTTTCTTTCGGAAACTGATTTTATAAAAATATCGTTTTACGGAAACAGCTACCATGCGCTGAGAAAATGGCTTGTTCTTGCTGCCTCGTTGCGGGGAGGTATGGCCCAGGGTTACGGGGCTACACAGGAACTGCCCATTGTCGAACGGTTCTTTCTTGGAGGCAGAAGCACTGTGAGAGGATATGAACAGGATACCCTCGGGCCGAAAGGAAAAGACGGGAATCCGACTGGAGGAAATGTCTTCCTTATGGAGAATCTGGAGTTGAGGACGTTATTAGGAAAGGGCATAGGGGTGGTAGCATTTCTTGACGGAGGCAATGTATGGGTTGACATCACTGATGTGGACCTGGCTGACATTAAATTTACCGCAGGACTTGGTCTGAGATACAATACACCGGTTGGTCCCCTGAGGGTTGATTACGGATACAAGCTTCAGAGAGGAAAAGGCGAAAGCAGCGGAGAGATTCATTTCAGCATAGGCCATGCTTTTTAAAAAAAGAAGAGAGCGAGGTGCATAGGGCGAAGAGATGAAAACGATACCTGAGAAGCGTGTTATACCGAAAAAGACGTCCGAAGTCTTTTCCCGGCGCTTTAATCCCGGTGTTTGGTTCTCTACTCTGTGTTTTCTGCTCTTTGCTCTCTGCTCATCGCTCTTGGCAGAAACCATCCGGGACCGGCTGGTTGCATCTATCGACAACACTGCGATCACTCTTAGCGACCTCGAGGAGAAGTATGCGGCAACGGTCAAGGTTCTGCCGGACATTACGAGAGAAGAGGTGCTCAATAGTATGGTCAATAGGATGCTCCTCGTCAGAGAGGGGCAAAAGATAAGGATTGAAGCGCCTTCTGAAGATGAACTCATGAATGAGTATATTGACCTGAAAATCCGTGCATTCATCAGAATCAAAGATGAAGAGGCTTCAGAGTATTACAACTCGCACCGCGAGGCATTTGGAGAGAAGGAACTCGATGACGTAAGGGAAGAGATCGAGAATTATCTTACTGAACGCGAACTGAACGACCGCCTTAAATTCCATCTCGCCGAACTCAAAAAGAAGGCCTGCATCAACATAAGGCTTCATGAAAAGCAATGATTTTCCCAAAGGGGGGAGCGTGTGAGCGGGACCAAACAGTATGAACCGGTCAAGAAAATTCTTGCGATTACCATGGGCGATCCGGGAGGCATCGGGGCAGAAATCATTATCCGGGCTGTTGCATCTCCTGCGGTCAGGAAATGCTGTATCCCAGTAATTATCGGAGATGCGGGCGTGATGCAGGAGGCAGCTGCACTTCTCAGATTGCCCACCAAAATCAAAACCGTGAGTTCCCCTGAAGAAATAAAGTTGATACCGAACACAATCCATCTAATTGATTTGCAAAGCATTCCCGGGATAAAAAAACGTATGCCGACGCCGGAAGGAGGGGCTGCATGCGCACGCTTTATCAGAAAGGCGGTCGAGCTTGCTTTGGAGAAAAAGGTTGACGGGGTTGTTACGGCGCCGATATCAAAGGAAGCCATGAAGATGGCAGAGTTGCCATGGCCGGGCCATACGGAAATGCTTGCAGAATTGTCAGGGACAAAAGACTACGCCATGATGCTCGCGGGAGGTCCCCTCCGTGTCATACTTGTTACCATACACACGGCGATCAGTCAGGTGCCGGAGTTAATCACGAAACAGAGGGTCCTGAAAACGATCAGGCTTGCAGTGAAGGCATGCAGAATGCTGAAGATCAAAAGACCAACAATTGCAGTTGCAGGGCTCAATCCGCATGCCGGAGAGGCGGGGATGTTCGGAGATGAAGAGAGTAACGCAATCATTCCTGCGATACGGGCTGCGGTAAAAGAGGGCATCCCTGTCTCAGGCCCCTGGCCCCCTGATACAGTTTTCCGTAAAGCATATGCAGGCGATATCGACATGGTCGTCTGCATGTATCACGACCAGGGATTGATTCCCCTGAAGATGATTGCTTTCGACACCGGGGTGAATGTTACGGTTGGATTACCTTTTGTCCGCACTTCTCCTGACCACGGGACAGCATATGACATCGCATGGAAAGGGATTGCGAACCCTTCAAGTATGATCGAGGCGATAAAAGTCGCTTCACAATTGCACCTATAGAGCCTGTCATGAATCTCAACAAGAAACACCTCATCAGCTGGACGCTGTTCGACTTTGCAAACTCAAGCTATTCAGCAGTGATCGTGGCAGTTGTTTTCCCTGTATATTATACCAGTGTGATTGTGGGGAACGATGCCGGGCTCGGCGACCTGTGGTGGGGAAGGGCAATTTCAATAAGCATGGCGATTGTCGCCCTTACATCGCCTTTTCTCGGAGGAATCGCAGATTTCGGGGGACTGAGAAAAAATTTTCTCTTTCTCTATACCGCAATCAGTGTGGCAGCAATCGCAGGCCTGTCCTGCCTGAACGAGGGAATGGTTATCGAAGGATTCTTTCTCATTGTCATTGCCAATCTCGGCATGGAGGGCGGACTGGTTTTCTACAATTCTTTTCTCCCGAGAATAGTCCCTTCGGAATATACCGGCAGGGTGTCTGCATGGGGTTACATGGTCGGGTATGCCGGTTCTATCGCTGCTCTCCTGATCGCGCTCCCCCTGGTTAAAGCAGGAGATTTCAAAATTGTATGGGTGATGGTGGCCCTGTTCTTTGCACTGTTTTCCCTGCCTGCATTTTTGTTTCTCCCCGGCGACAGAAGAGCAGACGGTGCCTGGACCCGTGCCGGTGCGAAAGGGGTCCGCTATACAATGAAAACCCTGAGAGAGATTTGGCGGGAGAAAGAGGCGAGAAAATTCCTGATATCGTTTCTTCTCTATGAGGACGGGGTAAATACCGTTATTGTTTTTTCGAGCATTTTTGCCGCAACAACCCTCGGGTTTCAGGCCCAGGAACTGATCGTCCTTTATCTTCTTGTACAACTGACTGCGTTACTGGGTTCCCTGATCATGGCAAAACCCATCGACCTTTGGGGGCCAAAAAAAGTTGTCTACGCCTCGCTTTTTCTGTGGACGCTTGTTGCCACGGTCGCCTTTTTCGTATACACAAAAAGTCAGTTTTGGGGCATAGCGTTATGTGCAGGCCTTGGCCTCGGGACTGTCCAGGCAGCCTCGCGTGCTCTTTATACACAATTTATTCCCCGGGGGAAGGAGGCTGAATATTTCGGCGTGTACTCTCTGGTGGGCAAATCTTCAGCAATACTCGGCCCGCTCGCATTCGGACAGATATCAACAGCGTTCGGAAGCCAAAGGCCTGCAATCCTGTCAATTGCCGTTTTTTTTCTTGCCGGGATGATTATACTGGCTTGCGTCCGGGCAGGAGGACCGAATATCGACACACGCACTTAGCAAAGTTGCTTTTGTATCCGGAAAACATGCATACTTTAAAAAAGAAAGTGTTTTACAGGGAAGGATTTTATGTTACGGTGCATTCTGAGAGCAAAGATACATGGCGCAACGGTTACAGAGTCTAACCTTTCGTACGAGGGGAGTATTACTATTGATAAAACAGTCCTTAAGAAGGCAGGCATACTTTCCTATGAGCAGGTGATGATCAGCAACCTGAACAACGGAGAACGGTTTGAAACATATGTCATCCCCGGAAAACGCGGTGAAATATGCCTGAACGGCCCGACAGCACGGAAAGGGGTGGTCGGGGACAAGATTATTATCTTCTGTTACAGTTATTTCCAGGACAATACGATAAAGAATTTCGAACCGGACATCGTTTTCCTCGACGACAGGAACCGGATTCTTACCACAAAAAAGTAATTTTCTCCCCAAAATTTTCTTGACACACCCCGTCGCTTGCCTATAAACTGAACGTAAGTTCACATGAACAATTGTTCACTTGGAGAATCACGAAAAATATCAGATAGAATATACTATTACGTTGCTTTTTTTACTCGTATTGTTCCGGCAGTTTATACAGAGTGTCTGTCCATAAAGTACGATTCTAAGAAAAATTGTCATTCTCGCTCTACGAGTCGTAGGCCGGTCAGGCCGGGATGACAAATCCTGAATTTATGGACAGACTACTCAATAATCTGAAGAGGGAGAGAGAAAATCGAAGAAACAAGGGGATCAACTCTGATGGATGAAGAAAAGAAGAATAGTAACAATAATAACAAGCGAAAGAAATTCGGATTTATTGTCCTTGCATTCGTGCTGCTCGTAGGGGCAGTAAGCCTCTTCTTCTATCTCGGATATAAAGCTACCCATATTACTACCGATGATGCATTCATTGAAGGACGGATGCATACTATAGCGTCAAAGATCAGGGGGACTGTCAGCATCATTCATGTCACAGACAACCAGCTTGTTAAAAAAGGTGACCTGTTGATAGAGATCGACCCTGCCGATTTCGCAGTCAAGGTTGAAGAAGCTGAGTCAGGAACCAGCGCTGAGAAGGCAAAACTTACAGAGGTTGATGCGCAGATCAGTGTGTCAAAAACACAGATTGCGGAACTTCATGCCGCATTGGAAGCAGCAAAGGCGAATCTGGAACTGCAGGAGGCAAATTTTCAGCAGGCTGTGAATGACAGCAGAAGGGCAGAAAATCTCTATAAATCGGAAGCCATCTCAAGGGAGAGATATGAAAAGACAATGACCTCTCACACTATTGCATCAGCACAGGTCAAAGCGGCAAGGGAACAACTGAAACAAGCAGAGAAAGCGCTGGGGACGCAAGGGGCTGTCGTAAGGCAGGTCGAAGCATTAAGGGGGGCACAAATGTCGGCGATCAAAGAAAATGAGGCGAAATTAAATGCAGCACAGCTTAATTTTGGTTATACAAAAATTTATGCTCCATCTGATGGGTATATTACAAGGAAATCGGTAGAGATCGGAAACCAGGTAGAAGCAGGGAGACCGCTCATGGCTGTTGTGACCCTGGAAGATATCTGGATTACTGCCAACTATAAGGAAACCCAGCTCGAAAAGGTGAGGCCCGGACAGAAGGTGGCAATCAGCGTTGATACCTATCCGGGCAAGGAATTCCATGGAAAGGTCGAGAGCATCATGTCTGGTACCGGAGCGGTCTTCTCACTTTTCCCACCGGAAAATGCAACCGGCAATTATGTGAAAGTCGTCCAGAGGATACCCATAAAGATTGTTTTCGACAAAGAAACAGACAAAGACCATATCCTTCGCGTCGGGATGTCTGTCGTGCCGACGATTTTGATTGAATGAGGTTGGTTTATTCCAAGCGCCCATACCGTATTGATTCATGAATAAATGGCTTATCGCGCTCACCGTAATGCTTCCTACACTCATAGAGATAATAGATACCTCTGTGGTCAATGTCGCGCTCGACCATATCCGGGGAAGTCTCTCCGCCGGGATTGATGAATCGACATGGACGATAACCTCGTATCTTGTTTCGAATGCGATCATTATACCCATGACAGGATGGCTGAGCAGGTTTTTCGGCAGGAAAAGGTATCTGATTATTTCGATCACCGCGTTTACCATAAGTTCTTTTCTCTGCGGCGCAGCGTGGAGTCTCCAGAGCCTGGTTTTCTTCAGGATATTACAGGGAATAGGCGGAGGAGCGCTGCAGCCGTTGTCACAATCCATCCTCCTTGAGACATTCCCTCCGCGTCAGCACGGTATAGCCATGGCGGTGTTCGGGGTAGGCATTATGTTCGGTCCCATAGTAGGCCCGCTCCTCGGCGGCTGGATCACGGACAACTGGTCATGGAATTGGATATTCTTCATTAATGTGCCGATCGGTATCATTTCAATCCTCCTCACCATGATTTTCATCGCAGACCCGCCGTATATGAAACGGATGAAGATGAAGGTCGATTACTGGGGTCTCGCGCTTCTTGCTCTTGGGCTCGGTTGCCTCCAGATCGTCCTCGACAAGGGTCAGCAGGAGAACTGGTTCTCTTCAGGTTTTATTTTCTGGATGAGCGTAACTTCAGCGGTCTCCCTTCTCTCTTTTGTGGTGGTCGAACTGTTTGCGAAAAACCCTGTAGTAAACCTCAGGGCATTCAAAAATATTTCTTTCAGTACCGGAAACATAGTAATGTTCCTGGGATTTTTCAATCTCTTTGCGAGCATCGTGCTCCTGCCGATCTATCTGCAGACACTTATGGGATATACCTCATTTCTCGCGGGATTTGTTTTGGGGCCGGGAGGGATGGCGACATTAATAGCCCTTCCTTTAGCCGGAAGCCTGGTAAATAAAGTGAATCCGAAGGCCCTCCTGGCTTTTGGCATTGCAGTGAATGCGTATGCTACGTATCTGATGTCGAATTTCAGTCTCTCCGCCGATTTTTATACCGTGATATGGCCAAGAATTGTATTAGGGATTGGCATGGGTTTTTTCTTTATCCCGCTCACTACTATGACTATGTCCGGTATCAGGAAAGAAGATATGGGCAATGCATCTGCAATCTATAATCTCCTCAGGAATCTTGGGGGGAGTTTTGGTGTTGCATTCGTAACCACGATGCTCTCGCGGCGTGCGCAATTTCATCAGGCCCATTTAGCGGAGCATCTTACCCCATTCGATCCTGCCTACCAGATGACTTCCGAACAGATTGCCCGGGTTCTCCAGTACAGGGGAATCGAGAATACTCTCTCAGAGCAGGGCGGACTCGGAATGATATACAGAGAACTTCTCAGGCAGGCATCGATGCTCTCATTCAACGATACCTTTCGCATTATCAGCATCGTGATGGTTTGTGTGCTTCCGCTTGTGCTGCTCATGAGGAAAGCAAAGTCGGATGTATCCCCGGGAATGCATTGAAGTGGATGAGAAATGTTTTCAGGGATTCAGTGTATTATTTAAAGAATAACGGTAAATTGCCATGACACTCTTTTTCGTGACATTTTTCCTCATTTACGGCAGCATGCATCTGTATGCATTCATGAAAGCAAAGGCAGCGTTCGCGTTCAGTGTTCGGGCAAGTCTCGGCGTAGGGTTCTTCATGCTGATAATGCTCTTCGCTCCGGTGCTTGTCCGTTTCTCGGAAAAGGCGGGGTTCGAATCGTTTGCCCGCCTGATGTCATATACAGGATACATATGGCTCGGCATCCTCTTTCTCTTTCTCTCTGCCGCAGTGGTAATCGATTTTTACCGCCTTCTTGTCTCTGCCGCAGGATTCATTCTCAGGAGAAATTTTTCGTCCCTGGCAGTATCCGCTCCCTATGCATTTTTCGTCCCCCTTGCATTTTCCATTGTCATCGCTATTTATGGATATTTTGAGGCCCGGAACATCAGGACCGAAACCGTAGTAATCCAATCTCCCAGGATTCCTGCAGAGGCAGGAAGCATCAAAATAGTGCAGATAACCGATGTCCACATCGGGCTTATTGTCAGAGAAGAGCGGCTAAAAAGAATTCTCGATGCGGTGAGGAAAGCGGCCCCTGATATCCTGGTATCCACAGGCGATCTCGTTGACGGTCAGATTGACAACCTCTCGCACCTCGCAGAACTGCTGCAGGAGGTGAAACCACGATACGGCAAATTTGCGATAACAGGCAACCATGAATTCTATGCAGGCATTGATCAGGCACTGGAATTTACCGAAAAGGCCGGGTTTACTCTCTTGCAGGGACAAGGACAGACAGTCGGGGGACTGATCAATATAGCCGGTGTCGATGATACTCAGGCAAGCGCCTATGGCGGTTTTCATGGAGTATCCGAACAGCAGCTGCTCTCCGGATTTTCGAATAACCTTTTCACTCTCTTTCTTAAGCACAGGCCCCTGGTGAATAAGGAGGTAATCGACCTTTTCGATCTTCAGTTGTCCGGGCATGTCCATAAAGGGCAGATATTCCCTTTCAGCATTCTCACCTGGCTTTATTACCCGACCCAGGCAGGCTTTGCAGAGCTTTCTGAGCGGTCCGGCCTGTATGTAAGCAGGGGTTCAGGGACCTGGGGACCGCCGATCCGTTTCCTCTCGCCTCCCGAAGTCACCCTGATTGAGCTTGTCCCTGCAAATTGACTGTATGCACGGCTATGTTTTTCCCCGCTGATTTGTATACAATACCGAATGCGTAATATCCTTGTTGTTACCGATGAATCAAGAGAGGTGGCAGACCTCTTTCAATCTCTCAAGAGCGCGATAAACAGGCTGAAGCTGAAACAGCGGAATATTTCGATCAGCACTGATTCTGTGAACCCCCTCAAATATGATATTGCCCTTCTGGACCTTGACAGCAGGGCCTGGCAAAAGAAATTACTCGAACTGAGGCGGTATATTCCGGTCATAGCCTTTGCAAAACCGGATGTAAAGAAAGCGGTTGAAGCGATAAAGCTCGGCGCAAGCGACTTCCTCGAAAAACCACTCAGCATCGAAGTGTTGAACGAGATCATCAATAAACACAAGAAGAAGATACTTACCCATGACTACGGCTTTGACGAAACTATGGGCACCAGTCCATCCATGCAGGCTGTGTATGGGTTGATCAAGAAAGCGGCGGCAAGCGAGAGCCACGTTCTGATAACCGGCGAGAGCGGTACAGGAAAGGAGCTTGTTGCACGGTCAATCCATAAATGGAGTCCGAGACACGACAATTCCTTTGGAGTGATCAACTGCAGCGCAATTCCTGATACCCTTCTGGAATCCGAACTCTTCGGGTTTGAACGGGGCGCTTTTACCGGGGCTAACTATACAAAAAAAGGCCTTCTTGAATTCTCAGACGGCGGGACGGTTTTTTTTGACGAGATCGGCGATGTGTCACCACTCTTTCAGGTGAAGATACTGAGAGTGCTTCAGGAAGGAGAGGTGATGCGGATCGGAGGGAGCAAACCGATGAGGGTAGATCTGCGCATCATATCCGCTTCACACAGGGACCTTGTCGATTCGATCAGGAAAGGGCTGTTCCGGGAGGACCTTTTCTACCGTCTGAATGTCATCAATATCCACCTTCCGCCCCTGCGCGAAAGGCTGGAAGATATTCAGGTGCTCGTCCAGCACTTTTTGGAGAAGCATTCAAGCAAGAGGAAAGACCTCTTGGTAAAGGGCGTCAGTGACGAAGCTATGAATATCCTGATGCACTATGCCTATCCCGGGAATGTGCGCGAACTCGAAAATATTATTGAGCATGCCATATCTTTTGCAGGCAGCCAGCAGGTCCTCCCTGCAGACCTGCCTGCACATATGCAGCAGACACCCTCTCAGAAGGTAACCCCGACTCCAAAACTGCGGGAAACGCTCCTGAGCGTCGAAAAGGAATTAATCTGGGACGCCCTCCAGAAATCGGGAGGAAATATTACCAAAGCCGCACTCCTGCTCGGTGTCCATCGCCAGCAGCTCCAGAGGAAATTAAAAGAGCTTAAATAGCATAAAAATGTTGCAGTGCAGCATAATGTTGCACATCTGGGATACCCTGAAAATAATTTAACTCCCTGTTTCCTTCGCATCAAAATATTGCAGTTCCTCTCTCAATAGAAATAATTAAACATAAAAAACAATTAGTTACATAATTGGCATGTCTATTGCTTTTTAGAGGAAAGATTATAAAGACATGAATTTCTAAGCATATGAGGATTGAGAAAACAGTAGACAGGGGCAGCAAGGAAAAACTCTATGTGCAGATCTATTCGATCCTGACCGAAAAGATCGAGAGCGGGGAATGGCCGCCCGGCACACAGATCCCGACAGAGGATGAACTCTGCAAGATTTATGACGTGAGTAAGGTAACTGTCCGGGAGGCGATACAGGAACTCGTAAGGGAAAGATATCTGAAAAGACAACAGGGAAAGGGAACCTTTGTAACCTATACGCTTCCCCAACTCGGCATAGTCATGAGAACGAGTGTAACAGACGATATATTTGGAGAGGAGGTGAAAGTGCAGAAAGAAATCATGCGGAGGGAGCTCAGGGAAGCCCCCGAAAGTGTCAGGCCATTGCTCGAAACGGATGAACCGGTATATTATTTCGCCTGCAGGAAATTTGTTGAAGACGAGCCGTTTTATGAAGAGATTTTTATACCTGCCTTTGTCTTCCCTGATATAGAAGAAGTAGATATCGCTGCCAGGTCGCTGTATGACCTGATAGAAGAGAAAGGGACGAAAAAGATATTCAGAGTTCTTCAGACAATGGAAGCAACCGAAATTCAGAGAGAAATTGCCGGTGTGCTGAACATGAAAGAAGGTTCTCCCGCACTGCTCATGAGCAGAACACTGGTTAGTTCCGACGGGACCCCGGTTGCGTATACCAGGGTGGCCGGTTATGGCAGGAAACATAAATTTCAGATGGAATTTGAAAGGATAAAGTGACAGGTGCAGATTTTACAAAAGGAGGGAAATGAAATGGGTTTTGGAAGACAGACGTACGAATTTCTCAAAGCAGCCAGTATGGCTCATGCGAAATGGGATTATGAAGTTTCAATGAGTATTATCAAAAACCGGAAGAAACTTCTTGTCCTGCTGATCCTCACGCTGCCGATACTCGCTGTGTCGCTCACGACGGCAGCAGACATGATAGGAGGGAAGACAGCATATGCGCCCGCGCACTATACGACTACCATTTTCGTCGTCTCGATCGCGGTTGGTCTTGCTGCCGGTCTTATCACCGGTTGTATTGGTGCAGGGGGAGGGTTTATTATCACCCCTGCACTCATGGCTGCGGGGGTAAAAGGGATCCTTGCAGTCGGAACAGATGTTTTCCATATCTTTGCAAAGGCAATTATGGGAACTACTGTTCACAAGAAACTCGGGAATGTTTCCGTAAAGCTTGCAATCGCTTTTCTTGTCGGGTCAAGCGGTGGTACCTTTATTGGCGGTTGGATCAACAAAACACTCTATAATAAAGACCCCTTATTGAGTGAAGCTTTTATCAGTACGGTGTATGCCGTATTGCTTGGGTTCCTCGGTTTTTATGCAATGGCTGATTTTATCAAGTCAACGAGGAAACCGGCTGCGGGTGGCGGCGGGGGACACGATGCACACGGAGGGCCTTCGGGTATGACTTCCCTGGCTGTCAATATCCAGAAGATCAACATCCCACCCATGATAACCTTTGATGAAGACTTTGGTGGAAGAAGGATCTCCTGGCTTTTTGTAGCAATAGGCGGTGTGATTGTCGGCATGCTCGCAGCGATTATGGGTGTCGGCGGTGGTTTTGTCACCTTCCCGATGTTTGTCTACATCTTCGGCGTTTCAACAGCAACCACAGTCGGTACGGATATCCTCCAGATTATCTTCACCGCAGGTCTTGCGTCCATAGCCCAGTATGCTATTTACGGCTATGTGTTCTATACCCTTGCAATGGGCATGCTGATTGGTTCACTGATCGGGATCCAGGTCGGAGCGCTCACGACAAAAGTCGTCAAGGGTATCCATATCAGGGGATTCTATGCGATGTCGATCATTGCCGGTTTTATTAACAGGGCCTCGACCCTTCCGAAGAAGCTGACAGAACTTGAATATATCAACATGGATAAGACGCTGACCACAAACATAGAATTTATCGGGAATATCATCTTCTGGATCGTCGTCGGATTCTTCGGCTTTTGGGTCATCAGCAAGTTTTTTGCAAACATCGGAAAGTTAAGAGAGGAGGGATAAAAATGGCACAGGCAAAGAAACATATGGGTCTCGGGATAGTTATGGCCCTCTCCTTTTTTGTGGTATTGTTTCTGATGTTTTCACCTATTTTCCCGAAAACTGCAGACGGGCAGCCGCAGAATGGATTACAGTGGGCTGATGAGATGTTCAACCAGCTCGCGAAGGGCTCATCGTATTTTATCCCGAAGGTTGTGAAAAGCAACGAGAAGTTTATGGGGAGAATGTTTTCAGCGACTATCAAGATGGATAAGCCTGAAGATAAGCCGGGAGAATCTGAACAGAGGGCCCAACGGGCATCTAAGCTGTTTACGCTTAACCCCGGAGTGAAGGTTGAAGTCAATGGGATTGAATTAAAGATAGAAGGAGACCTGGGGCTGGTACTGAAGGCGGCGTTGGAGGATGCAGATGCGATGTTTAATAACGAAGGGGACAAGATAAAGGCCAAATACGCAGAGGCAATGGGAACTGACGATGTGAAACAGATGTTCAGGCAGTGGAATAATGTCTTGCCCAAGATAGACAAGATTTTCAAGAAGGAAGGAAAGATTGAAGAGGCCAAGATGGTATCCGATGTTACCAAGAAGGCGATTGAGGCCTCATACAATTTCTATGGGGTTGATGCGGTAAAGGTGAAGGACAAGGCCTTTCTGATGACATTTCTCCTGGTCTTCTATGTGGCCTATACCTTGTGGTGGGGTTTCGCGATCTTCTTCATCTTTGAGGGATTGGGACTCAGCATGAAGAAAGCCAAAGTTAAGAAGGAAGTCTAAGGAAGGAGAGAGAGAATGAATATACTCGTACCGGTAGACGGATCAAAATATTCGATGGACGCTGTCAAAGCAGCACTTGATTTTGCTAAAACTAAAAAAGCAGAAATTCATCTTATGACGGTAACCCCTTTCCTTGCCGGCCTTGACCTTGAACTTTCTGCAAAGGAAGCAGATAGCGTAAATGTGAGTATGAAGCGCAGGGGAGAGGAAGTGCTTGAGAAGGCAGCGGCGATGTTCCAGGCAGAGGGGGTATCAGTCAAAACCATTCTCATGTCTTCCGGCTCTCCAGCGAATGAGATACTTGAAGTTGCCGAGAAGAAGAAAATGGACCTTATTGTCATCGGCAGCAAAGGACTGGGAGGAAAGGCTACGCGGTTTTTCATGGGAAGCGTGGCTTCGAAGGTAGTCGGCCATGCCTTATGTTCGGTTCTTGTTGTGAAAAAAGTATAAAATTTCCAGATTGTTTTTCCCCCTCCTCACTGAAGAAAGGGCTTCTGAAGGAAGCCCTTTCTCTTTTTTTGATTCAAGCATACCTGTAAATTAAAAACAGCAAATAAAATAAACAATAATTATTCAATTAAGGTATTCCTGATAAATTAGGGTACACGAATAATCAGGGTAATCGGGGAGAAAATAAATCTCTTGACATTCATTGCTTTATCTATATATATTGCCTTGGGCATAAAAGTCATAAAGACATGAGATAATGATGATTGCCATATTCATAGGGAAGAAAACTTAACGATACTGCCTATAATCTTATGAATACTTATCTGAACTTTATCGGGAGAGGAGGTGAAGGTAAGGAAAGCTTATAAGGAATTATGTTTAGTCTTATAAGAGAATAAGATAAAAGGAGGTCATGATATGGGTTTCCCAAGACAGCTTTACGAATTTCTCAAGGCAGCCAGTATAGCTCATGCTAAATGGGACTACGAAGTTTCGATGAGTATCATAAAGAATCGCAAGAAACTCTTAATCCTCTTCATTCTTCTTCTGCCGATACTCGCTGTTTCTCTGACAACTGCGGCAGATATGCTGGGCGGAAAAACCGCATATGCCCCTGCGCATTATACGACAACTATTTTTATAGTATCTATTGCAGTCGGTCTCGCTGCCGGTCTTATCACCGGTTGTATCGGTGCAGGGGGAGGATTTATTATTACCCCTGCACTCATGGCTGCGGGGGTAAAAGGGATCCTTGCAGTCGGAACAGACGTTTTCCATATTTTTGCAAAGGCTATCATGGGAACTACTGTTCACAGAAAACTTGGTAACGTTTCCGTTAAGCTTGCTATTGCATTTCTTGTAGGATCCAGCGGTGGTACCTTTATTGGCGGTGCGATTAATAAAGGGTTATATAACAAAGACCCCTTATTAAGTGAAGCCTTTATCAGTACGGTCTATGCCGTATTGCTCGGTTTCCTTGGTTTTTATGCCCTTATTGACTTTATCAGATCAACAAGGAAACAGGCGGGTGGCGGCGGCGGGGGACACGACGCCCACGGGGGGCCATCGGGTATGACTTCCCTGGCCGTCAATATCCAGAAGATCAACATACCGCCCATGATAACCTTTGATGAAGACTTCGGCGGAAGAAGAATATCCTGGCTTTTTGTTGCAATCGGCGGCGTTATCGTCGGTATGCTCGCAGCTATTATGGGCGTAGGTGGAGGCTTTGTCACCTTCCCGATGTTTGTTTACATTTTTGGTGTTTCCTCTATGACAACAGTCGGAACCGATATCCTTCAGATTATATTCACCGCAGGCCTGGCATCAATCGTCCAATATGCGATTTACGGGTATGTCTTCTATACACTTGCGATGGGGATGCTTCTTGGTTCACTGATCGGCATTCAGGTCGGAGCCCTTACGACAAAGGTCGTCAAGGGTATCCATATCAGGGGATTCTATGCCATGTCGATTATTGCCGGTTTTGTGAACAGGGCCTCGACCCTGCCAAAGAAGATGACAGAACTTGAATACATCAATCTGAACAAGTCGCTTGTGAACAACATAGAATTTGTCGGAAATATCATCTTCTGGATTGTCGTCGGATTCTTCGGCTTCTGGGTGCTGAGTAAATTTTTCATGAACATCGGCAAATTAAGAGAGGAGGGATAAAATGGCCGGAACACATAAAGGGCACTTGGGTATCGGGATTGTCCTTGCCATATCATTCTGGATTGTCCTGTTCCTTATTTTTTCTCCGATATTCGGTCAGGGCAGAAACGGACTGCAATATGCAGATGAAATGTTCAACACGCTTGCCAAAGGCTCATCCTATTTTATCCCCAAGGTTGCAAAAAGCAACGAAAAATTTATGGGTAAAATGGTTTCAGTCAGCATAACCCTTGACAAGCCCGAAACTGTCGAAAATACGGCAAAGCTTTTTACCACGGTTGGCGCACAGGTTGAAGTCCAGGGAACGGAATTGAAAATAGCAGGAGACCTTGGAAAGACTATGGCTGCAGTGTTGAACGATGCGGATGCCATGTACCATAATGACGGCGCCAAGGTGTCCTCCCTGTATGGATACAATGAAAAAGAAGTTCTGAAGGACTGGCATGCTGCACTCACCAAGATGGAAAAAGCATTTAAAAAGCAAAAGATGGTTGAGGAAGCAAAGATAGTCTCTGATGTGATGAAAAAAACGGTAGAAACAGCATATAATTTTTATCAGGTCGATGCAGTGCAAGTACGAGAAAAAGCCGGCCTGATGACGGGTCTTCTGGTCTTCTACGTCGCCTATACCATGTGGTGGGGGTTCGCTATATTCTTCATTTTTGAAGGGATAGGTCTGACTATGACAAAAGCCAAACATAAGAAAGAAGTCTAATGTCCGTCATACGAAAAACGGAAGGAGGGATACGATGAAGATACTGGTACCGGTAGACGGATCGAAATATTCGATGGAAGGGATTAAGGTCGCCTCGGAATATGCGAAAACCAAGAACGCAGCAATACACCTGATAACCGTTACCCCGTTTGTTCCCGGTATGGACCTTGAGATCTCTGCAAGGGCAATGGACAGTCTGAATAAGAGCATGAAGAAACGTGCAGAGGATGCACTCGATCAGGCACAGAAAATCCTGGGGAAAGCAGGGGTTGCCGCGAAGACTACTCTTGCCTCATCAATATCTGCGGCAGACGAAATTATCCGTGTGGCAGAGAAGGAGAAGACAGACCTGATCATCATAGGGAGCCGGGGGTTGGGAGGCAAGGCTACGAGGTTTTTTATGGGGAGCGTTGCATCCAAAGTCGTAAACCATGCACCCTGTTCTGTTCTCGTGGTGAGGACTGGGTAGAAAGTATTTCAGATAGTATTGGTGAAACAAGGGCCTCTTTCGGGAGGCCCTTGTTCTTTGAATGCTATACTATTGAATGAAGAAATTCCCCTATCTGCAGGTAATCCTTTTCCTTCTTACGCTCCTGTCGACAGTGACCGTAGGTGCCTTGTGGACAGGGGTCGACCTCCTGAAAGAGCCTGCAAAGATTTACACCGGACTTCCCTTTGCGTTGAGCTTGCTCCTGATCCTGCTCTGCCATGAACTGTCGCACTATTTCACTTCAAAGAAGCATGGGGTGCAGGCAACCCTGCCATATTTTATCCCTGCACCGACACTCATTGGTACCTTCGGGGCCTTCATCAAGATGAAATCGCCCATACTCACACGGGGATCTCTCATAGATATCGGTGCATCAGGTCCAATAGCGGGTTTTCTCATTGCGGTAATCGCAACCGTAATAGGACTGTTTTTTTCTGAAGTTGTTCCTTCAGCGCAGGCCAAAGGTGCGCTGCACCTCGGGGATTCAATCCTGTTTTCATCCCTCTGCAAGGTCATTCTTGGGGCGACCCCGGCTGAATATGATATTTTTCTTCATCCCGTCGCATTTGCCGGATGGATCGGACTTTTCGTGACATCGATCAACCTCATCCCCGTAGGGCAGCTTGATGGCGGTCATATCGCATACGCGCTGCTCGGGAAAAAGCACGTCCCCCTCTCCATAATCCTTATCATAGTAATGGGTATTCTCGGTCTTGTGGTATGGGAAGGATGGCTGATTTGGTCTGTTTTGCTGACGATACTCGGAATCAGGCATCCTCCTGTCCTTTCCTGGGAAGTCCCTCTGGACCCGAGGAGGAGATTTACAGGCTGGATATCGGGCGTTATACTGATTCTCACCTTCATACCCATGCCGTTTGAGGTTTTGTAGGAGGGAGGTGCTCTCTTTTCGAATCCGTTTCTCTTAATTCTATGGTATACTATACATGAAAAAATCAGTGGTTTTACACACATCTTCTTCCACGGTGATTCTATGGGGGATCTGCATTTCTTATCGTTCATCGGGAATGAAAATATTTCGAAAGAAAAGGAGAAACTGAATGAAGGTCATACTGAAAGATGAGGTAAAAAACATGGGGAATATGGGCCAGATCGTAGAGGTCGCAGACGGGTATGCGAGGAATTATCTGGTCCCCAGAGGACTTGCGGTAGAGGCGAATACAAAAAATATCAAGTCTCTGGAGCATCAGAAGAGAGTGATACAGGAAAAGGTGAAAAAGGTCAGGAATCAGGCTCAGGAATTGTCGAATAAAATCACCACGATAAGCCTTGTGATTAAAGCCAAGGCCGGCGAAGAAGGGAAATTATTCGGTTCCGTGACAACGATGGATATTGCCGAGTCCCTGAAGAATGAAGGGATGGAGATAGACAAGAAGAAGATTTCCCTCGACGAGCCGATTAAGAGACTCGGCTCATATACTGTGAACATCAAGGTGCATCCTGAGGTAACGACCCAGGTCAACCTTCAGGTTATTGAAGAATAGACACTGAAGAACAGTGAATAGCAGGCACTAAGCACCAGGCAGCAGAAAAGAGAAACCAGACCCTTATGAATGCGGGTTCCCTCAATGAAAGAGACTGACATCCACCTTGACAAGCTGCCGCCCCAGAACCTGGAGGCAGAACAGTCTGTTTTGGGCGCAATCCTTATTGATAACGACGCCCTGCCCAGGGTGCTCGAAATTATTGATCCCGGTGATTTTTACAAGCTTTCCCACAGGAAACTCTTCGCTGCCATGACCGATCTCTTCGACAAGAACGAACCCATTGACCTGATAACCCTACCGGATTATCTGAAAATGAAGAATGAGATGGAAGCTGTCGGCGGGCTCTCGTATCTCTCCTCGCTTGTGGCAATGACCCCGACTGCTGCGAATGTCAAATATCACTCACACATCGTCAGGGAAAAAGCCCTCCTGCGAGGACTTCTTCGGTCTGCAAACGATATCGCGGGCAAGATCTATGAAGAGAATCTCGATGCAGAAGATCTTGTGGATTATGCGGAAAAGTCGATTTTCGATATCTCGGACAAAAGGATCAAGGTATCTTTTGTGTCATTGAAAGAGGTCATCAAGGACAGTTTCGAGATGATCGAGCATCTCTACGATAAAAAAGAGACAATCACCGGAGTGCCGTCCGGTTTCAAGGACCTCGACGAGTACACGACCGGTTTTCAGAAAGGCGATCTCATCGTCATCGGCGGGCGGCCGTCTATGGGTAAGACCGCGTTTGCCCTCAATGTTGCACAACATGTAGGTCTCGAAATGCGCGAGCCGGTAGCCATCTTCAGCCTGGAAATGGCAAAGGAACAGCTTGCCTTCAGACTGCTCTGCGCCGAGGCTATGGTGAACTCGAACAGCATACGAAAGGGCTTTATTAAGAAAGAGGACTGGCACAGACTTACCAGTGCGGCAAGCAAACTTACCGACGCGCCGATGTTTATCGACGACTCCTCGGCGGTCACAGCCCTCGAACTCAGGGCGAAAGCACGCCGTTTAAAAATGGAACATGGTCTCAGTCTCATCATCGTTGATTACCTGCAGCTCATGAAAGGGAAAGGGAGTTTTGAGAGACGGGAACAGGAGATCTCTGACATATCACGCTCCCTGAAAGGACTTGCAAAGGAATTGAGTGTCCCGGTCATTGCAGTGAGCCAGCTGAACCGGAGCGTGGAAATGAGGAAACCCCCAAGACCAATGCTGGCGGACCTGAGAGAATCGGGTGCAATTGAACAGGACGCCGATGTGATCTTATTCCTCTACCGGGATGAAATATATAACAAAGACAATCCGGCGAATAAAGGACTTGCCGAAGTGGATATTGCGAAACAGAGAAACGGCCCCGCCGGCGTAACAGTCAAGCTTTCCTTTATATCAAAATGCACACGGTTTATGAATCAGACGGACAGGGAATATATTGATTTTGACGAGGAGGCATTTTGAGAAGAACCCCTGCGGTTGCAGGACAATTCTATTACGGTACTGCAGCGAAACTCATGCAGCAGGTCGAGCCCTGCATTGTCCAGCATGCCAAAAAAGAAAGAGTGATAGGGGTGGTATCACCCCACGCGGGCCTGATGTATTCCGGGTCCGTCGCAGGCGCTGTGTATTCAGCAATTGAGTTCCCTGATACCTTTATCCTTTTAGGCCCCAATCATACCGGACTTGGCGCGCGGGTATCCCTGATGGATGCAGGGGAATGGGAAATACCGACAGGGATTCTTGCCATAGATGAGCAGGTGGCCCACAAGATTGCGGTAAACGTGCCTCTTGTGAAACGGGATACGAGTGCACATATGTTTGAGCATTCACTTGAGGTACAACTCCCTTTTATCACCTATTTTTCGAAGAGGGCCAAAATTGTGCCGCTTCTCATGCTTGCGGCATCGGTCGAGGAATGCAGGACCATCGGCGAGGGAATAGCCAGGGCAATACAGGCCGCCGGCTATCATATTGTCATCGTAGCGAGTTCTGACATGAGCCATTATGTTTCTGAAAATGTTGCCCGTCAGAAGGATGGAATGGCTATCGACCGGATACTCGCCCTTGATGCTGAAGGGTTATATGAAACCGTCGTGAAAGAACGGATATCCATGTGCGGATATCTGCCGGCAACAACGATGCTTTTCGCAGCAAAGGTGCTCGGTGCAGAATCGGCACGGCTTGTGAAATATACCACCTCGGCGGAAGTGAGCGGTGATTATGACCGGGTTGTGGGGTATGCAGGGGTTGTATTGCGGTGAACAACTATTTAAAGTCTGTCCATAAACAATCGAGAAAATCAAAAGACTGTCATTCCCGCAATCCCGTCCCGAACGCTTTCGGGATTCGGGAGTCGGGAATCCTTCCTGGAAGCCATCGGAAAGATTCCGGACAAGCCGGAATGACAAATGAATGTTAATCGCATTTATGGACAGACACTATCTAGATCTTTAGGGGTCTGCAGCCTGATGATTTCAGACAACAGAAAGAATAAACGATACGTTGTTGAAGGACTTCAGGGGAACCTGCTGTATACCTCAGACCTTGAAATCCTCAATATCAGCATAGACGGGGCTGCGATAGAGACTACCAGAAGGCTCGAACTGAACAGAGAGTATACCTTCAAGATTCAGTATAACAATACCCAATTGATTTTACGGGGACAGGTTGTATGGGCGGTCCTTGTTTCAAAGAAAGGGAGGACGGAAAGTTATCTGCCGCGGTACAGGGCCGGTATTCAGTTTGCCGATACGCTCAGCGAAAACCAGCAGATTCTGCGCAGATTTATCGAGGAGAACAGACTCCGGGCCAGAGAAAGCGGAATAGGGGGGCTTCGTTGCAAAATTAGCAATACCGAAGCCATGACGATCAATCTGCCCAGGAAATATCAGGTCAGGAAGATTAGTATGTCAGGAATGCTGATCGAAACCGACTATCCCCTTGATATAAATACCCATTTTGATATAGAGCTTTTCCTGAAGGACACTATGGTCAGTATTCTGGTAAAGGTGATAACCTGTACACAAAGAGGTTCTTTAAAGACTTCTTCCTATGATATCGGCATGGAATTCATCACAATGTCTGAAAACGATCAGGATACCCTACGGCAGCTTCTCCTGGCATTTGAAGAATAATATCTTGTTTCGTCAATATAATTTATGTTAAACTTATAATCTTGGAGGGTATAATGTACGCAATAATTGAAAATGGAGGAAAGCAGTTTACCGTTGCTCCTGGTGATACCATACAGGTTGAGAAACTTTCAGCAGAGAACGGATCAGAGGTGACCATCGATAAAGTTCTTATGGTGGTGAAAGACAGTGGAACTACTTTCGGTGCTCCCTATGTCAGCGGCGCAAAAGTAATTGCATCGGTCGAGGCATCCGGGAAGGCAAAAAAAGTTATTATCCACAAGCAGAGACCGCGGAAGGTGTATCGGAAGCTCAGAGGGCACCGGCAGCCTTATACTGCTTTGAAAATCAAGGAAATCGTTTCTGGAGGATAAGAATGGCGCACAAGAAAGGCGTAGGAAGTTCAAGAAACGGCCGTGACAGTCAATCAAAACGGCTTGGTGTTAAGCGGTTCGGCGGACAGTTTGTCCGGTCCGGAAATATCCTGGTAAGGCAAAGGGGAACGAAATTTCATCCTGGAATGAACGTCGGCAAAGGTTCTGACGATACCCTTTTTGCAAAAATAGACGGAGTTGTTAACTTTGAACGGAAGGACAGAGCAAGGCTGCAGATCAGCGTTTATCCTGTTACCCCGTAGAAGGATACGATATTCCAACAAAAAAGGCGGACGAAGAGTCCGCCTTTTTTGTTGGAGACAGCCTTTCTGTATTTAGTTGCATTTCTCAGGTTAACCCATTCTATTTACAAAGTTCCGGATGAATACCGCAAATGATACAATAGACAGGAAAGAATAAATCATGCAATTTGCAGATTATGTAAAGATATTTGTACGGTCAGGTGACGGAGGGAGAGGCTGCGTAAGCTTCAGGAGAGAAAAATATGTTCCAAGGGGTGGGCCTGATGGCGGCGATGGCGGAAAAGGGGGGACTGTTGTCTTGCAGTCGACCAAGGTTTTAAATACCCTTCTTGACCATACCTACCATAAGGAATACAGGGCGAAAAGGGGACAACACGGGATGGGAAAGAAGATGCACGGGAAAAACGGCGATGATCTCATAATAAAAGTGCCCGTCGGTACCGTGGTCAAAGATGCTGAGACGAAAAGCCTACTGGCTGATATGGACGAAGAGGGCATGCAATTTATTGTTGCAAAAGGCGGAAGAGGAGGGCTTGGCAATTCGCATTTTGCAACACCGACAAGGCAGGCACCCCGGTTTGCACAGCCGGGAGAGGAGGGCGAAGAACAGTGGTTGATCCTGGAGTTGAAACTCCTTGCCGACGTGGGCCTGATAGGACTGCCGAACGCAGGGAAGTCGACTTTTCTCTCGGTAATATCTTCAGCGAGGCCCAAGATTGCGGACTATCCTTTCACAACCCTTGCCCCGGTTCTGGGAGTGGTAAAGCGCCCGGACTTCAGGAGCTTTGTAGTTGCTGATATCCCCGGGCTTATTGAAAATGCCCATAAGGGCGCGGGACTTGGCTTCCAGTTTCTCAGGCACACCGAGCGGACCGCTATACTCATCCACCTCGTTGATATTTCGGAACTCTCCTCTGACGATCCTATAGGGAATTTCGAAAAAATAAACAGGGAGATCGGGCTCTATAATGAAGAACTGCTCAAAAAGCCCCAAATCGTAGTGGGAACAAAGCTCGATATTGCGGGGGATGGGGTAAGACTCAGGAAACTTGAAAAGTACTGTGCAATGAATGGCAGGGAGTTTTTCTCTGTGGCGGCAGTCACCGGCAGTGGTGTGCAAGATATCCTCCATCGTATTTCAGCGATACTGGGAAGTCTTCAGGAGAAAGAAACAGGTAACTCATAGCCTATTTTTCTGTATAATTGATACCATGGCGAATGAGAGCGAGCGAGTCCATATTGATGCAAGGCTCCTGAGCGATGCGATCATTACACTGAATATCTCCCGACGGAACATAGCGATCTATCCGAAAGACCACCCCTCTGTTGAAAAATCATTGGATCGGGCAGGGAATTATTTGTGAAGCCGGGGAAAAGCGGAAAAACTGAACACAAAAAACCTTCACCTCCTGTGGAGAGAACCGAAACAATCCGGCAGAAAATCATGGCGCTTCTTGAAAGGACACCGCTTTCTGCGAAAGATTTATCTGGTGAAATCGCAACTTCAGAGAAAGATATCTACGACCACCTTGCGCATATCCAGAAGACATCAAACAAACGAGACAGGCATCTTATAGTCATCCCCGCTCACTGCAGGAAGTGCGGGTTTCAATTTAAAAAGAGGGACAGGGTCACAAAGCCGGGGAAATGCCCCCTCTGCAGGAGTGAGTTGATAGCGGCTCCCCTTTTTCTCATAGAAAAAGCGGAGAAGGGAATGGAGTGAGTTTGCATTCTCAACTTTCTGTATAATTCTGTAACCCGCACTCCCAGCTTGAACAAGTCAGACATTGCCCTTTCGTCCTCTCGCGCAGAGTGCTTCTCTGGTTATCCTCTCCGCCAGTTCAAATACTGCTTTCTTGTCTTCCTCTGTCCGTGCTTCAATATAGAACCGGACCTTGGGTTCGGTACCCGACGGCCTGATCATGAGCCATGACCCGTCATTGAACACAAGTTTTGTCCCATCGATGGTTATGACGTCTATAATTCTTCTCTGTATTTCCCCGGACATGAGCACAGTACCCTTGTTGTATTTCTCCTGAATACGGGACAGCTTTTGAATAAGTGGTTCCCCGGCAAGGCGCGGGCTTACCGCAATACCGGAGCGGTCCGGATAATAGTATCCGAATTCATTCATGATCTCATGAAGGTATCCACTGAGATTTTTTCCGGTCACCGCCATCATCTCTATGCCGAGCAGCAGACCAAACAGAGCATCTTTTTCGAGTGTATGATTGTATCCCGATATGCCGTCCGATTCTTCGAATGCAACGATTGCCCTCTCCTGTGACGCTGGCAGCAGGAAGGGCCTGAAGTGCTTAAACCCGACCTTTGTTTCTTTTGCAGCTATGTTCAGTCTCTCCGCAATCGTATTGACAAGACTGCTTGTCCCGACCGACGTTGCCACAATACCGGAAATTCCTTTGTATACATGGAGAAAATGAAATGCCATAGCGCCAAAATAATTCATAGGTATCTGCATGGTTCCATCGGCAAACCTGATCCGGTCGCCATCAGGGTCTATGAATACACCAAGGCGGAATCTCGCAGAACTTGCTTCCAGGACCTTTTCGACACCCTTCATGTTCTTTTCAGAAGGTTCGGGAGCAACACCTCCGAAAAGAGAATCGTCCACGGTGCGCAGGGAGACTATATTCTGACTTTCCCCGAGAATCTTCGTTATGCAACCCCTGGTTGAACCGTGTACATGGTCAATACAGATGAGGCAGTGTTCTCTGTTGACGAAATCCCGTATTCTTCTCAGATCAAGAGTTTTTCTTGCATCGAGAAACCGTATGTAGAGGTGATCGAGATCTATGGTCTCAATATGAGCAGGTTTTGCAGGTCCGGGGACAGGAGATGTTCCCATCATCCTGTTCGCAATCTCCTCGATTCTTCTCGTAATTTCAGGTCCTGCAGGGCCGCCGTCAGAAGGATTGAATTTAAATCCCGCATAGTTTGCAGGGTTATGGGATGGGGTCAGATTCATGGAACATGCAGCATTGAGCATCTCGATTCCCGAGGAGAACTCCGGCGTAGGAGCCTCACCGGCATACCATGCCCTGATCCCGTTTTCCTGCAGCAGCCCAATGACTTCATATGCAAACTCCCGGCCGAGAAAGCGGTTGTCATGTCCCACGATAACCCCCCTCTGCTGGAACTCTCTGAAATCGGAAACACCCAAAGCCCCCATGACAGAAGGGTCATTGCCCTTGCACATCTCGATGATTGCCAAGGTTACGATACGCACAGTATGAAAAGTAAAGTCTGCACCCAACTCGCCCCGCCATCCGGATGTGCCGAACGCGATCTTTGCAGGGGTTGTGTTCTCCCGTGCGAATTTCTCGATCACAGAAAGCAAGTCCCTGTTTTTTGAGACATCGGAAAGTATTACCTTCCAGCATGAAGAAGCGTCAGTGAATTGTTGCATCAAATGTTGCTCCTCCTTAAAAAATAACCTGTAACACCTCATCTATTTTCCTCAGAGTTTTTACCGCTCCTGAAGCCTCACCGGCATTCAGGTCACTGAGGGATGTATTGACAATTATTTCGTGTAATCCGTCAAACGCATGACGAACTTGCAGGTCATTGTCCATATGCTCGGTGAATACCTTTGTTAACCTGCGGGAAATTTGATTTCCCGCAGAAGATTTCCTTGGGGGAATTTTCCCGAATTTTCTGACAGCAGCCTTGAATGCTCTTAATCTTTCCACCGCCGACTTCATTCCTCGGTCTGAATAGTCAAGTCTTTCGCGATAATGTTTGTAAATGAGGAAAAACCGTATCTCGGACATGGAGTAACCGTGTTTCCTGAGACTGTCGCTGTATAGAATGTTTCTCCTGCTCTTTGACATCTTCTGTCCGTTTACATAAAGATGATGGCAGTGGAGCCAGAATCTCGCCATCTGATATGGTCTCACCGACTCGAGGATAGCGAGTGAGTAATCATGATGACGGAAAAGATTATCGATCCCCCCGCAGTAAAGAGAGAGAGTTTCGTCAAAATATTTTGAGACAATACCCGCGTCCTGCACGTTCCACGAAGGTCTGCCCTTGCCTATCTGTGTGTCCCAGGAATACCGGTCTCCTTCTTTATATCCGTGCCAGAGGATAAAGTCTCCAAGGTTCCACCTGATCCCCGGATAGGTGTCTTTATGGAACCTCTGTTTTTTTGCCGGCCATTCTGACATATCAAGCCCGTATAATTTTCCGAAGCCGCAGAACCTGAGCGGATCGAAATACACATTGCCCCGGTATCGGTATGCATACTGCTTCTTCAGAAGAGTCTGAATAATACCGGCTGTTTCATGAATACATTCGGAAGCCCTGGGAAGAAATTCAGGGGGCTTCATCCTGAAAAGGTCCATCTCATTAAGAAAAACCCGGATATTTTTTTCGGTAATGCGCCGTACTGTTGTCTGCTGCCTTTCCGCTTCCTGTATCGCCTTGTCCTCGATATCGGTGAAGTTCATTCCCCTGACAACTTTGTATCCTGAAAATTCAAGATAGCGTGCAAGGAGATCCTCAAACAGGAACGTCCTGAAATTGCCGATATGGGATTTCTGGTACACTGAAGGGCCACAGGTGAACATCGTGACATATTTTTTGTTTACAGGTTGAAAAGGTTCGAGTTTCTTCCCCAGACTGTTGTAGAGTGTCAGCAAACGCTCCCCCTCTTTGCATGTGAATATCCGTATTGTATCTGCCGGGGCATGCGACAGGTTCTGGTCTATTCTTTAAACAGTACTACAGGTATGTTTTCCCGGGCATGAATTGTTTCTGCATGTTTTTTCGCATCCTTCTCATGCTCGAATTTCCCGATCAAGACCCGGTAGAGGGATGCTCCCTTGCTTGCTGTACCCTTATAAAGCCAAGTGCTATAACCCTTGTCCTTGTATTGGCGGACAAGTGACGCGGCGTTCGTTTCCTGTGTAAACACCCCGATCTGGACCGCATAGACAACCTTTTGCCCAGGTTTTACTTCATAATCCTGCAGTGGTGAGGGTTTGGGTTTCTCTCTTCCGGTAGCCTGCGCGGATTGCTTTTCCCGGGATGGGGGGGGCTTGTTTTCTTCAATCGCCTGAGGTGGTATTGTATTCTCAGGAGGCGGTGCAGTCTTCTCCTCCTCTCCCTGTCGCTTCAATGATTCGTCGGGAGGAACGATGTTGACCGTCTGCTGCTCGTCAGGAAAAGAAGGGGGAATAATTTCCGGCTGAGACTTTTGAAAAAAAGAGCGCGGTGAGATATCTTCGTAAAATATAATTCCGCCTGCAACGATTACTATCAGGATAATCACGAGTGAAAGAAAGAAGACCCATTTCTGCAGTTTCTTTTTCTTAGAAGCGCTTGTATCCTCTTCCTCTGCAAGGGAAGGGATCAGGAGATCGGCTTCTCCTCCGGGCTCGTTTTCAGTTTCCCCTTCTTCCCATTCTTTCTTTTCTTCAACGGCAGGGGGAACGGCCTCCGTAAAGCCGTCAGATGTTTGCTCAGGTCTGTGTATATCAATTGACTCCGGTTCCGGCATATCCGGTTCCGCGTTCAGTTCCTTATTCTCTATGTGATCATCATTTCCGGTTTCAGCGATTTGCTCCTCCTTCTGTTCATCTGCAGGGATATTCGTCGACTGAGGCTCTTCCCCTGTCTTCCTGAAGGATATAAGGTCCTCTGTTTTTCTGCGCAAATCCTCTGAATTAAAAAAGTAAGTTACATAATCGACGATTCCATACAGTTCTCTGTCACGTTCGGTAATTATTACA
Organism: Thermodesulfovibrionales bacterium; assembly: GCA_031082155.1. Taxonomy (GTDB): domain Bacteria; phylum Nitrospirota; class Thermodesulfovibrionia; order Thermodesulfovibrionales; family SM23-35; genus JAKLQR01. The sequence continues at coordinate 31,723 of JAVHLL010000012.1, read as the reverse complement.
TTCCGTGGTGTAAGGATAACGAGGGGAATATGCATGAGTTCTTCTGCCTCATGAATGGTTTTACAGATCTCCAGGCCGCGCATGCCTTCAGAGATGCCTGCATTCACAAAAATAAGTGCGGGGCGCACTTTCTTCGCAAGATCAACTCCTGCTTCTCCGGAATTGGCAGAAAAAAGGGAATATCCCTCCGGTTCGAGAACAGCACTGATTTTCTGAATCAATTCAGTCTTTATATCAATAATGAGAATGCTCTGTTCGGCCATGATTCTCTGTTAAATATCCCTCGACGAGAAAGTCTTCTCCGATTCTCCGTATCTTTGTGTCATGAAGCCGATACGCCTCTTCAAGTCTTCGGAATGTTTTCCCTCCTACTGAAGCGATAGATTCCCTGCCCCCTATAATTTTCGGAGCGATAAAAAATAGTACCTTATCCACGATGCCATCTTCAAGTGCATGGGCATTCAATGAAGAGCCGCCTTCAATGAGAACCGAAGCAACGTCCTGTTGTGCGAGGGAATTCATAAGCCAGCCAAGCTCCAGTTTTTCTTTAAAATAGATAATTTTTATGCCCATTTTTTCGAGATTTTTTGCCTTGTGACCAGTTTTTCTGGTGACAATAATTGTTTCTGGTGGTAGCTGGAGCAGTTTTGCATGCAAGGGTATTTCAAGTTCCGGATCGATGACAATCCTTAACGGTTGTTTATGTGTCCCCCGGATTCTTGCGGTGAGCTGCGGGTCGTCAGCCTTGACTGTTCCTATCGCAGTCATGATCGCATCCACATGGCTTCTCAGGCGATGGACTTCTTTCCTTGCCTTTTCACCCGTTATCCATTGGGATTGACCCTCCGGAGTTGCAATCTTGCCGTCAAGCGTCATGGCGACTTTGAGAATTACAAAAGGTGCTGCGGTAGTGATGAATTTCACATAAAATTCATTGAGTTTTCTTGATTCGTATTCGAGAACCCCGTGGGTCACCTCGATACCTGCATGCTGCAGTTCGCGAATGCCCTTGCCCGATACTTTAGGATTCGGATCGAGCATACCGATTACCACTTTGTGAATCCCGGAATTTATTATGGCCCTGGTGCAAGGGGGCGTTCTCTTGTCGGTATGGCAGCATGGTTCGAGATTTACATAAAGTGTAGCGCCTTGTGCAGATCTGCCTGCTTTTTCTAAGGCAAGCGCCTCTGCATGGAGCGTGCCCGGTTTTCTGTGATAATCTTCTGCGATTATTTTGTTTTTCCTGACCAGGACCGCTCCGACCATGGGGTTCGGGCTCGTCATTCCACGGGCCTTTGCCGCAATGCTGAGGGTATGCTTCATATAGGATGCATCAGTCATGAAATATTAGCATACCATAAAAAGGCTCGCAAGCTGATATCAATTTTTACTTCTAACTCCTTAATTATTCTGGTATAATAACAACATGGCATCTATTGAACACATATGGTTGATCGTTATCGCTGTTGCAGTAGCGGTATTAGCGGGTTATTTGATCTCTTTGGTCATTGAACTGAAAAAAACCGTCCGGGCTGTCAATGAGGTATTAAAATCTACCGAAGGACCGCTCAAGTCCACTTTGGACGAATTACAATTGACTCTGAGAAGCGTGAGAAGCATCTCCGATGATATCAACGAGGTAACAACCGATGTCAAGACTTTGTCAGGTTCGGTCAGGGATGTAGGCCAGAATATCAGGCATGTGAGCGATCTGGTTGATGAAACTGCATCCTTGACTGCGGTGAAAGTTTCCGGCCTGAAAGCTGGCCTGAAAGCTGGATTTATGGTTATCTTGAGTAATCTTTTTTCGAAAAAAGGAGGCGAATAATGAGAGAGGAAGGCGGATACGGAGCGGGAAGTGTATTTCTTTCATTTCTTCTCGGGGGTATTGTGGGGGCAGGGTTTGCCCTGTTGCTTGCTCCTCAATCAGGTGATGAGACAAGGAAGAAGATCCGTCAACTGACTGAGGAGGTTAAAGGGAAGACAATGGATTATGTCGAAGAGGTGAAAGGGAAGGTTACCTCTGGCATAGACAGGGGCAAAGGTTATTATGAGGAGAAGAAATCTGTAGTTGCTTCGGCTATCGAAGCAGGAAAAGAAGCCTACGAGAAGGAGAAGGAGAGGTTATCCAAAGAGCCGAATGCATGAGGTTTCGATTGCTCAGGGTCTGCTTGATATTGTCATAGAGAATTGCAGGAAACAAGGCTATTCAGGGATAGAATCCATAAAGGTCAAAATAGGGAAAGCTGCCGGGGTTGTACCTGATGCGCTTCTTTTTGCATTTGAGTCGATGAAGGTGGATACCATAGCAGAAAAGGCCACTCTTATCATTGATCAAGTTCCGATAAGTGGTTTTTGTAACGGGTGCAAGTCCAATTTCACCGTAGATGATGCATACGTTATCTGTTGCCCGCATTGCAACTCTTTTTCGATCAGGGTAGATACAGGCAGGGAATTAAATGTCGACGAGATGGAGGTAGTCTGATTCATGAAAGTGAAAGTGGTCACAAATATTCTTGAAGCGAATGACAGGATTGCCGATGAAAACAGAAGGATATTCCAGGAGGCCGGTGTCTATGTGATCAATATGATGAGCGGTCCGGGAGCGGGCAAGACCTCTCTTCTTGTGCGGACTATTCAGGAAATGCAGCAGAAAGTGAAGATCGGTGTCATAGAGGGCGATATCGCCGGAACCGATGATGCAGAAAGAATCGACAAGCTTGGTGTTCCGGTTGTTCAGATCAATACAGGCGGGGGATGTCATCTGGATGCAAATATGATAAGGGAAGTACTACCGGATATGCCACTGAAGGACCTGGATCTGCTTATCATCGAGAATGTCGGAAATCTTGTCTGTCCTGCGGAGTTTAAGGTCGGAGAGGACATAAAGGTTATGCTCCTCAGCGTTGCCGAAGGCCATGATAAACCCCTGAAATATCCTCTGATGTTCCAGGAATCATCTGCGCTTCTTCTCAACAAAATCGACCTCCTCCCTTATATAGATGTAGACATGGCAAAGATCAGGAAGGACTCCCTGTCACTGAACCCGAAGCTGAAAATGTTCGAGGTGTCATGTAAGACTGGTCAGGGAATCAGTGAATGGGCGCAGTGGCTTGAGACCCTTGTAAAAAAATAGCTTAAGAAAATAGTTCATTATTTTTCAAACTGTGCACTTGTGTTCAAGGACACCGCTGACAATGACTTATAGAAAAGCATTTTGTTGGTGTCATTCCCGCTTGTCGGGAATCTTTCTTGAAAAGTATTGATAATGGAAAGGCAGTTTGTAGTTTATATCATGGCAAATGCCAGACCAACTCTTTACGTCGGTATTACAAATAATCTTATAAGAAGAGTCGGTGAACATAAAAATAATAATGATCCAGCCTGTTTTACCGCAAAATATTTTCTTCATAAGCTTGTATATTATGAATTGTATGAAAACAGCTTCAGCGCAATTATCAGAGAAAAGCAGATGAAAAATATGAGCAGACGACAGAAAATCGACCTTATCATGCAGAATAATCCGGATTTCAAGGATTTATATAAGAATCTTTCAGGAAAGATTCCGGACAAGCCGGAATGACAAGATTGTTTCAACTATGTGACTTTACTTGTAGTTTTCCTGGCAAGTATTGTAAGAGTGTAAAAACCTAATGTACAAGGTCATACTATGAAGCCCGTTCGCACCAAAATAGTAGTGAAAGGCATTGTGCAGGGGGTTGGATTCCGGCCATTTGTCTATAGCCTTGCCGGGTCATGTCAGTTGAAAGGTTTTGTTCTGAATTCCTCCGAAGGGGTCGTTATCGAGATTGAAGGAGAGAGTACCCCTGACTTTATTGACCGGCTGCAAAAAGAAGCTCCGCCCCTCTCCCGCATCATGTCCGTTGAAATAACCACCCACCCATACCACGGCTATAAGGATTTCACGATTCTGAAAAGCAAGGATGTGGGGAGTTTTACCCTTATCTCAGCAGATGTGTCCATATGCAACGATTGTTTCCGGGAACTTCTCGACACGAAGGACAGAAGATATCTCTATCCATTCATCAACTGCACAAATTGTGGTCCACGATATACCATAACAGAGTCTATTCCTTATGACAGGCCGAATACTACCATGGCTGTGTTCAAACTTTGCCCTGACTGCGACAGGGAATACCATGATCCCCTTGACAGGAGATTCCATGCACAGCCGAATGCCTGCCCAGTCTGCGGCCCCCGGGTAGAATTGATCGTACAGGAGAAGAAGGAAAAAGGTAAAGGGAGAGGCAAAGCAAGGAGAAACAAAAAAACGCCTATTGAGGAAACAATCAAACTCCTGAAACAGGGTGCTATCCTTGCCGTCAAAGGACTCGGAGGCTTTCATTTGGCCTGTGATGCGATGAACGAAGACGCAGTGAACAGACTGAGACTCAAAAAGAGAAAAAGCAATAAACCATTTGCCCTTATGTCGCCGGATATCGAAACAATAAAAAAATTCTGCACGGTATCCGAAGCAGAGGAGGAGTATCTTACCTCGAACAAAAGGCCGATTGTTCTTCTCAATAAGACAAAAAACAGACTTCCTGAGGCAGTTTCACCCCACAATCCCTGCATAGGCTTCATGCTGCCGTACACGCCATTACACTACCTCCTGTTCTATCATCCTTTCCCTGAGAACACAAAATGCGAAATGAGGGAATCTCTTAGCACTCAGCACTCAGCACTCAGCACTCACTTTGATGCCCTTGTCATGACCAGCGGGAATATCGCTGAAGAACCTATTGTGATTGATAATGATGAGGCGGTGTCAAAGCTTTCTGATATTGCTGATGCGGTTCTCGTGCATAACAGGGATATTTTCATGCGGGCTGACGACTCAGTAGTCAGAGTGAATAGTTTTATCACAGACCCCCCTATATCTCCTGCTTCGAAAGGGGGGAACGGTCGAGGGACGGTATTATCATCTCCCGGTAAAAATCAACTGGCCCTGTCGTTTATCCGCCGTTCCAGGGGCTATGTACCAGACCCCGTTCCCCTGCACGAAGACGGGCCCGAGGTGCTTGGCTGCGGCGCTGATATCAAGAACATATTCACGCTTACCAAGGGAAGCTTTGCGATCCCGAGTCAGCATATCGGTGATATGGAAAATTATGAGACCCTCCTGTTTTTTGAGGAGAGCCTCAGGAACCTCAAATCTGTGTATCGGGTTGAACCGGTTGCGCTTGCCTATGACCTCCATCCCATGTATCTCTCAACACAGTGGGCCCTGCGGCAGGAGAATATTAAAAAGATACCAATTCAACATCACTATGCTCATGTTGGATCAGTCATGGCCGAAAAAGGGATAAAAGAGAAGGTTATCGGGGTGACTTTCGACGGTACGGGATATGGCACCGACGGAGGCCTCTGGGGCGGAGAATTTTTGATTGCTGATATTAAAGGATTCAGGAGAGCATGCCACTTCAGATACATCCCGCTTCCGGGCGGAGAAACTGCGGTAAAAGAACCGTGGAGGATAGCGGTCAGTTATATAAAGAATATCACCGGGAATGAAGTCATGCCGTATCTTGATTCCATCGGGTTTACCAGGAGATATGGCGTTGAGAGAATACGCTCTCTCCTTCAGATTCTCGACAACAGACAGTTTTCCCCGCTTTCCTCAGGCGCCGGAAGACTGTTTGATGGTGTCTCGGCGCTGATCGGTGTCTGTGACGAAAATACCTTTGAAGGAGAGGCGGCAATAGCCCTTGAAGCGATAACATATCCCGATATTGTAGATGATTATCCTGTTGATATAAAATTCAAGGAGACGATGGAGGTCGATTTTTCCCATACTATCCTGAGAATCATGGAAGATATAAAAGAGAAGAAAGAGAAAGGGATTATTGCTACAAAATTCCACAATACCCTCATAACGGTGATTGAACGGGTGGTGGAGAAATTATCCTCGCTGAACGGAATAAAAGATGTCGCCCTCTGCGGTGGTGTTTTCCAGAATATGTACCTGCTTGAGCGGACGATTGACAGGCTCCGTTCATTGGGTATGAACGTTCTGATCCACGATAAAGTCCCGACCAACGATGCAGGGATATCACTCGGTCAGGCGTATATAATAAGGGAGAGGATAAAAGCAGGAATACTGTAAAGACAAATACTAGATCCGAAATTCTAAACATAGCGTCATAAATAATGTCGCGTTGTTGTCATTCCCGCAAGCAAAGGGCGTCGGGAATCCTTCCGGAAAGATTCCGGACAAGCCGGAATGACAGTTTTTTGATTTTCTTGATAGTTTATAAACAGACACTAAATAACATTTGAAGGAGACTTGAATGAAGAAAATAGCAGCCGCAATAAAGAAACTGACGGAGAGAATCGGCCGTCCGGTAAAGTTTATGGAAGTCTGCGGAACGCATACCGTGGCAATCTTCAGACACGGCATCAGAGGGGTCATTCCAAAGGATATCAGCCTCCTGAGTGGTCCGGGATGTCCTGTCTGTGTAACTCCGATTAAGGATGTTGATGCTGCAATAGCGATTGCGAATCTTGACGGAACCATCCTTACCACATTCGGTGATATGATGAGGGTCCCTGGGAGCAAGAAGTCGCTTTTTCACGCACAGGCAGAAGGCGCCAAGATTAGCATCGTCTATTCTCCAATGGATGCGCTGAAGATGGCTGCAGCGAACAAAGACAAGAATATCGTCTTCTTTGCCACCGGTTTTGAGACAACATCACCCTCTATTGCCGGGACGCTTTTTGAAGCGTCACGGTCAGGGATTGACAATTTTTATATTTATTCCGCCCACAAGGTTGTGCCGCCGGCGCTCAAGGCCTTGCTCGATTCTCCTGATCTGAAGATCGACGGGTTTATCCTCCCTGGGCACGTGAGCACAATCATCGGAACTGAACCATATGAATTCATCGCATCTGATTATTCAATTCCTTCAGTAGTGACCGGGTTTGATGCGGAGGATATTCTCACTGCAATCCTGATGCTTCTCGATCAGATTGCATCAGGCAGGGCAGCAGTTGAAATCCAGTATACCAAGGTCGTCAGAAAAGAGGGCAACCCGAAAGCGATGTCGCTGATCAATGAATTTTTCGAGCCCTGTGACGCCAACTGGAGAGGGATCGGAGTGATACCCGGAAGCGGACTAAAACTGAGAAAGCAAGCCAGCCGGTTCGATGTCAGCAACGTGTTCAATCTTGATATACCGGACACGCCGGAACCGAAAGGCTGTCAGTGCGGACAGGTTTTGACGGGGGTCAAGATACCGACAGACTGCAGGCTTTTCGGAAAGGCGTGCACCCCGGAACACCCGGTCGGTGCATGCATGGTGAGCACCGAGGGAAGCTGCGCAGCGTATTATAAGTATTCGGGAGTCGTGCGATAGGAACCAGGCAATTATTATGGCACAGAATTTCCTGAGCCTGTTTGATAAACCCATTGGCGACTGCTGATCTGTATCTCGACAAAATTGATTTTATGAAGTATCTCCCGGAAGGGTGCAGCGGAGAATGCGGGTATTCTTCCTGTAAAGAGTTCCTCGACGCCCTCCAAAAAGACAACCGTGCGCTGGACGAATGTATTTTTCTAAAAAGAAATCATGCCTATGCGTTCGAAGCCGTCGGCATGATAAAGGATTTATGGCCCCAGGTCCCCCTCCTCACGCATCCGAGACCCGGCCCTACAGGACTGGTCGAACTGAATCAGCCGGACGCACAATCCATGGTACTCATCACGGGAAACAATAAGTTCACCCAGGATGTCCTGCTCACGGTCCTGGGAACTACCCTCTGCCCCTTTTATGTTGTCTTCACTGATACAGACGGCAATACCATAGACATGGCCATGATTTATAAAACTTTCACGGCAGCGAGGATTACCAGGGCTATACAGATATCAGGATTAGGTGAAAAAAACCTTACGAAACTGATGGTCATCCCCGGACTTGCCGCCGAGATTCAGGAAGATATCAGGAAAGAAACAGGATGGACTGTGAGGGTAGGGCCTGAGTGCGCTGCTGAACTCCCGCTTTATTTCTCTGAGATATGGATTCCGCCGTAGAAAAAAAAGGTTAAAAGGTTTAAGGTGTCGAGAGAAAAAATAATAAGATCGTCTGCAGTCCCGAAGGATTTCGGGACGAGGTATCAAGGATGTCATTCCGGCTCGTCCGGAAGCTTTCTTTTTGTTTTCCTATATTGCTCTGTATCACACATTACCTTGGAAGGATTCCCGACAAGCGGGAATGACAGAATAAGGAAAACATCAACCCCGATGCAGAGCATCGAGGAATCATTTGATTAAACCTGGAAGCCTGGAATCCTGAGGATATGCTACAATAAAAGGTCAATAAAGGAGGGTACACGATGGAAGATCGTATTCTGCTTGGACATGGAAGTGGCGGGAAATTGATGTATCAGCTTATCCGGGAACACTTTATGCCTAAATTTGGGATGAAGTCCCTCAACGATTCCGCTGTACTGAAGGGCATCACTAAGGGAAAGATTGCGTTCACGACAGACTCCTATGTTGTTTCCCCGATATTTTTCCCGGGCGGTAACATCGGGGAACTTGCTGTCTACGGAACGGTCAATGACCTCGCAATGGTTGGTGCAAAACCGTTGTATATAACCTCAGGCCTTATCCTGGAAGAAGGATTCCCTCTCAATGATCTGAAGAAAATACTCACCGCCATGTCGAAAGCGGCAGAAACGGCAGGAGTAAAGATAGTGGCCGGAGATACGAAAGTGGTAAACAAGGGGAAAGCAGACGGTATTTTTATCAATACCTCAGGTGTCGGGGTCATTGATGAGGGGATAGAAATTTCTCCGTCAAGAGTGAAACCGGGCGATAAAGTGATTCTCAGCGGCCCGATCGGCAACCACGGTGTTTCTATCATGGCAGAGAGGAATGGCCTGAGTTTTAATCCCCCTGTGATTAGTGATACTGCACCTCTGAACGGACTGGTGCGGGAGATGCTGAAAAAGACAAAGAAGATACATGCGTTAAGAGACCCGACCAGGGGTGGACTTGCGACAACTCTGAAAGAGATCGCAACCGATTCAGGATACTGTATTCTGATCGAAGAGAATCTGATACCGGTCCCTCCGGGGGTCAGGGGCGCGTGCGAACTCCTCGGTCTTGATCCCCTCTATATCGCCAATGAAGGAATATTATCGGCCATAGTAAGTAGCGATGTAGCCGAATTAGTTCTCAAGACGATGCAAAAGCATCCGCTCGGCAAAGAGGCCCGATTTATCGGAGAAGTACAAAAGTCACCGGTCGGAATGGTTCTTCTCAAAACAGCCATCGGCGGAACAAGAATTATCGAGATGCTGTCGGGAGACCAGTTGCCACGTATATGTTAAAAAAACAAGTTAAAATTAGCACTTATCATTTAACAATGCAAAATGTTGAAAAGACATTTATCAATTCAAGAGTATAAATGAAAAGTGAGTAGTCTAAATTCCAATAGAGGTAATGATCTCTCTGACCGGTTACTTAAGTTTGCTGTATTGATAATCAGACTTATTCAATGTTAATTGCTAATTTTAACTTGTCGGAGGAGTTGTAGATGTTACTTTGTGTTAACATCGACCACGTTGCAACCTTGAGACAGGCCAGGAGAGGGATCGAACCTGACCCGGTCATGGTTGCGACGCTTGCAATCCTCGGGGGCGCTGATGGCATCACGGTTCATCTCCGTGAGGACAGGCGGCATATTCAGGACAGGGACCTGAAGATATTAAGAGAGGTTGTCCCGAATGAACTGAACCTCGAAATGGCGGCCACAAAAGAAATGATCGGTATTGCAATCAGGACAAAACCCGATTTGGTCACCCTGGTGCCTGAAAAGAGACTGGAACTCACCACAGAGGGCGGGTTAGAGGTGAAATCTCACAAGAAGACGCTTCAGGAGGCTATCAGGAGAATCCACGGGATTGGGATTCCGGTCAGTCTTTTCATAAATCCTCAGAAAGATGCGCTTGAGATAGCGAAACAGACGGGCGCTGATATGGTCGAGATCCATACAGGGATGTATGCAGATGCAAAATCCAGAAATAAGGAAAAGGAACTCACAAGAGTAGTCAGTGCAGTAAAGACGGCACTCGATCTGGAGTTTTTCGTCAATGCAGGCCACGGACTGAATTACTTTAATGTTTCACAGGTTGCTTCCATACAAGGAATCAGAGGTCTTTATATAGGGCATAGTATAATTTCACGTGCGGTATTTATAGGCATGGAAAGGGCAGTGAGAGAGATGAACAAACTTATAAAGGAGGCTTTAAGGGAATAAGTATGGAAAAAAATATTTTGATTTTATGTTGTGGATATCCGTATGCGTGTGATACAGGTTTTGGATTCCATGTTGCAAAAGCCCTGGAAAAAACAAAACTTCCTGAAAACGTTGAATTTCTTGAGGTTGGTGGTTCTGCATGCATGGTTCCGGCATTTGTGGAAGGAAAAGACAAACTTATCGTGATTGATTTTTTTCAATTGGATAGTCCTCCGGGTACTGTTGTTCGGCTGTTGCCTGAGGAAGTGCCACTTGCTCCGCATGGTCGAACTGATATTGATAAATTTCATTTATTCGAAATGCTTGAGCAAATAAGAATCAGCGGCAAATGTCCGGAAGCGATTTTTATTGGTGTTGTCCCTAAAGATCTCAGAACGCCAAGCGAAAAATTGACTCCTGAAATTGAAAAGAGAATCCCTGAGGTTATCGCATTGATTTTAAAAGAGGTAAGTTAGTACGTATAATGAATGACAAGAATCCACCGTAATTACTCCTGCAGCAAATTGTCATTTAATTTTGCCTAAGGGTATCTGGCCGGACCATGGTTTTTCCCGTGGCATGAGAGAAAACACTCACCTGCCCGGGGCCCTAAATCGCGAAATTCCAGTGCACCACTGTCCGATGGACTTATCGACATATCGTCCAGATCTATCATATGAGCATAGAGTGTGCTGCCGTGAGGATTATGGCATGTACGGCATGAAGAACCCACAACAGTGAGATGAAGCTTATGGTACGGGAAGCTTTCATTATTCAGGATACTCGTTCTCATATGACAACTGTAACATAACTCGTATTGGTAGAGCCCTTCCGCACTGTCATCACTGTTGAAGTTTTTCTTGAGCAAATGCATATGACTTGAACCATGAGGACCTTTTGGGCCTGAAATATCATCATTGTTATGACAGTCAGTACATTTTATAATGCTCGTCTCCGTGAAAGGCATTTGGAGGCTTGGGACATTATTGTTTTTCCCCTGCGCCACAATTGGATGATAAGAAGGATTTGATGGATTAAAAAGCGACGCTTTATTCATCTGATCAGAGGGAAGATTTGCGCTGTATGAGTGGCAATTAAAGCAGAGTTCATATTCATTCATAATGTTCGGTATTTTTGAGCCTTCAACGTTTGTTCCCTTAATGCCCACATGTTTATTTCCTTGAGATACATAGTGATGATGGTGACAGTCGACACATGCAACATGTCTCGGTGCCGAGGGAATTGTCTCGGGGAGATCTTCTCTGTATTCATGCAAACCTGATGTCTCAATGGGATGGTGATATGCTTTTGTGAATTCTCTTTGAACGTTGATCAAGATTACATCTGGCGAGATATGGCCCTGGGATCTTAGTTTTGCAGTATATAAGCTGTCCCCGTGACAACGGAGGCAGAAATTCTCTTGTGACTCTCCAAGCATAGGGGTGTTATACAAACCGTGTCCTTTATGGCAGGTCCTGCACCCGCCGGGAAGATTTTTCTTGTTCCCGTGTGAAGTTTCATTATAGGACTGAGAATAGAGGAAAACTGGCAAACAATAGAGGCAGAGAAAAAATATGATAAATGCCAGGAACAATTTATTTTTGTTCTTCATGGTATAGATTCCGTTATGAGCTCTATTGCCATTTTCAGTGCCCAATTTGAGAAGATATATCGTGACATACCAGGCATACATCGTCATATGCAGCCTTCCGCCAAAAAGGAGGTTCGCCTGGCCCTCCCTTGCCTCCGTGTGGTTCATGACAGGAAGTACACTGCACACCATATCCTCCCTGGGTTGGATAGAGCTTCACATCCTGGTCGAGTATCGGCCAGTTCAGATGCATTATATCTTCCTCCGCATTCCTCAGGCTTACAAGGGTTTCGTCGAATATGAAAGAAATGGGGTGTCCTCCGGACAGATCTGTTCCAAGATAACCGGGAGATCCCGGCCTGAGTCTGCCGGATTCAATAACATTTGCTACGGTATCCATCTCAATAGTACCTTTTGTGCCAATTGTAGCTCCGACACCAATGGTGCCGTCATGGCAACTCAGGCAGAGTTTGGAGAAGCCGTCGATCGGCGGAGCTCCACCTGGGGGATATGCCTTGAGCGTATCGCTGTAATAATTAGTATAGTTCTCAAAACTGGAGATCTCATGATTCCAGAGCGGTGCCTGGGGTGATGCATTGTGAGGGGTATGACAGAATGTACAAACCTCGGTTTGATTCACTGCTTTTACTACACCGGGACCTGTAACCGAGAGATTATGTTTTGTTGTGCTAACCCCAGCGAGAACAGTATCAGACAATAGCAATGCAAAGATAGGAAAGAATACTATCAGTGGAGATACTTTGATGAAATTTATTAATTTTGCGACCATTCCTGATAAATTCATGATTCTCGAAACTCGCAATAATTTTAATTCTCTTTTATTTATTATGTGGTGTGGTTTCTTCATTTTTCAATTACTTCTTTCTTCTCTTTCAGATATTGGAAAACCTGAATCCTTTGATTATATGAATCAGCTACATAAATTCTATCATCTTCATCGATAAAGATACCTGCAGGAAGAGCAAATTCACCCTCCTTATTTCCTGAACTGCCGAACACCAGCAAAAGATTTCCCTTTTCATTAAATATCTGAACGTTATCGAAGTGGGCATCAACCAGATAGATATTCCCATCGGAATCGACAGCAATCCCCTTCGGTTTTGAAAGATCCCCGGAGCCGTCACCCAGCTTCCCAAAATTCGAGAGGAACTTCCCATTCTGGTCGAAAATCTGCACCCTGAAATTCATCGAGTCTGTGACATAAATGAGATTTTGTCTGCTCACAAAAATATTGGTCGGATAATTAAAGTTACCATCGTCGGAACCATGCTTTCCAAAGCTGAATAATAGTTTCCCGTTTTCCTTTGAAAATACCAGCACTCTGTGTCCAAGGGTATCAACTACGTATAAATTATTATCCTTCAAAGTAATGCCTGACGGTCGTTGTAAAAGATCGGCAGAGCCGATTTGACGTATATATTTCCCCTGCGTATCAAAAACAAGGATTTTCTTGAGTAAAGAATCAGCTACATATATATATCCATCTTTGTCAACGGTAATGCCTATGGGAGCAAGAAGATATCCTTCATTTGCGTCTTCAAATGAGAAATATGATCTCTCCCGAGTATCAAAAATATGAACGCACCCGAATCCAGGGTCTGTAATATACACTCTGTTCTTATCGGAAAAAACGCCATAAGGCCTTACCATGGTCTGCGATCGGTTGTCCGTTCCGAATAAGCTGTTCATTGTTCTTGAGAACCAGGATAAGGTATCACCTATATCAGCCGGATTAATAATTTCCCCGATGTAGAGAATTCGAGGTGCCTGAGGGAATGGTGGCCACTGGAGTAATAACTTATCACCATGTACAAGAAAATTTCGGGATACCGAATCTGTAGCCATACAGCTCAAAGAACAAACACAGCAGAGAGCGAGCATAAGAAATACATTATGAACAGAATATTTCAAAATGATCTCCTGGCTCTCAATGTCAGTATCCTGTCGTATCTTTCTCCATCATTGAGAATATTTCTAATTCTTCCCTCAAATACTATATATGTTCTCCCGAGTTTGTAATCAGCTTCAATCTGAAAGAGTCTCTCTTCCGAGTTCTGGCTCCCTTCCAGTTCTGTGAATACATGCCTCCACCATGATACGATACCTAATCTCCTGGAAATGGGATAAACAAGTCTACTCTCATAGAAATAGGATGTTCTCTTCTTGTCATTAGATTCTCCCATTCGATATCCGGTCTTAAAAGTAAGGACAATGCCTCTTCTGAAAGGATACGACAGGTTACCCGTGACTGACCATTGGCTGAAGTGCAGATCATAATCTTCGTAAGCTGCCCCTGAACTCCCTAAATACTCGTCGTATACTCTCGCAGGTCTTCTTCCGCTGGTGTCCGATTTAAAATACTCAGTCTCTACATTCCAGTATGCCCTCCCGAGTTCTCTTCCCGGAATTCTTCCACGAACTCCCAGCCTAAATAAATGAGTGAAAGTTTCCGATGTCTTCTCCAACATTTCTGCATCTTCATCAAAAAAATCATCAGCACCTGTTTTTTGCATATATTTCTGGGTCTCATCTATGTAATTAAACACGTACATTCCGTAAAGAATTCCCCAGCGGAATTTGCTTGTTGAAACATTGATTTCAACATTATGTTCCTGAAAGTTTCCTCTTCTCTCGTCTTGTCTTAGCAAAAATCGATAATAAGATGCAAACTTCATCCATGATATCGGTCGGGCATATCCGATACTTGTTGAGATTCCTTCAGCATCCCAGCGTACTCCATTCTCCTCATTTCGTGTATACCGAAGTGATAAAGCAGATGACATCCTTTCGGTAAATCGGTAGCCCCATGAACCGAGGATTGTCTCAGTCTTGGTTTTTATTGTTTTTCTTTCGGCCCCCAGTTCCTGATTTCCCTGTAATTCATTGTCAGCCTTGATATATTCATATGAGTAATTATGCTGAAAGCGTTTCCAAGGGGTAAAATAAAGATTGGTTGAAAAACTGAAGTTCTTGTAGTAATTACTTTTTATATATGAAAGCCAGTTGTAGAAATAAATCCCAGGTCTCAGTATACTGGAGAAATTTATTCGAGCGTTCAATATTTTATCGTTAAAATGTGGTTTGCTGATACTGGTATGTTCAGCCATTAGCTGGTATTTTGTACTAAAAGGATTTAATCTGCCACGGACGTCAAGTGTAAACCGGTCCTCCGTTACTTTATCTGTAGTATTTCCAAAACGCAGGAGTTCGTAATCCCAGTGATAGTATTCGACTCGCGTGGCGGGCCATCTCCGTTTATTGATCCGCAGCCGGGCGCCATATAAATTTGATGAAGTATCTACCGGGTCACCGGCAAGATTGAATGTATAGTCAATTTTTCTTGCATAGAGATCGAATGCTACAGGCCTGTAAGGCAGAAATGTTGTGGTAATATCGTAGGTAAAATCTTTGGTGGTTACATTTATTCCTCTTTCCGGATTGAATTTTGTATCATTATAGGCTATTGAGGCGGTGAATACCGCAAGTCTGGGGTGGTAGATATACCCCTCTGCACCAAGTTTGTAATACTGTTGAAATGTCGTGGAACCCCTTGAGATTGTACTTCCTGAAGAAGTTGTCTCAACGTGAAAGTCGGTGTATCGCAGCTCTACAAGACCGAAAAGACGGAATTTCTGCGCGTATTCTGCTCTCATTTGTGCATTGGCTATCCCGGGGAGAAGGATGAGGAAAGCAGCGATAATGAACAGAAATACTAATTTGGTGACCGCATTAGCATTCACACAAAAATATCCTCCTCCATCACATTCCTGTGAATTACCAGTGTACTGCGCAAGATATCTTGATAAGAAAATTTATTAAGTTATCAATAGTATTTTAAATAATAAAACTTTGAAAATAAAGGCTTTTTTAAGGAATTCGACTCTTTGGAAAAACATAAGTCAAACGCATGAAAGAGTATTTTTTCAGAGGCAAAAAATATATTACTTCGGAGTTTTTAAATATTGAAATACCTGAACCCTTTGATTATAAGTATCCGATACATATATTTTGTCCTGGTTATCGATGTATAAGCCTGTTGGAAGGTAGAACTCACCCGGTTTTTTCCCTGTGGTGCCGATCCAGAGCAATAATCGCCCTTCGATGTTGAAAATCTGAAAGTTATTAAACGCGGTGTCAACAATGTGAATATTGCCGTCGGAATCCACGCCGATGCCGGCCGGACGTGAAAAGGCCCCTGAAGCATCGCCGAGTTTGCCAAATTTGCGGATGTATTTGCCATCTGGGTCAAATACTTGAATACGAAAATTAAACGAATCAACAACGTAGATTTTCCCGGTCTTATCTAATGCTACATAACTAGGGAAATTAAATTCTCCGTCTTCCATCCCTCTCTTGCCGATTGTGAAAAGGTGGCGGCCTCCGCTGTCAAAGGCCTTTACGAGGTGGTTCTGCGTATCAGCAATATAGAGCCTTTCTCTCTGTTCATCATAGACCATTCCTGACGGGTTTTTAAATTCACTCGGTCCACCAAATGTTACTTTGACGTCGTCTGAATTTTTATCGAATCCGAACACTTTATCAAACTTGGAGTCCGATACGTAGATTATACCTCTCTTGTTGTCTATTGCAACTCCCACTGGAAAGCCAAGTCTTCCCAAGCCGAGAAATCTGAGGGCTTTTTTCTCCTGATCAAAGACAAAAACAACATGAGCCTCTGAATCTGCAACATACACATTGCCTGCAGTATCCGTGACAATGCCGTTTGGCCGTCTCAGTCGCTCAACGCGCTCCTTCCCGATTAAGAATTCCATCACATCGCTCGGTTTACCAAAGTCATATCGGTTAGACCATTGAGTTATCCATTTGATACGGGGAGTAGCAGGCGGCGAGGGCCATATATATTCTCCTGTAGGTTTATCGGGTACTGTAGGAGAGGTGGTTGTGCAGGCAAATAAAGTTGCCATAAGAGCAAGACAGAGAACAGAAAGAATTCTTTGGGGAGTTACACCTTGAAAGATCATATTCCCTCCTCCGAAACAAGTTCAGGGGTCACAATGACAATCACTGAATCCCGGTTTTATATTACAGTAATAAAGAAAAAGATGTTCTGCATTTCTGTCATTCTGGCTTTTCCAGAATCTTTCCTGAAAACTCGAACCAATCGCCAATCAAAAGCGATAAGATTCGGAAGGATTCCCAACAAGCGGGAATGACACTAAAAATAAATAATCTCTTTATAAGAAAATGTTTTTTCTGCCTAATAATATACGTGACATTTTTTGCATATATTTTTGACCGGAAAAAGCTTGCGGTAATCAGAACTGTGAGGATCATGGCAACTGAAACAGGTTAATTCCTGTCCGGGCTTGTCAGGGTCAGGCACTTCTATCTCATATCCCGGCCGATCGGGATCAGGTATCTTTTTTGTCCATGCAACACTCGGGTCTTTTACTCCGCTTATCGGATGAATTTTCTCAGTAGGGACATTCACGATATGGCGGCCATCATTTTTGTTCGGATGACAACTCAAACAGAGCTCAACAGGTTGTTTTAAAAGCAGGTTGATATAATCACCTTTGTGTGGATCATGGCAGGAATCGCATCCTAGTTTTACCACTGCGTGCACATACTTTTTATTAAATTTGGATTTTTCATGGCAAGTGTAGCAGACTTCCGGCGATGGGCTGACAAGGAGTTTCTGATTTGGAGAACTATGAGGGGAATGACACGCAGGACACATACCACCATACACAGGGGCGTGGTCATATTTCCCTTTAAAAGCTGATTCCTTGTGACAGTTGAAACATAAGCCCGGCATTTTGTTTGTTAAGAGTTTTTTCACGTTCGAACTGTGAGGATCATGGCATCCGGTACATGTCCCGCTTAAGACAGGAGAATGAACTGTTTTTTCCTGAAACTTTGACTGAGTGTGACAGGTAAAGCATACCCCTGGTAGATTCTGAATAAGCACGATACTTTGCTTCTCGGCCGGATGACTTTTCCCTTCAACCGTTTTGTGGCAAGTCTGGCATCCTAAGGCTACTGCTGCATGGACAAACTGGGGTTCTTTTATTTTGGCATGGCAGGTGAGGCACGGGTTCTCTTCAGCGCTTACGGGCGGAGCAAGGGAAAAGACTCCGATAGTGAATAGAGCGAAAGTCAGGATTACAAGAGTGAGGATATGAAATTGAATTCTGGGTTTACTCATAATTTTTCAAATATTTTAGTTTTTTCCTGTAATATTGTCAAGATAATATCTTCATTCTAACGCGTATACATGGAGATCCTGTGAAAGAAATATGAAAAAGTTATGAAGAAGGGGAAAGAAGAAAAAAACACCCCCGGAAGGGCTACTTCCGGGGGTGTTTTTATTTACTTTGATTTTGAAGGCAGATCATGAACGTCAACATGACATGCAAGGCAGTCCGGGAATTTCTTCAGCACTACCTCGCCATGCGGCTGACCGTGACATTCCTGACACTTGGGAATCAGTCTGTGTTTCGTGTGGCACTGGGCGCAGGGGACCTGCTTGTGTTTGCCGGTGCTTGCCTCAAGCTTTTTGTATACAGCTCCGTGGCAGGCTCCGCACACGCTGTTCGCGGTATCTTTTGGATAAGCGATGGTCAGCGGTGAGTGTGCCGGATGACACGCAAGACAGTCTTTGTCGGTCTGATTTGCCGTATGTGGTTTATGACATGTCATGCATGAGGGTATCAGTCCATGTTTCGAATGATGGCAGGTTGCACAGGCTACCTTGGTGTGCTTGCTTGGAGATTGCTGAAGTGTCTGGGCAACTTTGCCATGGCAGTCGCCACATGTTTTCGCTGTTTCGGCATTCACCGCAATCTGTGTCTTCGGGGCATGAGGAGCATGACACTGAGTACATGCGGTAAATTTTTGTCCGTGGAATACACCGTGGCAGGTTTCACACTTAGGCATAATCTCTGCCCAGTTCTGTTTCACCGGATTATACGCGTGATACTTGGTATGGCACTGCGTACAATCGAGTTTGTGCTTGCCCCCTTCATTCTTGATCTGGCTGAATACCGAATAATGACAGCGCCCGCATTCCGCAGGTGCAAGTGGTTTCACATCGGCGTCATAAAGGGACTTCGGTTTTTCTTCCTTTGGCGGTGGTGGTGCCGCCGGTTGTTCAGCCTGGGCCACCTGCATTTCCTGTGGCTTTTCCGGAGCTACCTGTTGTGAAGCGCACGAGAATAATGCGACGAGAACGAGCATGAGGATACCGGAAAGCACCATTACTTTCTTCCTGGTCTTCATTATTTCTTAACCTCCTCTCCTAAACTATGTGCACTTATATGGCACGCATTACAGTTCTTAAACTTGGCTGTCATTGAGGCGGGATGCGGCGAACCATGACAGGATTCACATTGAGGAATCATCTTGTGTCGCTCTTTATGACAGAATACACAGGCGAGTTTGGAGTGTTTCGTTTCAGTGCCCGTCAGGGTGTTTCCAATCTTCTGATGGCATGCTGCACAGAATTGCGATGGCATATCGGGGCCATAGGTGATGGTGCGCGGCTGATGTGCAGGGTGACAGACAAGGCAGTCCTTATTTACCATTGCGGAGGTATGTGCTTTGTGGCACTGGAGACACGGAGGCACCTGCTTGTGTTGTTTGTGACAGGTTGTGCAGAAAAGCTTTGAATGACGGGAAGGGTGTTCCTTAAGTTCAAGCCCCTGCGGTTCGTGGCAGGAAAGACATGGACCTGTGATGTTTGCCCCCAATTGCATGTCAAGAGGGGCATGAGGATCAGAGTGACAGGTGTTACATCCACTGATCTCGTAATGCTTTTTCCCCGAATGACACGTGCTGCATGGCGGTATGATCTTGTCCTTGCTTACCATAGGTGGATGTCCTTTGTGGCAGTCAAGGCAGGAGATTGCAGACTTATGTTTTGCTCCTTTACTTTCGACAGTCCTGACGACCGCGGTATGACATTTAATGCAGTCAGAAGTCGACAGTTGGGGGGCATCGCCCGCAAAACTCTCATGCCAGCCTGAAAAAGAAAGCAGGAGTAAAAAAATTGCCGGTATACTTAGCAGCCAGAGAAAGTGGAATCGTCCCTTTTTCCAAAACCGGTATGCGCTCATCAATCTGAACCCCCTTTGTAGATTAATAATAATTCATTAAGATTAGACGGACATAAAAAAGCTTAAATTTCGAATTTAAGCTTACACTTATACCATTTTTCTGTCAAGGGAAAAATATGGTTCAATGCAGAATTCCTGCAAGCAAAGCGATAACGTATTCTACGCATAATGCGAAGCATAATAATTAAGAAATATTATTATATAAAATTATATATTTTTGACATTTATGATACTTCCTGTTTCGTTGGAAAAAAGGTCCCAGGATTCAAGTCTGAAAATACTTATGATTGTTGAATTGCAAAAGATGCTGTTTTTTTATTATTCTACTTGGGAAAGGAGAATACATGGACGAAAAATCTTTACCGCCCGATAAGGTGATGATAATAACAAGAATAGAATACATGATTCTTAATTTGTATAATGACCCTGAATATATGTCGAAAGAAATTTTTCAGTTAATAGATGAGCATAAAATTTCAGAGATAAAAGATATAATGGATTATTTTTATGAGTTGCTTTATATGAAAGGTTATCCTGAAAATGCTGGTGAATTTGCAAAAAGATATAATATCAACACCAAGAATATGTGATTAAGGAGAGGGAAATGAATGAACTATCCAAGAATGAATCGGCTACCACAGCGGAAGAGATCAACCAACTTATAGAAAATATTAAGAGCGATCTTAATTTACATGAAAATGCAGAAAAATTCGTAAAGGCGGTTGATAAAAATCAATTAGCCCAAAAAGAGGATTACAAACCCTTATTGAAATCTTTCTGTAATGTGCTTCGAGCAAAAGGATATCCCATAATGGCTGAGAATTTTGCAGAACAATGGCATATTCAATCTTAATTTTTACCCCGGCAAATTAACACGTGCAACTCTGGTGTTTGTTATTCCCCGACTTGATCGGTCTATGACTCAAAGAGGGGACCCAGTTTTTTCAATCCCGAAAGCTTTCGGGACTGGATTGTCCGGTCAAGCCGGACAATGACGATTTTAAAGTGTTTGTTTGCCGGGATAATGGTTAGTACCATACCACTCTCCCATCCTTTGTCTTGATCGGAACAGATCTCAGGGGCAGTTGCTTAGACCAGAGCGCCTGGTGTGCTTTATACCAGTCAATGGTTTCTTGTAATCCCACATCAAAAGCTATTTCAGGAGAAAAACCCAGGGTTTCTTCTGCTTTTCCGGAGGCGGCTATATGTTTCTGCACCTGACCGAACCGCTCGGGTATAAAAGAATAATTTCCCTTCTCCATATTGAAAGCCCTGGTTATTATATGAGCAATTTCGAGAACAGTATAACTTTGACCCGTCCCGATATTAAAGATTTGGCCGATTACTCTTTCTTTCGGCGCCTGGATGGCAAGATCGACTGCCCTTGCCGTATCCATAGCATGAATCCAGTCCCTTGCAGCTGTGCCATCCCCGTGGATAGTCAACGGTTCTCCGAGGATACAGCTGGTTATGAAACGGGGGATGAGCTTTTCCAGATGCTGTCTGGGGCCATAATTATTAAACGGTCTTATAATAACGGCCGGTATATCATGGGAAGCAATGTAGGAATATACTAGCCGGTCAGCTCCTGCTTTGGCTGCAGCATAAGGAGTAGAGGGGTTTAAGGGATGGTCCTCGTCCATAGGTTCATAGAGAGCAGTTCCGTATACTTCCGATGTAGATATGTGAATGAACCTCTCTATCCTGGCAGAGTGCTTCAAGACGGCATTGGCTACAGACTGGGTCCCAAGGACATCAGTAACAAAAAAAACCCTCTGCGAGTAAAGCGATCTCGCCACATGCGTTTCAGCGGCAAAGTGTACAACAATTTCAGAACGACCGACAAGATCGCTTACAAGATCAAGGTTATTGACATCACCGTACCAGAACTCGAATCTGTCTGAATTTCTTGCTTCCGGCGGGATGTTGTCTATGTCACCGGCATAGGTGAGCATATCGAGAACGATAATCCTGTAATCATCATATTTTTTGAATACATAGTCGACAAAGTTGCTCCCGATAAAACCGGCTCCGCCTGTCACTAACAGTGTTTTCATAATAAATCTCCTTGAAAGATTCGCTCTTTATGCTTTTTAATCAAAAGAATTCCTCGAAGCTTTGCTTCGGGGTAACTATATCCCTTATTCTGTCATTCCCGCTTGTCGGGAATCCTTCTGAGATAATGCGTATACACAATAATACTGAAAAGCAAAGAAAGATTCCGGACAAGCCGGAATGACATCTTTAGATACCTCGCCCCGAAAGCTTTCGGGACTGTGGGGTTATTCATTGAATAATACCCATTTGCTAAAAATGGATTGAGTGAGATTACAAATTTGCATACATTTTTTCCAATACTCCTTGAAGGTTTTTGAAGAGTTCTCTATCTGAAAATCTCAAGATATTATACCCCTGTTTTTTCATATGTTTTCTTCTCAGTTTTGACCATAAAAGATTTTCTGCGTCTGTCATATGAGACCTGAGCTGTCTGGATATATGTTTAAGGTCAGGATTATACAACAGCATTATTTCAGTAATCCCCCTCACCCCCTTTAGAAAAGGGGGATATTAGTTTTCTAATAGTTACCAATTCTGTGGTAAAGAAACATGTTATTGACAGTCACCAGATAATAACTTCATTGTTTTATAACATTCCTCTAATCCCTATCAGGCATTATCAAGCACTCGGACGGAATGGTTGCATGGGGCCCTTTTACAAAGGGAGGAATAATACCCCTCTTTTCTAAAGAGGGGTGCGGGGAGATTACTAATGAATAACTTAACATTTGATAAAATGCAACCTATTGAACATTATGATAAAAATGTTCCCTCATTTATTAAAAAGAATACTCTATCATTAAAGACTTTCCTTGAACACTTTCACAACGTACTTCAGCTCTGATTCTTTGAGCGAAGGGTATAACGGCAACGAGATTGTTCTCTTCCCGATCTCTTCAGCCACAGGATAATCCCCATTTTTATAACCGAAAGTTTTACGGTAAAATTTCAGCAAATGTATCGGACGATAATTGACGGCAACGCCAATCCCTTTCTTCTGAAGATTCCGTAGGATGGAGTCTCTTTTAGCTGGTGGAACAAGCAGGGTAAATAAATGCCGGGCATGTTTCGTCTTTGGCAACGTTCTCAGCACGCTGATCCCTTTGAGGGACCTTAATTCTTCCTCATAGAACCTCCAGAGTCTGTCCCTTTTTTTCCACAGACTTTCTATGCGTTCAAGCTGACCTAAAAGCAGGGCTGCCTGAATGTTGTCCATGTTGTATTTCCATCCAAGTACCGGCATATCCCAGTGCCGGTATCCTTTCGTATATCTCTCGGCAGCTCCTTTGTCGATGCCATGGAGTCGGAGCATCCGCAAGAATGATGCGGTTCTGCTGTTATTTGTGCTGACAGCGCCTCCCTCCCCTGAAGTGATGTTTTTTGTTGCATAAAAACTGAAACAGGCGGTATCGGCAAGATGTCCGACGCCGATCCCCTCACGGACGGCTTCGATGGCATGAGCGGCGTCCTCTATTATTTTCAGGTTGTTCTTTTTTGCCAAAGATCGTATTTTCTTCATATCGCACATCTGACCGTAAAGGTGAACAGGGATAATTGCCCTGGTTCTTTTCGACAATCTGGATTCCAGGAGTTCTGCATTCAGGTTGCCTGTTTCTTCCTCCACATCTACCAATACCGGCCTTGCACTTGCATGGAGAACGGCATTTGCTGTTGCGCAAAAGCTCATTGGTGTTGTGATGACCTCATCGCCTGGGCCTATACCAAGAGCGATGAGACTAAGGTGAAGGCCTGCAGTACAGCTTGTCATGCCGACGGTAGACCTCAGGCCAAGGTAGTGAGAGAACTTCTCTTCAAACTCCTGAACAAAGCTCCCCGTGGTAAGAAATATCGATTGCAGGACTTTAGCTACACGGTCCCGGTCTGCCTGGTCAATGTTATGACGGAAAAACTCTATTTTTTTCATCTGGAATATTATAAAATCTTTCTAATGAAAAAAGTATTAAAATACAGAAGCCATTGGTTATGAATCTTTAATGCTGTCATTCTGGCTAGGCCAGAATCTTTCTTCGTTTACAGAAGGATTCCCGACAAGCGGGAATGACAATATTGAGGCAGCATTCGCTATAGACTGACAGGAAAGGTGGCATAAATGACAAATCCCTCCCCTGAATTTTCGATAGTGATACCTATCTGCAATGAAGAGGAAAATATTCCTCTGCTCTATAAGCAGCTGGTGCAGGTAATGGAAGGAATATGTGCAGGTGCCAGGAATGCAGAATATTGTTTTGAGATCATCCTTGTCGATGACGGCAGCACAGACGGCTCGTGGGAGCTGATCAGGGATCTCAATGCAAAAGATCACAGGGTGAAGGGGATCAGCTTTTCGAGAAATTTCGGTCATCATGTTGCATTGACAGCAGGGCTTGATTATGCACAGGGCAGGGCTATTATACTCATGGACGGTGATCTCCAGGATCCACCCGAGGAGATACCGAAGCTCTTGAGTGAATTCAGGAAAGGATTTGATCTGGTATATGGCATCCGGGGGGAGAGAAATGATCCCGTCATGAAGAAAGTATCTTCACATCTCTTCTGGTGGATACTGAGAAAGTTTTCCGGTGTCGATATTCCCGGGGGACAGACCATGCTGCGTATTTTGAGCAGAAGACTTGCTGATGCACTGAAAGGAATGCGCGAGCAGGCCAGGTTTATCCACGGTATGATGGCCTGGACAGGGTTTAATACGACGACAGTTGCGGTGCAGCATAATCCCCGGAAAAGAGGAATAAGTAAATATGATATCCCCAGGATGTTTAAACTCGCTTTTCATGCAGTAAGTTCGTTTTCGACAGTACCACTGAGGCTTGCTACCTATATGGGATTATTCAGTTCACTCGTAAGTTTAATTATCGGACTCTTTTTCGTGTCTAAAAAGATTTTTCTTGGTATACCGGTAATCGGTTTTGCCTCGGTAATTGTTGCGATATTTTTTGTTGGAGGTATACAGCTGCTCGTTCTTGGCATGTTCGGGGAATATATCGGGAGGACCTACCAGGAAGTACAGAAAAGACCGCTTTATATTATACGGGAGTCTTTATCATGAACAGTTCACTGTGGCTTTCTGTGGATCTCCGGGAAATTTTCCACTCCCTTAATGGGAGAGGGTAGGGACCGGTTGATCTCTAAAAAATGATTATGATCAAGGAACTCCAATGGGACAGCGCCTTTTTCAAAAAGAAGATCGGGACACTGATTGTAGACGCCATAGAAGTAAAGAATCTCTCCAGTACCATAGAAAAGGCACGAAATGCCGGGTTTCATTATCTGACATTCAAGACAAAATCATTCGATATGCCTGTTATTCAGGCGTTGGAATCAGCGGGCTTTTCTCTTACCGATATCGGAGTAACCTTTAGAGCGAATTCAGATATTTTTTCAAGCACTGCATCCCCCAAAACAATGAAATGGAGAAAGTCTCTCAGAGTTGCCGGGTTCAGGGATATCCCGATGCTCCGGACATTGATAAAAGGGCTCTTCCCACAAAGTCGGTTCTACCATGATCCTTTCTTTTCGAAAAAAGATGCAGACAATCTCTATCAGCAATGGATAGAGAACTCGGTAAAAGGAACAGCTGCTGACATTGTTTTTTGTGTTGATAAAGCAGGATTTATTACGTGCAGAAAAAAAGATAAGCTGTCCGGTGAAATAGTGCTTATCGGGATAGGAAAGCGCACAAGGGGGAAAGGGCTTGGAACTGTATTGGTGGCGCAAGCCATGCAGTGGTTCAGGGATAAGGGCATGAGAACGGTGACGGTCAGAACCCAGTTGCGAAATCCGGATGCCATGAATTTTTATATAAAACTAGGATTTTTGGTCAAGGAATATGATCTCATCTTCGGAAACAAATTATAAATAAATTTCTCTTTTATCCTGAATTATTCGAAGAGTAAAGGATTCTCTCTAAGCAACAGGACTTCTCATATTAATTCGAACATTCCAGAAGCATATCATAACTTGGGAACTATCTTTCAAGACAAAAGGGAACTTGATAACGCTATATCCTCTTATCAAAAAGCTTTACAGCTTAATTCGGATTGTTCTGAAACGGGATGATCCATGAGGATCATCTGACCGTCGTAGCAGACACTCCCCAGCTCGCTGCCCCACCGGTGTGCGGTTCGTTCAGGGTTCTTCATCCCTTATCTCTTTGATCTTGCCGTTTGCTTTTCTTCCCATTGTCCGGTATTCTTTTTTCATAGCGACTCCTTTTAATCTTGTTTTTTGGTCGATTCAAGTTAAATCGAGTCGCTTTACTTCTTCAACGAACTTTGGGGCATGATCGTTTTGTAAGATTTATATGGAGAAACCTAAGATTCGAATATTTAATTCTCTTGCACGTTCTGGAGGAACGCTGGTATGTAAATGCATAGGATGTATGTCTGATGTTGTACTTTTGAGTGAAATACATCCTTTAAGTACCCAAATATTTAATCCCATTGCACAAGCTCATGATTGGTATAATCTTATCCATAGAGAAGATTTGTTAGGAAAGGAAACTATTGATTTTGTTGAAGCAATTCAGCTTATTGAAAGAAAATGCAATGAGAACTCCAAATGCCTTGTAATTCGTGATTGGTCTCATCTTGACTTTATTGGAATCCCATACCTTGAGCAACCTACCAATCGTATGGTTCTGATTGATGAACTCTCCAGTGCATTTGAATTTTATCGTATTGCTCTGGTACGCCACCCCATTGATCAATGGTTAAGCACTCATAAACTTCCTGGTTTGAAAGAGGTTTCTCTCGATAATTTTTTGCATGGATATTTACAATTTTCCCGGCATATTCAACCCTTCGGGTTTGTACGCTATGAAGATTTTACCTATGAACCAGAAAAAGAAATGATAAAAATATGTGAACAACTTAAAATTGATTTTGATAAAAATTTTACCATAAAATGGACGCACTATTCTAATATCACTGGTGATACAAGTTCAAGAGGTCTGACTCAAAATAATATTGTTAGGCTTCCTCGTCAACCTATCGAAAGGCAACTTTTACAAAAATTTAGAGCAAATAATGATTACCATGAAATTCTTTATCTGCTTGGTTATCAAGATCGCTGAGCAATGGAGATATTAAATGCTAATATGAATTCAGATCAATTTTTTATAAAATGAATTAGCAAAAATATTTCGAAAAAGTCTATCCAATTATTAAAGCAAGATATGTATCAGTTAATAGCCATATCTTTCTAATAATATTAATTTATTTTTTGCTGCATTATTGCCAGGATCTAGTGCAAACGCTCTGGCATATGCCCACTTTGCCTCACGGAAACTGGTCTTCGCAAGATATGCATCGCCGAGAGTTTTATGGAAGTTTGCCTCAACAGGTCTGCTCCAGAAACCCTGCATTTTAAGAATGGCTTCCGTGATAACTTCATTCCAGAGCCATTCTTTCGGTATGCTGAATGTATTAATCAGGCTTTGATTTTCCGGGATATTTTTTATAAATATAAGAGAGATGTTATCCATGTAAACCAGATGCCACTGAGGGTCATGGAGCAGAACAGGAATGAAGGGAACAAGCTGGCCGGAAAAAGCATCAACCGAGAAGGTAAGGATGGTATGAACGTGATACTGATCAAGAAGTGCTTTCCATTCAGGGAGTCCACCTGCGGGCATTGCAGATGCACCCATTATTTTCCGTTCATCCAGGACCGTTTTCTCCTGTAGTCCCCTTCCATCAACAAAGACCCTGTAATCGGGATATGATGCCCAGATGAGGTATCCTCCCCAGTCGTAGGGATTGAAAAGGTTCTGTGGCAGTCTGTTTTCCTTCAGAAACTGTGCCGCACCTGCAGGATATTTATTCGGGACAACAGTGTATTGAGGGGAAAAAACGCTGGCGATCGGGGGAGAGAGAGAATTGCCTTTCACCATTCCAAACAATACGAGGGCAGAAAGGACAAAGGAAAGCACTGTTTTTACAGAGGCACCCTGATTTGCCGAGAGAGAGTTCCCCAATATTTTTTCCTTCACAGAGCACCGGAATCTGTCAATTGCCGGAAGACTGTAACGACCGATCATAAGAAGTGCGACAGGAACAAAGAAAGGGTTTGTCCGCGACACCTTCAGGCTCAGAAATGCGATGCCACCAAAAATAATTGCGTCTGTCATATCCAGTTTCTTTCTATTGAGGACCATCACTACAATGCTCACAAGAAGAAGAACGAAATAAATTATGAGTTCAGGGCTGTAGAATCCGAGACTGAGTTGGCGGAAGGGGGATATCGTTTCCGTGATCATGCTTTTGTAGGTGCCCGACTCATAATGCACCAGAAACGGAATAATCGAAAACCCGTTGGGATTGATCAGGACAAGAAGGAGGGAAAGAAATCCAATGAGGGAGAAAACGGCAAAAGCCCTGCGAGGCAGGGGGTTGCCGAATTTTTTAGACACATATTTTACAGTTTCAGCAAAGAGATACCCGAATATGATTGCGATGCCTATGATGAAACCCCCGTGCATGTTTGCCCAGAGCAGCATGAGAAAGGGGACAGGGAGGAGGTAAGAGAGAATCGGGACTCGTTGAGACTCGTTGAGACTCGTTGAGACTGAAACAGCTTTTCTGAACCCTTCCATGAGGAAAATCAGGAGAAACGCAAAGAGGAATGAGAAGAACTGTGGTCTCTCGGCGGTGTATCCGTAAAAAAGCACAGCAACAAAAGGGGTGGTTAGGAATGTTGCAGACAGAGCCCCGAATCTTTCCTTTCTGAGAATTCTGTAAAGCAGACAGATAAGCAGTGACAGCACTGCTGCTCGCAGAAAGATGATGCCCTTAAATCCTGCATAGTGAAAGGTCTGAAAGAAAATGACCTGGGCAAGCCAGTATTGCTGGAGTATGAACTTTATTCTCAGAAGGGAAGGGCCATCATGTTCTTCAGGGACAGCGGTATACGAAAAGGGATCTGCATCCGGGAGGGATTTTGTCTGACAAATGTATTCGCCTGATTTCAGATGCCACCAGAAATCCGGGCTTGATACAGGGCCTGAAAAAAGAACAAATACCCATACCAGGAGGATTGCTGATAAAATAAATCCGGATATCTTCTGTATCTTTTCCATCAGTGAACTTTTATAAAAAGTATCTATGGGTAAACTTCATATTTTAACACCCTCCCCAACCCCTCCCATCGAGGGAGGAGTATGATACCCCCTACTCCCGCCCCTCAGGGGGGATAAGGAATTAACAATAAGTAGTATATAAAGAGATTGATTATAAAATCCCTCCTCACCTCCCTTTACCAAAGGGAGGAATATATAGTGCCCCTCTTTGGTAAATAGGGGAGAGGGGAGATTTTCTATTAACGATGCCTTGCTTATGCATTTCTTAGTATAGTGGTTCCTCCCCCTTGCTGGGAGAGGGTGAAATATATATCATATTTTTAAGCATTTAATAAGACAATTCCTGCAGCTTGCTACAAGGTTCCATTGTGTCATTCTCTGGCTTAACCAAGGAATCCAGTTCCTTGTTTCTGGATTACCCGATCAAGTCGGGTAATGACTTAACTTTTAATCAAAGAATTCCCCGATGCTCTGCATCGGGGTTCCTGTTCTCCTTATTCTGTCATTCCCGCTTGTCGGGAATCCTTCCGGAGCATTATGTTATATAAGACAATACAGGAATGCAAATCCCGAAAGCTTTCGGGACGGACAAGCCGGAATGACATCTTTGATACCTCATCCCGAAAGGCTTCGGGACTGCGGGGTAGTTCATTGTTTGATAGACTCTGCAGCAAGCTGTAGGGTTATTCATCACCGGAACTCCCGTCGGTCCTGTGACGGGACAAGCATTTCGAGAATGCTCAACTGCTGCGCTATCCTGGAATCCCCCGGTTTCAATGCAAGGGCGCTTCTGTAAGCTTGCCCGGCTTCGGAATAGCTTCTCTTTACAAAGAACGCGTCCCCCATTGTTTCATAATAATCGCCCTTGTTTGGGGCATCTTTTGCTTTTAATGCGGCTTCTACCGCTACCTCGTTCCAGAGCCAGTCTTTCGGGAGAGCAAATCTGCCGATGATACCCTCATTCTCCGGCTTCTCCCGAACAAAGATGAGGGATATGTTGTCCATATATACAAGGTGCCATGATGGCTCATTGAGAAGAGCGGATATCAGGGGAACCAGCTTTCCGCTAAAATTACCGACTGAGAAAGTTACAATAAAATTGACCTGGTATGCATCGAGAAGAGCTTTCCATGCCGGGATGCCGGCAACAGATTGTGCATCTGCTTCAAGAATCCGCACCTCCTGGAAAAATACCTCTCCAATCAGTCCCCTGCCGTCAACGAACACCTTGTAATCGGGATATAATGACCATAAGAGGTATCCGCCCCATATGTAGGGATTGAACATATTCCCCGTGATATGGTTTTCCTTCAGGAACTGTGCAGCGCCTTCAGGATATTTGTTGCTTCTGATACCCTGTTTGAAAAGGTCAGAATTGTTAATGACAATAATGAGTGTTATTGACAGAACTATTGCAATCACCGGATCCCATTTCTTCACCAATTCGCTTATCCAACCCTTCATGGGGATATTCTGTAATACCTTCAAACCGTATCGCGCAATCAGAAGAATGGCAACGGGAGTGAAAAAAGGTATATACCGGGATGAGGAGAGGCTCATGACTGTCAGCCCGGTAAATATTAGCAAATCGGTAAGATCCGGCTTTTTTATCGTGAAGACAAGGAATAACAAGGTGATGGCAAGGAGGATGAAATAGAGAATGAATTGCGGTTCATAGAAGCCGGATGAGAGAAGGGTAATCGGCGGGACAGACTCCGTGATCATTTTTTTGTATAATCCGCTTTCGAATTCCACCAGAAAGGGTATCACCTTGTAAGTATTTGGATTCACAAGTGACAAGAGAACCGAGGCAATGACTGTTGCACTGAGCCATTTCAATGCCCTGAACGGCAAAACCGGTCCAAGTTTCTTCATTTTGTATTTCACTGTTTCGGCAACAGTATAACCGAGAAGCAAGACAAGGCCGAGAATAAACCCCCCATGAAGGTTTGCCCAAATCAGCATGAGAAAGGGAATTGGGAGGAGATAAGAGAGAATCGGGACTCGTAGAGACTGGTTGAGACTCATTGAAACTGGTTGAGACTCATTGAGATTTGGGGAAACTGACGCAGATCGCCTGAACCCCTCCAGCAGAAAAATTATGAGAAATGAAAACAAGAACGAGAAGAGCTGTGGACGTTCGCCGGTGAAAGTATAGAATATCAGCAGCCCAGGGATGAGGAGCATCAGCGAGGAATAAAACCCCATGCCTTCCCTCCGGATGCTCCTGTACAGGACAAGCATGAGGATGGTAAGCAGGGCTGCCCTCAGATAAATAATGCCCTGAAGACCGAATAATGAGTAAATCCAGTAAAACAGGACCTGTGCCAGCCAGTACTGCGTGAGCACGAAGTGTATCCTCTTCGATTCAGGATCAAGGGGGTCTTTTTGCGTTGAAGTGTAGGCAAACGGATCTGTTTCAGGAAGCATCCGGTTCTGAGAGATATATTCCCCCGTCTTCAGATGCCACCAGAAATCAGGGTCTCTGATCTCTACGGAAAAGAGACCTGTCACGAAAATAAAAAAAATAATCAGTAATATGACTTTAGTGATTTTCTGTGCCATAGGCAAAGGTCAAACAATTAGCAATTAACAATTAACATTTAGCAATTAACAATTA
>JAVHLL010000047.1 GCA_031082155.1 Thermodesulfovibrionales bacterium | reverse complement strand
ACAGGTCTATTTTATCCATGAATTTTCCCTGGATTTCGTTCCGGCAATGCGTGCCAGTAAAAAGCCAGCATCTGGCGTTGTGGGAGAGAAAGGCAGGACATGTATCCTCATTGCACCGGAACACTTCCCAGCACTTTTTTTTTGTTTCTTTATATCCATTGAATATTTTTTCGGTCCCTGAACTTTTCATCCTATTACCCCTCTCTGCTCATGTCCGCACTCCCGTAGGGTTACCTATTCATATTATAGCATATGCTTATTATCAAATCACTCGAAATTTGTTCAATATAATGAATAACCCCGCAGTCCCGAAAGCTTTCGGGACGAGGTATCTAAAGATGTCATTCCGGCTTGTCCGGAATCTTTCTTTGCTTTTCAGTATTATTGTGTATACGCATTATCTCAGAAGGATTCCCGACAAGCGGGAATGACAGAATAAGGGATATAGTTACCCCGAAGCAAAGCTTCGAGGAATTCTTTTGATTAAAGGGGTAGGCTTCATTCTTCATACGGAGAATGTAGCATTTGATATGTGAGTGGATTTATGCCAAAGGCTTTCAGGATGGTCCTGATTCCCAGATATTTCAGGAGCTGACCGTGTAATAAATACCCCTGTAGCAAGTTATAGGGTATTGCAAATATCAAAAGTTAATGTCATAACCCGAATTGATCGGGGAAACCAGAAAAAAGAACCGGATTTCCTGATCAAGCCAAAGAATGATGCGAGAAAAACCTGTAGCAGGAAAATAGGGAATTATTACATTAGAGCACTTTTCACTGATAGCGTATGGATTCTTCTATACAGAAAAAGATTAGTGCAATATTCCCAATTCTTTCTTCAACCACTCCTTAAGCTCGCCCTCAGGGGCATAAATACCCTTGAGCAGACAGACTGATTTTTCAAAACGTTCCGGCAATGCAAACTTCGCGATTTCAACAGCATCTTCTGAATTTCTCTTGATCAGATAAATATAATAAGGTTTGTCCCAGCAGTTCACGACGAAATAGACTGAATAATCGCTTTTGGAACGGACCACATGTCTCCTGTCCTCCCCGCGGGCCCATATGTTCCCCCACTCCAGATAAACCCTTACCGCAAGTTCCGGCGTCATTTCCCAATCAATCGCATTCAGAAGTGCCCTGTCCTTTTTCAGTTCTTCGAGTGTTAGCATGATATCTCTCCTTTCAGGCTACATTTATATTTTACTTATTTAATTATTTATTAATTATTTTTTATACAGTATCAAAGTACGAAGAAAATATCAATAAACATCGGGGGAAGTGATTTGAATCACAGAATAACACATTTTCTATTATTTATATTATAATAATAGAAATTAGTATTATTATTGATTAATGAAATTTACTACCACACCCACTCTGTGTGTGAGATTTGGAGGTTTAAGATGATGAAAAAGATAGGAACAATGCTTGCGCTTCTTGGGATCATTCTCACGTGGGGTATCTGTATTAACCTGGCTGAGGCTGAGACTCAGCATAGCAGTCTTGCCTGGAACGGTCCGGATACGTGTCTTCAGTGCCATGAATCTGAGGCTACAGACATGCACGGCTCAGTCCATTATCAATGGCAGGGACAAGTGCCGTTCGCAGTGAGCGGCCCGCCGGTTCAGGGCAAATTGAACACAGCGGTGAACAGTTACTGTATCAGCATACTCGGCAATTGGAATGCATGCGGTACCTGCCATACCGGTCTCGGGGCAAAGCCTGAGGCCACAGTCACGAGGACGCAGATCGAGAACATCGACTGTCTCCTCTGTCACCAGAAGGATTACAAACGTAAAAAAATAAACAGTGTGTTCGTACCGGACATAGCAGCTATGTCTATCACAATGGACCAGGCTGTGAGGACAGTGCATAAACCAGTGCGGAGCAACTGCCTCCAGTGCCATGCAAAAGGCGGAGGAGGAGACAATAACAAGCGTGGTGACATAGCACTTGCCCATGCAAACACCACTGACAGGAACTTCGATGTGCATATGGCAACGACCGGTGCAAATCTCACTTGCCAAAGTTGTCATACTACTGAAAACCACAGGATTGCCGGGAGGGGCACTGACCTGAGAGAAACAGACCTCAATCTTCAGATGAGCTGCTCGACTGCGAACTGCCATTCGAACAAACTTTCCTCGAATGGACATGAATCTTCCGATATCTATAAACATATAAAAAAGGTCGCCTGCCAGACCTGTCATATCAAAACATACGCGAGGAATGCATCCGACACAATCGGAAATGAATCGACTGAAATACATCGCGACTGGACCAAGCCGGAGTGGGTAACTTCGCTTAACCGATGGGAACCTGCTATCACACGGGCCGGCAACCAGAAACCGGAATACCGGTTCTGGAACGGGTACAGCTACAACTACAACCTCAACGAACTCATTATTTTAGATCCTGCAACAGGAAAATATCCTACCTCCCGCCCTGACGGAGGGATCAATGATCCTGACAGCAAGCTTTTCCCGTTCAAATACAAAACAGCCTTTCAGCCCATTGCCACAAACATTAGCCGTCTCATTGCACTTGATACCAGCGTGTACTTTGCGGCTGGCGATGTGAATACTGCAACGAAGCAGGGACTTTTCAATATGGGACTAAACCCTGCGGAACCTTACGCATTCGTCGAGACAGATACCTATCAGCTCATAACCCATGAGACTATGCCGTCTTCCCAAGCCCTCACCTGTACTCAATGCCACGGGTCCACTGCAACACAGATGAATCTGAAAAATATAGGATATGTCCTGAAAGGACCGTCATCGTCAGTGTGCATTCAATGCCATAGCTATAAGTCAAGTCCCGGTTTTACAACACTCCACAAGAAACATGTTACCGAGGAAAAAATCGACTGTTTAAAGTGCCATAATTTCACGAGAGCGTCGTCTCCATCGCCTACGACTTACAACCTGAACATTACGAAATCAGGGACAGGGAGCGGTACGGTAATAAGCAGTCCAAATGGTATCAATTGCGGGAGCGATTGTTCTGAGAGTTATCCCAATAACACACAGGTGACTTTTACGGCTACGCCTAATATCGGCTCCACCTTTGCAGGATGGAGTGGTGATGCTGACTGTTCCGATGGAGCTGTGAATATGACTGCAAGCAGATCATGCACTGCAACGTTTGACACCATTCCTGTCCAGGGGGAACCCGATATAGCTGTCTCTCAGTCTACTCTCCAATTCGGAGATGTAAAGGTAAAATATTCAAAAACAGCTTCGTTCGTGATCACGAACAAAGGTACCGGCACACTCACCGTTACGAATATGGTAATTTCCGGAAGAGATGCTTACCTTTTCAGAGTCGTGAGCGATTCGGATTTTACGATCGGTCCTTCGCTGAGCAATACCGTATCGGTAAGGTTTACGCCCCGATGGACTGGAGAGAGAGAGGCAAC
Organism: Thermodesulfovibrionales bacterium; assembly: GCA_031082155.1. Classification (GTDB taxonomy): domain Bacteria; phylum Nitrospirota; class Thermodesulfovibrionia; order Thermodesulfovibrionales; family SM23-35; genus JAKLQR01. Next base: position 5,320 of record JAVHLL010000047.1, on the reverse strand, counting down.
TCTGAAAATCTCCTCAAATGATCCTGATACCCCGGTCCTTTCGATAAAGCTAAAGGGCAACGGAAAACGATAAGACCATCTGAACTATCCCTCCGGTTCAACGTAACCGGAGGGATAGCCTCACCGGGAAATCAGGCAATTCAAAGATATACAAACCTAAAGAAAAGGCTGAAAATTGCAGGAAAGATTTGTCGGTGTACTAAACAGAGGTGACTGAAGGAGAGTGAGCCTGCAAACGGAACTCACTCTCCCGTCATCTTTTATTTATTTCTTTTTGCCGCCCTTACCGCAGTTACATTTTTTGCACATAACAACACCCCCCGTCATATTGGAATTATCTTTATTCTAAAAGGAACAACCACCGAATTGCAACACTTTCCGAAATGTTGGAGGGACTTCACACTTGACCGACATCGATAAAGCTTATCATAATTGTGCGTCCGAATGAGTTCCTGTTCCCAATAAATTCGGTAATGGACAGAAGTGTTCAATGAGCATCCTGAACAGTCCGGGATGGCAGAATGCCTCGCAGGTTCGGGAAAATGCCATATTTCAATTCCAGTATCGAAGGAGAGTTTCTGCAAAAACAGTGAGTTATGGGTTGGCATTCTTCTTGCTTTTCTTTTATGGAATAAAAATAATTTTTCATGGAGGATAACAAATGAAAAAGTATGAATGCACCGCATGCGGGTATATCTATGATCCGGCGATAGGAGACCCTGAGAACGGTATCAACACGGGTACATCCTTTGAAGACTTACCGGACGACTGGGTCTGCCCTGCCTGCGGCGCGCCGAAATCGATGTTCGTAGAGGCGGGGTCAACATACAAAGAACACGGCGTTCGATAGCATAGAACTCGATTGTGATAATTTGTCCAAAAGTTTAATATTTGATAGCAGCCTTTCCAAGGCTTGCGAGAAGATTTTTCTCCCTCAGATGTATCGCTTCAGATATTCTTTTTTAGAGTTTGAGCTTATACTGCAGCACTTTTCCCGCATGTTTTTCCGGTAACATGCATTATGAGTGTCACGATTTCTCTCCAGAACTTTGGATGGTAACATTTTTTATGAGTCAATCCGGTTCCAATTCTCAATTAAAGTGGCAGCATAAAAATAATGTATAATTAATAACTTATTGTATATAGTGAAAGAATTGCATTTTATAAGGTTTTCATTTAAAATTAAAAAGGCGATTATTTAAGCATTTCTTATGAAAAAAGCTCGAAAAGTTCAAATAGCTTTTACCATCGATAAAAAATTGAGGATCCTGTCATGGGACAGGGAGACGGAAAATATCTTTGGGAATTCCTTATCCAGAGGGAAGGGTTCACCTTACTACGAGGTCATTCCGGGTTTCAGTAAAGACGGAATTCGGGAGGTAAACCTATCGGTTAAAAATGGGCAGCCATTAAAACTGAATGGGAACAAATTATTCTGTTTCTATAGCAACAACAAAACAGATATATATGTTACTCCTTTGAAAGGTGACCTTGCGGCAATGAATGTGGCGAAAATTCAAATACATATGCTCCTCAAGTGCAATTTAATGCAGAAAATAGAGCAACAGCAGAAATTGATCGACATAGGCAGAGTTGCCACAACTCTTGCTCATGGCATCAGGAACCCTCTCAATACAATGAAAGGTGCGGTGACCTTCATAAAAGATAAGTGCCCCAAAGAGAAAAAACTTATCGAATTCACAACAATCCTGGAAGAAGAAATATCGCGCCTCGATCAATTCATATCGAATTTCCTCAGTACTTCCATGGGGGATACCCACTCATACAGGACAAACATCAATACGGTATTGAGAAAAATCCAACGTTTACTCTCCCGTTCATCTCAATTGTATAATATTCATGCTGTGTTCGAATATGGGAAAGTTGCCTCTGTGATGATAAATCCTTTTCACCTTGAGCATTCCGTCTTGAATGTAATTAACAATGCAATAGAAGCCATGCCGGCAGGTGGACAGCTCATCGTAAAATCCCAGTCTGTGAAACATAACAACATAAAACATGCTGTCATCGAGGTTACAGACACCGGCATTGGTATGCCTCCCCGGAAATATCATGAACTTATGACAAAACCATATATCAACAAAAGCAAGGGGATAGGCTTGTTCATAACGAATGAGATCATTCGATCCTGTAACGGACATCTTGAAATCAAAAGCTCTCGAGGAAAAGGAACCACAGTAACTTTCTACCTGCCCCTGATAAGACAATGATGAACAAAGGAATAATATTGGTTGTCGATGATGAACTGAACGCGCTAAAAGTCCTCTCTTCTATACTGAAAAACTCCGGATATCATGTTCTTACCGCTATGAGTGTTGGCAAAGCAATCAAATTGCTCTCGAGTACAGAAATCGATATAGTGATTACCGATCTGAGGATGCCGGGCATAAACGGGATGCAATTTTTTGAGCACATCCTCAACAAACACCGGAATATCCCTGTCATTTTTCTTACCGCTTACGGCACAGTTGATTCGGCTGTGAATGCCATGACCCATGGTGCCTATTATTATTTTATCAAGCCCCCCGATTACATCAAACTAAAAGATATCATAGCAAGAGCCATGGAACAGCGACTCCTCAGTAGAGCAAAGGCCTCCGGCGGGAATGGTTTTTTAGAAGAGGGAGGGTACATCACCGGAAATACACCCGGAATCAACAAGATAAAAAATCTTATTGAGACGATCAAGGACTCACCAAGCAGTGTCTTAATATGCGGTGAGACTGGTACAGGCAAGGAGTTAGTTGCCCGTGCCTTACATTTTAACAGCAACAGAGCGGAGAAACCCTTTGTCGCGGTGAACTGTGCAGCAATTCCTCATGAACTCATTGAATCAGAACTTTTCGGGTTTGAGAAAGGTGCCTTCACGGGCGCTGTCTCCAAACGAATCGGAAAAATCGAACATGCTTCCGGGGGAACTCTGTTCCTGGACGAAATCTGCAGTCTTGCATTGAATTTACAGGCAAAACTTCTCAGAGTACTGCAGGAAAATGAGATAGAACGCCTCGGAAGCAACAAGAAGATTAAGGTAATCTTTCGTCTTGTATGTTCAACAAATCGTGACCTGAACAGAATGGTCAGCGCAGGTGAATTCCGGGAAGATTTGCTTTACAGAATAAATGTAGTGCAGTTGAATCTTCCCCCTCTTATAGAAAGAATGGAAGATATTTCCCTGTTGATATCTGACTTTCTCAAGGAGTTCTGTGCAAGAGAAAATAAATCTCTTTCGATTTCGGAAGATACCTTAAAACTCCTGCAGTCCTACCACTGGCCAGGGAATATCAGGCAATTAAAAAACATAATAGAGAGAGCGATAATCCTATCAAAAGGAGATATAATTACTCCCAAGGAATTACCGGAAGATTTTATGCTTCTTAAAGAAACAGTAAACGGCTTTTCTCAATTGACTCTCAGGGACACAGAGTCGCAGGTTATCAAAAATACGCTTATTGAGTGTAATGGAAACAAGTCAAAGGCTGCGAGAATGCTCGGTATTTCGAGGAAAGCCTTATACAACAGACTTCGTGCCTATGGAATCATTCAAACTGAGTCCAATGGAAACAGTTTCGAAAAGACATGTTTACATTAGATACACTTTCATTTATTATGACATCTTCAGTTTAGCTGACTTTTATCCGTAAACTATTTTTTTATATAAATCTCTCCCTTTGCATACTCTTTTTTGTATGGTAGTTGTGTCTCATTCCTAAAGCTTTACTTTAAATGCATTCTGCGTTTATCCGATATAAGCAAACCATCTGGCATATTACTTGTATTAATTAAGAATTAGGATTGGGGGGGAATTTATGCAATGGTTTGCATTATACGTAAAATCTCGGCATGAGTTTATTACCAATAATGAGCTGAGAAAAAAGCAGGTTGTAACTTTTTTGCCGTCCTTTAAGCTCTGGCGGCAGTGGAAAGACAGGCGAAAACTGATTGATTTTCCCTTATTTCCCGGATATTTGTTCGTTCACATCCATCCCCATTCAGAAGCATATCTGAATGTGCTGAAAACAAGAGGAGCAGTTACCTTTGTCTCGCTGGAACAAAAGTATCCCGCGCCTGTCAGTCCTGATGAGATAGACACATTAAAGATCTTACTGGACAGCGGCAAGGAGGTAGATGTTTATCCCCATCTCAAAGAAGGGACAAAGATCAGAATAAAAAGGGGACCTCTTAAAGGCGCTGAAGGTATTTTCCTGAACAAAGAACAGGACATGAAGTTTTTGGTAAATATCAATCTGCTCGGAAGGAGCGTAGGACTGAAAATATACGCTGATGAAATCGAAGATGCATAGTATTATTCAGTCTGACTTTTTTCATCGAATGAAAGGTTGTCAGTAAGAGAGCTGTAACCGATATTTGCATGATGACTTAGGGCTGTATCTGAAACCTGTTGCAGTCCTGCTTAATCGGACAGTCCCCTTTCTCTTTAGCGAGAGCTAAAAGGCTATACGGACGGACAGAGACAATCATCTATTGATTGATTGTACATTGAATGTAAATTTAAGTTCCTTCTCCGTTACTTCATGTAACTGAGAAGGCGGAGCCATGCCTGCACAATGAAACCCGGAACATCAGGAAATCAATTGACAGAAAAGATGCATTATGAACACAAGCCTGTGGAGTATACACAAATACTTATCAAGGCAATACAGAGTGAAATGGTACAGTTCATTATTTCGATATGTATATTTCTTGTCCTGCTTCTGACATCCTGCGCGGGCAGGGATGTGCGGCCAGAAGCAGTGCTTATGCAGCATGCAACCGAAACCAAAACTGACAGGCTGAATACAGAGTTAACCCAGAAAAGCGTTGCATTTCAAAATATGTCTGCTGCAACTGACTATAAAATTGGTCCCGAAGATCTGCTGGAAATCACTGTTTTTCAGGCAAAAGAACTGGACACCATTGCACGTGTCAGTGCTTCAGGCTTTATCAAATTACCACTAATTGACAAAGTTGAGGCCGCAGACCATACTGCATCCGAACTGGAATCTGTCATAATAGAGAAACTCAGGACATATCTTTCAGAGCCGGTCGTAGGTGTGTTCATCAAAGAATACCGGAGTCAGCAGGTTACGGTTCTTGGATCTGTGCAGAAACCCGGCGTGTATTATGTGTCCGGCCAGAAATCACTGCTTGAACTCCTTTCGCTGGCAGGAGGGTTAAGCGGGGATGCAGGAGACATTTGCATCATTCAGAGGAATGCGACAGAAAATCCGCAGGAAAACCAGGCAACCGATAACATTGTTATTGATCTGGATCAGTTGCTGATCAAGGGACAGGTAGCATT
>JAVHLL010000011.1 GCA_031082155.1 Thermodesulfovibrionales bacterium | reverse complement strand
CTTCCTACTTGTTTTGCCGTCTATTATATCACCTTGCCAATTGTGACACAGTCTGGAAGGCGGGAATCCAGTATTTTCAATACGTTCTGGATACCCCGGTCAAGCCGGAGGATGACAACCCTGAGTTTATAAACAGTCACTAAAATAAGAGCACCGAGACTGTGGAATTTGATAGGTCGATCAGGCTATAGTAGATAATATGTTCAAAATAAGAAATATTTGTATGCTGTCAGCCTCTCTTTGTCTTGTTATTGGCTTTCTGAGTTTTTATACTTCTACAGATGCCTTCATTTCACTTCCTCAGGAGGAAGGGGTATGTCTTCAGAATAATGAAAGTTCCCAGGAGTGTACCGAGAAACCGGCACAGCCTGAAAAAACTGCCCAACCGGAAAAGATTTCCGGGGTGAAGAAAGCTTTCCGTCTGCTTCAGGCAAAAAAGGCGAAGGCTGTGCTGCAAACACAGAAAGAAGATACTTCCGGCATACTCCACCCGGTGAAAATCCACTTCTTCCAGGGCAAGGGTTGTCCTCACTGTGCAGAAGAGAAAGAGTTCCTGAAGGCAATGATGAAAAAATATCCCTCCCTTGAGATTTACGATTACGAGGTATGGTACGACGAAGTAAATGCTGCGCTGCTTGTGAAAATGGCCAGGGCCTACAAACTCACAACTTCAGGGGTTCCGGTAACCTTCATCGGCAACCAGGGCATCGTTGGCTTTTCTCAACACACCCGCGAAGAACTTGAGCAGCTGATTTCCCGGTGTTTTTCCGAACCCTGTATCGATCCTTATGATGTCCTGTCCGGCCAAGTCTCACCTGAGGCTTCCGGGACGGGAACACAGTCCGGCCAAGCTGCCGGAAAACCTGAAGATTTAGAGTGTACGGAAAAAAACAGGACCGTCTATATTCCGTGGATTGGAAGCATAGAAGCATCCGAGTCGTCCCTTCCTCTCATGACACTGGTGATCGCGGGCCTCGACAGTTTCAATCCCTGTGCCTTCTTCGTCCTTTTCTCTCTCCTTGGAATTATGATCCATGCACAATCCCGGAAGAAAATGCTTTTGACAGGCGGGGTCTTTATCTTCTTCTCCGGATTTATTTATTTCGTGTTCATGGCGGCATGGCTAAACCTCTTTCTCGTTATGGGACAGGTCGCTTTTATTACGAAAATTGCAGGATCAGTCGCCATCATAATCGCGCTTATCAATATCAAGGATTTCTTCGTCTTCAGGAAAGGAATTTCGCTTACTATTCCTGACAGCGCAAAACCAAAACTTTTCGACCGCATGAGAAAGCTCCTGAAGTCCACCTCTGTGGTCTCGGTCCTCATCGGAACCGCAGTACTGGCGATTGCGGCAAACTCTTATGAACTCCTCTGCACGGCGGGCTTTCCGATGGTATTTACGAGGATACTCACCCTGAACAATCTCCCTTCCTTGACGTATTACTTCTATCTCGTCTTCTATAACGTAGTCTATGTAATCCCGCTTTCCGTTATCGTTGTGTTATTCACTGTTACACTCGGCAAAAAACACCTTTCTGAGTGGCAGGGCAGAATGCTGAAACTCGTATCAGGAACCATGATGCTCGGCCTCGGTGCGGTTCTCCTTGTGCAGCCCGAAATACTCAACAATACCCTTATCTCCTTCAGCCTTCTTCTGGGCGCACTGGTCATCTCCGGAATTATCATCCTCCTCACCAGGAAGTTCCTTACACAAAAAGACAGGAAAGACTCCGGATCAGGCCGGGATAAAATCAGGGTGAAGGAATAAAAGGTCCTCATGAAAAAAATCATGTTCATATGTACAGCAAATTCCTGCAGAAGCCAGATGGCAGAAGGTTTTGCCAGGGAATTCGGAAAGGGTGTAATAGAAGTACACAGCGCCGGGATCATGTCCGCCGGTGTCCACAGGATGGCTGCAGAGGTGATGCGGGAACTGGACATCGACATATCGGGTCAGAGATCAAAAGAGATCGATACCGGGCTCCTGCAACAGATGGACCTCGTGATAACACTTTGTGATTATGCGGAAAGGATTTGTTCCTTCATACCTTTCGAGGTAAAACGGACCCATATCCCGGTCCGGGACCCGGTCGGCACACTCGGATCAGAAGAAGCAAGGATGAACGATTTCAGACGGGCACGTGATGAGATAAAAGAGATAGTCCTCAGGCTGATTCAGGGCATGAATTCAGGCTGAAAGGTATAGCAGCCTTATTTTGAACCGTACTTTGTGAGGCATTAATAATGTTTCATTCCCAACTTATCTGCCCAATTCTCAGGATATCCTTTATAGTAGTTCGCCCATTTTGTTTTTTTTAGCCCGTAATAAAGAGAACTATAAACGATTCTTGAAATTGAGGGAATTCCAATAAGGATCAAATAGAACGGACCAAAAATCAATGATTGAATCGTGTGTCCATATTCGTGTTCTTTATTTTTGGAAGCTATTGGCACTATTGAATCGTTTGAATTCGACCAAAAAACAAAACTCCCAAGACTGATGCCAAGATTATGTGTCTGGAAAAATAATCTTCTATGTATAATTTCTACTCTTGAAATTTTATGTCGTATAATCAACCATACGATGATACCAATAATGTTTTGCGGTAACTCCCAAATACATCCCAGAATAAGGAGTATTGAATTCATCAGTATACCTTAAAAAAAGCCTGACATTTATTTATTAAACGTATTCTATAGTTGCAATAAAGATTATTATTTCTCAGGATGATTGTCAACAAATTATGCCGAATAAATTCTGAGGTCTATATTTGCAGTTGGAACATATACGCTATAGAATATTTCTGCGCCGGATTCTCTCCGTTGTTTCAGAAAATTTACTGCGATGGGTTTGCCGCTATGTAGTTGAGATAGGTGAGAAACTCATTTTCGAAATTATCGCTCAGGGTCTTTTTCCCGATCTCCTGATGTATCTCGGCAAAACTCCAGAACTTTACCTCGTCGATCTCTTCCCTGTTAAAAAATAGCTCCCCTTCATGGGTACATCGGTATGTGGTAACGTGCTCTGTTTCAAAGGGGTTACTGTGAAGATAAGAGTAGAGATATTCCGGTTCATGCCCGGATATGCCGAGTTCTTCGTGCATCTCTCTTTTCGATGAGGTGGACAGGTCTTCCCCGATGCCTACATGTCCGCCGACCGAGGTATCCCATCTGCCGGGTGCAACATCCTTGTTCATTGACCTCTTCTGGAGGAGAAGCTCCCCTTTTTTATTGAATACGAGGACGTGCACTACCCTGTGAATGAGTGACGGATTACCGTGGATTGCAGACCTTGCTGCAACCTTAAGGATCTCGCCCTGTTCGTTGACTATTTCAAGAAGTTCTTCAGCGTCCATGCAGGGTAATATATCGTTTCACAACAGTGGTATTGTTTCAAAACATTCCTCTGGGTACTCTACGGTGTGCACGCAATTTTCTTGCCGGTGTTATCCCTGCTGAAGGGTGAGAGAAGCCTGAGTTCCTTGATGATTTTCGGCACAATTTCGATAACCTTATCGATCTCTTCCCCGGTGTTATATCTGCTGAGAGAAAAACGGATCGAACCGTGGATCGCGGTAAAGGGAACACCCATGGCACGGAGCACATGGGAAGGTTCGAGAGACCCTGATGAGCATGCGGAACCGGAGGACGCGCATATGCCATATTCATTCAGTCTGAGCAGTATTGCCTCGCCTTCAACGTATTCGAAGCTCAGGTTTGTGGTATTCGGGAGCCTGCTTGTAACATCTCCATTTACCCGGGAATCCGGACATATTTTTAACAGTGATGTTTCAAGTTTATCCCGTAACTTACTGAGTTGTTTACTTTCTCTATCAATGTTACCTGTGGCAAGCGTACACGCCTTTCCAAGACCAATAATTGATGCGACATTTTCTGTTCCCGCCCTTCTCCCCTTCTCCTGATGCCCGCCTATAAGATAAGGGTGAAAGCGGGTGCCTTTTCGTACATAGAGGGCTCCAATACCTTTTGGTGCATGCAGTTTGTGTCCTGAAAGAGAGAGCATGTCAACAGGCAGTGTCTTAAGGTCAACGGGTATCTTTCCCATAACCTGAACAGCATCGGTATGGAAGAGAATCTGTCTTTCTCTGAGTATCGCCCCGATTTTTTCTATCGGGTAGATATTGCCAATCTCATTGTTTGCATACATAATAGTCACCAGCACGGTATCTTCATCGAGGGCTTTTATGAAGTCATCAAGATTCAACTGACCCTGGTGGTTTACCGGCAAAAATGTTATCCGGTAGCCTTTCCGCCCCAGGTGCTTGCAGAAGCTCCGGACAGCCGGATGTTCAACCCGTGTCGTAATGATATGCCTTTTACCCGGGACCGACTCGATTGCGCTCAGAATGGCAGTATTGTCACTCTCGGTGCCGCAGCTTGTAAAAATAATCTCCTCGGGTTCGGCGCCAAGAAGTCCTGAAACACTGCCTCTGGCATCCTCGATTTTTCTGTGGATCTGTCCTCCAAAGGTATGCATGCTTGAGGGATTTCCATAGAATTCCGTCAGATACGGCCGCATGGCTTCGAATACTTCCGGAGCAACTGCAGTTGTTGCATTGTTATCGAGATAAACAGGTTTCACTGGGTCTCCACAATCAGGTCTTCACTGACAAGCTCTCTCAGTTTTGCTTGTATACCCTCTATAGTCATTCCGGACTTGACACAACCGGAGCACATGCCGCGGAATGCGATCACGACCTTGTTCCCTTCTATATCGATAAGATCGACGTCTCCACCGTCAGCCTGAAGACCGGGCCTGATCTCGTTTTCAATAATATCCTGGATGAGCGCAATTTTCTGGAGGTTGGTGAGTTTTTTGGGTTTGACAGGTTTCTCAGGGGTCTTGAGGGACCAGAGGTCTCTGAGAATCGCCTCAATATCAGCTTGGCATTCTCCGCACCCTCCACCCGCTTTTGTATAATCGGTTATCTCGTCAACAGTGGTAAGGTGGTTCTCCATTGCGACCTTCCTGATTTTTTCCTCTGTTACATCAAAACATTTACAGACAACCTTCCCCTCTTCCTCAACAGGACGCTCTATCCCCCGGTAATTATCGATTGCAGCTTCAAGCGCCTCTTTCCCCATCACCGAACAGTGCATCTTTTCTTTCGGCAGTCCGCCGAGAAAATCCGCGATATCCTGGTTGCCGATCTTGAGCGCTTCATCAAGGGTCTTCCCTTTGATAAGTTCTGTGAGCGCAGAGGAACTCGCTATTGCGCTCGCACAGCCAAAGGTCTGAAATTTTGCATCCGTGATTTTATCAGTTTCCTTGTCAACCTTGAGTGTAAGCTTAAGGGCGTCGCCGCAGACTATGCTTCCCACGTCTCCAACCGCATCCGGGTTCTCGACTTCACCGATGTTCTTCGGGTTTAAGAAATATTCTCTAACTTTATCAGTATATTCCCACATGCAATTAATTTAATCAGAGCTTTGGAGAGAATGTCAATTTGCGCTTCGACCCTAGTTCCTCACCACAAGCACTGGTATCTTTGACTCCTTGCTGATTATCCCAAAAGTTACGCTGCCGATAACCGCAGCTTTCAGGGCGCTCCTTCCCTGTGAACCTATGACGATCAGGTCAGCCTTAGATTTTTTTGCTTCCCTGATGATTTCCTCGACCGGATGTCCGGACCGTATAGTCTTTTTTGCGGGAACTCCCTTTTTTATACAGAGCTTCTCGGCCTCATCAACATATGACTCGGCAGCCCGTTGGAGAAGATTTTCCAGCGGTTCCACAAATCCCATTGCTCCCGGCGCAGCAGGCACAGATTGCCGTACAAACGCGCTCTTGTCAATGACACTTAAAAGGACCAACTGTCCGCCAGTCGATTTCGCAAGTGCAATCGCATGCTCGATGGATTTTCTTGCCGGCTTTGAACCGTCTGTGGGAACAAGAATCTTCGAAAACATAGTGCCTCCTTGGTTGCCCTGCTGGTATGCGCGATGGCTTTCCACAGGGATAATAGAGTTTCCATTCCGGTTTTCATATCGAGTCGAATATTTGTTTGGGGAATACTTGCTCTTTTCTGGGCAAAGGATTCCTCCCAAACCGGAACCTAATACTCATATACTATCAGAAAGAACCTGCCTGAATGAAGAGAAGTTGACGAACTCAGTTATTTATAGTCTAATGGTTGTATGAGAACAGCGGAAAAATATATCAGGAGATTCGCTGAGAGAAAAAAATCCATGCATAAAGTGGGGGTGTAGGATGGAAGGAAAATTTAGATGTCCCCGGTGCGGCTTCGAACAGCCTCCCACAGACGATTGCCGTAACTGCCAGGTGAACATTCCAAAATTTATCGAACTCCAGAAAAGAAGAAATATCATCCCTGGCGGGGCGGTCCGGGAACAGGAACCAAAAGCCCAACAGGAAGCGCCGGTTGCGGAAAGTATTCCGAAACCGGAGAAGACTCCGGAACGATTCGATCTGACAGGGGAAATGCCCGGTATTGGCGACCTGTTCGGAAGGTCATGGGAAATCTTCAAGGAACGGTTTATTATCCTTGTCGTTCTCTTTCTTCTCTCTCTTATATTCATGGCTATTCCGGTTGCACTATTCTCAGGGATCGGGTATCTGATTGCCATGGTCTTGCCTGACAGTAAAAATTTACTGATAACCATCGGAGGTTTTGTAGGGGCCTTCTTTGGCATGATCGGTATGTTCTGGGGAATCGCTGCTTTCATATATGCAGTAGTAGAGAGAGATGCAGGAATAAAAAATTCCCTTGGAAGGGGCTGGCATCGGATCGGTTCTTTCATCTGGCTCTTTTCAGTCCTGGGTTTCATCATAACGGGAGGGTTCCTGCTGCTGATTATTCCGGGCATATTGTTCGGAGTCTGGTTTGCTTTTGCACAGTTCATCCTTGCCGGAGAAGATATAAGAGGGATGAATGCACTTCTGAAAAGCAAGGAATATGTGAGAGACAGGTGGTTTGATGTTTTCCTCAGGCTGTTTGTGATCTGGATCATTTCCGTAGTAGCAGGAATGGTGCCGGTGATAGGCCCTATACTGTCTATACTCCTTATGCCGTTTATGATGATTTACGCATACCTTGTTTATCAGGATCTGAGGTCTCTGAAGGGAGACGTTGCGTTTGTCTCGTCTTCAGGGGAAAAATTCAAATGGATCGGAGCAGGCACGCTCGGGTATATCGTTGCGCCGCTCATCCTCATCGGTATCCTTGGCACCACATTCCTGACGTCTTTCTTCCTCCTGAAAAGCATACTTACCTCTCCCGGCCAGGAAATGACAGTCCCGTTTCAGCCGCCTGGTTTCATGCCTTCACCCTCCCCGGAAACGCCCTACCCGCAAGATCCTGGATCTGTGCCCCCTCAGGCTTCAGAAACGGGCACGGGTACCACGCAAGTGCTTCCTTCTCAGGCCGAAACATCCCCTCATGATGTCATGGTATATATCTACTCGCTCAACTACAAAGGCTCGGTCAGATTGAACGGGGAGGAGATCTATGAAATCAAGGGAGAGCAGGATATGAACTATAATTACTCCGGGGGCGGTAAATTTCATTACGGGACAAATACCATCGATGTGGAATATGAATCTCTTCCCAATCCGTGGAAAACCGAGATAAAAATAAAGGTATATAAATATGACTGGAACACCAGTAAGGAAACAACACTAAACGAATGGGTCATTACAGACAAAGAGGGAAGAAAGAGTTTTGAAATCGAAATAAACAAAGAGTAGAAGGTTCATAGCCTATTGTATGAACTGTCATTCCCGCTTGTCGGGAATCCTTCTTATTCTGCCGCAGAAAAGGAAATGGCAACTGTTTGATCAGGAAAGATGCCGGACAAACCGGCATCACATCAATACTATCTTGACTTTTTGTACTGAATACCACCTCAAGGACAACTATTGGTTCATACCCCTCTTCTGTCCTGGCCGAATATATATTTGTGGAGCTGGAGGTTCAGCCGCACAGGTAATCTGTCCGCAATAATCCATTGAGCAAGTTTTTCAGGCGGGAGGATTCCGTAAACTGGTGACATGAGCATATGGCAACGGTCTCTTAACTTATAGGAATGGATAATCTCTTTTGACCACTCATAATCCGTCCTGCCGGTAAGAACAAACTTCACTTCGTCGTCCTTTCTGATTCTGGAGAGATTCGAGAAGTCCATCTTTTCACTCATCCCGCTGCCCGGTGTCTTTAAGTCGAGTATGATCCTCACGCGCGGATCGACCTCTCCTGTATTCCGCGACCCGTTTGTTTCTATAAGGACTGTAAATTGTTTCTGCAAAAGCAGTCCCATAAGAGCGTACACCTCTCCCTGCAGGAGCGGCTCTCCGCCGGTGATCTCAATGAGCGGGATACCGGCTTTCTCTGCCTGGCTGAGGATCTCCTCAACCGAAAGTTCCGTTCCTTCTTCATACGCATACGTGGTATCGCAATAGGTACATCTGAGGTTGCATCCGGTCATGCGAATGAAGGTGCAGGGCATTCCTGCGTAACTCGATTCCCCCTGAATGCTCGTAAAAATTTCGCAGACCTTCATAAATCCCTTCCCTCGATTTTCTGCTAATGGATCATGATAATCCATTATAGCGTTCTCATCAGAAAATAAACACGCTCCCGGGTTCCGGTCCACTCTCCGGCCTTGTCTCTCCCCTTCTTTCGGTATATAATAAACAAAGAAAAGCTGCCTATGACCATCGCAAACAAAACATCTCTTCCTTCACAGTATGATATTCTGCGGGAGGTAGTCCAGGACTATCCCGGCATCGTAACCACTGTTGATCCTCTTCTCATGGAATTACACGCGGCATCCCCGAACTGGGGCTATATCATAAAAGAACTGCGTACCTATTCCCTGAAAAATTTTTATGTTCATGATCATCACAAGAAAGGAACCGAAGCGGTAAAAACCATCACCGGCATTTTTCTGACCGCTTTAGAGAACCCCAATACCGGCATTCAGGAGGCAGCAGCGGAAGGCCTTATATTTTATCTTGAAAAAATAATGATCGACGGGAATCACGAAACAGGCAAGTATTCACCGCTTTTAGACGTATGCATTTCGCGCATGAACGCATTGCCTGAAAAACAGTTCTTCCTCATCGTCACAAACCCTCATCAGATAAAAAAGCTCGGGCAGCTCATTCTCGATAAATTGCCTTCCGGCGTTACCCTCGGAACTTTTACTGAACTGATGAAAAGGTTCTTTTCCCTTACCTATGGATACTGGCTCATGCAGAAAGACCCTGTGAGTTGGACAACCGACATCACAAGGCTCTCGCCTGAGAAAATCGATGGAAACGCGTTAGATGAGCTGCTCTATCCTGTCTCACATGCAAATATGACCGCACTCATACATCATCTTGGGGAACTCGATGCAATGAGCGATCAGAAAGAACTGCTCAGAGAACTCCTGCAATTGCCGGGCTATATGCAGCTTGTGAAATACTATGAGGACGCTGCTGCATCTCTTGCGATAACCGGCATAGCCGATGTTGACACGTCAATCAAGATGCAGTATCTCCTGAAAATCATGGGCATGAGCGGCCTCTCCGGAATTCATGAAAATACTCTTCGGGAAATCCACAGGACATTCGCTGCAATTGTCAAAACAGAGGATTTCAATCATATAAAACCTGTCCTCGCTGATATCTTCGCTATATTCAGGAATACGTTCAGCGCACATCCCGAGACCGTTCTTTCCTGCATTCAGAGTATCGGGAATGACATCTATACCAAGGGAGACAGCGGCCTTGTTGAGTGGTTTCTCCAAAGGGCAATTACCCTCGGATTCCAGCATCCCGGCATTCACGGCGTTACCGATGAATGGCAGGTGAAAGCAAACAGGGCTCATCTGAAGAATATCCGGGTATGGCTTGAACTCATCGAAAACGACCCGAAATGGTCGAAATCCCTCATTTCAGCATTGGTTATTAATCTGAGCCTCGGAGGAGTGCATATCAGCGATACGGATATCTTCCAGAAGGACATCACGAAACTCCTGAACTGCGACATCAAACCCGTCTATCACCTCATCAAGCAGGCGGCAAAACTCTTTCCGGTCTATTTCAGCGATATAGGCGCCGAGGGCGCCCTCCGTGAAGTCTCTACAGAACTTGATGAATCTACATACAGGGCTGACCCGCTTGTACACTTTCTTCGAAAACAGAGCCATGTTGAGAGCAGCGCTCAGGTCGTGGATTTCATCGAGGAAGTAATACGATTCTGGCTGACAAGAGACAAGGCACCCTTACAGAAATTCTTGCCTTATGATCTGTATCAGCGAATAGAGGGTTCAGGGCATTTTATTGATGAATTGCATACCATCTTTCAAACTATATTTTCGAAGAGAAAAATTTCCAAGGTTGAAGAACTCCTGTATCTAACGGACGAAGAACTCCTTCTTTTCACGGAAAACTTTACCGGAATCTCTGAACGGGAGAAGAGACGCGCATACCTGGCAATCCGTTTCTACCAGCTCCTGAACAGGAAATACAAACTGGCCCCTCAGGATATCAGGGATCAGCTCCAATACGCCCGGAGTCTGGGGTTTCCGAATACTGATTCCCTGATTGCCACACTGGAGCAAGGTACCATTTCCGAACGTCTCGAAGGAGTGCTCGTATACCTGGAAAGCCTGAGGCAGATTATCCTCTCAACCGAACGATATGAAGCCGTGGAAAACATCTTCCGGAAGAGGCATATTGCGGCAGGCATACCTTCGATGTACGGTAAATACCATGAGAGAAAATTCGATGCACTCGCCCTGACCTTCCGTCTTGAGAACCTCGCAAATATCCTTTTCGAGGAACTTCTGAATTCTATTAACCTTACCTTTATCACGCGGGCAACGCTCTTCCAGATAGAGAAATATGCCGCTCTTTTCTTCAATGCATTAAAACTCGACGGCATATCTTCCAACAGATTTGAACAAACACTCGAACTACTGTCTGTTTCCCTTGAAGTAAGAAGGTTTTCCTTTTCCCAGTATATCGACATCTTCAGGGGGTTCTCAGAAGCAGTCCAGGATATCCTCACTACCTATTACAGCAACTCATATAAAAATAATCTTAAACAGATAATCCTCCTGATGGGCCATGACAATATACTCGCGAAGTATCTCCCGCACGGAGGAAAACAGAGCGAATCAGAATTCATCAATACAATATCCGAACAGTTCCTCAGGGAAATCGTTGCCGGCTCATTCGGGCTTCAGCAACTCGATACTTTCATCAGCAGAATATTGAAAACCCTTTTTGAGCAGGCTGAGGGGCTTGATGTCCAGAATCTCGACCTTCTCATGAGTTATGATCCGAAAAAAGCGCTTTCAAGCATTCACTTCCCGAATAAAGTCACCACCGACAGAATACATCTGGGAAATAAAGGACATAACCTGATCAAGCTCGCCTCGCTGGGGATTCCTGTCCCTCCCGGCTTTATCATTACCACAGAGGTATTCCGCTGTGAAAAGGCAATTAACCGGTTCAGGCAGGCAAGGGAACATCTCGAAGAAGGGATCAGGGAACAGATGAAAACCCTTGAAAACCTGACCGGCAGGGAATTCGGCAACCCGGAAAATCCCCTGCTCGTTTCAGTAAGGAGTGGAGGAGCAATATCGATGCCGGGGATGATGATATCGTTCCTCAACGTCGGTATGAATGAATCTGTAGCACAGGAACTGATCAGAAGGACTGCGAAACCCTGGTTTGTATGGGACTGTTACCGCCGTTTCCTTCAGGGTTGGGGGATGTCATTCGGGATGGAGCGTGATAATTTCGATGAACTCATGGATTCCTATAAAGGGAAATACAACGTCGTGAAGAAGATCCAGTTTTCACCAGACCAGATGAGAGAGTTGGCGCTCGCATACCGCCAGACAATCATCGATCACGGGATAGAGGTGAGTGACAATCCGCAAGTGCAGCTCAGAATATCAATTGAACAGGTGTTTCAGTCGTGGTTCTCAAAAAAAGCACAAGCATACCGTGAAATCATGGGGATGTCCGAAAACTGGGGGACAGCTGTCATTGTACAAACCATGGCGTATGGCAACCTCGACACAAATGCAGGGACCGGGGTTCTTTTTACCCGGAATCCTCTCGAAGCGGGAGACCGGGTAATGCTCTGGGGTGATTTTGCTATCGGGTCCCAGGGTGAGGATATAGTCTCCGGGCTTGTGCGGACACTCCCGATATCAAATGCCCAAAAACCGGTAGAAGACAGGACATCAGAGATTTCCTTCGAAGACAACTTTCCCGAAATCTATGCCTCCTTGCTGAAAATAAGCAAACAACTTATTTACGATAAGCGATGGGGTGCCCAGGAGATTGAATTCACCTTCGAGGGAACGAGCGGAGACAAGCTCTACATTCTGCAGACACGGGACATGGCGATTACGCGAAAAGAGAGCTTCATCGCCTTTGTCCCTTCCAGAAAACTTTCATCGAGCTACCTATCGAGAGGAATCGGTGTCGGGGGCGGTGCGTTAAGCGGCAGGGTTGTCTTCGATCTTGATGAAATCCATGAACTTAGGGGAAAAGACCCGGGAACTCCGTTAATTCTCATACGTTCTGATACTGTGCCGGACGATATCAGACATATTTCTGCAGCAGACGGTCTTCTTACAGCCCGTGGCGGATCGACATCCCATGCGTCGATTATCGCAAACCGTTTGGGGAAGACCTGTATTGTCGGGTGCAATCATCTGACCGTATGGGAACAGGAGAAGAAATGCAGGATCAACAATACAATAATCACGGTAGGTGATTTTCTCAGTATAGACGGGAGAAACGGTTCTGTATATTCCGGGAAACATCAGGCAAGGGAAATCAAGTCAGGAACAGGGACTAAGGGATAGACCTTTCCTTAGGATTATTATACAATGCTGTAAAGGAGCTCAACCGAGAGAGTGAGCTGATCGAATAAACCATCCAACGAGAGAGGATAACACCATGACGAAAGGGAGAAAGGTCGACATGATCTCCGCGAAAAGAGCCGTTCTGGGAATCAATGGTATGGGCAGGATCGGAAAATTATCGCTCTGGAATCATATCAGCAGGAAATATTTTTCAGAGATTGTCGTGAACATCGGCAGAAAAGCGGGCACAAGCCTTCAGGACATCGCCCTCTATATTGAAAAAGATTCCTCCTATGGTTCACTCCATCAGTTCCTTTATGGATATAAAGCAGGCCGGGTTATCGAAAATGTCAATGAAGAAAAGGGAACCATGACTATAGACGGAATCCCGGTGACCATCCTCCGTGAATCCCGGAACCCCCTGACAATTCCCTGGAATCGTTATGGAGCGAAAGTCGTGGTTGAAGCAACCGGCCAATTTAAGGACCCTGCTGCGCTGCCGGATGCAAAAGAAGGCGCGGCACGAGGACATCTCGAAGCAGGGGCCGAACGGGTAATCGTATCCGCTCCATTCAAGATCAAGGAAAAAGGCCGGCCTATGCCGGATGACGCAGCGACTATCGTTATCGGCATAAACGATGACACGTATGACAACAGCCAACACCGTATTATCTCTGCGGCATCGTGCACAACCACCTGTCTCGCGTATATGATCAAGCCTCTCCTCGATTACTTTGGTCAACAGAAGATACTCAGTGCATCCATGGCCACGGTACATGCGTCAACAGGCACCCAGCAGGTCCTCGACAGGCTTCCCAAGTCCGGCGTCACCGATCTGCGGAAGAACCGGAGCATCATGAACAATATTATCCTTACAACAACCGGGGCGGCCAAGACCCTCGAACTCGTCATTCCGGAAATGAAAAAGATCGGGTTTATTGCTGAATCCGTGCGCGTCCCTACCTCCTCCGGTTCTCTCATTATTCTTGTAGTGACTTTTTCAGAAGAAGCAAACAAGCCCCCTGTCATAGACAGGGAACTGGTAAATAAAATTTACCGCGACGCCGAGCAGAAGGAGAAGCGGGGCTACATAAAATATACCGACGAGCAGAATGTTTCCTCTGACATCGTCGGCCACTACGGACCAGCGACTATCATTGAGGGGCATGAAACGCATATACGGACTGCCTTTGCAACAATAGAGCTTTCGAAATTTTCGCAGTTGCCTCCTGAGGTGCTCAGGAAACTCCCTCCGAGTATCGAGATACCCATCACTCAGGCGGTCATCTACGGGTGGTACGACAACGAACTCGGGAGTTACACCAATATGCTGGGAGACCTCACTGCTAAGATTGGCTCCATGGTGTATCAGTAATTTCGTACACCCTCAACCTGCAGAGTAAGCTGTTTAAGGATTGTTTTGTTGAATAAGGAGAACAGTAAGCCCGAAACTGAGCTTCGATGCATTCTTTAATTAAAACGACTTAAATGCATAACCGAAAGCCTGACCCCAACACATCTGATTGTTATTTAGAATAATATTACAATTCTACAAAAGGAGAAAATTATGCTTAGAAAAATTATCGTACTGTTTTTGATATTTTTCCTCATGCCAGCTTTAGTTTTAAGTAGTGAATCTCCAGATGAAATAAACAAACAAAAATTTGCCAGTGTTCAGGCAAAAATCAAATCGATAGATGTTGCCACTTTAAAATCATGGATCGATAGCAAAAAGAAATTTATTCTTCTCGATGTCAGAGAACCGGATGAAATAAATGCCATCAAGATTGCTGCAGAAAATAACATTGAAATTCCACGTGGTGTGGTTGAATTTTACTTCCCCTCTAAGGTTCCTGACCTTGAAGCTACAGTTGTTGTTTACTGTTCACATGGTAAACGAAGTGCAGTGGTAACAGATATTATAAATGGATATGGATACAAAAATATTTACAGTCTTAAAGATGGAATCTATGCATGGATAAAGGCCGGATATCAAGTTGAAAACTTCTACGGCACATTTGAAATGCAGAACTTTAAAACGAAAATTTAGTTATATCATTTTATTCCGATTGTACTAAACAGAATTAGATCACAAGGGAAAACTGCGTTGTACAGGAAGTATGTTTGCCTTGTATGACTCTCTGAAATGTTATGTTTCTTTCGCCCCAAAAGACACATGTCATTTATCTTAATGGCACCATAGTTTAATAAGAGTCAGACAAGTTTACTACATCTTTTGCCGTTTCGTTTTTTATCCAACGTGTCATAAAGTATGAAATTGTGTAATGCGCTATATTGCTCCGTCTAATCACACAAAGCTATTTTTTATCCCGTTTTGATATCTTTATGGGTTGGTTATTAAAGGCTCATTTCCCCCTCTCACCTCCAGGATGAGTCCTTGTCTTGTTATGAACTATAATTTCTTAAGCAGAATGCAAGAAAAATAAAAAAGGAGGATGGGTTATGAAAAAACATATCGCCGTTTTGGGTGTTTAATAATGATGTCTGTTCCAATATCCGGGTCATTATGCAGGCGATAAAATCTCTACCAATTTGATAGCAAAGGTGAGGTTTTTCCCGGATAGCGGGTGATTCACATCCAAGGTGACAGTCGATTCAGTAACATCGATAACATACGCAATGATTTTCTGGCCCTCTCCGGTTGGAATCTGCAGTTTTTTCCCTGCTTCGAAACAGAGGTTCCCCGGTAGTCTTTCTTTTTGTATCATCATGACCCGCTCTTCATTATGCGGGCCGAAGGCTTCATCCATCATTACTCTGACGGTCTTTGTTTCATCCTCGCTCATTCCTGTCACTGCTTCATCGAAACCATGGATTACCTGGCCGCTGCCCAGGGTAAATTGCATGGGTTCTGCATTCATCGTTGTCTCTACCAATGAACCTTCTTCCAAAAAACACGCGTAGTGGACTTTCACGACGTCACTGTGCTTTGCCTTCGCCATATTCCCTCTTTATAGAAAAAACATACTGCTGTTTCTTCTTTTTACTCCTGTTACAGGACGTTCGCTTCTCACGCTGTTTTTCCTGAACCCTTCTCAGAAAAAAAGTTCATAAGAAATTCCGCATCCTTTGGCGGCAGATCGAACTTCAGGCATGCCTCGCCGATCAGTTTCGACAAACTGGCACCAGGATTATCAATGCGCTCATCAGATAGCCACTTGACTGCCCTTCTTATTGATTCACCTTCAGGGAGAATACTCATTCTGTTTTCCTCCTCGCACGTTATTTGATTCACACTATAGAGCGTATTCAATTATAGTCTACAGTATTTTTCATTTTTTGAAACAGGGCAGTTCGAACCAATGAGAGGACATCGGCATAACATTTACCTGCAACGATTTCTTGCCGCTGAATTCTCCTCTCCTCAAATTGCCCTTGCCAGTTGCTCTTTGTGCTTTCCTTCATCGAACGAGATCATTATAATAACTCAATGAAGTTTGAAAAGAGCAAACTGTAAAAACGGAACATCTATGAAAAAGCCTCTGCTTTTCATGCTGTGCATGACTTCTCTTGCAAGTTTCCTGATGCTGATTTCTGTATCTTTTCTCCATGCGCTTACGATGGACGAAGCCATCTCCCTCTCAAAAGAATCCCTTCCTTCCTATAAGGCTTCTGTCCTGAGCGTCCGGTCATCAGAAGCCCTGTATAAGGCAACCCTGTCGCCCTATTTCCCAAGTCTCGACGCTTCAGCTTCTTACCAACGCCTGTTCAGAAACGCTGAGGAATTTGATTCAAGGCTGTATGATCTCACCCTCTCTTATACGCTGTTTGACTGGGGCAACCGGAGTGCAAACAGAACCATCGGGAAACTAAACCTTGATATCAGCAACGAAGCACTCAGAAAAGCTTTCCTTGATCTTTCCTTCCAGGTCAAGGTTGCGTTTTATACTGCGATGGCCCTGCAGGAGTCTGTTGAGCAGAGAACAATTCAGCTTCGTGACGCAAATACAGATTTCGATGTGGCTGAGGGAAGATATGAATTCGGTGTTGCACGCCTCAGCGATGTCCTTCAAGTGTCAGTAAGAAAGGAACAGGCTAAATTCAACCTTATCCAGACAGAAGGAGACTTCAGAAAAGCATTGACTGAGCTTAACTCACTCATTGGGAAACCGCTCGAAAACACTTACGACCTTGAGGGCTCTCTTGAAATCGAAGGGGATATTCCCGACTCAGGGGCACTCGCAGGGCTTGCTCTCCAGAAACCTTTGGTAAAACAGGCCGAATGCACTGTACGGATCGCCGCTCAAAATACCAAAATCTCGCGGAGTTCTTTCTTCCCTTTCCTTTCTGCAAGCGCAGGATACACAAAGTTTGGCGGAGACGCCCTAACTTTGACTTCTTACGATGAAGAAAAGACCGCTGCCCTTACCGCAACCTGGAATATTTTCGAGCTGGGAAAATTCTTTACCTATAAGTCATCCGTATTTGAAGAAACCATCGCAGAGGAAAACTTCCGGGATATCAAACGACAGGTATTACTCGATGTGCAGAAAACTTATGAAGACCTGCGCACCGATACCGGCAAGGTGCTGGTTGCCCGTGAGCAGGTCAGGCAGGCAGAACAGAATTATTCGCAGGCTCTCGGTGAATACAAAGTCGGAAAAGGAGACATAACCACCCTTGTGCAGGCAGAGAGCCTGCTCGCGGATGCAAGAGACCAGCTTATCCGTTCCAGACTGAATCGTATTCTTACAAAAGCTTTGCTTGAACAGGTTACCGGCATCGAGAAGCTGGAAAGCTTTGTTCCTGCGATTGAGAAAAAGTGAAAAAAATCGTAATTCCTCTCATAGCAATTGTCCTTATTATTGGCGGTGTTTTTGTCTATAAAACTCTCACAAAGTCGAAAACAGAGGTACTCGAAACCGCCAAAGTCGCAAAAGGCACCATCCAGGGAATCATTGTCGAAACCGGTATTATAAAACCCCAGGTCGGTGCAGTCGTAAAGATAGGCGCCCGCGCTACGGGGACAATAGTAAAAATGAACGTGAAAATCGGCGACCGGGTGCAAACAGGAAAACTTATTGCCATCATAGACGACAGAGAAATCCTGAAGGCAATCGAGCAGCAGAGAGCCTCTCTTACTGCAGCTGAAAATACTCTCGCACAGGTTGAATTGACTTATCCCGATCGGATACGCGAGGCGCAGGCGACCCTTGACTATGCCAAAATCAACTATGACCGGGAGACTGACCTTCTGAAACATGATTATACGACGAAAGACAGTGTAGATAAGGCCAGGAGTCAGTTTGAAGCGACTGATGCAAATCTTCAAAGGCTTCAGAATGAATCTAAAACTCAGGTGAATATTGCAAAGGCAAACATTGGAGATATTGCAGCCCAGTTGAAGCAGCAGGAGACGAGACTTACCTATACGCGGATTTATTCTCCCATAAACGGCCTTGTCTCCGACGTCACCGCACAGGAAGGCGAGACAATCGTCGCCGGACTCCAGGTTGCCAATCTGGTGACAGTGCTTGACCCTACCCTCCTTGAAATGTGGATATATGTTGACGAGACCGACATAGGCAGAGTAAAAATCGGACAACAGGTCAACTATTATGTAGATACATATCCTGACAAGTTTTTCCACGGGGGAATCGAAAAAATTTATCCCCAGCCTGTGGTCAGAGACAACATTGTCTATTATCTTGCAACTGTGAAGGTTTCCCGTGATGATGCCGAATTCCTGAAGCCCGAGATGACCACGCATATCAAAATAGCGTTTGCAGAAAAGAAAGACGTCCTTACTGTTCCTAATGCTGCCATAAAATTTGAAACAGGGAAGCAGGTAGTATACAGAGTAACTGCTCCCAACAAAGTTGAGAAGGTTGAGATACAGACAGGTCTGCGCGGAGAGGATGCAACCGAAGTTATTTCCGGTGTGCGTGACAGCGATATGCTGGCCACCAAGCTTATCCTCCCGGTATCGGCAAAACCAGAAACACAATAAATCAGAAAGCGATTACTCATGCCACTCTGTCTGATGGAAAATATCAGGAAAACTTTTCATTCGGGGGCCATTGAGGTCGAGGTGCTCAAAAGCATCAATCTCCGCTTAGAGCGGAGGGAGTTTGTCGCAATCATGGGAACATCGGGGTCCGGGAAGACAACGCTCATGAATATCATCGGATGTCTCGATACACCAACCTCAGGTCGGTATGTCCTTGCCGACAAGGAGGTATCCCATCTCTCCGACGATGAACTCTCGTTCATCCGCAATGAACATATCGGGTTTGTGTTCCAGAATTTCTATCTTCTGCCCTATGCCACAGTCCTCGAAAATGTTCTGCTCCCTACCCTCTATGTCGATAAACACAAAGACAACAGAGAGCAACAGGCAGTTGACCTGCTGCAACTCGTCGGCCTGAAAGAGCGGATCAGATTCAAACCGAATCAGTTGTCCGGAGGCGAACAACAGCGTGTTGCCATCGCACGGGCTCTTGTAAACGACCCTGACCTTCTTCTCGCAGATGAACCTACCGGGCAGCTTGACAGTAAAACAGCTGAAGAAATCATGAACCTGCTCAGGGAAATGAATACCCGTGGAAAAACAGTGTTACTCATCACCCATGACCAGAATGTCGCTGCATACGCACAGAGGACTGTACAGATAAAAGACGGGATTATTCTCGAATAATCTGTATGGACAGACTCCTGAAAGTAATCTCCCAGTCTCTGAAGGCAGTCAGGGCATTCAAGCTGCGCACACTCTTCTGTCTCCTGAGTGTTGCACTTGGCATTGCATCTATTTCTGTTATTGTTGCCGCAACTGAAGGCGCTTATAAAAAAGCCCTCGAAATCGTTGCAATGTTCGGACCCGATGCATTACTCGTCTTTGGCGGAGGGGAAGAGTCCCGCGCCACGGGACAGAGGATGAAAACTATCACACTTGATGACATCGAAACTGCACGTCAGGCATTCTTCAGTGCATACCTTGTCGTTCCTATGACAGCCATGAGAGATGTGACGGTCTCGCACAGGGACAAAAAATATCAGACATTAATCGTAGGGTCAACAAGTGATTACAGCCGTGCATGGACATGGCCGGTTGTTCAGGGTTCGGATTTCACCGAGGAGGACGTGAAAGGGCTAAGGAACGTGGGACTCATCGGCCAGTTTCTTGCCCGTGAACTTTTCGGAGACATTGATCCTGTCGGCAAATATGTCCTGGTCAGGAGAATTCCTGTACAGATTGTCGGGGTTCTCTCCGAAAGGGGGACAACACCGGCAGGTGACCGCCTTGACGACAGGATAATTATCCCTATTACCACACTCATGAGGAAGCTCCAGAATGAAACAACTTATGTCTCTGCGCTCAGAATACGGTTTTATGATCAGAAAAATCTGAATATCCATGCAGAAGAAGTCAGGGCTTTTCTCCGGGGAAGACATCGGATTCCTGAAGGGGAACCTGACGATTTCACAATTATTTCCCCGAAGGAAATCATAAAATTCCTCGTCGCCCTTACCGGGTCGCTCGTTGTATTTCTCGGTGTCACAGGGGTTATATCGCTTGTAATAGCCGGGTTTGTACTTGCAAATCTCTTTCTGCTCTCTGTAAGGGAACGGACGCGTGAGATCGGTATCAGACGGGCTGCAGGGGCCAGGAAAAATGATATTTTATTGCAGTTTCTTGGTGAATCGGTCGTAATTACAACACTCGGAGGGATTTTTGGACTGGCACTTGCGCTTCTCTCATCAAAACTGCTCATGTACATCGCACAGTTTCCGATCTATTTTTCATGGAAGGCCTTTGCTGTCGGAATGATACTCTCATGGGCCGTCGGCATCGGGTTCGGACTGCAGCCCGCGAACAGGGCAGCCAACCTGAAGCCGATAGAGGCAATACGAGGATGAGTTCAGGTTTACTGCTTTATGGTGACCCGTTGCTGTACAAAATATTGTAGTAAAGGGATATGGTTCAGTCCTTGAAAGAAGATAAACTATCTGTAACATGGTTTACAGCTTTTTCGGACTGTAATGTTTTTGTGAAATTCAGAGTTGAGCCCTCCGCTTCGTCTGCGGCCTCATCAAAGTTACCCGTGATCTTCTTTCAAGGACTGAACTATATCCCTTCGTTATGAACAATGTTTGCACTGTTGGAGTAAATTATTAAATGAAACGAATCATCCTCAATCTTAAAATAGCTATCCGTTCGCTGATGAACTTTAAGCTGAGGACAACGCTTGCAGTCCTTGGTGTTTTTCTCGGTACGTTCTCTCTGATTGTCGTATCCAACCTCTCGGATTCTCTGGCAAAGAAGACCCAGATCGAAGCAGAGAAACTTGGGAAAAACCTCCTTATCGTCAGGAGCGGCATTGTGCGGAGATTCGGCAGCAGCACAAGGCTTTTGAGCGAAGCGACAACATTAATGACTCACGACGCAGGAGCGATCCTCGACGGTTCGAGGCTGGTAAAGGATGCATCGTCTTCGGGCAACAAGAATTTTCCCGTAAGATATGGAAACGTTGTACTGAAATCTATCCTTGTTATGGGAATTATGCCGAATTATTCAGAGATAAGGAACTTCAGGGCAAAGCACGGGAGGTTTATCAATGAGGGGGACAACACAAGTCTCTCGAAAGTTGCCGTCATCGGAACAAAAGTTGCTGAAAAATTATTCGGTAAACAGGACCCAATGGGCAAGCATATTCTCATCTGGAGGGTACCCTGCGAAGTCATAGGAATTATGGAAGAGAAAGGATTGGATATATCGGGACTTGACCAGGACAACCAGATTTTTGTTCCCCTGAATACCTATCTGAGGAGATTCGTAAATAAGGATTACGTGAACAGCATTTCGGTGCAGGTCATAAATGAACAGTCAATCCCCTTAGCAAAGGCTGAAATAGAGGACATCCTGAGAAAACGTCATAACATACAGAAAGACCAGGAAGACGATTTCTCGGTCATAGACCTCAAGGATGTCATGGCGCTCAAAACACAGGCCATACACATGATAAAAATCCTAGGAAGGGTCTCGGCAGTTGTTTCATTCCTTATTGGAGGGCTGGGTATCCTCTCCATTATGATCCTCATCGTGAACGAGAGACGGATCGAGATAGGAATAAGAAGAGCGGTGGGTTCACGAAAGAGGGACATCATACTCCAGTTCCTCCTTGAAGCTTCGTTTATTTCATTCAGCGGCGGCACCCTCGGCGTTATCCTCAGCATGGGTACCAGCATCCTCATTTTCCTGATAGCAAAACTGCCTTTTATCTTTTCGCCGGCAGGATATGCCTTTTCATTTTTTGCATCGATAGCAGTCGGAATACTTGCGGGGATTTATCCTTCCCGGAGGGCAACGAAGATACAACCTGTGGATGTTATAAAATCATAGGTCAGTTTGTTGAACTGCCCTATGCCCAGCGGGAACACTCTGGTATTCCAGTCTCCCACTCAGAGGATATGCGGGGTTTGATCCTGTAAATATATTAGCAATTGATACTGTTCGGATTGATTGCAGTTTGGTGAGAAAAGTCCGTATGGAATAATTTGTTATGCGAAAAAATTGTAGGGCAGGAGGCGACCTGCCCTACCTCAGGAGACCTCTGAGATTTCCCGTTCATCACTCAGAGGATATGCGGGGTTTGACCCGAACCCACGAGATTAATGTTAGCATATGCTATCTTTTATGTCAAGTTTTTTTGCATATCTTTACTGTTCCTTCTTTTTCAATGTCAGGTAACCTGATAAAATAATCAAAGTCCCTCCAATAAGTGTGCGTATTCCCGGTATTTCCTGCAAAAAAACTACCCCCAGGCATATTGCACATACAGGCTCAAGATAGCCGAGCACAGCAGCCTTATTGGCAGAAACATATTTTAGTCCACGGTAATATAAGAGAGGGGCGATAGTAGAATGCAGTATCCCCATGAAAAGGAAACTCCAGGCAGCTTCAACAGGAAATGAACGAATAAACGGCAGCAGGAGAATAGCCATCGTTGTGTTCGTGAGAAAAGAGAGTACAAGCACATGAAACTGCTGAGAGTAGAGTCTTACCAGTACTATAATCAGTGCATAGGCAAATCCGGACAAGAGCCCCGACAAGATGCCCGGCATCTGTCCCTGATCCAGGGAGAAACCGTCAAGCATAACGAAAAGGCCTGCGGATCCGATTACAATTTCAAAAATGACCCTTGTCGTGATTACTTCTTTCAAAATGAATGGCGCAAGAAAGGCGACGATGATCGGGGCGGTATAATGGGTAAGTATCGCGTTCGCTATCGAGGTGTTCTGATATGCATAGAAGAAAGTAAGCGTGTTGATGAGCAGCACAACCCCTATGAGAACTGCGTATTTGAGCTGCCTGACCGAAGGGAGTGCTTTTCTGTATTCCTGCCTCGTAAGGACCATCCCCTGGATCGAAATAGCGACGAGAAGAGAATAGAAAATGAGATGATGGAGTTCTGTGCCTGAAAACCGTATCACAATGCCGAGGGAACTCCAAAGGAAGATTGCGATCAGAATCGACAGGGAAGCCGCAGCGTTCGTCACTGGTTATTGGTCATATGCACTGCTCATCATTCCAGTTCAAGGTCTTGCACATGCTCAAGAACACTTTTTCTGGGCCTTGCAGGCAGTACGGTTTGATTAAGTTCCCCGCCATAATCACGAAGAGGCATGAGGACATTATATGCCCATCTTTATAAATATTTTCTTTTTGATCACCCCGATCACCCTCTCCACCTCTTTGCTCATTACCCCTTTCCGTTCACCGTCTGCCGCATACTCAGGGTCCCTTACTGTACCGCTCTGAAATCCTTCTGCCTCATGCCGTCTAAGGAACTCATCTGGAATCTTATCAGGAATCTCGATATCATTCATAATTGCCCACGCGAGTGTCCAGGCTTTTGCAACATTCGCGATATTGTATCCTCCGCCGCCGAGCGCAACCCATTTGGGAGATATCTCTTTCATTCTCCTGACGACCTTGCAGAATCCGTTATTTGTATAGTTCAGATGGGCCAAAGGGTCACCGTGAAATGAGTCGACACCAAGTTGTGTAACAACAAAGTCGGGGTTGAATGTATTGATTAAGGAAGGAACGATTTCATCAAAGGCATAGACAAAAAGTTCGTCATCAGCGGTAGGCGGCATCGGAATATTCACCGAGTAACCCTCGCCCTTTCCTGTCCCTGTTTCGTACTCAAATCCGGTTCCGGGGAAAAGGATAGTTCCTGTTTCATGGATCGATATTGTCAGAACCCTGTCTGTTGCATAGAAAGCATCCTGCACCCCGTCACCGTGATGGGCATCGATATCAATGTATGCAACCCTTTCTCCTTTTTTAAGCAGTGACATGATCGCAACAACCGGATCGTTGAGGTAACAGAAGCCCGATGCTCTTTGTGACAACGCATGATGCAATCCGCCTCCAATATTGAAGGCTATATCGCATGCACCACGGGCGACGAGGTCAGCCGCCTGGAGAGAGGCTCCGGTGATAAGCCTTGACCAGTCGTATACGCCATCAAATACAGGGTTATCACCCGGGCCGAGCCCGTAACTTTGCGCACCCGGTATCAGTTCGCCATGGTTAACCGCTTTCAGGGCCTCTATATAGTCTTTCTCATGAAAAAGCAGCATATCGTTTTCCTGCGCCATTTCAGCCCTGATTACTCCGGCATCAGGCAATGAGAAAAGCCCATAGGCATCGATGAGGTCATAGGTGAGTTTCAACCTGTATGGTTTCAGGGGATGTGTCGGACCGTAGGAATATCTTGCGAAATCGTCACTGTAGAGGAATGCAGTTTTCATGTCTCCGTTTCATTGTATCAGATCCGATGCACACAGGAAACACACAACATTTCATTCAAAGCTGATAAACCTTTTCGGGTCTATCTTCTGTGCCACTTTCGAAGGCAATAACCCTGCAGCAAGAGTAGTCAGGAAAAGCAGGAGGAGCACAACAGACAGATACAGATAGGGCACATGGAATTGTATATACCAGCCGAAAGATATCTTATTCACGACATAAATAAAAACCATACTCATCATGGGGCCCATGAGGCTCCCCAAAAAAATGCCCACAATCCCTATAAAACCTGCGGAGAGAACGAACATCTGCCGGAGCTGTTTCCATGATGCTCCTATATATCTCATGATGCTGATCTCCCTTTTCCGTTCAAATACGAGGGCCAGCAGGGTATTCACTACTCCGATCAGGGATACGAGAATCGAAATGAGTTCGATTGCATAGGTGATCGCAAAAGTTTTATTGAAAATGCCCATTATCTTCATGCGGAGTTCATGATTGTTCATGACTTCGAGGGTATAATTCGTTGACAGCCGTTCTCTCAGTTTCCGGATGAATTCCTCAACTTCCACCCCGTCTTTCACGTAAACACTGATCTGTGTCGCGTCGTCCAGTCCCCAATATTTTTTCAACCATTTTCGGTCAAGATAGAGAAAGCCTGATGTGGTCGAGTAACTGGCAAAAACATCATTGATCCTGAATGACTGTTTTCCTGC
Organism: Thermodesulfovibrionales bacterium; assembly: GCA_031082155.1. Classification (GTDB taxonomy): domain Bacteria; phylum Nitrospirota; class Thermodesulfovibrionia; order Thermodesulfovibrionales; family SM23-35; genus JAKLQR01. The sequence continues at coordinate 61,655 of JAVHLL010000011.1, read as the reverse complement.
CGGGGTCATAAGTTCGAACCTGTCGCCTTTCCCAAGTCCATATTGAATACCAAGGTAATCAGAGATGCCCGCGACCGGTTCGCTTCCCTCCATCTCCCTGAGAACCCCTGTATATTCTGTGTCAAAATACCGTTTTCCTGAATACTTCCGTTTGACTTCGATATCGGCGAATCCGGCGATAACCTTTTTGCCGAAGAGGTCGAGATGCAGTCCCCGGAATTTGTCCACTCCCGCCACCTCGGAATATTCTTTCACTGTCGTGATTATATCTTCCGACATGGGAGTGAAACAGTAATTCGCCTTGCAGGATGCCGGTTTGATATAGACATCCGCTACAATATTTTTGTTGATCCATGCTTTCAATGAATCCCTGAAAGAAAAGATGAGAGTGAACAGGGCGATAATCAGAGCACAACTTATCGCGACAGTCATAAGCGCAACGGCAAACCGGTAGATATTGCCGTTCATATCCCCGATAGTGATGTTCGCGGTAATCCCGAAAATTATTTGTGCGGGTTTTTTCATCAGCTTCAAGAAGAGGGTAAGACACAGCGGAGATGCAAACGCAAACCCGATGATGAGGAAGAGGATGCCCAGATATGCAAGGACCGGAAATGCGAAAGGCATGGCATAATAATCTATGTACGCCACCGCTGTTCCCAGGAGGATACTGAACAGACCGGCTGCGGCAAACCATTTCTGATATTTCCGGTATCTTCCCTCGAAAGACCCCTCCCGTGCGCTTTCGGTCGGCCTGATCTTCGAGGACTCATATGCCGGAATGGCAGACGCAAGGACCGAGACGAACAAACCTGTGGAGAGAGCAAAAAATGCATCATGGGATGTGATGAAATAATCGCTTATGGATACGGCGCTGTACATGGTCGAGAGGGTTTTTCCCACCGCACTTATGGAAAAATACGCTGCAAGCTGCCCGAGTGCAATACCGAAGACCGAACCTATGGTTCCCAGAATCAGTCCCTGGAGAATAAAAAGTGCCATGACCGTTTTTCTCCCGGTACCGAGGCCGCGCAGGATCCCGATCTCTGTTCTTCTCTTCAGAACAGAGATGAAGACAGTGTTGTAGAGGAGGAATATCCCGACGAGGATCGCAATCAGGCTTAAGAACTGCAGGTTATACCTGAAGGAGGCGACAAGCCCTCTCTGGTTCTGAATGACTTCGTCGACCCGTTCTATTTTGAGATTCTGCGGGAGAATTCCTTGTATCCTCCCTGCTGATTCTTCATCCGTGTCGAGATCTATTCTCGTGATACGTCCCGTTTTTCCGAGATATTCCTGATAATTGCCGATGTCCATGATAACCGTATTCGCGGGGAGCCTGTCTGTATGGAGGATATCGATAACTTTCAGGGGATATTCTCTGTCGTAGAGCACCGGGATAAATGTGTCTCCTTTTTTCAGGGCATGTTTCTCTGAAAACTTTTTTGTGATAAGCACTCCGTTGATTTCCCGATAAAATTTTTCAAAGTTCTTGCTCTGGACCGCTGTAAATTTAAGGACAGAAAGCGCTTTTACTGTATAGATCCCGTTCAGGTCAATCGTATCCCCTGAAGAAGGAACATAACCGGATGTCTTGATCAACGGGAAGCAGTCATCCGCCACCGAACGGACATCACGGTATACCCCCTCATCAAACTCTATGCCCGATATATCAAAAATCTCGTAGTTCGTTGCGGGCTGAACCCCCCTGATGTCTGCTTCAAATGAAGCGATGGCCCTGTCTGAAGCCACCTTTACCCCGACAAACAGTCCGATACCGAGTGCAATGCCGGTAATGGAGAGGAACGTGAGAAACTTTTCTTCCCTGAGATTTCGCAGCACAAAAAGCCTGACAAGTTTCAGGAACTTCATTGGAGAATCATCCCGTCTCTTATCTGGAGTGCCCGCTGTGCATACTCCGCAATATAGGCTTCGTGGGTCACCAAAATAACGGTCTTGCCGGTATCCTCCTTCAACTCTTTTATGAGTTCCATGATTGCTTTGCCTGTTTCGCTGTCGAGACTTCCGGTAGGCTCATCCGCAAGGACAATCCGGGGGTTATGAATCAGCGCCCTCGCAATCGCAACCCGCTGTTGTTCACCTCCGGAGAGTTGATAGGGATACGCATGCTCTTTTCCCTTGAGTCCGACATGATCGATCATAGCAAAGGCGCTGTTTTCATCCTCCTGTCCGTTAAGGAGCAGAGGCATAAATACGTTTTCAAGGACCGTAATATTCGGCAGGAGGTTAAAGAACTGAAATATGAACCCGACCTGTTTTCTTCTGTAGCCGGTCAGCTTTTCATCATTATATAAGGATATGGCTGCACCGTCGACAAGAATTCTCCCGTTATCCGGCCTGTCCATACCCCCGATAAGATTAAGAAGGGTAGATTTCCCTGATCCGGAACTGCCGGTGATGGAAACAAACTCGCCCTGTGCAATTGTGAGACTGATACCTTTGAGGACTCTGTTCTGTCCATATGATTTTTCTACGGTCTCAATTTGAATCATAAATTTCTTATCACAATGTTTCAATATCCCGTCATCTCCACATATGCCCTCCCCTTCGCAGTTCCCTCAACACTGCACGTTCCTTCCCAGTAGTAATTCCCGGTTGTGTTCTGTGCAAGGACTTCCTGGTCCTGAAGCGAAGGGATAATCCTTATTTTCAGATTCTCTGACGGTACGGTTATCTCCCACAGAGAGGGATATCTGGCCTGGCTTTTCTTTGACCGGTAATGATCCAGCACGGCAACTCCAAAATCGTTTTTTGAGAGAGGCCTGTATCGTCCGTCAGGATAGACGAATGTCCCTGATGAATAGCGGTCGATCGTTCCGTCTTTTTTCCTGAGCAGGTAGAGCATAAGTTCCCGGTTATCATCGAGCTGAATCGCGAACCAATCCCAACCCTTTTGATCTTTGCTCAGTCCGCGCGATGATATCTCCCTGTCAAACCAGGTTTTCCCTTTCACCCTGAATATATCTCTGCCGATTTTTATGGTGCCCCGGGTTTCAAGGCGGGAGCAGGAAAAATAGAGCGATGCATTCTGCGGTGATTCCTCTGACTTTCTCGAATATCCGTTCACACCATTGAGGACAAGAGGCTTTGCCGGTGCAAGAGAGAGATCGAGAGATTTTTCACGGTCTGCTGCCTGAATGTGCAGTTCCCTCATGTCGCCTTCGAGAATATTTTTGCCTGCCCATACTTTCAGCGAATCGCTCTTTGCTCCTGCCAGGGCATACGCATCAGTATCCGCCTGGTCGCTGAAAAGGAACCTGTTTTCCTTAATATCGGAAATTGCAAAATGGGAAATATATATCCTCTTCACTCCAAACTGTGATGTATAGGACCTCTTCTGTACATTTACAACAAAAAAAGTGAGCTCGTAGCCGAATTCTCTTCCCGTTTCATCAAAGAGATTGCCGGTAAAATACCACCATTGCACGCGGTAACCGTCTCTGAAATAGAAATCGCCGGGAATCTCGACTCCGGTGCCAGGAGTGATATCCTTGTACTCTTGAGCAAATACGGCGGAAGAGAACAGAAAAAAAACAAAAAGTAAATTTATTTTGACATGCATACGTCCATCCAATATCCGGCATTGCGTGCCATTTTTTCTTATTTTACCGCGTGCAGGACTATTATGCCAGAACCACGATAATGCGGAAGAAAGCGGAACAAATCAATCCAAATAACCCTTGACATAATTGGCTGATCAGCTATAATAGCAATTAAATTCAATAAGATTAAGAGGCAATCGTATGAGCAAAAAAACTACCCCTTTTTATCCTTTCCGGAAATATTCTCTTGCTTTCGTTTCCATCCTTGCCTGTTGCGCGGTATTGCTTTTCTCCTATTCCTTGCAGGCCCAGGACCTCGACCCCGCATATGAACGCGCACTCACCAAGGCGGCACTCAAGATCGAGAATGCCGACTACGAAGGAGCTGCCGTAGATGCACGGGAAGCGCTGCGGATAAAAACAGATGATGAAAAGGCCACGCTCTATCTCGGCATAGCCTTAAGCCGGTCAGAGGAAAAAGAGGCTGAAAGCGTACTGAAGAAAGCCCTTTTTTTGAACCCACAGAATCCCCGGACCAACCTCGAGCTCGGTATTCACTATTACAATAGAGGCCTGTATGACGAATCAGAGGATTACCTCGATACTGCAATAAAGACCGCTCCCAATACAGAAATCGCCTCAAAGGCAAAGGAATATCTGGAGAATACAAAAAAGCGCGGTACAGTCAAACCATGGGCACTGAATATCTCTCTGGGCGGGCAATATGACAGCAATGTAATTTTGGAGGGCGGAGACTCTCTTCCTGAAGGCATATCGGATAAAGCGGATTGGCGGGCTGTCTTTTCCCTCAAGGGAAAATATAATTTCCTCAGGAACGAAAAGATTGAGGGCGCACTCGGGTACAGTTTTTATCAAAGCCTCCATGCAAATCTCCCGGATTTCAATGTGACAAACAACCTGCCTGAATTCACCATGGCTTTTCACCTCGCTCCATGGGTAAGCCTGAAAGCCTTGTATGCATTCGATTATACTCTTGTTGGCGGCGACGCTTACAGCTATTCCCATATACTTTCGCCATCAGTCGTTTTTTCACTCTGGAGAGGGCTGACAACAACTGTTGCATACACATACAGAAAAAATCATTTTATGGACACTGAGCTCTTTGGAAATAATTCAGGTCGTCGCGGATTTAATAACGCAATAACCGTCACAGAAACTATCCCGATCGCTTCCTATGGCAACATCCGGATCGGCTATGCGTATGATAACGAAAATACCAGGGAATCGTACTGGTCTTATTCCGGAAACAAATATTTCGCGGGAATACGGTGGAATCTCCCGGTCCAGTTTTACCTGGATCTGTACGGTGAATATTACGGTAAAGACTACAGGGAAAGATATCCGTCTGCTGCACGGTTGCGCGAAGATATCATGAAAAGCGTTTGGGGCTCTCTGACCAAGGTTCTCTCGGACAGATTCTCGGTATCGGTCGGTCAACTGTATACAAGAAACAAGTCTAGTGTTGACCTCTTCGACTATGAGCGTGCAATAACAAGTCTATTTTTTACGGTGAGGTTTTAAATGAAAAGATCACATTTCGCAATCATATTTCTTGGTATATTCCTGTTGGTATCCGACATTGCCCAGGCAACTGATCCTGTTGGCTCCTTTGTCGCACTAAGAGGCAAGGCAACTATCGATAGAGAGAGAACTCTCTTGGACGCGCGATTAAAAGACAGTATTTTTCTGAACGATACGGTAGCTACTTCCGAAGCTTCAAGGGCGAAAATGCTCTTTTCCGACGACAGCGTTCTCACGCTCGGCGAGAAGTCAAAAGCTGTCATTAAAGAATATGTCTACAGCAGGGATAAGGGTGGAAAGTCAATCATAACTCTTCTCGACGGAAAGATGCGCTCGATCGTCGGCAAAACGAATTTTGAGATCCACACTCCTACTGCGGTTGCAGCGGCACGGGGGACCATAATTCTTTGCGAGACCGGCACCATTGACGGGAAACAGGTTACCACCTTTATCTGCATCGAAGGTGAATTCACTGTTACAGGTACTTTTCCTGGTTCAGAAGGCAGCACCTTACTTACACCAGGAATGATGATAACAATTATAGCAGGAGAGCCGTTCCCGGCTGCTTTTCAGTCCCCGGGCGGAAATACTGGTGATCTTCTTGAGGCAACAAATATTTCCTATGAACTCTCCATCCCCGGGCCTGCAGAAATAACACTTGGCCCAGGTGGGTTTGTCATCGAGCAGATGCAGATCCTTCCGCCGTATGAACATGAGCCGGGGACGATTAATACAACACCGGTAACCATTGATATTATATTCCCGAAATAGATGAGGAGCTCCATGAAAAAAATAATAAGCATAGCGCTTTTTGCCTTGGTCATAATGAATATTCATTGTGGAGGAGGTAACACAAGCAGCAGTAAAAACACATCCCTTGTAACCATAACCGTTGGCAGTTCAGGACAGACCGCAGCATTACGCATTGAGCCGGAGACGTTCCTTGTCAAGTTGAAGTCTTTTTTCAAAGACCGCGCACAAAGCCCGGCATATGCTTCTATTCCGTCCAGCGTCCATAAAATCATGTTTACAATTGCCGGGCCGGATATGTCTACAATGACAAAAGAGGTGTTTGTTGTGGGACAGACACAGATCCGGGAATCCTTTTCTGTTCCAAACGGCAAAAACAGGTATTTTCTTGTCGAAGCAAAAGATATTTCCGGGAGAATTTTATACCAAGGTGATACAGCAACAGACCTGGAAGGGAAACCGGTTTTTCTTGTCATCAACATGAAGGCTTTGGATTTAACCCCTCCGTCCGTGATTTCGACCGATCCTGCAAGCAACGAAACAGGGGTACCAATTACCTCTGCGATACTCATAACCTTTAGTGAAACGATAGACCCCGCAACCCTCAACGCTGCAACATTCTCTTTATCAGGGAACGGGCTTTCCATTGGCGGCACAATTTCAGTAAACGGCGCAGTAGCAACCTTCACCCCGCTTTCGAATCTTGCGTACAGTACCGGCTATACGGCTACAATCACAACAGGCGTAATGGACATGATTGGCAATCACATGGCTTCTGCCTATTCCTGGTCGTTTACGACATCCGCGGCGCCTGACACAACACCACCCACGGTTACGGGGACCAGCCCCGGTATCGACGCAACGAGTGTGCCGGTAACCTCTGCGATAACCGCCACATTCTCGGAAGTGATGGATACATCGACCGTAAATCCATCGACATTTGTCCTGAAAGACCCGGACGGGGTCATGATAACAGGCGTAGTCACTTACTCCGGACTGACTGCCACATTTACCCCGTCTGCCGATCTTGAACAAAACAAAACTTATACTGCCATGGTCACGACGGGCGCCAGGGATCTTGCCGGCAATGCTTTGTCTGCTGATTACCAGTGGTCCTTTACCACTGCCGTTTCTGACACAATTCCTCCCGTTTTCAACGGACTGTTAAGTGCGGGTGCAGCATCATCAAGTTCAATAGATCTCACATGGAGTGCTGCGTCAGACAACATTACTCCTGCCTCCAAAATCACATATCATATTTACATGGCACCTACATCCGGCGGGCAGAACTTCGAATCTCCGGCAGCTACAGTAACAGGCGTCACTTCGACAACGATACCAGGACTTTCACCAAACACAACATATTATTTTGTTGCCCGTGCAAAAGATGAGGCAGGCAACACCGAGTCCAATACGGTCCAAAAATCAGCCACTACATTGCCACCACCACCGGATACGACTCCGCCAACTTTCGGCGGTCTTATTTCAGCAAACGCTATTTCTCCAACTCAAATACAACTGATATGGAATTCTGCGACCGATAATGTAACCCCTCAGTCACAGATCAAGTATCTCATTTATATGGCAAATATTTCCGGCGCTTATATAGATTTCTACCCTTATGCCTCAATTACCGGATTCACATCACATACTGTTCAGAATCTTACGTCAGGTACAATCTATTATTTCCGGGTATGGGCAGCGGATGCAGCCGGGAACGTAGCAATCAACACGGTCGAGAAGTCTGCGACAACGCTGACAGGCAGCGGAATCGACCTTGAGCCCAAAAATGCCGCCATCGGCATATCTCCCACCTATACTGTTTCCGTAGATATATACAATAATGGTTCGGTCAACGCTTCAAATGTATCAGTGTTTATCGAATCATGTGACTCATATAACTGTGAGTGCAATTCTGTGAACCTTACCAGTATCCCGGCGAATAGTTTTATTGCAGTTGCTATTGATCCTTCCTTCATTCCACCTGATTCATACAGGATTATTGTTGACCCGAATAACGCTATTCCCGGCGAAATCCAGGAAGGGAATAACTGCATAGATAATGGAACCAGTTTGCTATGCAGTGATACCTGGCCAATTTCCTGCGGCACGTAGTTAAAACAGGGTATAAAAAGCTGCAGAGGGTATCTGGAAAGGAAGTATGCCGCTCGTCTTTCTGACTCCCCTTATAATTTCTGCAGCAATCCTGCAGGAATATTTTGCCGAGTCAAGCAGGACAATAACCGCTTTTGGTTTTATTGTTTCAAGCGTATTCTCCATGCCGTTCACTCTGTTCTGAAAAATAATATAGTGCATGGCTAACCTGTCGCAGAGGGAAATCAGTTCAGAAATATCAGGATAGTTTGAATCTATCAGAACTATATCAAACCTTTTGATGAATTGATCGACAGGATTACGGAAATTCATCGCCTGATATTTGCCAGAAGAGGAGTTCATCATCTCAGCTTTTTTGAAAAGCGTTTTCAGAGCATCGAAGAGAACTGTATTGAAGCCAACGTAAAGTATTGATTCGTGGTGTTTGAAATCGAACGGAGGAGTATCTTTCAGCCTGAGCGCTATTACTGACCTTTCATGCACTGTCTTCACAATACTGCGCAGGTCTCCGGGCTTTTCTTCATGCACGCGAGAATCCCTGATTATTTTCTTTGCCTGTACAATTCTCAGTATCGATTCTTCCAATCTTTCGTGGGAAAGGGTTCCTTTTTCAAACCCCTTCAGCAACGCCTCAAAAACAGTTGCCTGGTTTTTCTGTTCATGACTGACCATAATGATGTCTGCACCTGCCTGGAAAGACTCAACGGCTGCTGTTCCAATATCCATCATTTCCTGTACCGGTTTCATTTCTATGTTATCAGCAAGGACCAGCCCTCTGAACCCTTTCTCTTTCCGCAACACATCATGCAACCAGTATAATGACAATGAAACGGGACGGCTCGTATCTCCCGGTTCTGCGATGACATGACCGGCCATGAGCATATCGACACCGGCTTTTATTGCACTCATGAAAGGCATCATATCGTTCTCTTTTTCCTGGTCTGTATTCCAGACCACATGGAGGAGGGTTTCGTGGGTATCTCCGGACGCCCGCCCTATTCCGGGGAAATGCTTGGCAACAGACAGTACGCCGGCTTTTCTGAGCCCTTTCAGATAGGCAACACCTAACCGCGCTGCAATTTCCGGCTTATTACTGAAACTTCGCAATGTCATTGTTGAATGCTGGATATCCGCCGGCATATCGAGCACAGGGGCAAGATTCACATTAATCCCTAAGCTTTTTAGTGCACCGCCGACCGCAAACCCAACCTCCATAGCGATATCTTCCGAATTTGCTGCACCGATTGCAGGGGCGGAAGGCGGCTTGTACTGTTCTCCCTCTATACGGTGGACAATCCCTCCTTCCTGGTCTATTGCAAAAAATACCGGCAGGGCCTCGTCTTCCAAAACCTTTTTTATCTCTTCGATAAGCGGATGAAGATCAGAGACAGAGCCAAAGTTTCTTGCATAAAAAACAATTCCCCCCGGTCTTATCTTTCGGAGAAGAGAAATATCTTTTTTGCTCAGACTCTTATTGTGAAACCCTATCATCAAAATCTGGCCGACCTTCTGTTCGAGAGTGAATGAACGTATAGTTTTCGCTGTCGTATCATCTGCAAGCAGAGCGCAAGGAAAACACACGAGAAAAACAAGGATGAGGATTATCACTCTTGTACCGTTGATAGGAATACCTTCCATATTAAAGTTTTACATTATGTTTATCTTATTACTATTTGTATCTATTATTTATATTAATCAATATAATAGTGAATCTCTCTTAAAGATTCAACCATTAAAGACCATGGGGGAAAAATAATTTTTGTTCTTCTAAGGCTCGGGGTTCCCAGAAAACCTTCGGAGTCAGCGGGAGCTTGTCTCCGAAGGTTTTATACGCGAAAAACTTGCGGGCATGATACCAAAATATTGTGAATGTACCCTTGAGGATGACCCGAACTAAATTTTTTCAAATGTCTAAAACAAATCCGTCAGAAAGCCGAATATTTTTAGAATCATCAAGTAATATGAATGTATAATTCACAACTCAATAATTTCGCTGGTTTCCTGCCCATTGTTTTCATCTCGTCATTTAATATTTTGAGTATATGGGATATAATAATCTTTCAAACAAAAGGAGGTTGCCATAAGCAAATTGCCAGATAAAAAAGGCTACTTCGGCATCTACGGCGGACGGTTCGTTCCCGAGACGCTCATGCCCGCACTCCAGGAACTCGAAGCAGCATTTCTCGATTCCAAGAAGGACAAGGATTTCAGGCGGGAACTGGTTCATCTTCAGAAAACCTATATAGGAAGACCTACCCCGCTCTACTATGCAAAACGTCTCACTGAACATCTCAGCGGGGCCAGGATATACCTGAAAAGAGAAGACCTTGCACACACAGGCGCGCATAAAATCAACAATGCCGTTGGACAGGTCCTGCTCGCCAGGAAAATGGGCAAAAAAAGAGTCATTGCCGAGACAGGCGCCGGGCAGCATGGTGTTGCAACAGCAACTGGCGCTGCCCTTGTGGGACTCGGGTGTGAAATATACATGGGCTCGGTAGATATGCAGAGACAAGCATTAAACGTATTCAGGATGCGACTGCTCGGCGCAAAAGTCACAGAGGTGCCGACAGGGTCGCAGACACTAAAGGACGCGATCAATGAGGCCCTCCGTGACTGGACTACAAATGTCCGGACGACCCATTATATTCTGGGCACTGTATATGGACCCCATCCTTTTCCCGAAATGGTGAGAGAGTTTCAGTCTGTCATAGGGAAAGAGTCAAAAAAACAAATGTTCAGCGCTGAAGGAAAGCTTCCGGATTACCTGATAGCCTGTGTGGGGGGAGGAAGCAATGCAATGGGGCTTTTTTCCGAATTCCTCAAGGATATTTCCATACAGATGGTAGGGGTAGAAGCAGGAGGAAAGGGGATAGAAACCGGAGAGCATGCCGCCCGTTTCGCAGGCGGATCTTTCGGCGTCTTCCAGGGCTGCAAGACTTATCTCCTTCAGGATGACGACGGGAATGTACTAGGCACCCATTCTGTTTCAGCGGGTCTTGATTATGCCGCGATCGGTCCTGAGCATCCGTTCCTGCGGGACGAAGGCCGTGTTCGCTATACCTACGCTACAGACGGCGAAGCACTGGCGGCTTTCGAACTCCTGTCCCATACAGAAGGGATCATCCCTGCCCTCGAATCTGCGCATGCAGTTGCAGAAGCCATAAAAATCGCTCCTCAGCTCTCAAAAGAAAAGATCATCCTTGTGAACCTTTCAGGCAGGGGCGATAAAGATGTCCAGCAGGTAGCACAGATAAAAGGGATTGGATTATGAGGTCAAGAATAGAAAAAACATTCAAAAAACTGCAAAAACACGGGAAGAAAGCATTTATCCCTTATATTATGGCTGGCGACCCGTCTCTCGACGCAACGAAGGAAATCGTGTTCCTTTTCGAGGAGTGCAGGGCAGATATCGTTGAACTCGGGGTTCCTTTCTCAGACCCTCTCGCAGACGGTCCAACGATACAGCAGGCTGCCGAAAGGGCATTGCAGAACGGGGTGACTCTGAGAAAAGTTATCGCGCTTGTTGAAGACCTGAGGAAGGCAACTCAGATACCACTTATCCTTATGACCTATTTCAATCCTGTAATGAAATACGGGGTTGAGAATTTTGTCCGTGATGCCGCTCATGCAGGGGTCGACGGTGTTATTATCCCCGATCTCCCTCCTGATGAGGCAGCCGACTTTCTCAACCTTACGAACCCGGCTTCACTGAACGTGATATTCCTTCTCGCGCCTACATCGACCGATGAACGGATAAAAAAAGTTGCAAGGGCATCGAGAGGGTTCATTTATTATGTTTCAATAACCGGCATCACGGGTGGAACCCTCCTCCTCAACAGTTCTTTTCATACTTCGATATCCAGAATAAAACATTTTACCAATAAGCCTGTAGCTGTCGGTTTTGGCGTATCAGCACCCGAGGAAGCGGCTGAAGTTGCCCAGCTTGCCGACGGGGTCATCGTCGGGAGCGCAATAATAAAAAAATACCGTGAAAGTCCCGACAGGGTAAAGGACTATCTTACAAGTCTGAGGCAAGCCATACAGTGAAAAAAAGCATGAAAAGTTTTGAACAGCTCAAGGCATTGATGGAACTCTCAGCGCTCATCAATTCCACCCTTGAAATCGGTGAGGTAAAGAGACGCGCCATTGAAGCGGCCATGAAGCTCCTCAACGCAGAGGCTGCAAGTCTTCTCCTTATCGATCCTGAATCGGGCGATCTTTTTTTTGAGGTTGCCCTTGGAGACAAAGGGGAAACACTCAAAGAAGTCAGGTTGAAAAAAGGCCAGGGAATTGCAGGCTGGGTTGCAGAAAAGGGCGAGCCGCTCATTATCCCGGACTGCCAGTCGGATGCAAGATTCAGCAAGCTCGCTGACGAGCGGAGTCATTTCAGCACAAGAAATATGATTTGTGTTCCTGTCCGGTCGAGAGACAGGATACTCGGCGTTCTTCAGGCAATCAATAAAAAAAAAGTCGTATTTGATGAGCCAGATAAAGATGCATTGCTTACGCTCGGGAACCAGGTGGCGATAGCAATCGAAAACGCTCATCTCTATGAAGAATTGAGGGAGACATTTTTCGATACTGCAGAGGCGCTCGCAGAAACGATCGAAAAAAGAGACCCTTATACAGGTGGTCATACCAAAAGAGTCATGAATTACTGTTCTGTAATCGGGAAAACGATGGGTCTTTCCAGAAAGGAACTCGATAACCTGAGACTCGCATCAATACTCCACGATATCGGGAAAATCGGGGTACGGGACGATATCCTCATGAAGGAAACCAGGCTTACCTCTGAAGAAAATGAAAAAATGACCAAGCATTCAACCTATGGCGCAGAAATTCTCGCACATATCAGACAACTCAAGGATATCATTCCCGGAGTGCGCGGACATCACGAGCGGATAGACGGAGAAGGATATCCGGATAATCTCCGCAACACCGATATACCTGTCATAGCAAGAATTATCGCTGTTGCTGATACCTTTGATGCCATGACATCGGACAGACCCTACCGGAAAGCACACAGCACAGAGACTGCTCTCCATGAGTTGAGCAAATGTTCGGGGAAGCAGTTCGATGCAGAAATTGTTGCGGTATTCATCGGTTTTTTCAAAGAAAACGTTTTTTCCCCCGACACATAAACAAGGGGGGTACTGAAGAGAAGGGATTACAATGACTTGGTTTAAGAAAACAAAAGAGATCAGGATGGAAAAAAAGGGGAAGACCCCTGAAGGATTGTGGGTTAAATGCGATGGATGCAAGGAAATCATCTACAAGAAAGAAATTGAGAAAAATCTGAAAATATGTCCAAAATGCAATTATCATTTCAGGATAAGCGCCCGTGAGAGGCTCAAATTTCTCGTCGACGAAGGCAGTTTTGTAGAAACTGATGCAACGCTTGAATCACTGGACCCACTGAACTTCCGGGACTCTGCTTCCTATAAAGACAGGCTCAGGGACAATCAGAAGAAAAGCGGGCTCAACGAAGCGGTAATCGCCGGTGACGCCCTCATCAAGGGCATTCCTGTCAGCCTTATCATTATGGACTTTCACTTTATGGGTGGCAGCATGGGATCGGTTGTCGGTGAAAAGGTTGCGAGGACTGCCGAGAGGGCCCTCGAAAAAGAGCAGCCCTTCATCGCGGTTTCTGCCTCGGGGGGGGCACGCATGCAGGAGGGGATTTTTTCGCTCATGCAGATGGCAAAAGTCTCGGCTGCGGTCGGCAGACTGAAAGAAGCCGGGATACTCTACATCTCAATTCTCTGTGATCCAACCTTCGGTGGGGTCACCGCAAGCTTCGCAACCCTCGGAGATATCATTATCGCCGAACCGAAAAGTCTGATCGGATTTGCCGGTCCGAGGGTAATCGAGCAGACCATCAAGCAGCCGCTGCCGGATGATTTCCAGCGGGCGGATTTTCTTCTTGATCACGGACTCATAGATTTGGTTGTGGATAGAAAAAACCTCAGGGACACGCTCGCGAGACTCTTCGAACTTCTCTTATGAGTTATCGCGATGCTGTTCAGTATCTCTACAGTCTCCAGAAATACGGCATAAAATTTGGTCTCGAGAACATAACCCGCCTTGCCGCCCTGCTGGACAATCCCCACGAATCCTTTCTTTCCGTTCATGTTGCAGGGACAAACGGAAAGGGTTCAACATCGGCGATGATCGCCTCTATTCTGCAGGCTGCCGGTTTCCGGACAGGACTGTTCACCTCACCTCATCTTGTGAGTTTTACCGAAAGAATCAGGATCAACAGTCAGGAAATAAAAGAACACGAGGTTATTGACCTTTCTGGTGAGATCAGGGAAAGAGTCCTACAGTGCAACGATTTTTCGCCGACATTCTTTGAAGTAGTAACCGCACTCGCTCTCCTCTATTTCAAAAGAAAACAAGTGGATATCGCGGTGTTTGAAACCGGCATGGGGGGAAGGCTTGATGCAACGAATATAATTCATCCTATGCTGACCGTGATTACGACCATTAGTTATGATCACAAGGAATTTCTCGGCGCTAGACTTGAAGAAATAGCCCGGGAAAAAGCGGGCATCATCAAGTCAGGCATCCCCGTTGTTTCATCCCGGCAGGAGCCTGAAGCGGAAAGGGTCTTAAAAGAAAAAACAGGCAAAGAAAATACGGAAATCTCATTCTACGGTCATGATTTTTCATCGGTACTGAAACAGGAGGAGACCGGTGGAATCCGGTTTGATTACCGCCAGGGGAAAGAACTGTCCTTAAACGACCTCTTCGTACCTCTCCCGGGTGAACATCAGATGGAGAACGCCTCCGTCGCCATAAAAGCCGTTGAATTATGTTCGCAGCATCTGTCTTTCCTGAAACCTCTGGGCAGGGAGAATTCCGGATTGTTTTGCAGTATTAATCACCAATCGATCCGGGAAGGTCTCAACGCTGTCAGCTGGCCGGGACGGCTTCAGTTATTCCATGGCTTTCCCCCTGTTGTGCTTGACGGCGCGCATAACCCTTCGGCAGCAACAGTTCTTGCCCGTGCTCTTGAGAGAACATTCCTGAAAAAATATCAGAACATCATCCTCGTGCTCGGAGTCATGGACGACAAAGATATCCGCGGGATCATGGAACCCCTGCTCCCAATTGCATCCGGGATTATTCTCACTGCTCCTGATTACCGCAGGGCTGCAAAACCCGACAAGCTCGAACGTATTGCCCAATCCCTTGGGTATTCCAATCTCACTGCCGTCCCGACTGTTCATCAGGCACTGGATATCGCCAAAGCACTTGCTGTTTCCCTGGGGGACGATTCGCTCGTTGTAGTAACGGGATCCTTCTACACGATCGGAGAGGCCAGCGAAGTTCTGGGAAACAAAGGAGTCCTTACGGACCTGAGGGAATAAATACCGTGAAAAGTGGCCAGTCACCATTCAACAGCAAAAGATCTCTTTCCGTATTTCTTTTGATCTTCGTTGTCACTCTTTGCTGTTCACCGTTCACTGTCTGTGCTCTCACCGCCGGACAGACCAGTATATCGTCCGAAACCCTTGAATATCTTCAGGAGAAATCGCTCTATATCGCAAAAGGCAAAGTGAGGATAGAAAAAGAGAATGTAATTCTCGAAGCCGATGAGATTATCTACAACACGGCAACAGATGACGCAGTTGCAACAGGATCGGTGCGCTACAGCGACAGTGATGTGGTGATTACTGCAGAGAGAGTTGACATGAATCTTACTGCGAAAACCGGCAAGCTCTCTGATGCAGAGATCCTGTTCAGGAAGGATAATTACCGCATTGCAGGCAAGGAATTTGAAAAGAAAGGCGATGGATATTATGTCAGTCCTGCGGCATCATTCACGACTTGCGACGGCCTGCTCCCTTCATGGTGTTTTGGGGGGAAACAGGTCTCACTCATCACGGGACAGGAATTGAATGCAAGGGATGTATCTTTCAGGATAAAAAACCTTCCGGTTTTCTACACTCCCTATTTCTGGGCTCCTGTCCTCTCTGAGCGGAAAACCGGTTTTCTCCTGCCTGATATAGGGTACAGCACGGCAAAGGGACTCTATTTCCATGTGCCGTTTTACTGGGCGATATCGGAAAGCAGTGACGCAACACTGCTCATGGACGAATACACAAAAAAGGGTATCGGTAAAGGGCTGGAATACCGGTATGTCGCACCTGAGCAGGTGAAAGGCTCCTGGCTGGCATACCATATAAAAGACACGGAACTCACCAAGGACTTCTTTGAACTGAAAGGAATCCATAATCAGCGTAATCCGGACAGCATCGGAGGATTCCTCTCGGTCAATTATATCAATGAAAAAGATTTTTACCGAGAATTTAATTCCGATATCGCGGTCCGATCCAATCGTTTCCTTGAGTCCACAGGGGAACTATCCCTACCCCTCAAAAATTCACGTGCCTATGTCCTGTCACAATACTGGATAGACCTCAAGGACACCTCCTTTTCTCCCTCTCAGCGGTTGCCTGAAGCGGGATATATACTGAACCCGGTCAAATACAACCAGTTCTGGTTTTCCGCATCTTCATCGGTCTCAAATTTCTGGAGAGACGACGGCGTGTTCGGACAGCGGCTTGATATCTACCCGATGATTTCCCATACTCTTGGAAAAGATTTTGTCCTCATGCAGACACTCGGGTTGAGAGAAACTGCCTATTCGCTCTACAGAGATGCTCCCGACGAGAATCCCCACAGAGAATCCCTTGCGTACAGTCTTATAGGGAATACCCGGTTATTCAGAAAATACGGATCGCTCACCCATATCGTAGAACCTTCTCTCGGCTACACACTCATTCTGAATTCAGAGAATGATCTCCCCGTGTTTGATTCTGCAGAATTATTCAGAAAAACATCGACGCTTGAACTTGCGGTACTGAACAGACTAAGAGACCGGGATGGCGAGATCATGGTGATAAGGCTCTCACAGGAATTCGACAGCGAGAGGGGAGACAGGCCTTTTCTCCCCTTCAGGATCGAAGTCGGAATAAAAAAACCCCTTTCTCTACGACTTGAAGCCAGGTACGATATACATACCGGGGACCTTGAAAACATAAATTCCGATATGTCATTCAGTGTATCCGATACAACCTTCTCTGCAGGGCAGCGATACAGTAAAAAAGACGATATCAGCTTTTATCGGACCGGTCTCGGTTTCCGTCCCTTCAAGCCTCTCTATCTCGAGGGGAATGTGTGGTATGATGCGAGAGAAGAAAAATTGAAAGACATCGGCCTTTCCATGCTTTACAGCCATCAGTGCTGGGGGTTCCGTCTCATGATGAGGAAGGTTCCCGGGGATTTTGATATCTCGTTCCGTTTCGAACTGAAAGGGCTTTCAAAATCTATGAATATGTAAAATGTCACCGGGAAAGTTATTTCCTAATCCCGTGACATTACTGCAGTTCTGACAATAGCTTCCCTATACTCTTTGCCGCTTCCACCGCTGAGATACTCTCCGTGTCTATCATCAGTTCGGGATGCACCGGCTCTTCGTAAGGTGCGCCTGCTCCTGGCACCGGCCAGCCTTCAGCTCCTTTTTTATATATATCTCTTGGCGCTCCAAAAGAATCCGGCCTCTCCATTTCCCTTTCCCTGCATATGCGGAGAGAGCAGCGCAGATAGACTTCAATATATTTGGGGATAAGTTCCCGCGCAAGGTTGCGCCATACTCCGATATTCCCCGTAGCGTCCAGAATAACATCGTGTCCCAGTTCAGTCAGTTTTTTGGCAAGAAAAACAAGGGCACGATAGACCAGGTCTCTTTCAGCTTCGGAATAGGTCGGTTCCGGCGTAACAATTCTTCTTAATTCGTCCATTCGCAGGACAACAAAGTGAGGATATGCTTTTTTCAGCTCATTGGCGACCGTACTTTTTCCGCTTCCCGGCAGCCCCGTTATCCATACTGCAGTTCCGCTCATGCTTTTTCCATTATACCCATAATTACAACAAGAATCATGTTTTCCCAACTGACGTACTGAGGATTGTTGCTCAATAGCTCCAGTATCTCTCACAGTGAAGAGAATGCCTTTCAGCGGATGACCTTATACGGGCTTTTGTACAAGTCGTCGTGGCCGAGAATCCTGATAAAGGATAATACCTTCGTTCCAGTCAGGGACCCCAGCGCTTTGAGGGGTCTTAGGGTTAATGGAATAAATGTAAGAAGACACAAATCGATAGATAACGTTTGTTTCAAACTGTACTGCGCTGGTTCTCTCGGTTGAATCCGAAGAGCGCAAATTGTTGATGACACCTACAAATGTTGCGTCTGAATAAAGTATAGAGATTGAAGATTAACGAAAGGAATAACCAATTAAGAAGGCAGAGCCATTACTGACTCTGCCTTCTTCACGAGTTTATTTATCCGATATGTGTTGGGATCAACATTTAGCAAACACCACTAAAATTACGGACAAGTCGTCAGAGTTAGAGTTCCTGCGGAATAATTAGTATCTTCTGCTTCGCGTGTTGATGTGTTAAAACTCATATAATTACTCCAAAAGGTGCCATTCAAAGTTGTTTTATCAAGGCGCGCTTGCGAAATACCACTATCTCTATAAGGAGAAACATGCTCCTGAGAACCTACAAGATTAAAAATAATATTGTTGTCCTTAACCAATGCACCTCCATTAAAAACATTTGGATAATCAGAAGGAACATCTACCACACCTTGGACTATATAATAATCTCCATTCAAATATGTAACATCCATTTTAAACAAAAAATTTCCATCAGTCAGGCCATTTTCATCCTCAGTTATATGTGCTGCCCAACAAAGAGTTCCTTCAAAATACGGTATTGGATTCTGATTTTGTTGAGAAATACCAGAGAAAGTTACAGGGTATTCAGATTTTAGGCACTGACTACTGCAGTCAATGAGACGTAATGTACCTTTCTTAGTTTTTGCACAACCACACAGAACATCCTCTGCCTGACATGGCAACCATGTGATCAATAGAAAGCTACAAATAATCAGTATTGCCATTATGCTCTTTTTTGTTTTCATGTTTTGTCTCCTTTTTATTTTTTATTTGTAATACATTCAAAAAATCAGTAAGTTTTCCCTTTTAGTAAAATGGAAGCTGTGTACTATAACTTATTATCTAAAAAATAGCGATATTGTTTTGTTAATTTCTGTGCAGGGTAATGAAATAGTGATACAGAAGATATAAGGTATCTGATTAAAGCTTTCTTGGCTTTTAATCCTTAAGTATAAACTACCAAATTAGGGTAACATAGGAATTTTGTTACTGTTGATTTTCGAGAGCACTTAACAGGCTACTGCCCAATACTCCCCGCACGTAGTTCAGGAAGTAGTTTTCTACCAGCACTCCGCTGGAATGCCACATATCTTTCGCCCATAAGGTTAAAGATAAAGCCACTGACAAGTAAACAACAATTAATCAAAAATCTATTGATAGGGTTATGTATTTACATTGACATTCCAGGAACCTCTTCTTAATATATTTCATATTTTATTCTGTTACTCAATGAAATCCCCAAAACTCAGGAGATAAGAATGAAAAAAACTGTACGATGGTTTCTTGATATGCATGACTATGGACAATTGGACTTAGATCCGCCTTATCAGCGAAGAAGTGTGTGGACACTGAATGACCGAAGATTCTTCCTTGATACTGTTTTTAGGAATTTCCCTTGTCCTGCAATATTTCTATATCAAAAAACAGATAGAGCATTGGGCAGAATGATCTACCATGTTGTTGACGGCAAACAAAGACTTGAAACCCTGATTTATTTCAGGAATAACAAACTCACTCTTGACAAGAAATATGGTGAGAGAAGACTGAATGGGAACTCATGGGAAGGTATTAAAAATGAAATGGATTTGATTGAAGGTTATCTGAATTACTCAATGCCAGTTGAATTTATTGAAATAACAGACGATGGAATGATCAACGAAATATTTGATCGGCTCAACAGGAATTCGAGGAAATTGGAACGTCAAGAATTAAGGCACGCAAAATTTGATGGTTGGTTCATATCAGTTGCCGAGGCAGAAGTTGTGAAAGAGGAATGGGAACAATTAGGCGTTATTGTGAAAGCAATGATAAGAAGAATGAAAGATGTGCAATATATATCTGAACTCCTGAGCGTTCTAATCAAAAATCGTATTTCAGGATATGATCAAAATATTCTTGATGGTTTATATGCAGAGTATGACTCACCGCAGGAAACACTCGATGATTTTAATGAGAGGGAGTTTTATGAGAATTTGGAAGTTGTAAAAAACTATATTCTGCAAATGGAGCACTATAATCAGGCTATCACGAGATACGCCAAGGGCTTAGCTAATTTTTATAGCTTATGGTCCTTCGTGGTACTCAACCGCAGACATTTAACTTCCCCTGAAACTACTGCGGATAGATATGCCGAATTTATGGGTAAGGTTGCAACCCTAACAAAATCGAAAGATATCAAACTTCTCAGGGAGTTGGAAGAAGAACAGTATTCTAACGCTTATAAATATCTCAATAATTCAGTACAAGCTAATTCTTCACAAACTCGCAGAGGAATAAGAAATACCATTCTCGAAAGCGTTCTCTTAGATGAGATTGCTCATGAAGAAATATTATCTAAGGAGATTGAAACACCTGCTTCATTATCACAGAATTATGCCTTATCGAGAAAAGATGATAATGGTGAACGCATTCTAAAATTGATTATGGGAAAAGCGAATAACAAATAACCATAAGTAGGGATTCTCATGTGAACTAGTGACTCTTAAAAAGAGAGTGTCTGTGCACTTTTTCAGGAAGAATCAAACCAATATCTACTCTTATGACTGAAGACTGAGAATAATCTTTTTGTTGTCTTGTTCCGGCTGAACCGTCATTCTCTGAATGTCTTGGCAGCATGCACACGGGCAGGCCATTTGCAGAAATGCTTGCCTCCGAAATGAAATGAGTGAGTACATGTCCAGGGAGTCTCCTCAAGGCATACGACGAATGACTCAAGCCCGATATCAAGGGCTTTACAACGAATCTCCCTTCTTTCTGTCTTCTCAAATAAATCTTCCCTGTTCGCAAAAGAGACTGTTTTGCCGGATATTTTCGCACTCATACTTAAATTTAAAATTGTGGGGGTTTAGAGTCAACAGAACAAAAGTATGGGTTGTCATACTACTAAAGTTTTAAATCAAACTTCTTTCATCAGGCCTTCTGCAACCCCTTTTCTTTTTACTCCCCTGATATATATAATTAGTAAGCGATGCTTGTCGGTTATAACACGAACATAACTTATAAAGATACGGTATATCATATTCAGACAGAGGACAGTGGGCAGAAAAATCCCGTAATTTTAACCCTTCTCTATTCACAAGGTGCAATCCTCGCTTCAAAAAAGACAAGTTATGCACATATCGTGAATGACCCTGACTTTAAGGAGAAAGCCAGGGATATCATGAAGAAACAGCATAAGGTCATGATAAAGGAACTTCTGTCCGGGAAATACAGTGGAGAATACAGAGAAGAAGAAATTCCGCAGCCGATGCAGTCTGAACAGGCGCAGCCCGGGGAAGAAAAAGAATCTCTCCCTGATACAGAAAAGGGCGGGGAAAGAATACAGGCAACACAAAGTCTCGATGATATACTCCTCAATTACATTTTGAAAAGGAATACATGAAATGGCTAAGGTGTCACAGGCAACAGTTATCGAACTGAAGGAAAAAGCAAAGGAATTGAGGAAGGAAATCCTCAAAATGCTGACAACTGCACAATCCGGTCATACAGGCGGGTCCCTTTCAGCGGCGGATATCGTTACCGCACTCTACTTCCATAAGATGAGACACAACCCGAAAGATCCGAAATGGAGGGAAAGGGACAGATTCATTCTTTCCAAGGGACATGCCGCTCCCCTGCTTTATGCAGCACTTGCGCTGTCAGGATACTTCAGTAAATCCCTCATGAAGACATTGAGGAAATTGGGGAGTCCCCTCCAAGGACATCCCTGTTCCAGGACTCTCCCCGGAGTTGAGATTTCGACCGGTTCTCTGGGACAGGGTCTTTCTATCGCGAACGGCATTGCTGCAGGATTAAAACTGGACGGACTGGGTTCACGAGTATACTGTCTCCTCGGCGACGGCGAGATTCAGGAAGGACAGGTTTGGGAAGCTGCGATGACTGCAGCGCACTATAAGCTCGATAACCTGTGTGCCTTTGTAGACAATAACGGTCTTCAGATTGACGGTCACTGCTGCGACGTCATGTATATCGAGCCGATCGTGAAGAAATGGGAGGCATTCGGGTGGAACGTCTTTGACATCAACGGACATGATATGGCAGCCATCGTGAATGCACTCGATCAGGCAGAGACTGTAAGGGACAAACCGACTATGATTGTTGCACGTACCGTAAAGGGGAAAGGGATATCTTTCTTCGAGGGCAAGGTCCAGTACCACGGTATGGCGCCTACCCCGGAGGAGCTTAAAAAAGCGCTAAAGGAGCTTGATGAAGATGGCAAATAAATCTATGGCAACACGGGATGCATATGGTGAAGCACTGCTCGAATTAGGGAAACGGCGACTGGATATTGTGGTCCTCGATGCGGACCTTTCAGGCTCGACAAAGACAGGGAAATTTGGGAAAGCTTTTCCGGAACGCTTCTTTAACATAGGGGTCGCGGAGCAGGATATGATCGGAATGGCAAGCGGACTTTCGTTAACAGGAAAACTCCCGTTTGCATCCACGTTTGCGGTCTTTGAAACAGGGCGTGCCTGGGAACAGATACGGCAGACTGTATGCTACTCGAATCTGAATGTCAAACTCGTTGCAACGCACAGCGGCATTACCGTCGGCGAAGACGGAGCGTCTCACCAGGCAGTGGAAGATATCGCACTCATGAGGGTGCTTCCGAATATGACGGTTATCGTGCCCTCTGACGGGTATGAGACAACGCAGGTTATCAATACGATTGCAGACGAATATTTCGGTCCGGTGTATGTGAGGCTCGGCAGGTCCAAGGTACCCTCTGTTATGCCCGAAAGGTACCGGTTTAAGATAGGGAAAGCACATGTATTTAATATGGGAAAAGACGCAAATATCATCGCAGCAGGAATTATGGTCTCCATGGCGATCGCGGCTGCGGAAATTCTGAAAAAGAACGGTATCGACACAGGCGTCATCAATATGTCAACGATAAAACCGCTTGATACGAAAACCCTGCTCAAAGCGGCAAAGTCGTGCCGCGTTCTCGTCACTGCGGAAGAACATTCGGTCATCGGAGGACTGGGAAGTGCGGTAAGCGAATTTCTTTCTGAACACTATCCTGTTCCGGTTGTAAAAATAGGCATCAGAGACGAATTCGGTTGTTCTGGCAGTTCAGAAGAACTCCTGAAATTCTATGGCCTGACTCCGGATAAAATTGTGAAGACGATCAAGAAAGCACTGAAATGATACCCGCATTCATAATTAGGCCTTTACGGGACAATACTAAGTCATGATTCGGTTCGAGGACGTTTCAAAGCTCTACGACAATCATACCGCTCTCAGGAAGGTCTCCTTTTCCGTTGAAAGGGGTGAAATGGTCTTCATTACAGGGCCAAGCGGCTCCGGCAAATCGACTCTTCTTAAACTTATTTATCTTTCAGAAAGAGCTGATGAGGGTTCCGTGTTTGTGTCCGGCTGGGAAATCAACACTATGAGAGATTCCGATGTCCCTGTGCTAAGAAGAAAGATCGGTGTTGTATACCAGGAATTCAGACTGTTATTCAACATGAACGTATTTGAAAACGTAGCGATCGCACTGCGGATCAGGGGAGTCGACGAAAGAGAGGTAAAAGCGCGGGTATTCGACTCGTTGAAAATAGTAAATCTGAGACATAAGACTGATAACTATCCTCATGCCCTGTCAGGCGGGGAACAGCAGCGTATTGCTATCGCACGGGCAATCGTTGCGGAACCAATTCTTATACTTGCCGACGAACCCACCGGGAATGTGGATCCGGATACTTCAGCAGGAATCATCAGAACATTCAAAGAGATTAATGCACGGGGCGCCACAATCCTGATCGCCACCCACAACAGAGAACTGTTCAGGGATACCGGGAAAAGGGTACTGAAGCTCGACTTCGGGAATTTCGTCGGAGAGGCGATCGGGTGATGTCTCTTCCTTATTCTTTCAGAGTGGCAATATCAAGCCTTCTGCACGAAAAATGGATTAATTTACTTTCCATGCTCACCATGGCTATCGGCCTCCTCTTTACCGCCATAACACTTCTTACCGTATACAATATCGATCTCATGACGAGGAAGCTCCCTGAAAAATTCTCCGTCATGCTCTATTTAAAGGACTCGTTGTCACGTGTGGAAATTGACACCCTTATCGAGGAGATCAGGCAGGACCATTCAGTGGATAAGGTACTTTTCATTCCGAAAGATGAAGCATTCAGTGAACTTAAGGCTACTCTCAGAAATACTGAATATATTCTCGACGGTCTGGAAGAGAATCCCCTGCCGGATTCGATAGAGATTAAACTCAAAGCCCATCTCCTCGGACCCGAGTCTGTGAAAAAGCTTATTACAAAACTGAAGAAACATACAGGGATAAACGAAATAGAATACGGCGAAAAATTTCTTGCTTCGCTCCATTCCGTAAGGAAAGGTATGAACACCATCGGGTTGGTATTCCTCATTGTTCTCTCGGCCGGGATGATCTTCATCTGCTACAGCACGGTGAAAATACTATTTTACAGAAAGGACGAGGAAATAAAGACCTATAAGCTCCTCGGAGCGACAAAAGGATTCATCAGGACTCCATTTCTGATAGAAGGTGCGGTGATCGGCACAGGGGGCGGACTGATCAGCTGCATCACCATCGTATCGTTTTACTATACCTTCATTTTCAAGCTGAACCAGACCTTTCCGCTTCTGAACTCCATGTATTTCCCATTGGAATTGTTTCTCGCTCTTCCGGCAGCCGGTCTCCTCCTCGGGATAGCCGGGGCTCTAATCGCAATCGGGAGAATACGGTACTAATGAGGAGTAAGCGCAGACCGGGCATACTCATCGGAGTTCTTGTTATGATGTTCTCTCTTGTATGTCCTTTCACCGTTCCCCGCCCCTGCATGGCCGTCTCGCCACATGAAGAATACAATAAAATACAGAAAGAGATCGATACGCACAAAAAGAAGCTGGAACACGTCAGGAAACGTGAATATTCGGTTCTTTCCGATATCGAAAACATGAACAAGCAACTAAAGATGACCGAGTCCGCACTCAAAAAATACAAGAACAGCCTGGTATATACAGAGTCAAAAATTACCCAAGTCGAATCCGAGATTTTTGCAAACAGAAGCAACCTTGAAAAACAGTGTGAATGGTTAAAAAGAAAACTTCGGGCAATACAACGGTATGGACGGGATGCAGACACCGTAATGCTGCTACTGAATGCCGATGACATTGTACAGCTTTCGAAAACCACAAAATATCTGCAGTATATTGCAGTCCATGAAAACAGACTCCTGAACAACTATAAAGAAAATCTCGACCAGCTGAACAGGAAAGAGAGGCAGCTTGTTTCCCTTAAGGCCGAACTGATACGAAACAGGCAAAAGGTGAAAGACGAGGAAGAGTCCCTCGAAAAAAAGAAAACGGACAGGGAAACCCTGCTTACTTCGGTGAAAAGGGAAGAAGCATCGTACAAAAGGATGTTGCGCGAACTGCAGGACGCATCCGAAAAACTCCTTGACATCATCAGGGAGTCCGAAAAAGCAGCGCGGGACGATAAGTTCGAAGGGAAAGGCTTATCAAACCTCAAGGGGAAGCTCCCCTGGCCGGTAGACGGAAAGGTAGTCGTACAATACGGATCACAGCGGGACCCGCAGTTCAATACCCCGATTTTCAGAAGCGGCACCTATATACAGTCTGGTGCGGATTCTGCTGCAAAAGCAGTCTATGGCGGCAAGGTAGTCTTTGCTGAGTGGTTCAAAGGATACGGACAGCTCCTTATTCTCAACCACGGCGACGGATACCATACCCTGTATGGAAGTTTGTCAGAGATTTTTGCAAGCGTTGGAGATATAATAAAAGAGAAACAGATAATTGGAAGGGTCGGAATTTCAGGTATTGTGAATTCACCGGGTGTATATTTCGAACTCCGGTATAAAGGGAAACCCCTCGATCCTTTGCAATGGTTACGAAGAAGATAAACTGTGGAGGATAGAGAAAGAATGACGAAGAAGATTTTGAACACAAAGATGATCGTAAACGCAGTTCTTGTCTGCACAATCATTGCGGCAGGTATTTTTATCGGAAGATGGACAATCAGCAGCGTCTCTGCCCAGGCAGACGGATATGAGGAACTGAAAGTCTTTACGGAGGCGCTCTCAATCGTCAGGAAAAATTATGTCGAGGATGCAAAACCGAAAGATCTGGTCTATGGCGCAATCAAAGGCATGCTCAGTTCCCTCGATCCCCATTCTGCCTTCATGTCCCCCGATCAATACAAGGAGATGCAGGTGGATACCAGGGGCGAATTCGGGGGGCTCGGTATACAAATCGGGATAAAAGATGGAATGCTTACCGTGATCGCACCCATAGAAGACACTCCCGCATACAGGGCAGGGATAGAAGCGGGTGACAAGATCATCAAGATCAACAACGATTTCACAAAGGACATGACGCTCCACGATGCCGTGAGCAAGATGAGGGGTGCACCCTCGACATCAGTGAAGATATCTATTTTCCGTGAGGGCTGGAAAGAGGCAAAAGACTTCACCCTCATCCGGGAGGTCATTAAAATCAAGAGTGTGAAATCTAAAATGATCGAGAACAATATCGGTCTCATAAAAGTCAACCAGTTCCAGGAACAGACCGCCGATGACCTCTCCCGTGCTCTCGAAAGTCTGATGAAACAGAATATTACCTCTCTTATTCTTGATCTCAGGAATAATCCGGGAGGGCTTCTTAACAGTGCTGTTGACGTCTCGAGCAAGTTCCTTCCCCAGGGGAAATTGGTCGTATTCATCAAGGACAAAAAAGGGTCCAAAACAGAATACCGGAGCGAAAAAAACAGTATAGACTTCTCTCTTCCCATGGTGGTACTCGTGAATCAGGGGAGTGCAAGCGCTTCGGAGATTGTCGCCGGCGCACTCAAAGACTGGGACAGGGCCGTGCTCATCGGAACCCAGACTTTCGGAAAAGGTTCTGTTCAGTCGGTAATTCCGCTCGGAGACGGTTCTGCGCTCAGACTCACCACTGCGCGGTATTATACGCCTAAAGGCATATCAATTCAGACAACCGGCATTGCTCCGGACATCGTTGTCAAACCGGAAGTGAAAGACGGGAAAAAGAGCCACCCGGTGATACGGGAAAAAGATCTTGAAGGGCATTTAATGAACGGAGATGCTGAAGAAAAATCTGACGCCCAAGAGGAAATGATTCCGGTAGAAATCGATGAAAAGGACGACATTCAGATGCAAAGGGCAATAGACCTCTTAAAAACCTGGAAGATATTCAAAGAACTCCCGAAGGCTTCGTAATTTCGCCTGTACCCTTTATGGCGTTTCCGATGCAGAAGCAGGCGGATCGTTTCATTCGGCAATTCGTTACAGAACTTCTTTGCCCCCATGTATTTGAGAGGCAGAAGAGTTTACCGCACGGTTGGAGAATCGATGTCCAGGATCATATTTGACATAGAAACGTTCGGCAGGGATTTTGATTCCTTTGATGCAGCAACCCAGGAATATCTTCTCCGGTATGCCGAAACAGAGAGCGAGCAGGAGGAGATCAAGGATCGCCTCTCCCTGCACCCTCAAACTGCGGAGATAATCGCAATAGGGTTGCTCGACCCTGGTACGGGGAAAGGGTCCGTGTTCTTTCAGACATCGGGCGACCCTCTTCTCCCCTTCGAGGAAGACAATATCCGATTCGAGACAGGAACCGAGAAGGAGATCATCGGGAAATTCTGGCGAATCATAAAGGACCATAAACAATTTGTAACATTCAACGGCAGAAGCTTTGACTGTCCCTTTCTCATGATCCGTTCTGCAGTCCACAGGATCCAACCTTCAAGAGATCTGATGCCAAACAGATACCATGAGGTGCATATAGATCTTCTGGACCAGCTTTCCTTTTTGGGCGCCTCCAGGAGAAAGTTCAGCCTCGACATGTGGTGCAGGACATTCGGCATCAAAAGCCCCAAGGAAGAGGGAATTACAGGATATGAGGTAAGAGATCTTTATAAATCAGGAAAACATATCGATATAGCACGATATTGTGCAGGGGACCTCAGGGCAACTGCGGAACTACTCTCAATCTGGGAAAAATACATCCGGTATTCACCATAAGGAATTGGTGAACGCACAGTAGTTATTTTGTTTTTTTCTTTATAAGCGAAAAGAGAAGAAGCGCAGCAGATCCGATGCCTATTGCAACCCGCACAGCACCGCCTGAAATTTTTAGCGCATTTTTCAGCAGCTGTGATACTTTTTTCCTGATCATGTTTGGTTCACGTGAGATACTCATTCCCTTTCCTGTATTCAAACCGCTCCGCGTCCAGAACGTTCTGCACAAATCTGAAGAGAATATTCCTCTGCCCCGGGGTCAGTTCAGGATAAAAAACCGGATTGGCAACAACAACCCCCCTGAACGCAAAAAAAGGCGCGACGACTTCAATAATCTCTTCATCGCCTGTCACCCTGATATATTCGTCGAAAAACATGTTCAGGCACTCCTGATATATGCCTCGAATATCTCCGTGATGCTTTATACTGAAAAAAATATAGTTTATTGCAAGGGCGGTAATATCGTCTGCCGGTTCACCCCACGGTCCACGACTTCGGTCAAGGAGAATGAAATCTTCTGTGTTCCTGAACCAAATATTGCCTGGGTGAAAATCCCCGTGTATCTGCGACAAACGATTATATTTTGGTTTAAGTTTTATAATCCAATCTATTGATTTTTTTAATATATTCACTATGGATTCATTTGGGATAATTCCATCGGGATAGGTATCAAAAACACCCATCAAACATTCACCGTGCCCTACGGTATCTCTCAGTTTTCGCCAATAGAGTGTTTTGGAATCCTTCTTTCGTGCATGGATTGTTGCAAGATAGGATACCATCGTCCTGATCTTTTTCCGGTCAGGTTCATCGAGCATATCCTTGCCTGAGAACTCTGCAAGGTCGTGGAAATAATGTCTTCCCTCCGCCCTCTCCATAAGCAGATAATATTCTCTGCCTCCCCCGATAGGATGAATCGAACCGTCTTCCATTTCAGAGAGGACATCAACAGCTCTTACGTGTTTGGGAAGGTTTTGAAATTCATCGAGATCGAGGAGGAATACAGAAGCTCTGTCCGCAGGGTAGTCATGACCAAGTCCTTCCGAACGCAGTGCTTTAATTACATATGAGCTTGACCCCTCCGGTGTTTTCATCTCGATCAGGAATCCTGACCCCTGTACTCCGGAGCCGAGCTTCTGAATCTGTATTTCAGAGATATCCGGAAATTTGTCCAGGAAGTAGTTTTTGATGGCGGTTTCATTGATCATGGGTAAAGGTTCTGGATTTTCCGGTCAAGCCGGACAATGACAAAACACAAGTTTATTCACAAACTCTGAATATTTTTACAGTTCCCCGAAATTTTCCCTGTATCTTTCGTTAAATTCGTCGTAAGTATATCTGTGCTCCTGGGTACCATACGCTTCAACCGCATATGCAGCGGCGACCGACCCCATTTTTCCAGAGGTCTCTATATCCCTGCCGGTAATAATTCCCTTGAGCATCCCTGCCCTGTAGGCATCTCCTGCGCCTGTCGGGTCTATAACCTTCCCGATTTTCACTGCAGGTATCCGGAGATCGCCTTCGGAATTGCGTATGAGAGATCCATTCTCCCCGAGGGTAGTGATTATCATGCCTGTGAGCGACATCAGTGCTGTCCTGTCCAGACCCGTCATCTTCATAATCACCTCGAGTTCATAGTCATTCGATATCAATGCCTTGGAGCCGTTGAGCCACTCCTGCAGCTGAACCCCTTCCCATTTGGTGAGAGACTGCCCCGGATCGCAGATATAGGGGATGCCTTTTTCTCTGCATATTCCTGCATAGCCAACCATATCGTCAAGATTTCCCGGCGCGATGAGACAGATTGCGTTCTCTCCTGTTGCCCCGTCGAATGTGTATGCTGAAGCATATTTCATGGCGCCAGGGTTGAACCCTGTAATCTGGTTATCCGACAGATCAGTGGTTATGTATGCCCCTGCGGTAACTTCTTCTCTTATGATTGTGACACCGTCTACCGATATATTATTCTGCTCAAGCCACTCGAAATAATTATGGTAGTCTTTCCCGATAGTTGCAATAATATGTGGCTTTTCATCGAGAAGACTCAGCGAATACGCAATATTCCCAGCGGTTCCTCCGAATTTTTCGACAAGTCCGTTTACATTAAAACAGACATTCAGAATGTGTATTTTGTCCGGAAGGATATAATCCGAGAATTTTCCGGGGAAGTCCATGATCCGGTCATACGCCATGGAACCTGAGAGATAGATATTCATGTTCACCCGTTTCTTCGATCCTGAGATTTCCATTTCATGCTCTGTTTCAGCCGTATATTCCTCTGTTTATTGAACAAGTTTGAGTTGGTCCTCCAGCGCAGACCTTCTCTGCAAGAGTTCCGCCTTTTTCTGCTGCACATCATAAAGTTCCTTTTTAAGCGGCTCTATCTCTTTTTCCAGCTGTCTCCTCTGAATGATGTTGTATGACTTGTCTGCTCCGATCTTTTCATTGATAGTCGTCACCATGTTCATTTCCTGCTTTTCAGCAGCGCGGATTTCAGTTCTCAGGGACTCAAGTTCGTTGTTCAATGCACCTTTCCGTTCATTCATCTCCCCCGTTCCCTGTGCCCGACCCGCTGTCTCTTCCTTTTTTTCCTTTGTTGCCTTTGTTGCCTGCGTATCAGGCTGCGCCTCTTCAGCTATTGTTGCTTCACTGCCTTCTATCCTGAGGATATCCTGCTTCGCAATGATCATGGAACCGGCGCTGAAATACACCGTCACTTCATCGCCCTGTTCTGCATAGGTTTGAACCGCTGATATTTCGGAACCGTTTTTCAAGAAAAATGTATACTCTGCCTGAGCTGCAAAAGGGATGAAGAGCAGCAGTATAACAAAAAACCCTGTCCGTTTCATTTGATCCTCCTTAAAGCGTGCAGAAGATTTTCTGCGATTCCTTTATGGAATCCCTTTAGCCTTGCTATGTCATCGACCGATGCGTTTCGTATCTCTTCTATACTACCAAAAACCCTTAAAAGTTCAAGCCTTCTCTTTTTGCCGATGCCCGGGATACGTTCGAGAGGGGATTGAAAAAGTTCCCTGTCTCTTAATGTCCTGTGATACCCTATGGCAAATCTGTGGGCCTCGTCTCTGATTCTCTTCAGAAGGAGTGAAGACCGCCGTCTGTCTTCGAGGTCTGCAGGCAGTTCTGCGGTCAGGAGAAATGCCCTGTCAGGGTCTTTTGCGAGCGCAATCAGCTCAGGCGCTTTTCTTGATCTTTCGCTCTGTCCGTCAAAGACTTTTCTTGCTGTCTCAAGATGACCCCTGCCCCCATCAATAATAAGGAGATCAGGAAGTTTTTCTGCAAGGTTGACGATCAGTCTTTCCAGTACCTCTCTCATCATCGCATAGTCGTCAATGCCCGATACCGTCTGAATCTTAAGCCGCCTGTACCTGTCTTTTATGAATTCTCCCCCGGCCCAATATACAAAAGCCCCGACCGCTTCACTTCCCGATATGTTCGAGATATCACAGGCGCCGATGCTCTCGATTGTTCTGTCAAGCTGCAGTTTTTCCTGCAAATCCTTCAGAATCTCGGCAGGGTCTTCTTCCTTTCTGTTCCTGCACGCAATCATCGCATTTTCAGTGGCCATCTCAAGAAGCTCTCTTTTCCTGCCAGCCTTCGGCAAGATGATCCTTACAAACCCTGCCCGTTTCTCTTTCATCCACGCTGTCAGTGATTTGGCCTCTTCAGGCTGAACCGGCACGATAATTTCTGATGGGGGGATAATCTCCTTCGTATAAAATTGTGAGAGAAATCCCTGCATCAGTTCAGGTTCGGGGACATCCGCGACATATCTGAGAAAAAATTCTTTTGAACCGAGCATGATGCCGTTCCGTATGAAAAGAACCTTGAACACAACATTATTTCCGATCACAGAAAACCCTATAACATCAACATCCCCCAGAGAGGGATCAACCACTTTCTGCGACTCCCATGCCTGTTCGATCGCCCGGATTCTGTCACGTATCTGTCCCGCCTCTTCATAACGCTGAGATTCGGACAATCTCTCCATGTTTGCTCTCAGATTCTCAAGCAGATCTTTCTTTTCGCCAATCAGGAAGAGCCTCACCTCTTCTATCCGTCTTATATAGTCTTCCCTGCCCACAAGTCCGGCACAAGGAGCGGGGCACCTGTCCATCTGATATTGGACACACGGCCTCCTCCTTTTCTCGAAACGATGTACGCAGTCCCTGATCTGGAAATATTTTCTGATAAAAGAGAGTATCTCCCTCATTATTCCTGCAGGGACGTAAGGTCCGAAATAAAGCGCTCCGTCCTTCCTTACCTTTCTGACCACTTCAAGCCTTGGCCACTCTTCATTCACAGTCAGCTTCAGATAAGGATAATTCTTATCGTCCCTCAGAATGACATTGAACCTTGGTCTGTTCTGTTTAATCAGATTTGCTTCCAGGACAAATGCTTCGAGCTCATTCGCGGTGACGATATACGAGAGGTCCCTGACGTCTTTCATGAGTGCCGATTTCCGGACGTCCAGACGGGAAGGTGTCTGAAAGTAGCTTTGCAGGCGTTTTTTTAGATTTTTCGCCTTGCCGACATAGAGGATTTTTTCCTTTGCGCCTTTGAACAGGTATACCCCGGGTCTTGACGGAATATGATCAGGCTTAAGGAGCACGGCGGCTATGGTGTTTTAAGACTCGCAATAAGCTGCCTTACCTGTGCTGCATCTGGAGCCCCCGGCGCAAGGCGCAGATATTCCTCCAATGCTTTGACTGCCAGTTTTTTGTCTTTCAGATCAAACGCAGCCACCACACCGAGGTTCCGATGGGCATTAATATGATCAGGATCAATTGCTAAGGCCTTTTTATATTCCTCGACAGCCTTCTGAGGCTGCCCGATATTCCTGTAGCAGGTGCCCATATCAACCCTCACATTTATGTTTTTGGGATCAAGCTCAAGCGACTTCTGATATGCATCAATCGCTTCCTGATAACTGTGAGTATCCATGAGCATGTTGCCGAGTTGAACCCAGACATGGACATCTTGAGGGTTCTGCCTGACCATTTCCTGAAGCTTCTGTACCTGGCCCTGGCTTTGTACAGGGCCTGAGAATGGCGGCTGTATTGCCTTCTGTTGTTCTTTTTTCTCACAACCGATCGAAAATAGTGTGAGAACAAATAAGAATACCAGTATCCTTTTCATTCTATTCCTCCCTCAATACCCATTTTAATATTTTAGCAGTAAAAAAAGAAATTTCCGGGACTTCTCAAAACAGCTATTACCAGGCTTTCTTGAAACTCCTGTCCTTACCAAAGACACTTTTTTTCTCGTGAAATGCAGCTCTTGACTGGCGGGATATTGCTTCAGTTACCGTGAGTGTTTTTCCCATAAATAGTGTGCCATTTAATCCTGAAATCGCCTTTTTTGAGTCATTCTCTGTCCCCATCTCAACAAAGCCAAATCCTTTAGATTGTTTTATTTTTACCGAGAGAACTTCTCCGTAATCTGAAAAGAGAGTTTTTATGTCTTGTTCAGTGGCATTCGCAATATTGAAAACATATATTTTTTTCCCCATTCCATCTCCTAGGACTTAAATTGTGGTATCCAACTTTGATAACCTATTAACATCGTAATTCTTCTCTTTTTTTCCCGGAGAGTATCTCCTGATGACATCATAGAGAAGGTTCCCGAATTAATCATACAATACTATATCTGCCGTATACATCGGGAAGTTTACGATACTATGGACTAAAGAACCCCCTCGGTGAAACTCCCCATTTTTCTGTATCTCCTGTACCTCTCTTCGAGGAGTTTACCTGTCGGTTTTGCCTTAAGCTCCTCGAGTACCACGAGAATCAGTTCAGAGATGCTTTTCGCAGTCTCTTCAGGGTCTCTGTGAGCACCGCCGAGCGGTTCGGGAATAATGCCATCGATAATTTTGAATCCCATAAGGTCCTGGGCAGTAAGTTTCAGGATTTCCGCAGCCCTGGAGAAATCGTCCGTGCCGATCTCGCCCTCTTTTCTCATGAGAATAGCGGCACACCCCTCCGGCGAGATAACAGAATAAGTAGAATGTTCGAGCATAAATAAACGGTCTGCAACGCCCAGCGCGAGCGCTCCGCCGCTTCCTCCCTCCCCTATAACAACCGAAATGATCGGGGTTTTCATTTGTGACATTTCCATGAGGTTCATGGCGATCGCTTCTGCCTGCCCCCGCTCTTCAGCCCCGATCCCCGGGAACGCCCCGGGAGTATCGATGAACGTAATGATCGGCCGCTTGAACTTTTCAGCGATTTTCATTACCCTCAGGGCTTTCCTGTATCCTTCAGGGTGCGGCTGCCCGAAATTTCTGTAGATCCTCTCCTTTGTGCCCCTCCCTTTCTGGTGTCCTATAATCGCAACAGGCATAGTGTTGATTTTTGCGATTCCGGCGACAATGGACGGATCATCCGAGTATCTCCGGTCACCGTGCATCTCGACAAAATCGGTTGTTATGAGGTTTATATAATCAAGGGTATACGGCCTGTCCGGGTGTCGCGCGATAAGCGTCTTCTGCCAGGCAGTCAGGGACGAGAAGATTTCTGAACGGAGGTCCTTTACCTTCTTTTCGAGTTTTTTTATCTCCTTCGATATATCAATATCTTTCCCGTCAGAAAGGCGTTTCAGTTCGTCGATCTTCAGCTCAAGCTCTTCCAGCGGCCGTTCGAATTCGAGATAATATCTGATCATAGAAAAGCCACCGTTCCCTTGCCTGCGATCTTTTCTACTTTGTTTATGGTTTCACTATCGTCCGATATGCTCATTCCGGTCGCAATCAATGTCTCAGCTCCTTTATAGAGGATCCTCAGATAGAGCGGATAAACACCCTTTTGCTGTGATGAGAGCAGGTTCTTGAGGGTCTGTAAATCCATTCCGTTCTGCAATGGAAACCTGAGTACTATCTCTGCCTTGTGCCCTGACTGTGGGTGAATCCCGTCCAGCCTCGATATACTATGGGCAACAATCTTGACTCCTTTCTCGGTTTTATCCACAGTGCCTTTTACAAGCAGGGGGGTATCTTTCTGCAGAAGAGAAATACTGTTTCTGTAGAGTTCCGGGAAAACGATCACATCGATATTACTCTCCGGACCTTCCAGGGTGCAATATGCCATAATCTCAGCCTTTGCTTTCGTCTGGATTTTCCGGATCGCGGTCAAGATGCCGCCTATACTGATGTCCTGTCCATCAGGCAGTTCGTCGATTTCCGATATCCTTTTCGTTCCGAGCCGCTTTAAATGAGATTTATATTTTATTAAGGGGTGTCCAGTGAGATAAAATCCAAGCGCCTCTTTTTCATATTTTAGTATTTCTTCCGCACTCCATTCGCTGCCGGTATCCTCAGACTCTTCAGGAGATTCGCTGAAAATATTCTGCTGGCCGAATGCCCGCGCTGAAAAACTTCTAGCTCCGTTCAGATGCCTGTTGACGAAATCCATCGCCTGTGCCCGTGCAACCTTGAGGGAATCGAATGCCCCTGCCTTGACGAGCCCTTCGATAACCTTTTTATTCACTTTTCTCTGGTCTACCCGCTCAAGGAAATTTTCCAGTGAAGCATAGGGACCCCCTTCGGTACGGGCTTCAATGATAGACTCAAGGGCTGACGCGCCGACCCCTTTCACCGCTTCGAGTCCGAACCGTATCGAATTCCCGACCACCTTGAATTCTTTTCCCGACTCATTAATATCCGGCGGAAACATGGTTATCCCCATCTCACGACAACCGGCAATAAACTTGACGACTTTATCGGTGTTGTCCATATCGGCAGTCAGAGTGGCCGCCATGAATTCTACCGGGAAGTGGGCCTTTAGGAACGCAGTCTGAAAGGCGACATAGGCATATGCAGCAGAATGTGATTTATTGAAACCGTATTCTGCAAAATGTTCCATGAGGTTGAAAATCCGTATCGCTTTCTTTTCCAATATCCCGTTGGATTTGGCGCCCTCTATGAATACCTCTTTCAGTTTCTCCATTTCCGCAGGCTTCTTCTTTCCCATCGCCTTTCTCAGGATATCAGCCTGTCCCATGCTGAAATTCGCCAGTTTATTCGCTATCCGCATGACCTGTTCCTGGTAAAGGATGACCCCGTAGGTTTCATCAAGGATATCCTTTAACTGGGGAAGTTCATATTTTACGGGGATAAGACCTTTTTTCCTCTTGATAAACTCATCGAGCATACCGCTTCCCATCGGTCCGGGTCTGTAGAGGGCAACGATCGCAATAAGGTCCTCAAACCTGTTAGGTACGCTTTTGACCAGCAGGTCTCTCATCCCTGCACTTTCGAGCTGGAAAATGCCTATCGTATTTCCTTCACCGAGGAGCTGATACGTATCGCTGTCGTCAAATAAGATGTCCTTCAGTGCAAAGGTCTTTCCGTTCTCCCTGATGTACTGGAGAGTCTTGTTTATCACGGTAAGGGTTTTTAAACCAAGGAAATCGAATTTCAGAAGCCCTATTTTTTCGATGGAGACCATATCGAATTGTGAAACGATGCTGTCGTCCGACGGGTTTTTATAGAGCGGCACATAATCGGTAAGGGGCGTCGGTGATATCACAACCCCAGCGGCATGGGTCGATGCGTGCCTGGAGAGCCCTTCGAGCCGCATGGCGACATTGATTAATTCCTGTATCTTCGGGTTTGCATTGTAGAGCGCCATGAGCTGGGGCTCCGCATGCAGGGCGTTCTCTATCGTAATATTCAGCGTATTCGGGATAAGTTTCGCGATCTTATCTACTTCGCCATACGGTATATCCAAAGCCCGTCCGACATCCCGTATCGCTGCCTTTGCAGCCATGGTACCGAAGGTAATAATCTGTGCAACGTGATCTTTTCCGTATTTTTCGGCAACATAGGAAATGACTTCAGGACGCCTGTCCTTGCAGAAATCTACGTCTATATCCGGCATGCTTATCCTTTCCGGATTGAGGAACCGTTCGAAAAGAAGATTATACTGGACGGGATCTATGTCGGTAATACCGAGACAATATGACACAAGGCTTCCGGCAGCAGATCCCCGGCCGGGACCGACGGGGATGCCTCTCTTTTTCGCATAACTGATAAAATCCCAGACGATGAGAAAGTACGATGAATATCCCATCTTCGCTATCGTACTCAGCTCCATTTTCAACCGTTCCGTATAGATGGCAGCAAGATCCGGCCCCATGCGCATCGTGAGACCTGCGCGGGCGAGTTCTTCAAGAACTGTTTCGGGGGATCTTCCGTCTTCTATCTCATATACCGGCAGCAGGGTTTTCCCAAGCGAAAATTCTACATTACAGCGTTCTGCAATATTCCTGGTATTCTGAATCGCCTCCGGCAATTCCCGGAAAGCCTGCTGCATCTCCTCGGGGGATTTAAAATACAGACTTTCTGTTTTGAACTTGAGGCGGGCTTTGTCCTGAAAGCTTTTCCCTGTTTGTATACAGAGCAAAATATCATGGGCTTTCGCATCATCAGGCTTCATGTAATGACAATCATTTGTGGCAACAATATCAATGTGTAATTCCCTTGCCAATTCAACGAGTTTTCTGTTTACTTCCTCCTGTTCGGCGATCCCGTTATCCTGTATCTCGAGGTAAAAATTATCGGGCCCAAGAATATGTTTGTATTCCAGCGCCTTTTCCCTCGCCCTGTCAAGCATACCTCTCATGAGGTAATAAGGGATCTCTCCTTTAAGGCATGAGCTAAGGGCAATAAGGCCGCCGCTGTACTGCTCAAGAAGCTGCATATCTATCCTTGGTTTATAATAGAATCCCTCCATATAGGCTCTGGTGACCAGAGTTACAAGGTTGCGGTATCCGTGGTTGTCCTTCGCAAGGAGAATGAGATGGAACGATGCTTCGTCGATCTCACCGCCCTGTTTCTTGTCGAAGCGGCTGCCGGACGATATATAGACCTCGCATCCGATGATGGGTTTTATCCCCGCTTTTGTCGCAAGTCGGTAAAATTCCACCGCTCCGAAGAGGTTCCCGTGGTCAGTGATCGCAACAGCGGGCATTCTGAATATAGAAGCCTGTTCGACGAGTTCTTTTATCTTGATCGCTCCGTCGAGCAAGCTGTATTCAGTATGAACATGGAGGGGAACATAATCGGCATGCTGAATCATATAAGAATATTACCCTCAGGCAGAGTTTCAAGTCAATCGAAAGAGGTTCTTTGACAGGCCTTTTCCATGAAAGGTATAATTTCTGAATGAAGTTAAAACTGAGCATACTCTTCGCGCTAATCTCCATAATTATCGGTGTTTCTGCAGGCAGTTACCTCGCAATCAGCCCCGGCATTCCCTCTATAGAAGAAATGAAAGACATCGATCAGGATGCAGGGACAAAGATATATGCTGATGACGGCACCCTGATCGGGGAACTGAAGGTACAAAAGGGCATCTTTGTCCCGATCCGTGAAATCCCCGAACACATGATTCAGGCGGTAATCGCGGTCGAAGATTCGCGGTTCTGGACACACAAGGGGATTGATTATATCGCAATTATGAGAGCTATTGTGAAGGACATACTCTCTGTAGGGCTAAAAGAAGGGGGGAGCACTATTACACAGCAGCTTGCAAAAATCATGTTCCTCACCCCCGAAAAGACCCTGAAGAGAAAGCTTCGGGAAGCAGTGCTCGCGGTAAAAATAGAAAAGAACCTCACGAAAAATGAGATACTCGAATTGTATCTCAACAGGATATATTTCGGTCATGGCGCATATGGCGTTGAAATGGCGTCACGCGTATACTTCGGGAAATCAGTAAAGTCGATAACCCTGGCTGAGGCTGCCCTCATTGCGGGCCTTATTAAGGCGCCGAATTCGTATTCCCCCTATAACGATCTCACAAAAGCCAAAGACCGGCAACAGATTGTGCTTTCCCGCATGGAGGAGGAGGGATACATCAAGGAATCCCAAAAAGAAAATGCAGGAAAGCAGCCGATATACCTCTCAAGCATGAGAAAGGGAATCGAAGCGAACAACTATTTTATTGAATATATACGGAAATACCTTGAAGCAACTTATGGTGAAGAAACCGTGTACAAAGGGGATATGAAAGTATATACCACCCTGGATAAACGGGCACAATACCATGCTGCGAAGGCTCTCCAGGAGGGGTTAAGGGCTCTCGACAAGAGAAGAGGATGGCGTGGACCGATAGAGCATAGAGACGATGTCGACTTTGAGAAAGAGATGAAGCAACGGGAATTGGATTCACAGGTTGTCGCAACTCCCGGAGAAATAGCTACAGGCATCGTCCTCACCGTCGGCAAGCAAGAAGCGCAGATCAAGACGCGGGGAGTCATCGGTAAACTCTTGCTTGAGGACACACGATGGGCGTCGAAGGTCTTCGATCCGAAAAAGAGAACATCGAGAATACTTAAGGACTTTACCCTGCCACAGATACTGGAACCCGGTGATATTGTGAGAGTAAGTATATCCAGGGTCCAGGGACACTCGGTTCAGCTCAAGCTGGAACAAGACCCCGAGGTCGAGGGCGCTGTCGTGGCTCTGGAACACGACACCGGTTTTGTCAGAGCACTGGTGGGGGGGTATGATTTTGTGAAGAGCGATTTTAACAGGGCCCTCTATGCAAAACGCCAGCCCGGTTCCGCGTTCAAACCTGTCATCTACGCTGCTGCTCTGGACCAGAATTTCACTCCGGCGAGTATCCTGATTGATGAACCGGTAACCTATCCCGGAGGCCCGGGAGGCGAGTGGAAACCCAATAATGCAGATCATAAATTCTATGGCCCTACAACACTCCGTGAGGCATTGACTTATTCGAGAAATGTGGTTACAGTAAAACTGGTTGATGCTCTGGGCATTGATGCGGTGCTGAATTTTGCAAGAAATATAGGCATTCAGGGGAATATGCCGCGAGACCTTACCCTGGCCCTTGGATCACTGGCGGTTTCCCCGTTCGAACTTTCTCTCTGTTACAGCGTATTTGCCAACGGCGGCATGAAAATAAAACCGGTTGCAATCAAGTATATCACTGATGCACGGGGCAGGATTCTCGAAAGCAATGAACCCGAAGCCGAAGAGGTAATCAGTCCGCAGACTGCATTTCTGATCACTTCGCTGATGGAGGATGTGGTGCAGCACGGCACCGGATGGAGAGCAAAAGCACTCGGCAGGCCTGTAGCGGGCAAGACCGGCACAACGAATGAATACAGAGATGCCTGGTTCATCGGCTATTCTCCAACCCTGGTAGCTTGTGTCTGGGTCGGCTTCGATGATGTGAGACCCCTTGGTTCACAGGAGACCGGCGCACGCACCGCTTCCCCGATATGGGTGGATTTCATGAAAAACACCCTTACCGGAGAACCGGAGGACTTCACTCCGCCTGAAGGTATAATAACCAGGACAATAGACCCTTTAACCGGTCTTCTTTCACGGGATGAAGCTTCAGGGATAAAGGAATATTTCAGGGAAGGTACTGAACCAACCCAGTTTGCGCCTCTCATCTATCATCCCCGTAAGTTGCGGGAAACAGAATCAAACCTTAATTTCGATTAGGAGGGCTACAATGAATCGTTTACGGATCACATGGCTTATCGGCTGCATAGTAAGCATTCTTGTTCTGTTTTCCCTTGCCGGAATTGCACCGGCAGAGGAAAATCCATACGACCAGGCGATGAAAGCGTATAAGAAGAAAGATTTTAAAAACGCGGCCATCTATCTTCAGGAGTATGTTGAACAGAAACCTGATCCTTATGCCTATTATCTGCTCGGGTATGCGAACTACAAGTTGAAGAATCATGCTGAGTCAGCCAGGTATTTCAGAGAGGCATATGTCCTTGATCCGAACATCTCTCCATTCCCGATGGAAAAATAGCATTTATTTTAAAAGCGGGTATTTTCTATTGACTTTTCAGAAAATTGTTATGTAAGATAAGTGCGATTTTTATCCCCTTGAGGAGGTCTATATGGAAGAAGTCCTGTTGTTTGATGCCTTTATGAAACCCGAAGTGATTCCCCATAATGTCAGCTATGGAATTTTTGCATCTATCCTTTTGATTACTGTTGCGTTTGCCATCAAAGGTTCACTGCGCCTCGTACCCAGGGGTCTCCAGAATTTTGTCGAAATGATGGTCGAGTACATATTAAAATTAACCGACGAGACTATAGGCCATCACTGGAGCAGGTCTTTCTTCCCCTTCATCTGTACAATTTTCCTGTTCATTCTTGTATGCAATCTGATGGGTTTGGTGCCAGGGTTTACTGCAGCCACAGCGAATGTCAATACGAATGCAGCTATGGCAATCCCCGTCTTCCTGTTCTATCAGTTTATGGGGTTCAGGGTAAATGGTATCCATTACTTGAACCACTTTCTCGGCCCGATTCGTTCACTTTCAGGGCTCCCGCTCATGATTCTGATGTTTCCGATTGAGCTCATCGGTCACTTCGTACGTCCGCTGACACTGACAGTCCGACTTTTTGGCAATATGACAGGGAAACATATCCTACTCCTTGTTCTCGGGATTATCGCTCCATGGTTCATTCCGTCAGTAATTCTCGGACTGGGGTTGCTCGTGAGCGTTGTGCAGGCTCTCGTGTTCACCCTTTTGACTATCTGCTATTTTGCCGGTGCCGTTGAAGAGGCACATTAATTTACAATTTTCTGGAAAGGAGGAAGAAAAAATGAGAAAAGTCTTAAGTGTAATGCTTCTTTCACTCGCATTGATCTGGTTATTAGCACCGCTCTGCTTTGCTGAAGAGGCTGCTGCAGCTGCAACAACAGGTGGTAGCTCCAACATCTTCTACTATGCTCTCGCAGCGCTCGGTTCCGGCTTAGGAATGGGACTCGCAGCCCTCGGTACCGGTATCGGTATGGGTACTGGTCTTGGTGGTGCGTGCGAAGGAGTCGCAAGGAACCCTGGTGCATCCGGAAAGATCACCACAACCCTCATCATCGGTCTCGCGATGATCGAGTCTCTCGCAATTTACGCACTCGTCGTCGTCCTGATCCTCATCTTCGTGAACCCGTTCGGAAAACTCCTTCAGTAAGAGATACAGAAAAAAAAGGGCAGGCTTCCAGCCTGCCCTTTTTTTATTGCATTGCAGGGGGTTATTTCCTGAAAAAATTCTTTGGCATAAGATGGCGGATGATGTGGGTAATGATATCTTTATGCCAGTCGAAGCCGGCTCTCTCTATAACCGGCAGAATGCCGTCCTTGCGTGCGAGATCGATAAGGAAATCGATCTGCCGGTCTGAAAGCATCGAATAGATATTCTTCAATCTCTGACCGGCTTTCAGTTCGGGGTCCAGTCTGCTCCTCCATGCTTTGTCATATGCCCTCAGGACTTTTTCGGTGAAGTTTCCCTGCCGGAATGCATCGAGAACAGTATCGGCTGCAATTTCAGAACAGAGCAGTCCGAAATATATTCCGCCTCCTGTTGTTGCCTTGACCTGTCCGGCAGCCTCACCCACCACGACAAGCCTGTCGGCATAGCTTTTCGGGATTGTCCTTGTCGGTATCGGGCTGCTTTTGATTGGA
This sequence comes from Thermodesulfovibrionales bacterium, assembly GCA_031082155.1. Classification (GTDB taxonomy): domain Bacteria; phylum Nitrospirota; class Thermodesulfovibrionia; order Thermodesulfovibrionales; family SM23-35; genus JAKLQR01. The sequence goes on along the minus strand of JAVHLL010000011.1, from coordinate 18,914 downwards.
CTTTCCCATAGGGTTACTCTCCCGGAAATATGACGGCTTTTGATGAATTTTCTCAGGAATGTTGCCGGGTTATTATGGGTAAGCAGGCCTATCTTGGCCTTCCTGTCGTTTGTAGGCACAATCCAGGAGAAAGAGCCAGGAGCGATTTTTTCACCAAAGTAGACCTCGACATCTTCAATATCTTCCATGCTGACTTCAGTTTGTGCGCCGAAGAAAAAGTCTCCCGGTCTTCCCGGGATACCCGGTAATTTATGCATTTCAAAGCCGGTTGCAATTATCCCGACCTCTGAAGAGAACGTTTCTTCTTCTCCCGCTTTCCCTGTTTTTATTGAGAAGACGTCACGGGTTACGACAATCTCTTTTACCCCTGACCCCAGGTGGGTGACAGCCCCTGCCTGTTCAGCCCTTTTGTGTATGGCACGGTCGAACATATCGCGCCTGACGACATACGCGAATGGTGAGGCTGCCTGATATTTCAGGGAATCTCCTGAAGGAGCTATTGCCTTGACGGACAATATAGGTCGTATGACGGTATTTTCGGGCAGATCATATTGTTGAAAACATTCAGCGCTGATGATGCCTGTGCAATTGATATTCTTCCCGATTTCGGGGTTCTTCTCAAATATCCCCACACGGAATCCTTCTCTGGCCAATAACCATGCGGTATAACTTCCGACCGGCCCGCCCCCTACAACAATAATATCATATGAAATAGTTTTCATTATTTCTGTTTCTTTCTGTCGTACAGCAGAGAAATTCTCTCTTTTTTACACTATTTTAACTTTTTTTTCAATAAACCTGTATAGTGTCCGATTTTTTCAAATTCCTGCGTAAAGTACCTGACAGTCTGGTCATCAAACACGCAGAATTCGATCTCTGCAAAGCTGCTGTGAGGATTATTTTTTAAATACTCCAATGATCCGCCTATCAATATTTGAGCGCATCTGTCCTTTGGAAAACCAAAGATGCCCGAACTTATTGCAGGGATCGAAATACTCCTGAACTCCTTGCTGTCAGCGAGTATAAGGCTGTTAAGAAGAGCATCCCTGAGTTTGTTCTCTTCATCTCCCTCCCCCATTCTCGGACCAACTGCATGGATAACAAACTTCGAAGGTAATTTCCCGGCGCCGGTCAGCACCGCATGTCCAACAGGGACAAACCCTATCCTGTCGCTTTCATCCTGGATACTTTGTCCGCCTTTTTTTACAAGAGCGCCCGCGACGCCGCCGCCATGCTTGAGATAAGAATTTGCAGCATTCACGACCACATCCACATTCCGCTCCGTAATGTCTCCCTGAACAAGGCGGAGAGTTCTTCCCTCAATGTTTTTCTCACTGATTTTCTTCATGGAATCCTCCCTGTTCTTCATGAAATAAGGATGAAAGAGATTCGTTTCTCTTAGTTCTATGATAAAATATATTATAAAAGTATTCTGGAGGATATAGATAGCAGCGCTGCACGGAAATCTGTCAGGACTCAAGGCCAGTTACCTGAATGCACTCGAAAGGATATACAGGAGGAGGGTAACCCGTGAAGTTATAACCCCGGAACTTGCACGATACCTCACAGAAATCTCCTTCGAAATCAACAGACAGATCGGTATTCTGATCGAAAGGTCCGGCACTATCACTCATGTAATTGTCGGCGATGCAAGAGGGATATTTATCCCAGAACTGGAAAGCTATCCTCTGGGAAGAAAAGCGCTCCGGGGTCTCAGGCTGATTCACACACATCTCAATGAGGAACCTCTCACACAGGATGACCTGACAGACCTGGCGCTGCTCAGGTTTGACCTCGTAGCTTCCATAGGAGTGAGAAACGGGCTTCCGGGCAATTTCCAGCTCGCATATCTGATGCCTGACGGCGAGAGACCACTCGAAATAATGGAGTATCAGCATTTCCATGCATTTGAAATCGACTTTCTCCCCTTCATCGCTTCTCTTGAAGAAGAAACCGAGAGACACAGGAGCTTCAGCCCTGATGACAGGCGTGAGAAGGCTATTCTCGTGAGTGTCTCTACTCAGCCGCGGTACGAGCAGGAAGATTCGGTGGAAGAACTGCGGGAGCTTGCAGAGTCAAGCAACCTCCTTGTGCTCGATACCGTTATACAGAGGCTAAAGAAAATCAACCCGAAGTATCTTATGGGTGAAGGGAAAAGCAAAGATCTCGTCATCAATGCATTAAGCAAGGGGGCTACACTCCTTGTCTTTGACCAGGAACTGAGTCCGTCACAGGTAAAAGCCCTCACCGAACTAACCGAACTGAAAGTGATAGACCGGTCACAACTCATCCTCGATATCTTTGCACGGCGCGCCCACAGCCGTGACGGAAAGGTCCAGGTAGAACTGGCTCAATTGAAGTACAGACTTCCGAGGCTCACAGGCAAAGGCACTGCCATGTCCCGGCTCATGGGAGGGATAGGCGGAAGAGGTCCCGGCGAAATGAAACTCGAAATAGACAGGAGGCGTGTCCGCGACAAAATCGTGCTCCTCGAAAAAGAACTAAAGCACCTGAGTGAGGCAAGGAAACAGAGGAAACAGAAACGGATCGAACGAGGCATTCCCATCGTTTCGATTATCGGATACACCAATGCAGGCAAATCAACGCTCTTGAATTCTCTCACAAAAAGCACGGTGTTTGTCGAAGATAAATTGTTCGCTACTCTTGATACGGCAAGCAGGCGATTGCGCTTCCCGCGCGAGAGGGAGGTTGTGATCACTGATACGGTCGGTTTTATACGGAATCTCCCCAAAGACCTACTGACGGCCTTCAGGGCGACACTTGAAGAACTCGAGGACGCCGACCTGCTCCTCCATCTTGTTGATAGCACAAACCCCCGGTTTGAGCAGCATATCACGTCTGTTGAGAATATCCTCCGGGAGCTCCATCTCGACGGGAAACCCCGGCTTCTTGTGTTGAACAAGACTGACAGGATCCCGAATGATGAGAGACAAAACCTCGCGTTCAGGTACGAGGCCATACCGATATCCGCGCTGGACCCTGCTTCATTCGGCCTCTTGCTTCAAGCAATCGAATCGCATATCTGGGACAAAAAATTACAAGAGTTACAGGTATAATTGGAGGTATCATGGATTTCGAACCGAAATGGATAGCCTGGGAAATAACGAGACGCTGCAATTTGCGATGCGTTCACTGCCGCTCATCCTCTGAACTTGCAGTAAAATCGCATCCTGACTTCCCTGTTGAAGAAGCGTTCAGGATCATCGATGACATCACAAGTTATGCGAAACCGGTAATTGTTCTTTCGGGCGGAGAACCGCTTCTGAGAGAGGATGTCTTCGAGATTGCACGGTATGGCACAGAGAAGGGACTGAGGATGTGTCTCGCGACAAACGGGACCCTCGTCTCCGATGAGACCTGCGGTAAAATCAAAGATTCCGGCATCAGGATAGTCTCCCTGAGTCTCGACGGCTCAGATGAAAAAGTCCATGATGACTTCAGAAACCAGAAGGGTGCATTTGCCGGGACACTCAATGCAGCACGCCTCTTCAGGAAACACGGCATTGAGTTCATCGTGAATTCGTCCTTCACGAAGCGAAACCAGAAAGAAATCCCGAAAATCTATGCGCTCGCCAGGGAACTTGGAGCGACGGCCTGGTATCTCTTCATGATCGTTCCTACGGGCAGAGGAGAAGAGATCATGAACGAGTTGATATCGAAGGAAGAATATGAACAAATCCTCGAATGGCACTATGAAATGGAAAAAGACGAGAAAACACTCCTTGTGAGACCTACCTGTGCGCCTCATTATTACCGGATCGTTCTGCAGAAATCCAAAGAGGAAGGATCGAAATTCGAGAGGAGGACGTTGAAATTTTCAACAGGAGGCTCAAAAGGATGCATCGCCGGTCAGCTCATCGCACTTATCGACGTAGATGGGAATGTACTTCCCTGCAGTTATTTCCCGAAACCTGCCGGAAACATCAGCCAACAATCGTTCAGGGAAATATGGGAGCATTCTGAATTATTTCAGGAACTCCGTGATTTTAAAAAATACAAAGGCAAGTGCGGGTCGTGCGAGTACGTGACTGTCTGTGGCGGATGCCGTGCACGGGCATATGCGGTGCATGGCGACTATCTCGCAGAAGAGCCATTCTGCGGATATAAACCTGTTCGGTACAAGAAAGCACACCAATCGCAAAGTTGAGACAAAGGACAGTTTGGTTCGGAATCAACCAATCACTATCAAAATGATCAAAATAGAAATCAAGGGGGAACCATGAACGACACATTTCTGAAAGCATGCCGCGGTGAAGCAGTAGACTATACTCCTGTATGGCTGATGCGCCAGGCAGGACGGTATCTGCCGGAGTATCAGGCTATGCGTTCCCAGGTCGATTTCCTGACCCTTTGCAAAAATCCAAAACTCGCAGCAGAGGTAACACTCCAACCCGTGGATATCCTCGGCGTTGACGCTGCAATCCTTTTTTCCGATATCCTCATCCCGCTTGAGGTAATGGGGATGCGTCTCGAGTTTTCAGAGAAGGAGGGACCTGTCCTGAGTGATCCGGTCAGGAATAAGACCGGGGTAGAGAGACTGGAAATTCCCGATCCGGAGGAGGATCTCCCGTTTATCTTCGATACCATAAAACTCTTGAGGAAAGAACTCGCGAACAGGGTCCCCCTAATCGGATTTTCAGGAGCTCCGTTTACCCTCGCGACATATCTGATTGAAGGGGGATCATCGAAGAATTTTGTCCATACCAAGCGGATGATGTTTCAGAATAGTCCCGCATTTCATTATTTGATGGATAAACTGACAACGACCGTCAGCGCGTATCTTTCTGCACAGATAAAGGCCGGAACCCAGGCGGTTCAGCTCTTTGACACCTGGGCAGGGATACTTACTCCGTTGGACTATGCAAAATACGCCCTCCCTTATGTAAAACGTATAATCGCCGAGGTGAAAAAGGAAGGGGCGCCGGTCATCTATTTTGCGAACAACTGTGCAGGTATTCTGAAAGAGATAAAGAAGACCGGTGCGGATGTTACCGGAATTGACTGGAGGATCGATCTCGGCGACGGGATAAAAAAACTCGGCAAAAAGGCAATCGTCCAAGGGAACCTTGATCCCTGTGCGCTCTTTCTCCCTCACGAGCAGATCGAGGACCGCGTCAAGGACATCCTCTGGAAAGGGGAATCAGCACGCGGGCATATATTCAACCTGGGGCATGGCGTCATGCCTCAGACACCCGTTGAGAATGTGATAGCTCTGGTCGAAGCAGTGCATGCCTATGGGAAAAAATCCTAACACCATAGGAGTTGTGTTTCTCAACCTTGGCGGTCCTGATTCGCTTCAGGCAGTGGGGCCTTTTCTCTATAACCTGTTCTCGGACAGACAGATAATCCGTCTCGGTCCTTCTTTTCTGCAAAAGCCCCTTGCCTGGCTCATCTCCTCCGTGCGCTCAGGAAAAACTGAGAATCTTTATCGCATGATCGGAGGAAAATCACCGATCCTCGAAATCACCAGTGCTCAGGCAAAAGCGCTCGAAGAATCACTAAATCAGAATTCATCTCCAACCGCCCCTCCCCCTCGAAGGGAAAAGTCCAGTAAAGCGGCGACGGATGTCAATTACAAGGTCTTTATTGCAATGCGGTACTGGCACCCGTTTACTGAGGACGTAATCCCTGTAATCCACAACACCGGGATAAGAAAACTTATCGCGCTCTGCCTCTATCCGCATTATTCTATCGCGACCTCAGGTTCATCACTCTCAAAATTCAGGGAGGTTATATCGCAGTACCCCATCGAATTTTTTACAATTGCAGAATGGTACGACCATCCCCTGTATATCGAATCGCTTATTGATGTGATTCAGAAGGGAATACAGTCATTCGGCAGCGAATCAGCACATGATATTCATGTCCTTTTCAGCGCTCACAGCCTCCCGCAGAAATTTATAGACCAGGGGGATCCTTATGTGGCGCACACAATGAAAACAATCGGGGAGATCACAAAAAGGATATCGATGCAGTGGCACCTGAGCTATCAGTCGAAGAGCGGCCCTGTACAATGGCTTGAACCATCTACTGAGGCAAAACTGGAAGAACTCTCCGGAAAAGGCGTGAAGAATATTCTTATGGTCCCGATCAGTTTTGTCTCGGATCATATCGAAACCCTGTATGAAATAGACATCCTTTATGCAAACCTCGCAACAAAGCTCGGCATGACTCTGCACCGGGCCGCTTCATTAAACACCAATCCGCTTTTTATCGAAGCATTGCGTGATATGGTGATGAAAAGTGTCACTGATTTACGATGGTTGCCGTCTTAGAGATTCCTTGACATTCCGGACACCCCTGTGGTAAAAAGTGAGTCTTGTCACGAATTCTTTGTTTCAGGAGCATGAAAGAATGATATCCGCGCTTTTCAGAGGCGGCATACACCCGCCTGATAAGAAAAATCTGTCCGCCAAAAAACCGATCACCACTGCGTCTCAACCCGATACAGTGTTCATTCCACTCAGTCAGCATCTCGGCGCGCCCTGCAAGGCAGTTGTGACACCGGGACAGGAAGTCAAGAAAGGGGAACTGATCGGTGAACCTGGGGGATTTGTATCGGCTCCGGTTCATTCATCTGTTTCCGGGAAAGTAGCCGCCATCGGTGAGTTCCCGAATGCGATGGGCAGAATGGTAACATCCGTAGTGATCGAAAATAACGGCAGGGATGAATGGACAATCCTGAAGGATACGCCTGACTTTGACAGGCTTTCCCCTGAAGAGTTAAGGGGAAAAATAAAAAATGCCGGAATTGTTGGTATGGGTGGTGCGGCCTTCCCGACAGTTGTCAAGCTTTCACCACCCAAGGAGAAACCAATTGATACAGTCATATTGAACGGCGCGGAGTGTGAACCGTATCTGACAGCCGACTACAGGCTGATGATCGAGCATCCGGAAGAAATAATCCGGGGGCTTGGAATACTCATGAAAATCTTTGGGGTTCCGAGAGGCTATATCGGCATCGAAGACAATAAACCTGATGCAGTAGAAAAGATGAACCAGGCATTGCAGGAAAAGGAAACCATAGAGGTCGTCACACTTCCCGCGAAATACCCCCAGGGGGCAGAAAAAATGCTCATTAAATCCATCACAGGGAGAGAGATACCGCCAAGAGCGCTTCCTATGGATGTCAAGGTTGTGGTACAGAACGTGGGGACGGCCCGTGCGGTGTTCGAGGCAGTCCGATACGGTAAACCACTTATAGAGAGAGTACTTACAGTCACAGGTGGGGGGATCCATGAGCCCCGGAACCTGTTTGTGAAAGTCGGCACACTCATTTCCAATCTTATCGAAGAATGCGGCGGCATGAGAGAAGACGCGGTAAAAGTAATTTCCGGCGGGCCGATGATGGGATTTGCCCTCCCTTCACCCGATGTCCCGGTAACAAAAGGGACTTCGGGAATTGTCGTCATGTCTGAACAAGAGATGGTCCATGCAGCTGAGTTCGGTCCATGCATCAGATGCGGACGGTGCATCGAAATATGCCCCATGGGTCTTATGCCCTCGATGCTGAGCATCTATGCAGAAAAAGGGTTCTATGAAGGGGCAAAGGAATATAATCTCTTCGACTGTTTTGAGTGCGGATCGTGTGCCTTCGTCTGCCCCTCGAAAAGGCCGATAGTCCAGCTTGTTCGTCTCGCAAAGTCAATGGTAAAGCCGTAAGAAAAGTGAAAAGTTGAAGTTAAAAATGAAAAGTGAAAAGTCCGGACTGATCGTTTCGGTCAGTCCCCATATAAAAGATACGGAAACAACAGAGAGAATCATGTGGAGTGTTTCTCTCTCGTTGTTGCCTGCTGTACTGATGGGCGTTTATTTCTTTGGTCCCAGGGCTGCTTTTACCATTATTGCAAGTATTCTTTCCGCAGTACTTTCTGAATATATCTTCCTTAAGGCAATGAAAAAGAAGGTGGTTGCTCTCGACGGGAGCGCCTTTCTCACAGGGCTCCTTCTGGGACTGAACCTGCCTCCTTCGGTCCCGTTTTTTATTCCCGTCATCGGAGCAATTGTGGCCGTAATCATCACTAAACAGCTTTTTGGCGGGCTCGGATACAATATCTTCAACCCCGCCCTTATCGGAAGGGCATTTCTTCTTGTTTCCTTTCCCAGACTCATGACGGTCTGGAATGAGCCGGCTGCTGCATTTATCCACCTTGATGCCAGAACGACAGCCACCCCTCTCGGCATCCTGAAAGAAGAAGGCGTCATAAAATTAATCGAAGTATTCGGGGATAAAGGGAATCTGTACTCACAACTCCTTATCGGTCATCGGGGTGGGTGTATTGGGGAAACATCGATTCTTGCGCTCCTGATCGGCGCAACGTTCCTCATGTATAAAAAATATATCACCTGGCATATCCCCCTTGCATTCCTTGGTACTGTGTCGCTTATCGCATGGATATTCGGCGGACAGGAAGGCCTCTTCACCGGAGATCCCCTCCTCCATCTTATGACCGGCGGGCTGATGCTCGGAGCCTTTTTCATGGCTACCGATTATGTGACCAGCCCTTCGGTAAAGAGCGGCCAGATACTCTTCGGGACAGGTTGCGGTTTCCTCACTATGCTCATCCGTCTGAAAGGCGGATATCCCGAAGGGGTAATGTTTGCCATTCTGATCATGAACTGCTTTTCGCCCCTCATTGACCGGGGATTCAGGTCGAAGGTATTCGGTGCGGTAAAAAAACCGGCGAAAGGGGCCAAACAGTGACGGCAAGAGACATTCTCAAGATAACCCTGAACCTTGTAATTATCTATCTCATCGGGGGCATAATCCTCGCTGCTGTGTACGCAAAGACTTCCCCTATCATGTACAGGAATGCCGTTCTCGAGAAGGAGACCGCGCTGAAGAAACTGATGCCGGAGGCTGATCGCATCGAAAAAATTGGCGACTGGACGATTCATAATAAGCATGCGGAATATTTTATTGCACGGAAAAACAACACCTCAGCAGGATATATCATTCAATCATTCGGAAAAGGGTATTCAAGCTATATCAACACGTTGATTGCAGTGGATACGGAATTCAGGATACAAAAAATCAGTATTCTCGGACATGCCGAAACACCCGGACTCGGCGATGAGATTGAAACAGACAGTTTCAAAGATCAGTTTACGGGGAAAGACCCGGAACATATGAAGGTACTGAAAACAGAAACTGCTGAATATATCCAGGCAATTTCCGGGGCAACGATATCGAGCAGGGCTGTTGCTGAAGACGCGGTGAAGAACGGAGTGGATTTCCTGAAAAAAACCATGCAGGGAGAAGGCAGGGGACATGTCTCAGTTAGGTAAAATCAGTTATCGTGAACTCGTTCTTAATGGTATTTTCAAGGAAAACACCATTTTCAAGCTTGCATTAAGCCTCTGCCCCTCAATTGCCGTCACGAATAATGTAAGGAACGGTGTGCTTATGGGTGCCGCTGTCCTCTTTGTCCAGGTGATGGTGAATATTACGATTTCCCTGATGAGAAATCTGATCCACCCGAGGATACGGCTGCCAATTTTCATGCTGGTAATCTCAGGCTGGGTTACCGTAACGGACATGAGTATGGCGGCCTTTGCACCGGCTGCGTATAAACAGATGGGCCTGTACATCCAGTTGATTGTTGCGTTTGCGTCAATACTCGCAAGGGCTGAAATGTTCGCGAGCAAAAATACCTTTGTTCCTTCCATGTTCGATGGAATCGGAATGGGAGCAGGGTTCCTGCTCGCACTCACCGTCATCAGCTTCTTCAGGGAACTCCTCGGCAAAGGCTCTTTATGGGGATATCAGATCATCAATGCAAAACCGTTGCTGATACTGGTGCTTCCCGCAGGGGGGTTCTTCGCAGTGGGATTGCTTATGGGACTCTTCAACTGGATCAGTATGAAATACGAGGGAAGACAATGAGCACCGAGTTTATAAAGCTTTTTGAACTGATCATAGCCGCATCGCTTATCAACAATTTTGTTTTCACAAGATTCCTCGGCCTCTGCATATTCTTCGGAGTTTCGAAGAAGATGGAGACCGCCGTCGGAATGAGCATCACCTTCACTTCGGTCATGATGATCAGCGCGGCACTGAGCTGGCTCGTATTCACTCATGTGATGGTACCTCTTGATATTACATTTCTAAAAATCATCGTCTTCATCGGGATTGTTGCCGGTTTCGTACAGGCGTCCGATACCATAATGCGCAAAATTGCCCGCGTACTCTATTACAAACTCGGTATCTACCTTGCTCTCATATCAACGAACTGTATCATTCTTGCCGTACCCCTCATCAACGCCGGCGAGCAGTACACCTTTTTTGAAAGCCTTGCCTTTGCCTTTGGTTCGGGTATCGGGTTTGCGCTTGCCCTGATCATTATGGCAAGCATCAGGGAGAAGCTTGAACTTGCCGATGTTCCAGAACCTTTTAAGGGAGTACCTATCGCGTTTATTGTTACAGGGTTGATCGCCCTCGCCTTTACAGGGTTTTCAGGACTGATCAGAATATAATGTTCCGGAACAGAAAATGCCGACTATAGCTAACATCTATACTTTGCTCTCAGAAGTCATCGGACAGTTGCCTCTGTTCGATGTTCTCTCTTTCCTTATCCCTCATGCCGGGGTCGGCGGAGGGGTTGAGGCACGCGAATATGTTCCTTTTATTCCTATACTGGAATCAACTCTCCTTTTTCTTGTCGGAATCGGCATTCTTTTCGGTCTCGGTCTTGCTCTCGCAGCGAAAAAGTTCTCGGTAAAAATTGACCCGCGGGTTGAACAGGTGACAGATGTCCTCGCCCATGCCCACTGCGGAGCCTGTGGATATGCCGGCTGTGAACAATATGCTGAAGCGGTGGTAGGCAACCCCGATGTTCCACCGACACTCTGTACCCCCGGCGGTGCAGGAACTGCTGAAGCAGTCGCCAGGATCACCGGGAAAAAAGCGGAATTTCAAGAACCCATGTTTGCCAGGCTCATGTGCCAGGGGGGGTGGAGCAACTCCCGTAAAAAGTTCGTTTATGAAGGTGTTCAGGACTGCAGGTCTGCGGTCCTTGTGGGAGGCGGGGATAAGGCGTGCAGGTATGGATGTGTCGGCTACGGTACCTGTTCAAGGGTATGTCCCTTTGGTGCGATCACCATGACGGAAGATCATCTCCCGTATGTCGATCCCACAAAATGCACCGGATGCAGAAAATGCGAGGCAGCCTGTCCGACAAAAATCATTGAGGTCCTGCCCGCTTCAAAACAGGTACTCGTCACCTGTCATTCAAAGGACAAGGGTCCCGATACCAGAAATAACTGCGAGACAGGATGTATCGCCTGTGGAATCTGCGTGAAAGTCTGTCCCTTTGATGCTCCTTCAATAGAGGATAATCTTTCGAGAATCGCCCTTGACAAATGCAAAGTATGCGGACTCTGTGTGAGAAAATGCCCTACAAAGGCTGTCAGGGACTTTATTCCGCAGAGATCGAAGGCATATATAAAAGATCACTGTATCGGATGCCTGATTTGCGTGAAAGTATGTCCAGTCGATGCCCCTTCAGGAGAATTGAAAAAGCTGCATACCATCGACCAGACAAAATGCATCGGGTGCGGCATCTGTATTGCACGGTGCCCTGTTCAGGCTATCGACGGCACTTTCAATGCTGCCGAAGTACTTGCGAGAGCGGCGAAAAAGAAAACACAGGCTGCATAACCCATTCTATCCATAATTTTTCTTACAAAGAGCGTACAGGGTATCCAGGAGGCCCTATTCCTACCCGGAAAGTTGAAAACCTTCCTGTCCTTTGCTATTATTTATAATATCGTCTCACATCTGCAGCAAACCGAAAGCGATTTTATGGATAAAATATTACTCCAATATCTTTCGTCCAGTCCTATTCTGAGCAGATGTAATTTGTCTGAGCAGGAGGTCAATGATCTCGCTGTCTACCTCAGGAAACATTGTCTCTCCACCCACATTCAAGAGGTAGTCCGAATGGTCGAGGAAGTTATCAGTATAAATCCTGCCCTCGAATGGAAGGAAATCCTTGAAGCCGCTGCAAATAAAATGGTCCAGTTTCTCAATGCTGCAGCGGCTTCTATCCGGATCTTCGACCCGCAGACCGGCAGGCTTGTCGCTTTCGGTTCATTTCAGTACGCAGAAAAGAAAAGGCAGGAGAGCATCCCTCTCGAACAATCGGTGGCCGGGAGAGTCATTACAAGCGGCAAGAGCTTTCTTGTGCCGAATATACTTCTTGAACCCGATTACAAAAATAAGGATATAGTCAGGGAGCATGGTTTCAACTCCCTGATGGCAATACCGATGCACATACCCGGTTTCCTCGCGAACGAAGGAGATATCCAGGGCACGATACAGATTTACTACAAAGAAAACGACAAGGAATTCGATCCCCTCGAGGTGGCAAACGCAGAGCTTCTTTCCAGGAGAGTGAGCTATGTAATTGCAAAGAAACGCATCATTGACCTCCAGAAGCTGAACATCCAGAAAGAAAAGATCGTTGAGAAGATATTCGTCAAGCTCAGCCATCGTGAAGGGATCAAGATGGGGGATGTTTTCCGGATGATGATCCCTGAGTTGGTGACTATCATCCAGATTCAAAGCTGCGCCCTTTTTTCCGTCACACCAGACAGAAGATATGTCCAGACAGAACTGGAATACCCTGTCGGTCAGGATATCCACGATCCGACCTGCAGGTTCTCGGTGAAAGACCATCCTTATTTTAACGTACTGATCAATCAGTCCGAACAGCATAACGATTATGAGTTTGAACGGATCAACGCATCGTATATCTTTATCAAAGACCCTCTGAAAAGCAGATTAGCCGATGAAGAACTGAAGCGGTATGCAGCCAGACACGGGGTCAAGTCGGTCCTTTTGATCCCACTCCGGGCAAAGGACGAGATCAACTATTTCCTCGTCTTTTATAATACAGACCGCCGCCGTGAGTTCACAGACCATGAGATCGAACTTCTGAACTTTTTCGGAAAAGAGATTATGAAAGCGCTCAGGATTGAAAAACTCGATGACGTGCTCCATGATTTTAAAAATCCCGGGATCGCCATCGCCGGGTTTGCAAAAAGGGCAAGGAAACTCCTTCAGACAGAGGACCTGAACAGCGTAAAAGACAGGATCAACGAATACCTTGATATTATTACCCAGGAAACTACGAGGATGCAGGAACTTGCTATCTATCCGAATATCGAAGGCCGTGAGCGGGTTATCGATCTTACCGAGATATTGAAAAACCGTTTCAGGATCAATGAGGAAGCAATCAGGGAACAGAAGAGAATGAATATCACCCTTGTCCAGGAGGGATTACAGAAGGAATTGTTTGTATTTTGTTCTCCTTTCGGATTTGAGCGTGTACTTGACAATCTTCTCGATAACGCGACAAAAGCAATCCCTGAACAAGGGGGAGAACTAGCGATCAAAAGCTATTATTCCGACGATATGGCCTGTTTCGAAATCCGGAATACAGGCAGGATACCTGAAGAAAAGATAACACAGATACAGAGCGGTGAGGTAAAAGGACGGGGACTCAATATCATCTATCGGTTCATCCAGGCCATTCACGGAAAGCTCGAGGTCTCGACCGATGACCATTCAACGACCTTCCGTGTTTCGATCCCGACCTATAAAGAGACCGAGTGAGAACAAAACCCCCTTCCATCAAAAAAAAGACAACACTCCTCGAAGGGAAATACCTCCGTTTCATGCTCACCACCTATGTCGATGCATACGGCACAGAAAGGCAGTGGGAAGCCTTTGAACGGGTAAACTGCAGAGGTATTGTTGTAATTGTCCCTGTTACAAACGAGGGAGAAACAATCCTGACAAAACAGTTCAGGCCGCCGGTCAACAATTATGTAATCGAATTCCCTGCAGGCTTGAATGACAAAGGAGATACGCTTGAAGAGGCGGCAAAAAGAGAATTGATCGAAGAGACCGGGTATAGTGCAAAAGAGCTGACTTTTCTTACCGAAGGGCCGATGTCATCAGGTGCGTCGGGTGAAATTCTTACCGCCTATCTTGCACAAAATCTTGAGTATAGAGGGATCGGCGAGCGCGACGAGGCAGAGGATATCGAGATTATAAAAGTGCCGGTGGAAAAGCTTGAGGAAAGGTTGTCGGAATTGCAGGCAGAAGGGAATTTTGTAGATCTTAAAATTTATGGACTTATCGAGCTGGCAAGGAAACATCTTACGCAACGATAATCTTGCAGAATCTCCTTTTCCCTACTTTAAGGATAAACTCACCCTTCGCTACCCGTGCATCTGCATCGGTAACTGCATTGTCATTCAACTTCACCCCGCCCTGCCTGATTAGCCGTATCGCTTCACTCGTGCTCTTCGCAAGGCCGGTGTCTTTCATGATCTGAGGGAGCCAGTTGTTTTCAAGAGAAATATTCCCGACCGGGATTTCGTCGGGTAGTCCTTTCTGTCTGAATATCTGATCGAACTCTTCCTTTGCTTTCAGGGCCTCCTCACGCCCCCAGTATCTCTCCACTATCTCGGCTGCAAGATCCTGCTTCGCCTTTTTCGGATGGATGCTTCCACTCTGCAATCCATTTTTCAATGCATGCAGTTCCTCCAGTGAGATATGGCTCAGCAGCTCGTAGTACCTGAGCATGAGTTCGTCGCTCACGGACATGATTTTCCCGTACATCTCCTGAGGGGTCTCATCGATCCCGATGTAGTTCCCGAGGCTCTTCGACATCTTGTTCACCCCGTCGAGACCTTCAAGCAGAGGCATCAGCACAACCGACTGCTCCGGAACGCCCATCTTCCTCTGCAGCGTTCTCCCCATCAGGATATTGAATTTCTGGTCTGTGCCTCCGAGTTCGACATCCGCTCTCAGATATACCGAGTCATACGCCTGGAATAAAGGATAATAAAATTCAAGGATTGTGATATCCTGCTGATTCTCGTACCTCTTTCTGAAATCCTCGCGCTCCAGCATCCGGGCAACAGTCTGCATCGCGCCAAGTTTGAGAAAATCCGGAACGCTCATCTTTCCGAGCCATTCGCTGTTAAATGTGACCTTTGTCTTCTCAGGATCGAGAATCTTGAACACCTGTTTTTTGTATGTCTCGGCATTCTTGATGACATCTTCCCTGGTAAGCGGCTTTCTCGTCTCCGACCTGCCGGTGGGATCACCGATCATTCCGGTAAAATCTCCGATGAGGAAAACCACCTGATGGCCCATTTCCTGGAACTGACGCATCTTTTCGAGCAGCACAGTGTGTCCGAGATGGATATCAGGCGCCGTGGGATCAAACCCCGCCTTAATGATGAGGGGCCTGCTTTCAGTACATGATTTTTCGAGCTTCTTCAGGAACTCTTCTTCGACGATTATCTCTAGGGCCCCTCTTTTTATTCTCTCGAGTTGTTTGTCCGGTGAAAGCATAGGAGATATATTAAAATGTAGTGACGGGAAACGTCAAATATTTGCGACTCTGGAGGCATACTCTATTTCAATCTGCAAGAAATTGCTAATACGGTCATATGAGGACATGATTATAAAATCCCTCCCCACCTCCCTTTACCAAAGGGAAGTATATTCCCCCTCTTTGGCAAAGAGGGGCAAGGGGAGATTTTTCAAAAATGATTCCTTACTTATGCACTCCTTAGTAAGTGATACAGCTTATTTCCCTGATCAAAATCACGGGCAATCCCGAATAGGCTCAGCCTTTCGGGAACCGAAGACGAAGCGAAGGTCTCAGCCTTCAATAGTGAAGGAATATTGAAGTCAGAAAAAGTTAAGAACAAAAATAAACGGAGTTTAGTTTGATTCGAAAATTGAGCGGTATCCATATGCCTGTATGTTTTCGACAGGGGTGATCTTACCGTAGTTTTAATCGGCTCAGGATAATCCCGAGATATTTATTGAGGGGATTGTTTCTTTTTAAAAAAGGGATAACCGGTGGTTTTCGTGGCCCGAGTTTTTCAAGTTCCTGAATGATCTGCGCATTTGACTGATGGTGCATCCCTTCCCTGAACACCTTGATTGCCTCAGTCTTGTTCTTGTCGAGCAGGTAGATTTTACCAAGGTTCAGGTAATGCAGGGAATTATTGGGATCCTTTTGTATTGCTTCAAGACAGAAGGAGATGGCCTTTTTGTATTGTCCCCGCTGCCGTGCAATACAGAAAGCAAAAAAGGAAAGGGAGGATGGCGACCTTCCCTTTTCAATTGCCTTCTCAAACCAGGAAAGGGCAGCGACTGTTTGATCCCGCTCAAGTGCTTCCAGCCCTCTCCTGAAAAACTCTCCCTCTTCCTGTTCCAGCATGGTAATAATAGTAGAACAAATTCCGGCGAATGTCGATAGGCATTGTAATATTCTCCCTTGTAGACAATGCAAGCACAGAGAGATTGCGTAGTCGTCACGAAAGCGTTTGGGACTCCTCGCAAGGACCTCAGGGATATGGACGTCTTACGTGTATAAGGGTAAGAGATGTGCGGGCAGCCTAAGGAGGGTCAGGCTGCCCGCTTATGGTGTAGAAAAAGGCAACTGAAGGGGTAATCAGTTGCTTTGAGGGTAACATTGACTCATGAATATAGAGTAAAACAAAAATATGAAGGAATAATGAAGAGATTATGAAAAGGTTATAGGTATCTGTGCTGCCTGAAAGTCAAAGCTGTGTTCTTCGGTATTCAATCGTTATTTTGCTTTTACAGATTGAATATCCAGCATAGTGATCTCGAAAGTCAGGTCTTTTCCTGCTAGCGGATGATTGAAGTCCAGCATCACAGAAGATATGGAAACATGCTTTATGGCAGCGATAAAAGATTTCCCGTCCTCCCCCGGAAGTTCGACCCTGAGCCCTACTTCAGTCTTCATACCCGCTGGCAGTTTGTCTTTGGGGATCTCCAGAACCCATTCATCATGGTATGGACCATATGCCAGACCGGCGGGCACTGTTTCGGTCTTTGATTCACCGGCTTTCAAGCCGATGACTGCTTTTTCAAGGTCTGCGATAACTTCCCGTTCACCCACCCTGAAGCGGAGAGGCTCGTTTTCAGGAGACCGGTCGATCATGGTACCGTTCGGCAGCATGCAGGTATAGTGCACCTTTACGATATCACCCTTTTTTACCTTTTTTTTTGCTGCCATGCTACTCCTTTCGCAATGTATCCCTGCATTCTTCGCACAATGATAATGCATGTATGCTTCGCAGCTTGTCCAGATTAAACCATATATTCTTTCTCTGTCAAGAAAAAGCTTTTGGGATGGAGAATTCTCTCACTCCTGGCAGTGCGGAGTATGCTGCGGGTATGGAAACAATCTTTTCCAGTACTTCAGCATGCAGTCAACTCAATGCTGCTGTATCTGTATTTTAAGCGGTATAGAGACCTTCAGTGTAGTCCCTTTTCCTGAACTTCCCTCTATACTCACCTTTCCACCCAACAGGTGCACCCGTTCACGTATTCCGGTTAACCCATAGGATTTTGCATCGGTTATCTGAGCATGCGTTATGCCTCTTCCGTTATCGCTCACTTCCATCAGGACATTTTCTGCCTCCTGCCTTAAAATGACCCCCATTTCAGCTGCATTCGAATGCCTTGCTATATTCGTAAGCGCTTCCTGAAAAATACGGTAGATAGCTGTTGCAATGTCCCGATCTAAAATAATATCGTCTGCAAACTCCATTTTCATGTCGCAGGTGATACCAGTCCTTTCCCAAAAATCACTTGCCTGCCATTCGATTGCCGCAGTAAGTCCAAGGTCATCCAAAAGCCCTGGCCGCAGTTCTGCCGACTTTTGTTGCACTGTTTTCACCGCCAAGTCTATCAATTCCGCCATAGACCCTATCTTCATCAGAAATTTTTCCTTATTCCTGTTTCTGCTCTTCTGTATCCTGCTGGTTAACCAGAACAGATCCATTTTCAAAGCAGTCAGCAACTGCCCAAGCTCGTCATGAAAATCACGGGCAATTTCCATCCGTTCCTCTTCAATAGCAGACTGTAAATGTGCAGAAAGATAGCGAAGTTGTTCACGGGAGCTTTTCAGCTCCGATTCTGCCCGTTTTCTTTCTGTGCTGTCCTCATAAACAGCAACGATTCCGTTATCCTTGAGTTTCTTGCCGATAACCGAAGCGCTCATTGTGCAGAGGATGTCATTGCCATTCCTGTGGCGGTAGGGGAACTCTGCCGCATATCTCTTCTTTTTCTCAAGAATGGAATAACATCTTCTTCCAATTTCTTCATATTCTTCGTCATTTCTGAAGAGAATCCTTGCACTCCTGCCGATCAGGTCTTCCGGTTTCCAGCCGAATACCGCTTCTACCGCCTGGTTTGCGAAGAAGATCCTTCGTTCATAGAGTCCAACCACTGCGTGAGGTATAGCGCTTAAAATTGATGATTTCAGGGCTTCCAGTCCCCTGAGGGCATCTTCGGCAGATTTACGTTCCGACATCTCCCGCGAGATGCTCTCTATCGTTTCATTGGTAACATTTTTCAGGGATTCCAGCAATTCAATATCAGACCCACCGGTCACCCTTGCATTCAGGTCCCCTCTTGATACCCTGTGAAATACGTCAAAATGCTCGGCAATACATATTGCGATCTCATGAGACTGATCCACAATCTCTCCGATATTTTTCGCAGTACTATTAATCATACGTTTTAACTTTACGATCAGTTCGATATCGGATATCTCAGGTATCCTTACCGTAGGATCTCCCGATGAAATCTTTTTCAATGCCTCAAAAACCTCGGACAGGGTCATCGCAAGCTCAAGACTCATGTTCTCTAATTCCCTGTCCCTTTCTTCTACAATATTTCTGTATTCCTTGAGCTGCCGATTGAATACCCTGCAGGTCTCGATCATTGCGTCGGTATCCATATTCCTTGCGAATACCGTACAATCCATGCACAGGTCTATTTTATCCATGAATTTTCCCTGGATTTCGTTCCGGCAATGCGTGCC
>JAVHLL010000010.1 GCA_031082155.1 Thermodesulfovibrionales bacterium | reverse complement strand
CTTCCTACTTGTTTTGCCGTCTATTATATCACCTTGCCAATTGTGACACAGTCTGAAGTTGGAGTGGACAGATTACGGGGAAATTACATCTAGACGAAGGGGCAGGAATCTTAGGGTCAGGCTTGCGTTTATGCATTTAGCATTTCTTTCGGGAATATTCATCTAACAATTTGAGTTATAGATATGTCCTTACAGGTGGACAGAATAACTAAAGAACATATTTTATGCGACGCTTGAATATACCCTGACTTCTTTCTCAAGACGCTCATCAAGGGCATCGGCTGTTGCATTAAGGTAGCGATCTCCCGGCTTCTTCATTTCCCATGGTATTTCAGTATCCTCTTCTTGTCCTCATTCTCCTTGTCACCTTTATAATAAATCTCAATAAACTCTATCGGGAAAGTGGTGAATGACGAAATAAAGCTTTCCAGTAATAGTATTGCAATCCTAATAATTATTTGCTATGATAGGATTACGTTACTATCAATGGAGGCTTAAATGATAGAGGAACTATTTCGCCTCAGCCAGAATTTCATCAGGATAAACAACAGGGAATATGTCAGATATTTCCTACGGACATATCCGCTTAAAAACCGCTTTCCCATTGTTGTAGGGCAGAGGGGAGTGGGAAAAACCACTGCTATTATTCAACATATTCTTTCCTCTTACAAGAACGATATCTTCACAAATAGTGCTCTTTATATTCAGGCCGACCATTTTCTTGTCGGCGGTCATTCTCTTTATGAGATAGCAGAGCAGTTTTATAACCTTGGCGGGGAGATGATCTGTTTCGATGAGATACACAAATATCCCAACTGGTCAACCGAACTAAAGAGCATTTACGACACCTTCCCGAAGCTTACAATAGTCGCTTCAGGGAGTTCAGCCCTGGAGATCTACAAAGGCAGTCATGACCTGAGCAGACGGGCTGTTATATATAAAATGTTTGGAATGTCATTCAGGGAATTCATAGAGATCGAACTCGGCATTAATTTAAAGAGCTCAGGACTTGAGGAGATCATAAATAACCACCAGCGTATCGCTGCCGGCATTACCAACGCTGTCGAGAAGAAGGACAAAAAGATTCTTGCTCTCTTTAAGCGCTATCTTGAGTATGGATACTATCCTTATTTCAGGGAATATAAAAACAGAGAGCTTTTTTACCTCACCCTCGAACAGAACATCCACACAACCCTTGAAAGCGATCTCATCGCCATCTATCCCTCATTAAGCGGAAACAGCATAAAGAAGATCAAGAAGCTCCTTATGATTATTGCGTCTTCGGTACCCTTTACTCCTGATTTGAAGAAATTGAAGACAATGCTCGATGTCGGGGATGAGAGAACATTAAAAACCTATCTCAAATACCTTGAAGACGCCGGGATTATAATGACTGTTTCAAAAGGTGGCAGGGGGCTCAGAGAGCTTGAAAAGCCCGAAAAGATATACCTGAACAACCCGAATCTGATCCATGCCATATCAAGTCGAATGCCGCTTGAAATCGGAAATCTGAGGGAGACTTTTTTCCTGAATATGGCAGAAACCTTACACAAAGTCTCATCACCTGCACAGGGAGACTTCCTCGTTGACGGCAGATACACTTTTGAGATCGGTGGAAAGAATAAAGACTTCTCCCAGATCAAAGACATTAAGAATTCTTTTTTAGGGGTTGATAATACTGAGATTGGAGTAGGCAACAAAATACCGTTATGGCTCTTCGGATTTCTCTATTAAGGAATCTTAGGGTCAGGCTTGCGTTTATGCATTTAGCATTTCTTTCGGGAATATTCATCTAACAATTTGAGTTATAGATATGTCCTTACAGGTGGACAGAATAACTAAAGAACATATTTTATGCGACGCTTGAATATACCCTGACTTCTTTCTCAAGACGCTCATCAAGGGCATCGGCTGTTGCATTAAGGTAGCGATCTCCCGGCTTCTTCATTTCCCATGGTATTTCAGTATCCTCTTCTTGTCCTCATAATAAGCATAGATGACCCTGATCGGATATTTGAAGGAACGCCTGACTGTCGATATTCTGTTTGTGAAACATGTTCATTGAGAGAGAGTGATCCGACAAGACAGTTCCTTGAACGTCTTCAGACTAAAGGGTGGATACGGCGCATCAAACGCGGGCGATTTGCCGTCTTTCCGCTCTCGTCGGGAGAAAACCGGACGCCTCAATTACATGAATTTATTGTTGCCATGGAACTGGTTTCCCCCGCGGCAATTGCGTACTGGTTAGCGCTTAACCATCATGGCATGACCGAACAGCTTCCCCGGACTGTGTTTGTGGCAACCGATCATCCTGTGCGTAGGCCTCCCGGTGACGTGCTCGGAGTGAGTTACAAAGTAATCTCGATACGTCCTGAGAAGTTTTTTGGCATTGTAAAAGACTGGATCGATGAGATGCCCTTTATGGTTACGGATAGAGAAAAAACCATTGTTGATGGATTGGATCTCCCACAATATGTCGGTGGAGTAGCAGAAGTCGCCAAAGTATTGTCCATCGGTTGGACACAACTAAATGAATCCAAACTCCGCAAATATGCAGCTAAAATAGGAAACAGCGCAGTTGCCAAGCGACGCGGCTTTTTAATGGAGACATTAGGCTTTGGAAATGTTGAAGCTCTTCGAAGGGCAGTCACTCTTGCGCCCGGCTTTTCTCCTCTCGATCCTACACTTACGCGTCAGGGAAAATACAACCGCAGGTGGGGATTATTGGTTAACACGGAGATCAAGGCATGATTACGACTGCCGAATTACATCGTATAGCGGAAAAAGAAGGTCTCCGCTTCGACCAGGCAACTAACATTGACAAAATAGTAAGATTATTTTATTATTTTACTAAGAAGTAAAAATTTCTGAGGAGATAGCTTTATGAAAACACTGACGGTTTCACCTAAACGACAGATAGCCATACCTAAAGATGTGTGTGAAATACTCCACATAAATGAAGGGGATCAGCTTATTCTGGAGGTGCGGGAGGGGAAACTCATTCTTGAGCCCTCTATCAACATCCCCCGTTCTCAGGCATGGTTCTGGACTGACAAGGTACAGGAAAAGATTAAGAAAGCTGAGAAGAACTTTAAGGATGGTAAATACAGGAAATATAATGTAGATGAATTTGTAAAGGAACTGGATAAGAGAGAGTGAGCAAATATCTCATCGCTATAGAACCTGATTTTTTGCCCCAGTACGATGAACTCGCCGGAGAAATAAAGAAAAAATTTAAAAAACAAATATCCCTTCTCAAAGAAAATCCTAAACATCCCTCTTTAAAAATTCATAAGCTCGAAGGTTCTGAATTCCGGGAGTTCTATGTAGATGACTTTTATCGGTGTATTTTTAAGCAGGAAGGCAACATCTATAAGCTCTATTTTGTTGGCACTCATAAACTTATCGATCGATTCAAGTAACGATAACAAGTAAGGAATCTTAGGGTCAGGCTTGCGTTTATGCATTTAGCATTTCTTTCGGGAATATTCATCTCACAATTTGAGTTATAGATGTGTACTTGCACTCATATAGAGGGTGTACTGTGAAAGCGTAACTTTTGTGTAAGTGTGAAATTCGACATAATACCAACAAATATATTGTGTAGCAGAACTTTCTCAATCCCCGATACAACAGAGTATCTCGACCCCTTGAGTTTTCCCTCTTGTACAAAAAACTGTTTCTGTAATAAAATGATTTTTGATTTCGGAAAGGAATCCATAGATTTTAACAGTCGCATAATAGTAAACACATAAATGACCCCCTCACCCTTACCCTCTCCCGCCGGGGGAGAGGGGATTATAGTTAGTTCCTCCCCCTTGAGGGGGGAGGGTTGGGAGAGGGTGAAATATGAATACTATTTTGAGACCGTTAATAAGTTATGAAGGACATAGTGTTAGAAGACAAGACTGATGATCTTTTCCCTGATGTTTCGGAGATACCGGAACGTTTCTGCCTGAAAAGCCCGGTCATGCAGCGGGAATATCTGATCAACGGAGAATTGCGGTTGTGGGACGGGGAGATGCAGGAAATCCGTTCGCCCATATATGTAAAAACTACTTCAGGCATTATACAGCCGGTGATAGGATCGTACCCGCTACTCACCGAAAAGGAATCTATGGAAGCCCTTGAGGCTGCGATCTCCGCATATGATCATGGAAGGGGGGGCTGGCCCTCGATGTCTGTCTATGAAAGGATCGCATGCGTTGAAACCTTTCTTGCAGAGATGCTCTCGAAGAAAGAAGAAATACTCACACTCTTCATGTGGGAGATAGGGAAATCGCTGGAAGGGGCATTGCAGGAATTTGACCGCACTACCGAGTACATCCGGAACACCATTGATGCGGTGAAAAGTCTTGACCGTTCTTCCTCTCAATGCGTGAGAGAACAGGGGATTCTCGGTCATATACGGAGGGCGCCGTTAGGGGTAGTGCTCTGTATGGGACCGTATAACTATCCGCTGAATGAGACGTTATCAATACTCATCCCGGCGCTGATCATGGGGAATACTACGGTGATCAAACCTCCGAAATTGGGCGTCCTCCTTCACTATCCGCTGCTCAGTGCGTTCCGGACTTCATTCCCTGCGGGCGTAGTGAATATCGTGTACGGGGAGGGCAAACAGATAATTCCCCCCATATTGCGCACAGGGAAGGTTGATGTGCTTGCATTTATCGGTTCGAGCAGGGTTTCGGAAAAACTGAAGAGCATGCACCCGAAGCCACACAGGCTCCGGTCCATATTGGGACTGGAGGCAAAGAACCCCGGGATCGTCCTTCCGGATGCAGACATTGAGCTTGCGATAAAAGAATGCGTTCAGGGGAGTCTTGCATTCAATGGACAGCGTTGCACAGCCCTGAAAATACTTTTTGTGCACTCGCAGATTGCCGGTGCATTTCTCGATAGGTTTGCAGAACAGATGGACCGTTTGAAGTGCGGTATGCCGTGGGAAGAGGGCATCGTAATCACACCCCTCGCGGAATCCGACAGGACAACATTTCTGAACGAACTTGTGAAAAATGCTGAAAAATATGGAGCCCGTATCATGAACAGATCCGGAGGATCTTTTCATGGGAACTTTTTCCACCCGACCTTGCTCTATCCCGTGAATGAAAAGATGAGAATTTATCGTGAGGAGCAGTTCGGGCCTGTAGTGCCGGTTGTGCCTTTCGACGACATTGAAATACCGGTACGATATATTATTCAATCAAGTTACGGTCAGCAGGCGAGTATTTTTGGGAAAGACACCGAAATAATGCGGAAACTGACTGATATCCTGGTCAATCAGGTGTGCCGTGTGAATATTAATTGCATGTGTCAGCGGGGCCCTGATGTATTCCCTTTTGCCGGCAGGAAAGATTCCGGTGAAGGAACGCTTTCTGTTTCTGATGCGTTAAGAGTATTTTCCATCCGGACTATGGTCACCACAACCGATGTTCAGGAAAACAAGGAGATACTCGCAGGGATTGTAAGGGGAAGTTCCTCTGAAGTCACTTCCGGGAACTCATAAAGTTTACAAGCTAAAGCGTGCCGGTCGCATACTGCAGGCGGAATTTGGACAGGATGGCATCATATACCGCATTATAGTAATTGCTGTAGCTTTTTACGCGAAGCGTTTCTGCATCGAGCACTTCTGTATTCGTACCGACTCCTTCGCGGTATCGTACCTTTGCAACCTTGAGATTTTCCTCTGCCTGTGACATCGCCTCACGGGTGACCTCTATGCGCTTGAGTGTTTCATCGAGGTTGAGAAATGCCTGACGCACCTGAAGGGTAATAAGCGAGGAAAGGTCTGCTCTGAGTTTGTCCAGAGACTCTGACTTCAGAATGAGCGCTGCGGCATTATGACGGGCGGAACCTCCGTCGAAGAGTTCCCACCTCAGGCCGAGGGTGGCGGACCAGAGGTCCTCATACACCTGATATCTGTTTTCTGTATAACTGTAACCTCCCTTGAATACTATCTGAGGCAATACCAGTGAGCGGACTTCAGATGCCTGAAAACGGAGTGACTTTGACTGTTCTTCAAGAGATGACAACTCCGGCCTTTTTTCAAGAGCCAGTGAGGTAAGTTCATTTAAAGGAATTTTCGCAGGTTCGGCAGAAAGATCATCAAGCGTGACTTCTGCGTCAAGCGTACGCCCTGTCAGTCTGTTATAAGAGGCTAGTGCGATATTCAGTCTGTTCTCTGCCTGTATGAAGCGTTGGCGGGCATCAGATAATTCAACCTGTGCAGCAAGGAGATCGTTTTTTGTAATCATTCCCTCTTGATAAAAATTCGAAACATCACGCGTATAGGAAACAAGGCTGTTCATATTGCTCTCGGCAACTTCAACAAGATGACGCACACGCAAAACGGTTATATATGCATCTGCGACATTGAGTTTGAGATCGAGGACTGCTGTCTTTTCATTGTGCTGTTCAGCATTGAGGCTGGAACCGGCAGCATGAATGGTATTGCTGATGCGGCCGCTGGTAAAAAGAGGCAGGGAGACAGAAGTGGAATAGGAAAAACTCTTGTCTTCAGACATGGGTATCTGACTGAAAGGTATGAGAGGATTTTGAACGGCGGCGGCAGGTGAATGATTGAGCAGAGTATAACTGCTGTCAACAGTCAGGGATGGAAACCGCAATGCTTTTGATGCGTCAAGGATCCTTGCAGAATATTCGACATTTTTTTTTGCTGCGAGAAGACGGTTATCGGCAGAAAGAGACCTTTTCCATCCGTCTTCCAGGGTTTCCGCCAGACTGAAAGGGGGAAGCAAAAACAGAGAACATACTGTAACAATACACACAAGAAAATTAGCCATTCTGAGCACCTCACAAAACAATGGTATAATCATTATAGCAGGTCAACCCACTGAAATTGTTGGAACAAACAGATGCAGAAAAGAAAGAGTAACGACTACTGCAAAAAAGCAGAATCTGCAGGCCCAGGAATGAAGACGAAACCTGTAGCCACTGCTCTTCGGAGGACACTCCGTGCGATCAGGAAGCATCAGCAGGAAACAGATGCACTGCTCGCGGGAGTCCGGGCCGTCCTGGAATCTCATAATTTCCAGGATGCCGCTTCCGCTATTTTTCAGTCATGTAAAAAACTCGTAAGAGCGAAGGCAGGGTATATCGCGCTTGTGAGCGAAGATGGAAAACGGAACGAAGTTGCATATCTGGATTCCGGAGGTATGCCATGCAGTGTTGACCCGGATCATCCCATGCCAATCCGTGGCTTGAGGGGGTTTGTGCATGAGAGCGGAAAAGCATCCTGTGAAAACGACTTCCCGGGCACTGAATACAACCAGTACATACCGGAGGGACACGCGGCATTAAAAAATGTGCTCATGGTCCCCATGAAAGTCAAGGGGAAAGTTGTTGGGTTGCTCGGCCTTGCAAATAAACGGTCGGATTTCACCGACGACGATATCCGGATAGCGGTGGGCTTCGGAGAGCTTGCAGCTATCGCCCTGATGAACAAAAAAACTGAAGAGTTTCTCAGAAACGCACACGATGAAATGGAGAAACGCATACAGGAGAGGACAGAGGAACTGATCAGGGCGAACAGGGATCTCATGGAAAGTGAACGGAAATACCGGATGCTTATTGAACAGGCATCGGACGGCATATTCATCCTCGACAGGGAAGGAAATATTAACGAAGTGAATACGACTGCATGCCATATGCTTGGTTATGCACGGGACGAACTCATCAGGCTGAATGTAAAGAATATTATTCCTGAAGAGGATTTGCGGTCGTATCCTCTGAAAATCAGTGAAGTACTTGCAGGAGAGAGGGTCGTTATCCAGCGGAGATTCCGGCAGAGAGACGGGAGACTCATCGATGTTGAAGTGAGCGCAAAAAAGATCGACCAGGAAAGGCTACAGACAATTGTGCGGGACCTTACAGAAAGAAAGAAGGCTGAAGAGGCTCTCCGTGCAAGCGATGAGCGTCTTGCCGAAGCCCAGAAAATTGTCCATATGGGTAATTGGGACTGGAACATTCTGACGAATGAATTGTACTGGTCGGAAGAAATTTACCGTATTTTTGGATTGTCACCCGGACAGTCCGATGCAACCTATGATGTGTTCCTGAATTCCGTTCATCCCGATGACAGAGAACTTGTAAAAAAATCGGTGAATGAAGCAATCTACGGCGCTCCTTACAGTATTGACCACAGAATCGTCCTCCCGGAAGGAACGCTCCGTCACGTGCATGAACAGGGAAGAGTAACCTTCGGAGAAAGTGGTGAGCCGGTGCGCATGATCGGAACAGTCCAGGATATCACCGAGCGGAAAGAAGCGGAAAAAGACCTTCAGGATTCAAAGGCAAAATATCAGGCAATCGTCGAAGGATTCGACGGGTTTATCTATATTTGCAACGATAAGAACAGTATAGAGTTCATGAACGAACGATTGATCGATCAGATAGGATACTCAGCTCTTGGCGAAAAATGCTACAAGGTTCTCCACGGTTTTGAAAATATCTGCCCGTGGTGCCATAACAAGAGAAGAGAGGATAAAGAGATTATCAGGGGAGAACGCAACAGTCCTGAAAACAACCGGTGGTATTATGTGGTGAGCACCCCGATTCGCAATCAGGACGGGACTGTTTCCTCCATGATGATGCTCCAGGACATTACCGACAAAAAAGAGAATGAAGTAAGGCTCCTTATGAGCGAAAAACTTGCAGCCCTTGGCCAGATGGCCTCCGGCATCGCCCATGAGCTCAATAATCCTCTCGCAACGATTTCTGCCTGTACGGAAGGCCTTCTCGGCCGTATCAGAAAGGGACATATTGAAAAGGAACTCTTTGAAAGCTATCTGCAGATCATGAATGAGGAAATAATCCGGAGCAAGGGCATAACCACGAATATGCTTTCCTTTGTGAGAAAGACCGGTTCAGACAAGAAAGACACTGATATTAACGAGATGCTGGACAAGACGCTCGAACTGATCGGTTTCCAGGGAAGAATGAAAAACGTTGAGGTTATCAAGAACTACAGAGGCAGATTTATCGTCAAGGTTAACGAAGGAGAAATGCGTCAGGTGCTCCTTTCTCTGATCGTAAATGCCCTTGATTCGATGGAAGACAAAGGAACCCTGACGCTCGAAACGGGGAACGAAGAACGGAACGCATTTATAAAGATCACTGATACCGGACCGGGAATCCCGTATGAACTGGTGAGTAAGATATTCGATCCGTTTTTCACCACACGGTCCGAAAGAGGCGGAACAGGGCTTGGTTTGTCCATTGCGAAAAAAATAATAGATGATTTCGGAGGATCTCTCGATGTTCACACTGGTAGATGGCAGGGTGTGACCTTCAAAATCGTCCTGCCGCTCTGATCGAACAGGGCAATTTGCCATAATACAGGGCAATTTTGTCTCAGTTTCACAGGGTACCCGCCGTTAGAACCCCTGAGAATTACCAGAAAAGTATATGGCATCAATTTTGCTTTTATATTTTCTGAAAACAAAAAGTGGTTTTATACATGTATACCTCCAGGAAGGGAGGGATTATGGGTTCTCTGGTACAAAAAACGAATGGTGAAAGAGTACAGTTTCTTGCTGAAGCAGTTATATTGCAGTCCCTCGCTGATTTATGCGACAGGAGATATTGTCAGGAGTGCCAGAGATTTTTCAGAGGGGAAGGCTTTATGATATGGTCTGATCTCGCAGGATTAAGCCCGCTTGACCAGATACGCCTCCTTTCCATGATTCATAAAACAAAGCGGAACTATGAATATACTTTTAGCTGAAGACGACAGAAATTTAGGTTTTATCATGAAGAATGAACTGGAAGACGAACTGTATACCGTCGACCTTGTCCACGACGGGGTGGAAGCGGTATTAATGTTTCTGAAAAAAGAATATGACGTGCTACTGTTCGATATCAGGATGCCTCATCTTGACGGTATCAATGCGCTCAGGATTATCAGGGAAATGAACTCTGATATTCATGCTATAACATTTTCGGGAAATGCAGGGGATGATGATATCGAGGACGCAAGAAAAGCGGGATCTTCGGTATTCCTTGCAAAACCTTTTGAGATACAAAAGGTGAAGGAATGTTTAAGGGAATTCTGTTGAGAACAGGTTCAGCGCAACTTCCCTGTTTTCCGGGCTAATGCAACTGTTTCATCAAGAAGACGTTCGACCTCATTCAGACCATGATCCCAGAATGCCTTGTTTGCAATATCAACCCCCATTCTGCGGAAGATAATTTCAGGAGATTCCGACAATCCTGCTGCAAGGAATTCTTTCACTTTATTGATAAAAAGAGGGTTTTCTTTTGTCGAACGCTGAAGGGATTTTGAAATCAGTAGCCCGCTTGCGTATGAGTAGACATAGAAGAAACTTCTGATATGACTCCAGTATATCCACCAGTTCTCCGAACCGGGAGACTGTGCAACTGATTTCCCCATATATGCTGCCATATTTTTTCGGAAGAGGTCACCGATCTCTTCTTTGGAAAGATAGCCTTTCTCCCTGAATACACGATGAAGGTCCTGTTCGAAACGGTAGCAGGCAATTTGCCTGAAAATTGTCGATACATCATCGTTCAATTTTTTTACCATTATGGCGAGTTTCAGGTCGTTGTCCGCTTCGGTGAGTATTTCCTCGAGCACAAAATCTTCCATGAATGTGCTTGCAACCTCTGCAGTCGACGTGGGCGTTCCGAAATCCAGTGCGTGCTGTTTTTCCCTTATCAATTCATTGTTGATGCCGTGTCCTAGTTCATGTGCAAGGGTGAGGACATCGCTCAGTCTGTCGGTATGGTTCAGGAGAATATAGGTAGGCTGAGAGATGAGGTGATGGGCACAGAACGCACCGCCTGTTTTCCCTTTGCGGGGGTATACATCGAATTGACCGTTTTTGCTGAATCTATCCATGATATCGAGAAATTTCCCGTCGAGTTTTTTCAGTACTTTGCGGATGAGTTTCACGGAAAAAGGGAAGGTAAAGTCCCCTGAAATATTCCCGTATTCAACATTTCGTTCATGATACTCAAGCTGCCTGACTTTCAGGAGGCGCGCCTTGAATGCATAGTACCGTCGTGAGAGGGAAAACCTTTCCGAGACGGATTCCACAAGGGCATCAACCACTTCTGTATCGATATCGTCGCTGATATGACGGGAAAGATCGGGGCGGGGGATGCTTCTGAGGTCGTCGTCCACTTTTCTATTTTCAAGTACAGAATTTATCTCTGCTTCCGCTACGTCAGTGTATGAGGAGAGGATTTTGTTAAACGCACTGGCAGCGGCATCCCGTACTCTCTTTTTTCTGCTGTTCATAAGGCTCAGGATCTCGGAAAAAGATTTCTGTGCGCATGTGCCGTCCTCGAGTAATACTTTCCGTTCCTCTTTCGCAAGGAAACCTGAAGTCATTCTGATCCAGTTTGAGTATGATGTAGACGATTTGAGGGTCATGATCTTTTCTTCCGGCTCGCTGAGCAGAAAGCGTGCCTCTGCAAAGATTCTCTCAAGAAAATGACGGTATATTCTGAGTTCAGGATGTCCGAGGAAAACCTTCTGCTTTTCGACCGGAAGTTTTGCTATCCGGAGATGAAAAAACTGCATATCATTTGCGATTTTCCTGCTGAAGTAATCGATAGTATTGAATTTTGCCCTCAGGGATGCATTGTTCTGTTCCTGTGATCTTCTGAGCCAGAGATAATATCCTGCATCTCCATCAGGACCATAGAACCGACTCCATCGTTCATAGTCATCAAGGGCCTGTTTGAGTGCCAGCGGACTCTTCAGGTAGTCGCTTCGTTTCCCCCACTTTTTGATGAAGTTGTTGCTCTCCCGTTCTACAGCCTTTCTCTTTTTCTCCAGCTGAGGATCATCGTCACTCAGTAATAACGGACTGAGATTCCATAATATCTGCTTCATCAATAAATTCCTCACTTTCACCAGGATATCCATTCTGCTTTCCGGCCGCACTGTACCCGCAGGAATACGGAATGTATCGCCACACGGACAGACAGGTCAGGGAAATTCCCTTCTCACTGAGGGCACCCTATTATAAAAATGTAATAAGAGAAATGCCAGTTCATTCACTCAAGATATAGGGATAGAGAGAGCAAGTAAGGCAGATAAAGACAGGAATACTAGAGCAAGACATGAAATACAATAACATTCCCCGCCCTCTTGTGAGGGCGGGGAAGCCATTGTATCCCTCCTTTTAAAATATTAATTTCCTTAAAATATTAATCTCCGAGTATAAGAATTTCTACCCTCCTGTTTTGGAATCTCCCTTCATCTGTTTTGTTCGATGCAACAGGGTTTGTCTCACCGTATCCGACAGTAGAAATTCTTGATGCGTCAATATTCCCTTTTGTGACCAGGTACTCTTTGGTGGCCGCAGACCTTTTTTCGGAGAGGTCCTGATTATATTGTTCGGTGCCTTTCCAGTCGGTATGTCCTTCGAGCCTGACCTTTGCTCCAGGGTATTTCTTGATGAATTCGGTCGCTTTCCTGAGTTCTGCCGCGTCTGCCTTTCGGATGGTCGCCTTGTCAAAATCGAAATTGATAATGAGGGTAAACTTGTCGATTACCTTCTCGCTGCCCTTGGGGCAGAGGGCCTTTGCCTTGCTTGTAGCATCCTTTGCAATACTGATCGCTTCTTTATCCTTGCATGACCAGTATGTCTCGTATGCTTTTCTTTTTAAGTCTTTTGCTTCATCGTATGCCTTCGGGCATATTTTGTCTTTTCCTGCACTCTTTGCGTCTGTTACCGCCTTCTTTGCATCGACCAGTTCTTTCGGGTAGTACCAGATACCGTTCTTCGGAGCGAATTCCATACCTGCGCACCCGAGAACAAACAGAAATGAAAAAAGAATAGCTCCGATCAGAAGTCTCCTTGCAACTAATACCTGCATGTTAACACCTCCTTAAATTTTGAAATTAATACGAATGAGTATGCCACTGTTTTCATAAATCACCCCCTTTAATACAACACCCCTTATTAAAATAAACATCGGTTATAGATGTGCCTTGAACGTACTGTGAGAAAATTATATCATAATTTTTTAAAATGGTAAAATTGTAATAGTATTTTTTGGGCCCGTTTGAGAGAACAGACATTTTTCTTGAGGAGGAAGCCATGGAGTACCGGGTAGGAAAAACCGCAAGAGTAGTGCTGGCACGTTTTGAAGACAAAGAGGACATTCTCGAAAACATAACAGGTATTGCGAGGAGAGAGAATATCAGAAGCGCAGTCCTCTACCTTATCGGAGGCATCAAGAGGGGAAGAGTGGTGGTAGGTCCTGAAGAAGAAAAGCTACCGCCCAAACCTGTCTGGAGGGAAATCAGCGAGAGCAGCGAGGTCGTTGGAATCGGAACCATATTCTGGGAGGGAGAAGAGCCAAAAATACATTTCCACGGAGCATTTGGAAAGAGGGACGTGGTCAGGGTAGGATGTCTCAGGGGAAATTCAGAAACCTTTCTTGTGCTTGAGGCGGTCATAATCGAGATCGAAGGGATTGAAGCAAAGAGAGAGTTCGATCCAGAATCCGGACTTGTGCTCCTGAAATTGTAAGAACGCCTGTTGAAAAAAAAAGATTGCCATATCAGTCTTCGGTGGCGATAATAGAATATGCAGGTGAAATCAATATGATATCAAGGCGAAAATTCCTGAAAACTGTTACTGCAGGGATCGCACTCTGTTCCTTTGGTGATTTCCCCGCATTTGCCTACCAGGATAACCAGAAAAGAACTCTCAACATGTACAACATTCACACCGGTGAGGAGCTGAATGTCAGCTATTGCATATCAGGCAGATATGACCAGGATGCACTGGAGAACATCAATTATTTCCTGCGGTGTCATCATACCAATGAAGTAAAAGAGATTGACGTAGGGGTAATTGACCTTCTCTGCGATATTAAGGACGCCATGGATACGGATCATCAGATTCAGATAATCTCAGGATACCGGTCTCCCGACTACAATGAAGTCCTCCTCAGCCAGGGGAAAGGCGTCGCGAAAAACAGTCTCCACCTCTCAGGACTGGCAATCGATTTTTCCCTGGAGGGGATCAGTCCCTGCGATATCTTCCAGCTTGCGAAATCGTTCTCTGCCGGAGGAGTAGGTCAGTACCCTGAATTTGTGCATATAGACGTCGGCAAGGTACGGTACTGGTAGGGTTCACCGGGACCATTCAGCGTTACAGTTCCCCTTCCTGAATCAAGTATTTTTCAATAATCTATTCTTCTTAATTCACAGATAAACTATTACCAACAGACTTGAGTGGCATTCCTGCAAGTGAAGTGTTTCGGGAATCTTTATTCAAAAAGCAGGTATCATTCCGGACAAACCGGCATGACAGCTTATGCGAACGTGGTATAAATTAAAGATGCTTTTTAGAAAAAAAGACAGAGCCGTGATGACTCTGTCTTTCGCGAACCGTATGTTCTTGTTAAATTGACTGGAAAAAGATATTGTCCGGGTTACCTGCCGGTGCGATCTTGCGAGCCAGAACCTTGAGAAGTACTGCCTGTGGATGTTGTACCCTGACCAGTCGTTCCCTGGTTTTGTCCTCCAGATGCAAATACCACACCGAAAGAAAGCATTATCAAAATCGCTGCAATAAGTAATTGCTTCATGTGCCTTACCTCCTCTTTTGAATGTAACAGCAGAATTTCATAAGACTTCAATTATAAAGATACAAAATAATTATATAAATAGCAAATAAATTATAATTACAGATATATTCTTACCAAATTAGCTTATGACAGTTACGCGCTTTCAGTGCAGTACATAAGAATTATTGCACAGCGGACAGATGGTATCTGTGGTGCTTTTTACAGAACGTCCCAACGGACCTATTAGTTCGACGCTCCGATTTTAAATTCAGAAGTGAAATGAAACCTTATTCCCGGGTTATCCTCCATTTCACGCTCTAATCTCCATTTGGATTCGGCAAAGAAAACAAGATTGTTGTCTTTATCAGCGGCAAGGAGTTCGGTTTTGTACCTGCAGAATGCCTCCATCTTTCGCTCGTCTTCCGAAGTGATCCAGCAGGCTTTAAAGAAGCTAAGCTGGTTAAAACGGCATGAGGCGCCGTATTCGTGCAGCAGGCGGTACTGTATGACATCGAACTGCAGTTCGCCAACCGTGCCGATGATCTTTCTGTTCCCCTGGTTCTGCGTGAACAGTTGAGCGACTCCCTCATCGGTAAGCTGCTGAATTCCTTTGGCCAGTTGCTTTGTCTTCATTGGATCGGTGTTGATGACTTCTTTGAAGAACTCTGGCGAAAAATTGGGAATGCCCTGAAATAGGATCGTTTCGCCTTCGGTCAGTGTATCGCCGATTTTGAAATTGCCCGTGTCATAAAGCCCGATGACATCACCCGGGAAGGCATCTTCGATAAGTGTTTTCTCCCGCGCCATAAAACTTGCAGGGCTTCTGAATCTGAGAGCTTTCCCTAATCTCACGTGATGATAAAATTTGTTCCGGTCGAATTTACCGGAACATACTCTTAAAAAAGCGATCCTGTCCCTGTGTCTCGGATCAAGGTTGGCGTGTATCTTGAACACGAACCCGCTAAAGTCTCTTTCGTGAGGAGCAATGGTTCTGGAATCGGCAGGCCGTGGACCCGGTGTCGGTGCTATCGTTACGAAGGTGTCGAGCAGTTCCCTGACACCGAAGTTGTTAATGGCGCTTCCGAAGAAAACGGGGGCCACATTACCATTGAGATACTGCTGTTGCTCGAAAGGCGGATAAACGCCGTCTATCAATTCCACATCGTGGCGTAACTGCGATGCGTGTTCACCGAGGAACCTGTCGACGAGTAGATTGCTCAGATCATCTATTGCAACTCCGTCACTTGTCAGTTTGATCTCACCGGGATTGAAGAGGTAGAGACTCCTGTCGTAAAGGTTATATACACCCTTGAACGATGTCCCAATGCTGACAGGCCAGCTTAAGGGGCGCACCGTTATATTCAGTTTCTCTTCAAGCTCGTCAAGCAGCTCAAAGGGGTTTTTCCCTTCTCTGTCCATCTTATTTATAAAAACAATGACCGGAGTCTGTCTCATGCGGCAGACTTCCATAAGCTTCTCTGTTTGTGCCTCTACGCCCTTGACGCTGTCTATTACCAGGATGACGCTGTCCACGGCGGTAAGTGTACGGTACGTATCTTCTGCAAAATCCTTGTGTCCTGGAGTGTCCAGCAGATTAATGCGCAAGCCCCGATAATCGAATCCCATAACAGACGTAGCTACTGAAATGCCCCGCTGCTTTTCTATTTCCATGAAATCGGAAGCGGTGCTCCTTTTTATTTTATTGGATTTTACCGCTCCTGCAACTTGAATAGCCCCGCCAAAGAGCAATAACTTCTCCGTGAGCGTGGTTTTCCCCGCATCAGGATGGCTGATTATGGCAAAAGTTCTTCTCTTTTCTATTTCTTTTGAATAGTCCACAGCAGTCACGCTCTTTGCTGAAAATTAAAAATCTACCCAAGCATGCGAATAAGAGCATCGCATTGATTGTTTTTCGTATTTCCCAGGATAGCCGGTAGGCTTTTCCCCGGCCATAGGCTTCAGTTCTGGTAGGGGTTTCCTAAGACAAATCGTTGTGTTTTTTAAATCGGAAGAAAGAAATGCTCGATGTGATAACCGAACTGTTCTAAAAATATTAGCATAATTAAAATAATTTAATGTATATCTGCCTGTTTTGTAAAGGTTTATTTGCGCGAATGGGTCAAGACATTACACTCTGCCCTCAACCATGAAGAGCACCTCCGAAGAATTGTCAAAAAGCGGCGAGAACATTAATATTGATAAATTCCAAGAGTGAGACGCACTAAACATCTGTCTTAATTCCTCGGTTGTGCAGATAAGTAAGTGAGGTATTACAACAGAGAAGAATAATGAAATGGTTTCTCCGTAAAATCTTTATCCTATAGTTCTTCGTCCCCAAGCGCTGCAATTACACTTACTACTGCTTTTGTGACTCTGACCATGAAAGCGAAATCAAGTGTCTCAAATTTGTCATGCCTTGTGTGATAGTGTGGATTTCTGAACATGGCGGTGTCGGTGAGCATGAGAGAAGGGTATCCATGCTTCCAGAATGAGGCGTGGTCGCTGAAGCGGGTTTCAGGGATTATATACCCTGACAACGGCACTTTGTAGGGAACAAGAACAAGGTCCGGCACATGCATATTCGCATGGGCAATAAAAGAATGCAGCGCTTTCTCTGATCTGCTGTTTGCAATGATCCCGAGGAAATTTCCTGTGTTTGGAACCTTTGCTCTGACCAGAACAGGAACGATCTGGCTTCCTTCTGTGTGGTCGGTATACCCAACAGACTCAAGAATAAACACGGCTTGATATTTTCTCCCTGCCTTTTTTGTCTCCCTGGCAAAATGATCGCTGCCGATAAGGAAACTGATTGTCTCGGGTTGAGGTTCCTCAAGGGTGAAGGCGACAAACTGTACCGTATTATTTAGCTTCTGCTTGCATGCTATGCGGGCTGCTTCCAGCAATACTGCGATGCCGCTTGCATTGTCATCGGCGCCGGGACTCCCCTGAGCAGCGTCGTAGTGTGCGCCGAGAAGAAGCCATTCTTTCTCCTGTATGTTCCCTTCAAATGTAGCAATTATATTCCGGAATGTCCTCCCGTGGAAAGGAACTTCCTGATTTTCTACCATCAAACCAAAAGAACGGAATGTATCATGAATGAAATCTGCTCTTTTCTCAAGGGCAGCAGTGTTTTCCCATCCATGGCGAAGCCCTTCTATCGCCTTCACATAGGTCCTTAGATTTTCTTCGTTGACATGGGAAAAAAGTTCATACATCAGAAAATACCATGAAAGCGATCTGCACAAAAAAGTGACAAGGAAATATGCCAGTGTTCATAGATAAGATTATTCCGTATTTTTAAACAATAGTCAAAACTTTTCAGCTATTGACTCCATATTTATAGTCTGTTAAAATAAAGCAAAAGCTATTTATTAACCTGGGGTTTGCTATCGGTTATATTTTTTATAATTAATGTTTCCATGAACACCATAGAACAGGCAAGAATAAAGAACTACTATCTTCCCGAAAGAGTGAAATGAAGTTTCATGGTCAACTGCAATATATTGGAGCAATGACCAAAATGGAGAAATGCTGGGAAATCCTGGAATGTACGGAGACGAAATGTCCTGCCTATGAATCCGCGAATCTGCAATGCTGGCTCATTCCGCAAACTCTTTGCAATGATTCTATCCAGGGTAATTTCCTCGACAAAATTGAATTGTGTATCGGATGCAGCGTCTTTGCCGAAAATATTGACCGTGAGTCTATAAAAGACACTCTCAAGATTGTGGACAGGCAGTTCAGGGAATTCCGGACACTCGTACAGGAACATGACCGTGAAATGGAACGAATAGGGCTCGAACTCTCAATCAGCTTATCGGAAGTGTTTGAAGCATTACGAAGAATAGCAAAAGGTGATCCGTCAGTAGTAATACCTGAAAACTCATCAATAGAACTGATAAGCATGCTGAAGCGCGTGGTGAACAGAACCGCAGAAGACCTGAATGAGAATGTGAACCTTTGCCATGAGTTTGCCATTGGCCTCGCGGAACATTTCGATGTTCTGCACCGTGTAACAAAAGGCGATCTCAATGCAAGGGTGTCCGGCGGTTCGGACATGGAACTTCTCGAATCACTGAAAAATGTAACAAATGACATGATCGCAAATATATCCGAAGAGATTACGAAACGGAGAAGGGCTGAAGAGGAACACAAGCAATTAGAGACAAAATACCGTGTTATTTTCGAAAATGCCGGGGCCCCGACCATAATTTTTGAAAACGATATGAATATATGTATGGCAAACAAGGCGTTTGAGCGGTTTTCAGGATATAGCAAAGAGAATATCGAAGGAGAAAAGAATCTTTTTCATTTTATTCTGAAGGATGATCTGGAGAAGATGAAGGCAGCCTTCGAAGAAGGTATGTCTGGTCAAACCGGCAACAAATCTCATGAATTCCGTTTCCTTGGCAGCAAAGGAAACGTCAAGCATGTAATGGCAATTGTCTCGCATATTCCCGGCAGTAAGATGAGCGTTGCTTCCCTCCTGGAAATAGCTGAATTCAAACAAAGAGAGATGGAAGCAATTGCTGCCATAACAACAGCTCTCCGTTCTGCACAGACACGGGCCGACATGCTGCCGATAATCATTGATCAGTTAATGGAATTCATGAGGGCTGATGGGGTGTCTCTCGCAATGCGTGATCCGGCAAGCGGAGAAACGGTAATCGAAACATCAAAAGGAGATTGGTCTAACTGGACAGGGGTAAGATTGCTCGCGGGGGAAGGAATAAGTGGAACTGTTATCAAAACAGGAAAACCATATGTGAACAATTCGGCTCTCTCGAATACCCGTTTTGCGCGTCCCGACCTTATAGGCGACCTCAAGGCAGTTGCCTGTGTTCCCCTGATGACACTGCGCCAGACTATTGGCGCGATATGGATAGGGCGGAGATCCGACATTGAGAGTTATGAGATTCAGTTATTGACCACAATTGGTGAAATTGCGGCAAATGCAATCCAGAGGGCAACACTTTATGAACAGACTGAACAGCGCTTGCAGCGTCTTTATGCGCTCCACGCGATAGACATGGCAATCAGCGCGAGCCTTGATCTCCGTGTGACGCTGAATATACTGCTTGAGCATGTAACGAGCCAGCTCAATACTGACGCAGCAACTGTTCTTCTGATGAATGCTTCGACGGGGATACTTGAATATGCAGCCAGCCGCGGGTTCCGTTCCCGCACCATAAAGCAGACACGGTTAAGAATCGGAGAGGGTCACGCAGGGAAAGCTGCCCTCGAAAGACGGATTATCAATGTGCCGAACGTTATGAAAACGGAAGATCCCTGTGTAAGGTCGCAGATCCTCGCAGGAGAAGTATTCCTTGCGCACCATGCTGTACCTCTTATCATCAAGGGACAGGTGAAGGGAGTGCTTGAGGTTTTCCACCGAACCGAACTGGATCCCGACCCTGAATGGCTGGAATTCTTCGAAGCCCTTGCTGCGCAAGCTGCTATCGCGATAGACAATGCATCGCTTTTTGATGAACTGCAGCGCTCCAATATAGAACTGACGCTTGCCTACGATACCACGCTTGAAGGATGGTCGCATGCCCTTGATATGCGCGACAAGGAGACAGAAGGACATACTCTCCGTGTTACCGAAATGACCACAAAACTTGCGAGAAGCATGGGAATGAGCGACGCAGAGGTCGTGCATATCAGAAGAGGCGCGCTTCTCCATGACATAGGCAAGATGGCAATTCCCGATACGGTGCTCCTTAAGCCCGGCCCTCTCAACAAAGACGAATATGAAATTATGTGCAAGCATCCGACCTATGCCTATGAAATGCTCATGCCGATATTTTTCCTCAGGCATGCGCTCAACATTCCTTACTGCCACCATGAGAAGTGGGACGGAACAGGATATCCCCGAAGGCTGAAGGAAGAGCAGATACCACTTGAGGCATGTATCTTTGCGGTAGTTGACGTATGGGACGCGTTGCGTTCTGATCGGCCGTATCGTGCCGCATGGTCAGAGCAGCAGACACTTGAATATATCCTCAACGAGTCCGGAAAACATTTCGATCCGAAAGTGGTCAAGGCATTCGTCAAAATACTGAAAAACCAGGATCTTCTTTAAGTATCAGTTCATGATTTATCTTGAAATCTTCCCTGAAATCTGTTATCCAATACACTATGCGAAGCACGCGCAACACAGCAATATCAAAGGAATACCTGCAACACCTCGAACAGAAGGTCGAAGACCTCAAGATACTTACTGAAATTTCTATCCTCATATCATCAACCCTTGATCTCAGCGAGCTCATGACGCTTGTTATCGAAAAAGCAAAAAGTCTTATGGATGCAGAGGCATGTTCAATCCTTCTCTACAACAAAAACACAAAAAAACTGGAATTCGAAGTCGCTTTCTGCAGGGAGGCATCTGCGACGGATATCCTGAAGAACAAGATCACCCTTGATATCGGACAGGGCATAGCAGGATGGGTGGCGAAACACCAGAAAGTGCTAATCATCAATGACGTTCAGAAAGACACACGCTTTTATCAGGAGGCTGATAAAGCAACCGGATTTCTCACAAAGAGGCTTATTGCAGTTCCGCTGGTTGGAAGAAGAGGACTCATTGGTGTTGCAGAGATTCTCAATCCCCGGAAAGAAAAATATGACAACGAGATACTGGAGATACTCGCAAGACATTTTGCGATAGCGATAGAAAACGCGCTCTATTATAAAGAATCTCTTGAGAAAGAGAGACTGAAACAGGAGATCGAGATCGCGTCTGTATTGCAGAAAAGTTTTCTTCCTGAAACCCCTGTCCTTCACAAAGGGAACGTTACAGTCTCAGCAATCAATGTGCCGGCAAAGCAGGTGGGAGGGGAT
Organism: Thermodesulfovibrionales bacterium; assembly: GCA_031082155.1. Lineage (GTDB taxonomy): Bacteria > Nitrospirota > Thermodesulfovibrionia > Thermodesulfovibrionales > SM23-35 > JAKLQR01. Next base: position 66,554 of record JAVHLL010000010.1, on the reverse strand, counting down.
CTCTATGATTTTGTCGAGTCAGTTGAGGGGAAACTCGGGGTCTTCATCGGTGATATTTCCGGGAAGGGAGTTTCTGCAGCACTGTATATGGCAAAGATCATCAGTGATTTCCGCTATCTCTCCCATATGGAAGAATCACCTGCCCTGGTTATGAACAGTCTGAACGATATACTCTCAAAAGCGCCAAGAGGGATGTTCCTCACCGCGCAGTATGCACTGATAGACATCCTGACGGGAGATATTCAAATATCTGATGCCGGACATCCCCCGTTCCTCCTGGTCAGGAAAAAAGAAGTGAAGGTGATATCCGGTCTGTCCGGTCCACCGCTGGGTATTGTTTCCGAAGCCTATCCTGTCAGCACCTATTCCCTGAACAGCGGAGACAGACTGTTTTTTCTTACCGACGGGGTGTTTGAAGCAAAGAACAGGGAAGGAAAGCGCCTTGGATTTGATGCCCTTCTCGCATTCGTAAAGAAGAAGAGGAATGACGAACGGCTGATAGAAAAGATCGCGGACTATGTGCATAAATTCTCGAAGGGAGCAGAAATAGCCGATGACCTTACTCTCATGGAATTGCGTTTCATGAAAGATGAGGAATGAGATGAAGGACTCCCTCAGAATCTCGTTTCCTTCACATCCAAAATATCTCTCTGTGGTGAGACTGGTTACCGTGAAAATAGCGGAACAATGCGGATTCGAAGAAAAGATTATCGAAGAGATAAGGCTGGCTGTTGATGAAGCATGCGCCAATATTATCAAACATGCATATAAAGGAGACACGTCAAAGGAAATTGTTCTAAAATATATGAACACAAAAAAGAAATTCACAGTTATTCTGGAAGATAGGGGCATCAAGGCTGACATCCGGTTGATAAAAGGGAGAGACCTTGAGGATGTAAGGCCGGGAGGTTTGGGTGTGCACTTTATCCGCAGGGTATTCGATGTCTTTGAATATGATGAAAAAAGAACGAAAGGGAACAAACTTATTCTCATAAAATATCTCGGCAGGGAGAAATGAATATAGAGGTAATTGATCATAAAGGGAAAAAAGTGCTCACACTTTCGGGTGAAATCGATATGTATTCCTCGCCCGAACTCAGAGAGGAATTGATGGGCATTCTCATAAAAAAAGTCCCTGCACTGTACATTGACTTCAGGGAGGTCTCCTATATCGACAGTTCCGGAATCGCAACGTTTGTAGAAGGTCTAAAATACGTAAAATCGTATGGCGGGAGGCTCCAGTTTTTCAGCATACCCAAAGGGATTATGGATATTTTTAAATTCTCCAAGCTGGACAGGGTCTTCGAGATCTACGGAAATCTTGACGATGCCATCAATAGCTGAAAGCCTTTTCGGTCATGCCGGGAAAAAAGCCAGAGCTGTATTCCGTGATATCAATGATGCCTCGAAGATCGTCAATGACATATTCTACTGGTCGTGCATCTCCCCCCTCAAAGGGAAGCCCCTCCGTTTCAGGGCGAGCATCTACGAAATGGTCAAGGCGGGATACAACTCGGTTCCCATTATTGCCGTCATATCCTTTTTTATAGGAATAATACTTGCCTTTCAGGCAGCCTACCAGCTGAAAAAGGTCGGAGCGCTTATTTATGTAGCAAACCTCGTAGGCGTCTCCATTACCCGTGAACTCGGACCGATCATTACCGCGATTATCGTCTCGGGAAGGAGTGGTTCAGCTTATGCTGCCGAGATTGGTTCAATGAAGGCGGCTGAAGAGGTTGACGCCCTCATCAGTATGGGAATTAATCCGGTGCGTTTTATCGTTGTGCCGAAACTCGTTGCCCTCATGGTCATGGTGCCTGCCCTTACCCTGTTTTCGGATCTGATAGGGATAATCGGAGGTTTTGTTCTTTCTGTCTCAGTGCTCGAAATCCATCCCTTCAATTATTTCCAGCAGACAGTGAACGCGCTCCTCGTAAAAGATGTCCTTACGGGACTCATGAAGGCATGGGCCTTTGGTGTTATCATAACCGTTGTCGGAGCATATCAGGGATTCAAGGTTACCGGAGGCGCCGAAGAAGTCGGGCGGAGGACGACTGCCGCAGTCGTGGCGTCCATATTCCTTGTGATAGTTTTTGATCTGTTGTTTACGTCGCTGTTCTTTTATTTTACGTAGAGTTTGTTATAAATTTGGATTTTGTCATTATACGGCTTGACCGGATAATCCAGTTCTTCTCACAAAGGCTTTTGACACCGGATTCCCTCTATGAGTCGCAGACGGATCAAGTCTGAAAATGACAAGCTATAAAGAGCGACCTAAGTTATGCTGAGTGAAGCACAGGTAACTGTCATGCCGGCTTGTCCGGCATCCTTCTTCAAGAAAGATTCCCGACAAGCGGGAATGACAACTCTGTGGCAATTGCTATGAGGCTATGGTTAGAAAAGCAATATTCTTTTGTACTGAATGTCTGTACTTTAAGGATTGAATAATGGAAACAGCAATTGAAGTCAGAAACCTTATAACTCACTACGGGGACAGGGAGATCCTGAAAAACATCTCTTTTTCCATACCAAAAAGAAAAACCACGGTGATTCTCGGTGGGAGCGGATGCGGGAAAAGTACGCTGCTGAAACACCTCATCGGGCTCCTGAAACCGACCGGAGGAGAGATACTGCTCAACGGCAATGATATCACAAAGATAAACGAAGACGAGATGAACGGAGTGAGGAAGAAAATGGGCGTCCTCTTCCAGGGGGCAGCCCTTCTCAATTCCATGACCGTTGCCGGAAATGTCGCCCTTCCTCTCCGTGAGCACACAAAACTCAATGCATCAACCGTAGATATAATGGTACGCATGAAACTTGACCTTGTAGGGTTGTCGGGTTTCGACAAATTTTATCCGTCACAGCTTTCGGGCGGCATGAAGAAGCGAGCAGGGCTTGCAAGGGCGATAGCTCTGGACCCGGAAATACTTTTTTTTGACGAACCGTCAGCAGGTCTTGATCCAGTGACCGCCGCAGGTCTTGATGAATTGATTGTGAATTTGAGGAATGTGTTCGGAATGACCATAATCGTTGTAACCCACGAGCTTCCAAGTGTATTCACTATCGCTGATTATGTTATCATGCTTGACAAGGGACAGGTAATATTTGCCGGAACGCTCGATGAACTCAAGGCGTCGGACAATCCGAGGATCAGGATGTTTCTTGACAGAAAGCCAGAACAGGAAATGTATTCGCCAGAAGATTATTTTAAAATAATCGTCGGTGAGTAAAGAATCCTGGAAAATGGTGCAAAGGGAAATATGAGAGACGAAATCAAGGCGGGAATAATAATAGTTAGTTCGATTGCGATTCTGAGCGCCTTCGTTATTCTGATAGGGGGCGGACAGTTTTTCGAAAAGCTCGACACCTATACCGTGAAGGTCATGAATGCGGCAGGGCTGGAGCCCGGAGCACAGGTGAGGCTCGGAGGAGTCAGGGTAGGAAGGGTGCTCACTATTTTTGCACCCGGGAAACCGGGAGAATCGGTAACCATCGGGATCGGGGTAAAAGAGGGTACGGTGCTCTATAAAGGGACAAAGGCCCTTATAACGCAGGTTGGCTTCGTGGGAGACATTTACCTTCTTCTTTCCGTCAACGATACGGTCAATGAGGTTATTCAGGCCGGAGATACCATACCCTCTGAAGAAAAGGTGCCAATTGATGTGCTCATGGCAAAGCTCAACGGACTCTCAGCGTCAGTCGACAGGCTGATTACGGATATCGACAAGCTCTTTAACGAGAAAAACCTGAAGAATGTCGAAGCCCTGATAGGAAATACCAACAATGCAATTGTGTCAGGATCGGTAAACCTCGAAAAGATTGCAATAGGGCTGAAGGCAACAACCGATAAGCTGGAGGGAGTTCTGAACGAAATAGACAATATCGTGAAAAGCAACAGGGGGGAAATAACGACACTGGTAAAGAAAGCCCGGGAGGACATTGAAAAGGCCGGGGAGATGATCAGGAGCATAGAGTCAACTGCGAAGTCTGTCGAAAAAACTTCAAAAACAGCTGACAAAACAATCGAATACCAGTCGAGGAATATCGAAAACCTGATCAATGCAATGACAAGAACCACGGAAGAAATGCAAGACCTCCTCCAGGAGATAAAACACAAACCCTGGAGTGTGCTCTATAAAGAGAATCGGGGGGAATGAGATGATGAGAGGAATGTTTATCATGGTAAGTGTTCTGGTTTCGCTGACGGCATGCAGCATGCCCGAAACAAAGATTTACAGCCTCGCTCTTCCCGATACTGCGATGATTGATACTACGACTCAGGACAGGAAGGCATCTCTTGCGATCATCATGGATGCTCCCCGTCACCTTAGCCAATCTTATATCGTGTACAGAAGATCCCCTTATCAGCTCCAGATTTCACGGTATGCGAAATGGGAATCCCCGCCGGATGAGATGGTAAAGAAGGCAATTCAGGGGTCACTGTATGACACAGGCAAATTCCATGACGTAAGCACCTCTTCTCTGAGGTCCGAGGGTTCTTATGTGCTCGAAATCAACCTGAAAAGATTCGAGAGAACAGGGGACGGAAATGATGTCTTTGGAGAGCTGGCATTCGACATGAAACTCGTCTCTTCTGACAACAGGGAACTTTCTCATGCTGTGATCACAAAGCAGGTGAAACTCGAAAACAGGGATTTCCAGAGTCTTGCAAAAGGACTGAGTGTTGTCCTCGCAGAAGCTGTCCGGGAAGTGACAGCGAAAGTTATTGCGCATTAGCCTCTTTGAACATTCATAAAGGAGATATGACATGGCCAGGATCGCAAAAGTATTCGGAAGAGAAATCCTCGATTCCAGGGGCAATCCGACAGTCGAAGCTGATGTATGGCTTGACGACGGAAGCATGGGAAGAGCAGCTGTCCCATCCGGTGCTTCTACAGGCGAGCATGAAGCTGTTGAACTGAGAGACGGTGACATGAAGCGATATCTCGGGAAAGGCACCCGGAAAGCAGTGCAGAATATTCAGAATAAAATTGCTGCAGCAATCAGGGGAATGGATGCGGGTGACCAGGAAGCGGTTGACCGTGGGATGATCCTCCTCGACGGCACACAGAACAAGGGGAAACTTGGCGCAAACGCCATTCTCGCGGTATCCATGGCAGCTTCCCGCGCTGCTGCGGTGTCGCACAGGATGCCGCTCTACCGCTACCTCGGAGGAGCATCGGCTTCTGTCCTGCCCGTACCGATGATGAACATCCTGAACGGTGGCGCACACGCAGATAATTCAGTAGACCCTCAGGAATTTATGGTTGTTCCATATGGCGCGCCGAATTTCTCAGAGGCCCTGCGCATGGGAGCAGAGGTATTCCATACCTTAAAGAGCGTACTGAAAAAGAAAGGCTATTCCACCGCAGTTGGGGATGAGGGAGGGTTTGCCCCCAATCTGAGGTCGAATGAAGAGGCAATCGAGGTCATTCTCGAATCAATCGGGAAAGCAGGATATAAAGCCGGTAAGGATATCGGATTAGCACTGGACCCTGCGGCAAGCGAATTTTATGATACGCGTAAAAAGAGATATATTTTCAAGAAGTCCGATAAGAGTGAAAGGACCGCTGAACAGATGGTGGATTTCTGGGTCAAATGGGTAACGCAGTATCCGATTATTTCCGTAGAGGACGGCATGGCAGAGGACGACTGGAAAGGATGGAAACTGATGACCGACGTTCTGGGAAAGAAAATACAAATTATTGGAGACGACCTTTTTGTGACGAATACCGAGAGGCTTTCCAGAGGTATACAAGAGGGCGTTGCGAATTCGATTCTCATAAAGTTAAATCAGATAGGTACCGTGACTGAAACGTTTGATACAATGCGTATGGCTGCCTCAGCAGGGTATACCGCAACGGTCTCGCACCGTTCAGGAGAGACCGAGGACACCTTCATATCGGACCTCGTTGTTGCAACAGGTTCAGGCCAGATAAAGACAGGCTCTGCAAGCCGTACAGACAGAATCGCGAAATATAACCAATTGCTCCGTATCGAGGAGGAACTGGGCAGCTCAGCAAAGTTTGCAGGCAGGAACACGTTTCGCCGTTAACACCATAATATACTAATAAGACCATAAGTAAAAACACATCTGTCATTCCCGCTTGTCGGGAATCTTTCTGGGAAAAGAAGGATTCCGGACAAACCGGAATGACAAAATTGACAGGTGAATGTGGTTATACTTATGAACTCCGTATTATATGGAAAGGGTGCTTAATTAATCTTGTAAGGAGTATGCAATGAAACTCCATGAACTCGCAGGGAAACCGGCACCCAGATCGATTCTTGCAAATATTCCGAGGCTGATCGCTGCCTATTATACCCATAAACCGGATGCAGCTGAAACAACGCAAAGAGTTTCCTTCGGGACGTCCGGCCATAGGGGTTCTTCCCTGAAACACAGCTTCAATGAAGCCCATATCCTTGCAATCAGTCAGGCCATATGTGAATACAGAAAAGCAAACAGGACCAGGGGTCCCCTGTTTCTTGGAATGGACACCCACGCACTATCTGAACCTGCTTTTGCGAGCGCAATCGAAGTCTTTGCAGCGAACAAAATATATGTCCTGATACAGAAAGGGTTCCGGTATACGCCAACGCCGGTAATCTCCCATGCAATCCTCTCCTATAACAGGAAGGTCCGGGGGATCAGCGGTCGTTCCGATGGTGTGATCATTACTCCTTCTCATAATCCGCCCGAGGACGGCGGATTCAAGTACAACCCGCCGCACGGCGGTCCTGCTGATTCTGAAACTACAAAGGGAATTGAAGACAGGGCAAACGAGCTGCTCTCCAGGGGCCTTAAAGGTGTCAGAAGGATGCTTCTTGAGAAAGCTATAAACAGCGAATATATACGTGAATATGATTACATAATGCCCTATACCGATGACCTTGTAAACATTATCGATATGGAACAAATAGCGAACGCAGGCCTGAAGATAGGTGTGGACCCGCTGGGGGGGGCCGCAGTCGATTTCTGGGAACCTATCGCAGAGCGGTATGGGATTCCGCTTGAAGTTGTCAACACTCTTATTGATCCTACCTTCTCCTTTATGACTGTTGACAAGGATGGAAAGATCAGAATGGACTGCTCCTCACGCTATGCCATGGAGCGTCTTATACGATTAAAAGACAAATACGATATTGCGTTTGGAAACGATACGGATGTCGACCGGCACGGCATAATAACGCGAGAGGCAGGACTCATGAATCCAAACCATTATCTATCTGCTGCCATCTGGTTCCTCTTTCAAAACAGACCCAAATGGAGCAAAGACGCTATGGTAGGGAAGACTCTTGTATCGACGTCCATGATCGACAGAGTCGCTGCAGCTCTCGGGAAAAAAGTCTCTGAGGTACCCGTGGGGTTCAAGTGGTTTGTAGACGGACTCATTGACGGTTCTTACGCGTTTGGGGGAGAAGAGAGCGCAGGAGCTTCTTTTGTCAGGAAGAACGGTACCGTATGGACAACGGATAAGGACGGTATCATTATGGACCTCCTCGCCTGTGAAATTACTGCCAGAACAGGCAAGGACCCTGCTGAATTGTATAAAGATATTGAGTCGCGATTTGGAAGACCGTCATATATCCGCGTCGATGCACCGGCAACATTTGAACAGAAGGCAGTTCTGAAAAAACTTTCCCCTGATATGGTCACCGCGCATGAGCTTGCAGGAGAGGCTATTACCGCGAAATTGACCCGTGCTTCGGGGAATAACGCGGAAATTGGAGGACTAAAGGTTATTACACAAAATGGATGGTTTGCCGCGCGTCCTTCCGGCACAGAGGATATTTACAAAATTTATGCAGAGAGCTTTCTTGGTGAAGAACATCTGCAAAAGATACAGGATGAGGCGGTAGCCATAGTAAGTAACGCTTTTGCTACCGCAAGGGTCTAACGGGGTAATATTTCATGAAAATTCTGGCTACTCCAAGAATGGAACGGTGCATCGGGTGCCATTCCTGTTCACTTGCCTGTGCGCGGTTAGTGCACAAGAGGCTTTCCTGGGATACTGCAGGGATACGTATCCGTACATCAGGCGGACTTTCGACGGGTTTTGAAGCGAGAAACTGTCTTGCATGTAATCCCGCCCCGTGCGCCCTGGCCTGCCCGACCGGTGCTTATTCACAGAGAAAGGGGGGAGGGGTCCTTGTAAGAAAGAAACTCTGTATCCGCTGCGGTGAATGCGCAAAGGCATGCCCTGTTGATGCTATCTATCTTGATCCCGCAGGAGAGCCTTTCGTTTGCATCCATTGCAGCCGGTGTGTGCAGTACTGCCCCCATGACTGTCTTGAAATGAAAGAATTGAAGGAGGAGTCCGGAACAGACGAAGCCGAAGAGGAGCTACGGTCATGATACGCGACTACTTCAGGGTCCTCACAATCAACCTTACCACAGGTCAGGGGAATATCGTTGAAGTGGGAGGCAGAAACGAAGCAGCAGGGGGAAGCGGACTTGCCGCGCTCCTGTTCGGCAAATTCGGGAACGTCGATAAGCCATGGAATGAAGCGGCACAACCTCTCATCTTCACTATCGGCCCGCTTACCGGATATTTTCCACTTATGAGTAAAACAGTATGCGCCTTTAAGTCACCTTGCCATAACCAGTATGCCGAGAGTCATGCAGGAGGTCGTTCCGCTCTTGCCCTCAGGTTTGCTGACCTTGATGCGCTTGTGATTACCGGGAAGGCAGAGAAACCGGCATGCATTTCTGTCGGATCCCGGCATCTCGAAATAAAAGAAGTACACTACCTGTGGGGAATGGATGTTTTTGCCACGGGCAAATACCTCCGGAATATGTTCAGGGGGTCAGGGCACCGGAGTATTCTCCGCATCGGCCCTGCGGGCGAAAAGGGTTCTCCAATGGCCTGTATTAATGCAGATACATACCGTCACTTCGGCAGGCTCGGCGGCGGGGCTGTGATGGGAGCAAAAAATCTCAAGGGAATTGTCATCCAGGGGGATGCGTCGTTCTTCCTCCCCGCAAATAAAGAATATCCGAAAATATTTGAAGAAGTACATAACCAGCTCACCGATACGAATATGATGAGCAAGTACCATAACCTCGGCACACCGGTAAATGTAATGCTTTTGAACGATCTCAAAGCACTGCCGGTCAGGAATCTTCAGCAGACGGCTGATCCTCACATCGGGGGCATCTCAGGTGAAAAGTTTGCAGAAGTCGCTCTGCTCCGCAACAATGCATGCTCCGGATGTCCTGTAGGTTGCATCCATATAGGCTTTGTAAGGGAGCGGTTCCATGAGGAGAACAGATACCTTTACCGGCAGGTGGCATATGATCATGAACCTATTTTTGCAACAGGTTCAATGCTCGGCGTGTTTGACTGTTTCGCAGTACTTGGCATCATGGATGTCGTGGAAAGGATGGGGCTTGATGTAATGTCGGCGGGGATAGCCCTTGCCTGGGCAACAGAAGCATTTGAGAAAGGACTCATCTCTGAAGAGGAGACCATTGTTCCCTTGAAATTCGGAGATGCGGAAAGGTATAAGCACGCCATGCACTATCTTGCAATGGGAACGAATGAATTCTACCGGACCCTCGGAAGAGGAACCATGGTTGCCGCCGAGCGGTACAACGGGACAGACTTTGCCTGTGTCCTTGGGCAGGAGATGGCAGGCTATGCCACCGGGGAGGTATTTTTTGCCTCACAGGCCCTTGGATTCAGACACTCGCACCTGGACTCGGCAGGATATTCCTTTGACCAGAAACCCGGCGAGAAGAATGCCGGGAAGGCGGTTGATTTTCTTGTGAAGGACGAACAGGGAAGAGTTTTCCTTACCTCAATGGTAGCCTGCCTTTTCGCCCGCAGTGTATACAATGACGAACTCCTGGGCCGGTGTCTGAGTTCCGTCGGCTACACTGAACTCGCAGAGAAAATGTCCGATGTGTCGCGTTTTATTCAAAAGCTCCGGTGGAAGACGAGGATTGCTACGGGATTCGATCCCAGGTCTGTTTCCATACCGAAGAGGTTTACCGAGGTCGTGAACTGGAAAGGTCCAATCGATGCAGGATATCTGAAAGCCCTCAGGGAGGAATACGCAAAAAGAATTCTTGAAATGGGTGCAGATGATAAGGGAAAATCAGAAGAGAACCTCTGATTCATGATGATACAACGGGAACTGATACGGGAAGTCTTTTGTGAAAGGAGGACACTGCATTGTTTGATAAGATGAATCCATCAGAAACACCTGCATGGAAAAAACTTCAGAGTCATTTCAGGACAATGAAAAAGAAGCATATGCGGGATATGTTTCAGAAAGACTCAAGGAGGTTCTCGCGGTTCTCCCTTAAATTCGAAGATATCACGGTAGATTTTTCGAAAAACATCATATCTGGCAAAACACTGAAGCTGCTCCTGGAACTCGCAGAGGAGTGCCGGGTGAAGCCTGAGATTGAATGCATGTTCAGCGGGGACAAGATAAACGAGACCGAAGGCCGTGCCGTCCTTCATGTTGCGCTCAGAAACCGTTCGAATATACCTATTTCTGTAGAGGGAAAGGACGTAATGCCTGAGGTCAATGCGGTACTTGCTCAGATGCAGAGGTTTTCTGACAATGTCATCAGCGGTGAATGGAAAGGCTATACAGGACAAGCCATTTCCGATATTGTCAATATAGGAATCGGTGGTTCAGACCTTGGTCCTTTTATGGTGACCGAAGCGCTACGGCCTTACAGAAAAGATCATCTCCGTACCCATTTTGTTTCGAATGTCGATGGAACACATATCGTTGAGACATTGAAAAGACTGTCACCCGATACGACGCTTTTCCTGATTGCCTCGAAGACCTTCACCACTCAGGAGACCATGAAGAATGCCCATACTGCACGGCAATGGTTTCTTGATACCGCACGGGACGAAGCATTCATAAAAAATCATTTTGTGGCAATTTCCACGAATAGTGGGGAAGTAGCGAAATTCGGAATAGATCCTTCTTACATGTTCAGGTTCTGGGACTGGGTAGGTGGCAGATATTCTCTCTGGTCAGCGGTAGGCCTTTCGATAGCCTGTTCTCTTGGATTCGGGAACTTTCTTGCGCTCCTTGAAGGGGCTCATGCCATGGACACTTACTTCAGGACAACGCCGTTCGAAAAGAATATTCCCGTCATCCTTGCACTGATCGGCGTATGGTACGGCAGTTTCTTCAGGGCTGAGACTGAGGCAATCCTACCCTATGACCAGTATATGCACAAGTTCCCTCCGTATTTTCAGCAGGGCAACATGGAGAGCAACGGTAAGTCTGTGGACAGGGCAGGAAAGAAAGTCTCTTATCAAACCGGTCCGATTATATGGGGGCAGCCCGGAACAAACGGCCAGCATGCTTTCTACCAGCTTATCCATCAGGGTACGAAAATGATCCCCTGCGACTTCATCGCACCGGCTCTCAGCCATAACCCTGTTGCGGATCATCACAATATCCTTCTTTCCAACTTCTTTGCGCAGACAGAGGCGCTTATGAAAGGAAAAACCAGCGAAGAGGTTCTCGCTGAGCTCAAGTCATCGGGGATGAGCGATGAACAAATACAATATCTTGCTCCGTTTAAAACATTTCACGGCAACATCCCTACCAATTCGATACTGTTCAGGAAACTCACACCGAGGACACTGGGAAGCCTCATTGCCCTCTATGAACATAAGATATTTGTTCAGGGAATTCTATGGAACATATACAGTTTCGACCAGTGGGGTGTTGAACTCGGTAAGCAGCTTGCGAACAAAATTCTGCCCGAACTGAGTGATCGAAACATCGTGTCTACCCATGATTCGTCAACAAACGGATTGATAAACAGGTATAAGGAATTGCGCTCGACAAACACGAATTCATAAAAGCGAACTAATTTTCAGCATAACAGGAGGATGTCCATGAAACTCCCGGCAAATAAGACAAAGATTGTGTGCACCATAGGTCCTGCATCCCGATCACCTGAGGTTATAGAGAAAATGCTGCTGGCCGGCATGAATGTGGCCCGGCTCAATTTTTCGTATGATGACTTTTCAGCGCACAGCAGCGTAATACAAGACCTCCGTAACGCTGCACGAGTTATCGGCAGGCGGATTACGATCATGGCGGACCTGCCGGGACCAAAGATGAGGATCGGTCAGATCTCACCCGATCCCGTGTACCTGAGGCCCGGTGATTCTCTGGTTTTAACCACAGACAACATTGTTGGAGACGCGAGCAGGGTTTCAGTCAGTTTCGACGGACTCCCGAAGGTAGTAAAACAGGGAGACGCCCTTTTCCTGAACGACGGTGTTATTAATCTTGAAGTCATTCGCGTCAAGGACAACGAAGTGCATTGCCAGGTTCTTGTTGGGGGAGAACTCAGATCGAGGAAGGGGCTTAACCTTCCAGGGATCGACCTGGGGATAAGCGCATTTACCGGACACGATTACGAATGCATGAAATTCGCTCTTGAGCATGGAGTGGATGCCGTGAGCCAGTCATTTGTCGAGAGCGCCGGGGATATTCAAGCCTTGAGAGATGCTGCTGCTTCATTGGGATATCAGCCATTCATCATAGCCAAGATAGAACGGGCGAGGGCGCTCGATCATATCGATAAGGTAATCGATGCGGCAGACGGAATCATGATTGCACGGGGTGATCTCGGTGTCGAACTTCCCATCGAGCGGATTGCAGTGGTCCAGAAACAGCTAATGCGCAAAGCAAATATGCGGGCCAAACCAATAATAACCGCAACCCAGATGCTTGAATCGATGATCTCTAACCGTCGTCCGACACGTGCGGAGTCTACTGATGTGGCAAATGCGATCCTTGATGGAACCGATTGTGTCATGCTTTCCGGAGAGTCAGCCATGGGCAGGTTTCCAGTTGAGTCGGTTGAGATGCTTTCGGGGATTGCCGCTGCAATCGAACCGTACCGTGGAACAATGAGCGCAAAAGAGAGGTTCCAGGGATTTGACCTTAAGGAGAAAGTTCCACCGGCAAGGCTCGTTGACCTGAGCGTAGAAACGGTCCTCGAATATGCGTTGCCGTCGGCGGTTATTGTTCCGACCCGCAGCGGATTTACTGCAAGAAGCATCGGGCGTTTCCGGCTTCCGGTATGGATTATTGCCATAAGTTCACAGGATGCAACCTGTCAAAGACTGCAGTTCTCATCAGGAGTATATCCTGTTCTTGAGCAAGAGCATCCAGAGAACTGGAAACCCTATGTGAGAGCGTGGATGAAACAGTATGAGATTCCCGGTGATTTTGTTGTTCTCACTGAGGGGCCCTCATCAAAACATCCTGATGCGAACCACCGGATGGAGATCCTCGACATCAAGTCATCCTGATATGTATTCATTCATGAATGAAACGGAGTTTCGAAGTAAGATGGGCAACATTGCAGCCAGAAGGACTATAAATTTATCATGAGCCCTTAATGATATCGTACAAAGCATCGAGGGCTGAATCAAGCTTCTCAATCTCTTTTGTTCCACCTTGCGCCATTTCAGGCTTGCCGCCGCCCTTGCCGCCTGAACGTTCTGAGAGTTGTTTTACAATTTTCCCTGCATGATATTTATTAGTGAGGTCTTTTGTTACCATACAGACGATAGCAGCATTATTGTCAACTGGTGATCCTGATGTCAGAACTGCTATTCCTGACTTTAAACGATCCCTGACATTATCGGCAAAGAGGCGGAGTTCATTGGCACTGAGACCGTCCTGCCTGACTGAAACGATTTTTACTCCGTCAATGTCGAGGGCATTTTGTATTGCATCCGATATGGCATCTCGTGAAGAGCCGGTCTTCAGTTTCTGGATCTCCTTTTCCATAGTTTTTGTTTCCTGGATCAGTTTTTCGATCTTTTCAACCGGCTTATCCGATTTTACAATACTTTTTATCTCATTAAGTTCGGCTTTTTTTGTCCTGAAATAAGAAAAGGCCGCTTTCCCTGTGAGCGCTTCGACTCTTCGAATTCCTGAGGCCACACTTCCCTCAGAGGTAATAACAAATAGTCCTATCTGACCGGTTGATCTGCAATGAGTCCCTCCGCATAGTTCTTTGCTGAAATCGCCTGCGGAAACGACCCTGACTGTTTCTCCATATTTTTCATCAAACAATGCGACCGCTCCTGAATTGACTGCATCAGCGACACTCATGATGTCCGTTCTGACAGGAAGATCAGCAAGTATCTTTTCATTCACGATATCTTCGATTTTCTGTATTTCTTCATCCCGGGCAGCGGAGAAGTGCGTAAAGTCAAACCTGAGCCTTTCCGGATCGACCACAGAACCCGACTGTTTTACATGTTCACCGAGCACCATTCTCAATGCCTTGTGGAGGAGGTGGGTTGCGGTATGGTTTCTCATGGTAGATTTTCTCAGCGATTCATTCACGATGGAGGTGACCTTATCGCCTTTTGAGAAAGTTCCTCTGTTGACCTTTATCCGGTGAACAATAAAATCGGGGGTAGGTTTTTTTGTATCAACTACGGATGCTGAAGAAGATTCCGACTGTATTATTCCGGAATCTCCGGACTGACCACCGGATTCCCCGTAGAAAGGTGTTCTGTCCAGGATTATTTCTCCTTCTTCACTTTCAGATAATGTATCAACTTCTTTACCATCTTTGAAGATAGATAATATAACGGCTTCTGATGTTGTGACATCATACCCGACAAATTCTGATTTTCCTCCAGTTATTTTGACTTGTACTCTTGGAAGAATGACATCAAGAACTGCACCTTTAGATCTATCTCGATGCAATTTCATCTCCCGATGAAAAGACTCTTCATCGATGACGAGTCCTGCATCGAGCGCGATATCTTTCGCGAAATCCAGAGGCAAACCGTGGGTCTGCTGAAGCCGCGCAACTTCTTCTCCGGGGACCGTAAGGAGTCCGCTTTCTTTCGTTTTTCTGATAAGGTCATCGAATACAAACATTGCGGTCTCGACCGTTCTGTGGAAATTTTCTTCCTCTATTTTCAGCAACTTTTCGGTCCTGTCCCTTTCACGAACGATTTCAGGATAGGCGCTTCCCATTGAATGTATCACGGAATCGTTCAACTGAAAGAGGCACGGGTCATGAATCTGTAAAAGTTTGGCATGTCTTGAGGCTCTCCGGATGATCCTTCTCAAAACGTATCCACGCCCTTCATTTGAGGGGACAAGACCTTCCGAGAGCATGAACACCGAAGCGCGGATATGATCGGCAATGACTCTCATGGAAGTGTCCGAATCAGAAGATGAGCCGTACGGAATATTCGCAATCGAAGCAATACCGCGAAGAATCGGCTGGAAAAGGTTTGTATCGAAGTTGCTTGTTTTGCCCTGAAGGACAGCACTGATCCGTTCAAGCCCCATTCCCGTATCTATGCTTGGTTTGGGTAGTGGGTCGAGTCTGCCGGATTCGTCCCTGTTGAACTGCATGAAAACAAGGTTCCAAAGTTCAAGGTACCGGTCGCAATCACAGCCAACGGCGCATTCAGGCTTTCCGCATCCGATATGGCTTCCCTGGTCAATGATAATTTCCGAGCATGGTCCGCATGGTCCTGTGTCGCCCATCTGCCAGAAGTTGTCTTTTGCTCCGAGTCTCACAATCCTCTCGCCCGGAATCCCGATCAGGGTATGCCACAGTTCTTCTGCCTCGTCGTCCTGCTCATAGACTGATACGTAAAGTTTGTCCTCAGGAAGCCGGAATATATCTGTGAGAAGTTCCCATCCGAAAAGGATTGCATCTTTCTTAAAATAATCACCAAACGAGAAGTTGCCTAACATTTCAAAGAATGTATGATGGCGGGAAGTATGCCCAACATTTTCGAGGTCACTGTGTTTCCCTCCGGCCCTCATGCATTTCTGACAGGTAACGGCACGGGTATAGTCTCTTTTTTCCTCACCCAGGAAGGTTCTTTTGAACTGTACCATCCCCGCGTTTACAAACAGTAGGGTAGGGTCGTTCCAGGGGATAAGGGGAGAACTCGGAACAATGATATGGTCTTTTTTTCTGAAATATTCCAGAAATGCTGATCGTATGTCCGGGCTGTTCATATATCTCCTTGGTGCTGCATAGAATTTGCCGTCTCGACCATATAGTGAGACGATGCCCGTACAGAAAAGCGAACGGGGTTCAGCTGACCTCAGCGAGATTTTATCTGATCGTACCGCTATTTTATATAGATCAGTTTTCCGTCATAGAAGAAAAGGACCTTATAGGTAACTACATTGAGCGTTTCCTTGAAGGAATATGTCCACTCTTCACGGCTTTTATTCTCGAACGATTCGAGGAATTTTATAGAATCGGGAGCGCCCCATGCATACCGCACCTGTTCCTGCGACATTCCGAGTGAGATCTGTCCTTTCCTTACATGTTCCTTGATTTCATTGGGGAATGTCTTTATCTCGTCTTCTGTGTAGCGGACAGACTTCGCGCATCCGAGAAATAAAAAAAGTGATACCGATATGACCAGCAGCAATGCTTTTTTCATTATATGTCCTCCTTATAAAAAATGTTGTCCTTTAAAACTGTTCGTATTGTTTCCGAAGCATAGCCTCTCCGTGAAAGAACATTATACAACCTTCGCCTGATTATTTCCGGTCCATAATTTTTCAGCACTTTCATTTTTTTTTCTACTAGTCGTTTCGCATTTTCGATATCGGTTCTTTCGTCATCGACAATTGCTGTATCGATCACGGGCAGGGGGATACCCCTGCTCAGCATGTATTGTTTCGCCCCATTCCGGCTAAGCATCTTTCTGGAAAAGGCCTCTCTCTTCAGGTTTTCAGCCAATGCGGTATCATCGAGAAAACCGGATTTCCTGAGAGCCTCTACTGTCTGCGTAATAATATCTGCAAAGAACCCCTTCTTCCTGAGCCTCTCCCGCATTTCTTTCTCGCTCCTCCCTCTGTAGCTAAGGAGCTTCAGTGCGTATTGTCTCGCTGAAGGAAAATGTGACGGGTTTCTGTTCTTATTTGGCGAACCTGTCAATTTTCATCTCATCCTTCTTGTCTGCTTTCTCCGGACGGATCGAAAGCTGCTCTTCAACCGAAAGCTCACTCGTTGACTGTATGCCTTTTATTCTCAATACGAAATCATCAGGATTGGACGCCCTTTTCAAGGCCTCTTCGTAGGTGATAAGGCCTGATTTGTACAGACTGAACAGCGACTGGTCAAAGGTCTGCATACTGTAATGGATTGCTCCCTGCTCAATCACATCCTGTATGGATTTCGTTTTGTCGGGATCCAGGATACAGTCCTTTATGGTTGCCGTAGCGATAAGCACCTCGACTGCGGGCACTCTTCCTTTCCCATCGGCTCTTGGCATAAGTCTCATCGATATAATTGCCTTTAATACTGAGGAGAGCTGCATGCGAACCTGTTTATGCTGATAGGGTGGGAATACTGCGATGATCCTGTTCACAGTTTCCATAGCGTCTATAGTATGAAGAGTGCTCAGCACAAGATGGCCTGTTTCTGCCGCAACAAGCGAAGTCTGTATCGTTTCAAAATCACGCATTTCACCGACGAGAATGACATCCGGGTCCTGTCTCAGCGCCTGTCTCAGTGCCTTACTGAAGGATTCGGTGTCGCTTCCGATCTCCCTTTGGTTCACAATGCTTTTCTTGTCACGATGGAGATACTCGATCGGGTCTTCGATCGTCATGATATGATCGGTTCTTTGCGAGTTTATCACATCGATCATGGAGGCAAGCGTCGTTGATTTACCGCTACCGGTTGTTCCGGTAACCAGAATCAGTCCCCTTGGTTCTGCAGCAATCTTCTTAATTACTTCAGGGAGGTTCAGTTCTTCAACCGTAGGGATCCTCATTGGAATAACCCTGAAGACGAGACCTACCGTACCCCTCTGCATGAATATATTGCACCGGAACCTTCCCAGACCGGGGATGCTGTAGGCGAGGTCGATATCGTTTTTCTTTTTGAAAACTTCAGTCTGGCCGGGGGTCATGACCGCAAGAGCTATCTTTGTCGCATCTTCATGGCTGACCCTTTTTTGTGTGGTAAGGGGGGCCAACTCCCCGTGAATTCTGAGGATAGGCGGCGAACCGACTTTTATGTGGAGATCCGAAGCTTCCAGTGCATGTGCCTGTTTTAAAAGATCGTTGATATCCATGCTTACCTCCTTAAATTAAACGCTTCGATAATTTTATCTTCTATTTCCTTCGCCATATCCTTGTTCTGTTTCAGGAACTCCTTTGAGTTTTCGCGACCCTGACCGATTCTGTTTCCCCCATAGCTGTACCAGGAGCCTGCTTTTTCGATGATCCCCTTTTCAACGCCAAGGTCCACCAGTTCGCCGACTCGGGAAATCCCTTCGTTGAAATAAATATCAAACTCTGCCTGCCTGAAAGGAGGGGCTACTTTGTTTTTCACCACTTTTACCCTGACCCGGCCGCCTATGGTCTCCTGGTTTTCCTTGATATTTTCTATTCTCCTGATATCGAGCCTCATGGAAGAATAGAACTTAAGCGCTGTGCCGCCAGTGGTTGTTTCCGGACTTCCGAACATGACGCCGATCTTCATCCGTATCTGATTGATGAAGATAACGGTCGTATGAGATTTCGAGATAGCAGCGGTAAGTTTCCGTAATGCCTGACTCATAAGCCTTGCCTGGAGACCCGGAAGCGAATCACCCATGTCACCCTCTATCTCGGCTTTCGGGACCAGCGCGGCAACAGAGTCTATGACGATAATATCTACCGCACCGCTCCGTACAAGGACTTCTGCAACTTCCAGTGCCTGTTCTCCTGTGTCCGGCTGGGAGACGAGGAGTTCGTCAATATTCACTCCGAGTTTCTGTGCATAGGTGACATCAAGTGCATGCTCGGCATCAATGAACGCAGAGGTCCCCCCGGCTTTTTGTGCCTGTGCCAGTGCATTCAGCGCAAGAGTAGTCTTACCGGATGATTCAGGGCCGAAAATTTCGACAACCCTTCCTCTCGGAAACCCGGCGATCCCTGTCGCAATATCAAGCGATAATGAACCGGTAGGGATTGCCGGGATACCTTCCAGGATCCCTTCAGAGCCGAGACGCATAATCGCTCCCTTGCCGAAATTCTTTTCTATCTGTGTAATGGCAATTTCGAGAGCCTTGCTTTTGTCCTTGTTCGTCATTCTTCCTCCAATCTCAAATTTCTTTTCACAACATTTCTGTCATTCCGGCTTGTCCGGAATCTTTCCGGAAGGATTCCCGACGCGCTTTGCTTGCGGGAATGACAACAAAAAATAAACATTCAAATAATGGATACCCTGCGGTCTCTGCCGAAGGGTTCTTCACGTCATTTCTCATGAACCGTTCCTGGCGCCAAGGGGTATTCCGGATATACAACTGTATTCAGGCCCCTGTGGTTTCAGTTCGCTCTTCATGAGTTTCACCATAGAGACCTCTGCTTCTCCGAAATCTTTTGATTGAAATGTATCGAGTTCCAGGACAGTTGCGATGACCCCTTTCTGGGAGCGAACCCTGCCGAGGGTGAGGTGAGGGGTGAAATCCCTGTCCTCTTTTTGATATCCATGTGCCGTCATGGCATTCTCGATGTCCTTCTTCAGGTTTTTCATAGTTTGCGAATCTTCTATCCCCGCCCAGATGACCCTGGGATATTTACGGTTGGGAAAGACCCCAGTTCCATATATTGTAATATAAAAAGGCAGGTAAGACGATACCGCACTCCTGAGGGAGTCCTGAATTTCAGGAAGCGCCGTCTCCGGGGTATTCCCAAGGAATTTGAGGGTGATATGAATGTTTGAAGCAGTGACCCACTTGATGTCCCCACCGCACTTTTTCATGGCGTCAATGACCCCTCCGATCTCGGACCTGATAGAATCAGGGATGTCAATTGCTATGAAACACCTCAAAGATTTCACGTTCATAAAGAACCCTTAGAAGAAAATCAGATTCCATATCTGGAGAATGAGATTCGCATAAATACCTGCGACAACATCGTCTGCCATCACGCCAAGTCCTCCGCTCAATGCAGTCTCGGCCTTTCTGACAGGAAACGGTTTTAGTATATCGAAAACACGGAATAAAAAAAAGGCTGCGAATGTATACCCTATGCTGAAAGGGAGCAAGAGCACCGCGACAAGAAAGCCGCATGCTTCGTCTATGACTATATGCCTGCTGTCTTTCTGATCTAATGATTTTTCGGCGGAGGACGATGCTGCAATGCCAACCGGTAGTATAAGAAGAACCGCAAGGACATGAAGAAATATCGATGGTTTCACTGCGATATACGCTGCCAGCGCTGCAAGGGAACCCCATGTCCCCGGAGCAACGGGGAGGTAGCCGACCGGACCGAGCGTTGCAATATGCCTGAAAAGACTGTTCCTTTTCAAAATAATCCTTGCTTATTCCTGTAGTATTTTAAATGAATAATTGATCTTTGCGGTTCCTTGAAGCGTGGCTTTGACCGAGCAGTATTTCGTCATTGAGAGTTCGACCGCACGTTTTACCGCAGACTCTTCTATCCGCCTTCCTTTTACGATGAACTCAAGGATAATCTCTGTGAATTTCTTTGGATAATCTTCTGCTTTATTCCCTGAAACATTGATTTCGAGTCCTGTCACATCCTGTTTTTTCTTTTTCAGGATAGAAATAATGTCCATACCGGAGCACCCTCCTGCGGCGATCAGGAGAAGTTCCATAGGACGCGGACCGGTATTTTCGCCTCCAACAGATTTATCCCCATCCATCATTATTGCATGGCCGGATGCTGTATCTCCGACAAACTGCAGTCCATTCACATAAGTTACTTTTGCATTCATATCAGGACCTCCCGGTAAATTTCAGTTACTTTATTCAAGTGGCCTCTGTTTGTCAAGAAAATATCGTTTACTAACAAGCTGTTTTATCTTGTAAATGAAAGTTGTTTTTGAATAAACTATCTTATCTATGGATGCAGTGATTCTGGCAGGCGGAGAAAATACCAGGATGCCGTTTCTCAAGGGGTTTCTTGAGTTCGGAGGGAGAAAGATTATTACATCGAATGTTGCACTTCTCAGGGGTATTTTCAGAAGGACTTTTATCGTAACGAACGACCCCGCACGCTATTTCTCCCTTGACGCACACCTTGTCGGTGATGTCACCAAGGGAAAAGGGCCTTTGGGCGGCATATTGTCGGCGCTGACTCTGCCGGATGTGTCAGAAGTGTTCGTAACAGCATGCGATATGCCTTTTATAAATGTTATACTTATACAATATATGACCAGTAAATGGGACGGAAAAGGGGATGTCCTTATTCCCCTGTATAAGGGCAGGTCACAACCGTTATTTGGCATTTATTCAAAAAAAACTGTTAAAATTATAGAAGAATATATTACAAGTGGAAGGAGGAGTGTAAGAGAATTCCTTCAGAACATCCAGGCGACATATATCAGTCAGGAAGAAGTGATGACAATAGACCCGGAAGGAAGGTCATTTGTGAATATAAATACAATGGAAGATTCAACCAGAGAGGGGGGTAGAGTATGTTTGGGTTAGGAACACAGGAACTTTTTATCATAATGATCATAGTCGTCGTCCTTTTCGGGGCAACGCGGCTCCCGCAGATCGGAAGCGGAATAGGAAAGGCGATTTCGAATTTCAAGAAGGGTGTGCGTGAAGAAGCAGAAATCGATGTAACGCCTGAGAAAGAGACAAAGGAAAAGAAAAAAGAAGTAGACAAAGAAGGTGAGTAGAGGAGCTATTGCAGAGATAAGCCTTTCTGCGATAGCACATAATTTCCGTACCGTCAAAAGGATAGTGAAAGACAGACTGGTCATTGCAGTCGTCAAGGCTGATGCGTACGGTCATGGAGCAGTTGAAGTTTCTGCAAGGCTTCTGATGGAAGGGGCTGATTACCTTGCGGTCGCATATCTCGGCGAAGCCATCCAATTGAGAGAGGCCGGCATTCAGGCCCCGATACTCCTGCTTTTCGACAGACCTCATCTTGACGAATACATTCATTTCAGGCTTATTCCCATTGTTCATTCATCCGCCAGTGCGTACGAACTTTCAGAAGAAGCAAAGAAAAAAGATGTTCTCATAAAAATACATGTCAAGATCGATACCGGCATGGGTCGGATGGGGTTGAACAGCGTTCACGCCGTGGACGACCTGATCGCCATATCGGAACTCCCCGGCCTGCAGATTGAAGCGTTGCTCAGCCATTTCTCCGAAGCCGATCTTGCCGACAGGTCTTTTGCGGAAGAGCAGCTTGAAAGATTTAATGCGATACGGCAGGCCCTTTCAGAAAAACTGAAGCGAAAGGTTTTTTCACATATCGCGAATAGCGCTGCCGTCCTTGGTTTTGAAGACGCTCACCTCGACGCAGTCCGTCCGGGTATTATGCTTTACGGATATTCACCGGTCATGCATAAGATTTCTGATTTTCAGTTGTTGCCTGCAATGACTATAAAGACCAGAATTCTCTCGCTGAGAAATGTCCCTGCCGGAACACCGATCAGCTATGGCAGGACATTCATTACAAAAAGACCAAGCAGGATAGGGGTGCTTCCTCTGGGGTATGCAGACGGATATTCCAGGCTTTTTTCGAACAATGCAGATGTCCTTGTGAAAGGAAAACGGGCGCCTGTGGCAGGAAGGGTCTGTATGGACACTACGATGGTCGATTTGACAGAAATCGATGAGGCAGATGAGAACGATGAGGTTATTATGCTTGGGGGGCAGGCCAATGAAAGAGTGACCGCTGACGAACTTGCGCAAAAAGCCGGTACAATCTCTTATGATATACTCACTTCTTTGGGAAACAGGTCACAACGCATATATGCTGAAAATTATTGAGCTGCTCGGAAAATTGATCATACGGTTTGCAGAGGGAGTCGGGCAGGTCCTCATCCTCCTTATGCTGGCATTCAAAGAAATCTTGCGCCCCCCTTTCGAAATCCGGAATACCTTTAAGCAAATGCTCGAAATAGGGGTGCGTTCACTCCCTGTTGTCCTCGTAACCGCGATTTTTACCGGTATGGTTTTTGCGCTTCAGACGTATACAGGTTTCAAAAGGTTCGGGGCAGAGGCTGTGGTAGGGACTGTGGTCGCCCTGTCAATGACCAGAGAGTTGGGGCCTGTTCTCACAGGACTTATTGTCGCGGGAAGGGCCGGCGCTGCCATGGCGGCCGAACTGGGGACAATGAGGGTCACGGAACAGATTGATGCACTCGAGACACTCGCAACGAACCCGATAAAATATCTGGTAGTCCCGAGACTGATAGCAGGAACATTGATGCTTCCGGCGCTCGCACTGGTGGCAGACCTTATCGGCATCATCGGCGGATACTTCATAACCGTCGGGCTTTTCGATACAAGTTCAGTTGTTTACTGGAAGAGAACATGGAACTATCTCGAAATGAGCGATATCTATAATGGCCTTATCAAGGCGGCATTTTTCGGCGCAAGCATCTCACTCTTGAGCTGCTATAAAGGGTTTTATACAAGAGGCGGAGCAGAAGGGGTCGGAAAGGCGACAACCGGCGCTGTGGTAATCTCCTCAATGACCATACTTATATCAGACTATTTTCTTTCAGTGTGGCTTTTTCAATGATAGAGATAATCAATCTCCATAAGTCTTTCGGGAGCAAACAAGTCCTTCATGGGGTGAACCTCAAGGTTGAAAAAGGGGAGAGCATGGTAGTCATCGGCGGAAGCGGGTCGGGTAAGAGTGTCCTTTTGAAGCACATAATCGGTATACTAAAACCGGACGAAGGACAGGTGCTCATTGACGGTACTGATATCGCGTTGCTCCCCGAAAATAAACTGAATGAGTTAAGGAGAAAATTCGGCATGCTTTTCCAGATGGCTGCCCTTTTCGATTCCATGTCTGTATGGGAAAATGTCGGGTTTGCCCTTGCGAGACATACAGATATCCCTAAAAAAGACATAAAATCTGTTGCGATAGAAAAGCTGAAGCTTGTAGGGCTTGTAGGGGTCGAAGACCTCATGCCGTCAGAACTCTCCGGAGGGATGAAAAAGAGGGTGGGGCTGGCCCGCGCGATAGCCTACGAACCTGAGATACTCCTCTATGATGAGCCGACTACAGGACTGGATCCGATACTTGCTGATGCCATCAATGATCTCCTGATTGAAATGAAACAGAAGATGTCGATTACCTCTGTGGCCATAACCCATGACATGAACAGTGCGTATAAGATAGCCGACAAAATAGCGATGCTTTATCAGGGAGAAATTATCGATACCGGGACGCCGGAAGAGATAAAAGATACCCAAAACCCTATCGTGAAGCAATTTATCACCGGTAGTTCTGTGGGACCAATAAAGATAGAAGGAGTGCAATATGAGAGGAATATCGACAGAACTTAAGGTCGGTTTCTTTGCCATTGTCGTCATCGCGGTATTATCCTATATGACCTTCATGATTAGTGGCGTCAACTGGATGAAGAAAGAAGGATATACCGTCTACATCTACTTTAAGAACGTTGCCGGACTCGATGAAAAGACAAAGGTGAAGATTGCCGGAGTAAACGCCGGGGTTATAGAAACGATAGAACTCAAGGAAGGCCGTGCTAAGTTAACGGTACGGCTCAACAAGGATGTGGCACTTTACAAGGATTCGAGTGCATCGATAAAGGCTGCGGGTCTTCTCGGAGATAAATATCTCGAGATCAAGACTGGAAAGACAATGCCTCTCGTGACAGACGGCGCAACCCTTGACAATGTCTTCGAGATCGTAGATATCGACGATCTTGCACGGAACCTCACCGCAGTTTCCGAGAATATCAATATCCTTGCACAGTCGCTCAACCAGACATTCGGGACTGAAGAATCAAAAGAAGCGATGAGAGAATCCATCCAAAATCTCCGCCATATTACCGCGAGCCTGAGGGATACTATTACCGTGAATGACCGGAAACTGAGGGCTACCCTTGATAACATTAACACCCTCGCTTCCACAATAACCGAGCTTGTAGATAAGAACAAGGAGAATATAACGTCTGCAGCAAACAATATCAGGGATTTCTCGCAGACATTAAAACAGGACGCGCCTCTTATGGTCGAAAATCTGAATAAAGCCGCACAGGAACTGAGAGGAATGGTGGAAGAAAACAGACCGACCATCAAGAGCGCAACGGATTCAATAGATCAGATCGCCAAGAAAGTGGAAAGAGGCGAGGGGACACTGGGTAAACTTATCAAGGACGAGAGTCTTTATGATTCGGTGCAGAAAGCTGCATCAGGGATCGAAAAGACCATATCCGCGGTTGAACGGTTCAGAACCTTTCTTACCTTCCAGACTGAATACCTTACAGAGCCTGCTGATTCAAAAGGGTACTTTTATCTGACTCTTCAGCCTAAACCTGATAAATACTATATCCTGGGAATTGTGAATGACCCGATAGCGAAAGTGAAGACCAAAAAGGTTGTCAAGGATACATCGGAAGGCAGGACAGTTACTAAAACAGAAACAATAGAGAAAGAGGTTGAATTCACCGCACAGCTGGCAAAGAGGTTTGATGATCTCGCATTGCGGATAGGACTCACAGAAAATACCTTTGGCGTCGGCGCGGATTACTTCTTCCTGAACGACAAGGGCAGAATTACCGCTGATGCCTGGGACTTTTCGAATGATGAAGAAGACGCCAAGAACCCCCACATCAAAGTAGGGGTCGACTATTACGTTTTCAAAAATCTTTTTCTGTCTGCCGGAGCCGACAATATCCTGAACAGCAGGTGGAGAGGCGCTTATGCAGGAGCAGGGCTGCGGTTCGAGGACGAAGATATCAAATATCTTTTCGGCACATTGCCAAGTATCTCAACAAAGTAATGTGCATGGAGAACATTATACACGCAGCATCCATACAGAATGAAAGGAGGTGAAGAGATGAGAATGCCCTTCATGAAGCAGATATCATGGTATCTTGTAATCGCAATGTTTCTTGTTGGTATCGCCCCTAAGGTTGACGCAGGATTTGCACCATCTGAGATTATCGCGCTTTCGCAGATGGAAAGAACCACGGACATGCAGAAAATCCAGAATATCCTCGAAGCGAAGGCTGTGACAGAAAGACTTTCACAGTTAGGATTTACCCATGATGAAATCCAGCAAAGATTTTCTCAACTCAGTGACCAGCAGATTCATCAGATTGCGCTCCAGCTGGATGATCTGAAAGTCGGTCAGGATGGCCTCGGTGTAGTCATTGCAGTGCTCGTCATCGCGATACTTATAGTTGTGCTTCTTAAATTAACCGGCCATAAAGTTATTGTTACAAAATAAGATCAGAGACACGGAGAATGCGGTGAAGGGAGATAAAACTTTCTCCATAGACCGCATTCTCCTCCTTTTTTTGCTAACTATATCTATTTCACTCATGATTATTTCCTGTAAAACAGGTGGAAAGATCCCTGACGCTTCAGATGCAAGAGTAATCAGTAATGTCCCTTTCTATCAGCAGGAAACATATCAATGCGGCCCTTCTTCTCTTGCGAGTATTTTAAACTATTGGAATTTACCGATGCCCCCGGAGCAGATAGCAGAGGAGATATTCAGTAAATCAGCGCGGGGAACGCTGAATCTGGACCTGATTCTTTACGCACAAGGGAAAGGGTTGTATGCAGAACAATACAGGGGAGGCGTTGAAAGTCTTAAAACTGATATAGATGCCGGGTTCCCTCTGATTGTAATGGTTGATTACGGGTTTTCCCTCTACCAGCAGAACCATTTTATGGTCGTTTTGGGTTATTCGGAGAAGGGTATCATCGCACATACGGGGAGGTCCAAAGAAAAAGTAGTGCTTTGGGATGATTTTCTCAGATCATGGGAAAAAACGGGTTACTGGACGCTTCTTATAAAGAAAAAAAGTGCATAGTGAGTAGTGAAAAGTAATGGAAAACGAGCTACATGAAATCAACAGGGGACATATTAAGGAGTTCATAACTATAACCACATTCACATGTCAATTTTGTCATTCTGGCTTGTCCAGAATCCTTCTTTTCTCAGAAAGATTCCCGACAAGCGGGAATGACAGATGTGGCTTTACTTATGGTCTTATTAGTAAGTTCCTGGTGCGCACTCTCTGCTTGATACTCTTCGCTCTATGCACATTTGGTTGTGCTTTCCCTCGGATTGTTATTCTTGATGACCCTTTAAGCCCTGAGGAACATATAAATCTCGGTGTTGCGTACGAAAAACAGGGAGAACTGGACAATGCCTTGAAGGAATATGAAAAGGCTTCCGAAGCAATTCCTCTTGCGTATTTCTACATGGGCAACGTATACCTTCAAAAAAACGATTATGAGAATGCCGAGGTCAGCTATAAAAAAGCAATCAGAAAGGATACTCAGAATGCCGATGCCCGGAACAACCTTGCCTGGCTCTATTATATAAAGAAAGAAAACCTTAAAGAAGCCGAGGAGTTAGTCCTCGAAGCAATTGCATTGAATCCGGAGAAGACGGAAGTGTATCAGGACACGCTGGATAAAATCAGGGAAATAAAAAACAAACTCTAATACGGCATAAATGAACTACCCCGCAGTCCCGAAAGCTTTCGGGATTTGCATTCCTGTATTGTCTTATATAACATATGCTCCGGAAGGATTCCCGACAAGCGGGAATGACAGAATAAGGAAAACAGTAACCCCGATGCAGAGCATCGAGGAATTCTTTGATTAAATATAAAGCTATACTTTAATTAATATATTATAATAAATTGATAATGAATAATATTATTAACATAAAATCTCTCTCAAAAAATGACCTTCTCCGCTTTACACAGGAACAGGCGTTGCCCCGTTACAGAGTTCAACAGCTGATTCACTGGATATATCAGAAATACGTGACGTCAATAGACGATATCACCGAGTTTTCGAAAGAACTGCGAAAAAAGCTTGAGGGGAAAGCGTGTATTAGCAATCTGGGTCTCGTCAGGCATCTCCATTCCTCTGATGGTTCAGAAAAATATCTATTTTCCCTCGAAGACGGGAACAGAATTGAGAGTGTTCTCATACCGGACGAGAACCGACTGACGCTCTGCATTTCTTCCCAGGTTGGATGCGCCATGGGATGCAGGTTCTGTATGACAGGGGCAGGCGGCTTTATCAGAAGCCTGCAGGCGCATGAAATAGTGGATCAGATTATCTCGGTCAACAGAATTCTTCAGCCGCGGAAAGTAACGAACCTTGTCCTTATGGGTATGGGAGAGCCTTTTGAAAATTTCGATGAAGTTGTAGAAGCGCTCTGGCGTATTGTGCTCTTCCTTGGGATATCAAAACGGAAAATTACCGTCTCTACTGCGGGAGTAGTTCCGAAAATCAGCCTTTTTTCACAGAAAGCTCCGGAGGTAAACCTCGCAGTCTCGTTAAACGCTGCGACAGATGAGGCGAGAAGTGATCTCATGCCTGTAAACAGAAGGTATCCTATCGAGTCATTGATCGCGTCATGTAAAAAGTTCCCTCTTCAGCCAACAAGAAAGATCACTTTTGAATATGTCTTGATCAGGGACAAAAACGATTCGCAGGAAGACGCAAGAAGCCTGGTAAAAATGCTGAAAGGCTTGCGCTGTAAAGTGAACCTTATCCCGTTCAATCCCTTTCCCGGAAATGAATTGAAAAGACCTTCTGACCAACGGATACTCTCATTCCAGAAGATTCTGCTCGAAGGTCATGTGCGGGCATTGATACGGGAGAGCAAAGGACTCGACATACAGGCCGCATGCGGTCAACTCAGGGCATCATCAAATCTCCGAACATGACCTGCAATAATTAATTCTTTATTCTTGACTATGACTGCATATTGCCATATCATTAAAAATATTCCGTCTAATATTTTACTGAAAGGAGTTTCTTATGAAAAAAACTCAATTGATTGCTCTTCTGAACAGGGACATGACCGATGAGCATGCAGCTATAATACGGTATCTGGTGCATGCATGGATGGAAGGCGAAGACACTCCGATAGGGGCCAGTCTCCTGTCGAGGTCGCGCGAGGAAATGTGGCATATGCACTGGCTCGGTATGAGTATCGGGAAACTGGGAGGAGAACCGAATTTCACCCCCGCTCCTTATCCCTATGATCCGACAAACAGAGCGACAATCTTCAAATCTTATGTGGAGTACGAAGAGAAACTTGTCCCTCATTATAACAGTGAAGCCAATATGGTTGACGATCCCCACATAAAGAGAGTATTGCAGCGGGAAGCATGGGAGTCGGCAATCCATGCACGAAAATTCCAGAGGATATTGAACAAACTGACACCTCAGCAGGCGCGAACAGCCCCGGGAGGAGAACAGAAAATGCCTATGGAATTCATCAGTCTCCTGCAAAGAGAAGTGACGGGCAAATACAATGAGATGCTCCAGCATGTGCGCTATTCATGGGTTTTTCAGAAGAACGGACTTAGATCATGGCAGCTTATGGATCAGGCTATGGAGAAGATGAAGCAGATTGCATATTTCGCAGAGGACATTGGTGGAAATGGCATCCCTCCCCAGTTTAAACCTGGGAAGATTGATTTGAGCAAGGTGATGGCAAAGGCTATTTTCAAGTCGGCAGATGATGCCCTGAAGTCTCACAGGCGGCATCTTAAACTGAAAAAAGACCCCGAAGTCAACAAGCATGGCGGGCTGGTGATCAACCTTGACCTTACAATCCAGCAGGAACAGTATCAGGCAGAAGAACTGAAAGATATAAAAAAGCAATAGACGGGAGTGCAGACTTCAAGGAACTACCGGGCGAACCTGTGCAAGGGCGAAGGGATAAATAAGTTTTTGAATATTCACTGGAGTTTTGTGTTATACAGAGTTCAGCAGTTTCGTGGCGTTTTCGCGTAAAATAAGTGCTTCTTTTTTTTCTCCGAGTTGCAAGCCTTTTAATAAAGAAAGTGTTTTTTGCTGTTCCGTCCAGGGAGAATCTGTGCCGAAAAGGATATATTCCTGGGGGTGATTTAAAAATATTTTCCTTACGGCATCATCTAAAAACTCAAGCGAGAATGATATCTCCATATAAATATTTTTCCCAAGCAGAAATTGCTCAACTTCATCCCACTGCTCCCATGCACCGAGATGCGTCGTGATCAGTTTAAGGGAGGGGAACTTCTCTATGACAGTGATGATTTTTTCAGGATCAGCAATTTTAATCCGCGAGAAAGCAAAATCGAAGCCGGTATGCATTACCAGTATAAGATTCTCATCACATATTTTTTTATAAACCGGACAAAGTCTTTCATCGTCTATAATAAAATCCTGATAATAGGGATGGAATTTTATCCCTTTAAAACCCTCCTGTTTTATTTCATCAACTCTTTCTTTGAATTTCGGGTCATAGGGATGAAAAGAAGGAAACGGAACAATTCTCTCAGATCGGATCTTTTTGCACCATTGCAGGATTGAATCGGATTGCTCCGGTTTTGTGGCGATATTGCAAATGATACTCTTTTCAATTCCGCAGGCGTCCATAGAAGAAAGAAGGGAGGATATTTTACCGTCAAGATGAGCTTTGACGCCTCCTTCATCTTCGAGCATCTTTATTACCCTTTTTGCTAACTCATCAGGAAAGGCGTGAGTGTGGAAATCAATAATATTGTTCATTTCATAAATATTCTACATGCATTATTCTGACAATTGATAGAGCAAAATTTGGAAATACAAACTCATTGAGTTAAGGATGTAATCAGAATAGTCGGGGGAAAGATCAAGCCCCTCCTAATAAGTAGGGGGAGGGGTGGTATCGGTTTATTTCCAAATATTTCTCCAATCTCCCCTTGAAGATAGTGAGGATTATAAAAATGACCATAACCTGTTCTTGAAGGGTCCTGTCTCACAAACATTTCCATCGAAATTAGGTATAATGATAAACAGAATTATAAAAAATGGATTAAAGGGGTATCCTCAGGTGAATGAAAATCAAATGAATAAAGAGATAATACTGTCAGGCGATGATGCGATTGGAAGAGGGGCGATAGAGGCAGGGATTTCTCTTGCAACAAGTTATCCGGGAACTCCGGCTACTGAAATTCTTACCTATATCGCACGGAATTTCTCCGGTGATGCAGAATGGTCGGTGAATGAAAAGATTGCTTTTGAAACTGCTATCGGCGCTTCCTATGCAGGAAAAAGAGCGATTTGTTCTATGAAGCATGTAGGGCTGAATGTCGCATCAGACCCATTAATGACTATTGCGTATCTTGGGATTAAAGGTGGGCTGGTGCTTGCAGTTGCTGATGACCCTGGAGCATATTCTTCACAAAATGAACAGGATTCCCGCTTCTATGCGAAATTTGCCAAAATACCCTGCCTCGAGCCGAGTGATTCACAGGAAGCCAAGGATATGACGATCATGGCTTTCGACTTATCGGAGAAGACGGGGCTCCCGGTGATGCTAAGAACCGTGACGAGGATTTCCCATGCCTATTCACCGGTTGAAATAGGAGAGGTGAGGGAGCAGAATCCTCTTGTACTGAAGAAAGATCCTGCGAACATGATCGCTGTTCCGAGTAATGTATTGAGATGTCACAGAAATCTGAACGAAAAACAGGAAGGTTTGAGACAATGGGGAGAAGATTCAGGGTTGAATAAGACCTTGAAAAATGGCCAGAAGAAAGGGATCATAGCCTGTGGTATCGGGTATGTCTATGCCAGGGAATATGGCCCTGAATATGCTATCCTGAAGATTTCTTATTACCCCTTTGCTGATAAATTGATAGAGGAATTTGTGAAAGGATTGGAAGAAGTCTGGGTTTTAGAAGAAGGGGAACCCTTTGTTGAGGAAATCGCAAGGAGGTATTCTTCACGGGTGAAAGGGAAAATATCAGGCGAAATCATCGCTATAGGCGAACTTGGACCGGATGTGATAACCCAGAGTATCCCGGAAATGGGAAAAAGTCGAAAAAGGGATAAGCCTTCTAAGCCGTTGCCTCCCAGGCCCCCTTCAATGTGCCCGGGTTGTCCGCATAGCAAGCTTTATGATGCGCTGAAATTGGTAGCGCCTGCATTCACTGCCGGAGATATCGGCTGCTATACCCTCGGAGTCAATCCGCCCTATCAAATTGTGGATACCTGCCTCTGTATGGGGGCCGGCATCAGCAAGGCGGCAGGGATTGCCAAGCAGGGGGTAAAAAGAGTGGCGGCAGTCATTGGTGATTCAACCTTTCTTCATTCCGGGATCCCTGCATTGATCAATGCAGTGTATAACAAGGCAAATATTCTTGTGCTTATTCTGGATAATTCAGCGATTGCGATGACAGGGAACCAGCCGACACCGTTAACCGGCATTAATGCAAAAGGAGAAGAGGGTGGAAAAATCTCTCTTGAGGGACTCTGTAAATCCTGCGGTGTAAATTCTGTTGAAGTGACCGACCCGTATGATGTCGAGAAAACAGAGGCAATACTGAGAGAAAAGCTGGACGCTGAAGGAGTAAATGTCGTTATTTCACGCAGACCCTGTGTGTTTGTGACCAGGAGACTTGCGAAAATGAGAAGGAAATCTATAACCCATATACGTCCCGAGAAGAAAGCACAGTAACGCCGGCTTTTTTTAGTGCTTTTTTCCCGTTGCTGATGCTGTCTGTCCGTAACACTACCACTGCTTTCTCTCCGCTTTTCTCAACAAAGGCGTACATATATTCGACATTGATATCCGCATCGGTTAAAAGTTTCAGAACACTTGCCAGCCCGCCGGGTTTGTCCGATACGCCGACAGCAATTACATCACTTTCCCTGACCGTGAAGCTGCTTTTCGTAAGGACCTTTTTTGCTTTATCCGGATCGGGGACAATTAAACGCAGGATTCCAAAATCTGATGTATCAGCGATTGAGAGAGCCCTGATGTTAATGTCTGCCTTTGCGAGGACGTCCAGCGCTTCCGATAACCTTCCTTTCTTGTTCTCTAAAAATAAGGATATTTGTTTCACTTCCATAGCACACTCCTTTATAATTGACGTTTGTCTATAACCCTCTTTGCTTTGCCTTCACTTCTGGGAAGGGTCTTTGGTTCAACGAGCGTAACCTTTACCCTGAGCCCGATTGAGTTTTCAATGTGTTTTTCGATTTTCTTCTTCACTTCCTCAAGGTGTTTCACTTCGTCAGAGAATAATTTCTTCGAAGTCTCTACCTGTACCTCAATCTCATCAAGGTGCTGCGGTCGTGTCACGATTATTTGATAATGCGGTTCTACGCCTTTTACTTCAAGCAGCGCTTTTTCGATCTGGGAAGGGAAGATGAGAACGCCCCTTATCTTCAGCATATCGTCTGAGCGTCCGGTGATACGGTCCATACGGACAAGGGTCCTCCCACATTTGCAGGGTTCTCTCCTTAACGTGGTTATATCCCTCGTCCTGAATCGGATCATCGGCATGCCGTCGCGGGTTAATGTAGTGAGAACCAGCTCTCCTTTTTCCCCATCAGGAAGGGGATCGAGTGTCTCAGGGGAAACAACCTCTGGATAGAAATGGTCCTCAAAGATGTGGAGTCCATTTTTTTGGTCGCATTCCTGTGCTACACCCGGACCTATTATTTCAGTGAGTCCGTAAATATTCAGTGCGAGCAGGTGAAACCTCTTTTCGATTTCATCACGCATCCTGTCAGTCCACATCTCTGCGCCGAAACATCCCGCCTTGAGTTTCAATTTCTTGATATTTATGCCTGCTTCTGCAACTGCTTCTGTAAGATACAATGCGTAAGACGGGGTGCAGGTGAGGATGGTGGAGCCAAAATCCTGCATAATGTCGAGGTGTCTTTTTGTCTGACCTGCGGACACTGGGACTATAGTTGCCCCGATCCGCTGGGCTCCATAGTGCACGCCCAGTCCCCCGGTAAACAGGCCATATCCATATCCATTTTGAATAATATCGTTTTTTGTCGCACCGCACATTGTGAGGGCGCGCGCTACCACTTCACCCCAGATATCTATGTCTTTCCTCGTATAGCCGGATACTGTCGGCTTTCCTGTAGTTCCGGACGAAGTGTGCACCTCTACTATTTCCTTGCGCGGGACTGCGAAAAACCCGAAAGGGTATCCTTCTCTCAAGTCGGTTTTTGTGGTGAACGGGAGTTTTTTTATGTCTTTAAGGCTTTTAATATCTGCCGGTTTAACCTTCAGTTCGTCGAATCTATTTTTGTAATAGGGTACATTTTTATATGCTCGTCTGAGAATTGCCTTAAGTCTTTCGATCTGCAGCGTTTCCCTCTCCCCGATGCGCATGCTTTCTGCTTCTTTATTCCAGATCATTTTTTTCTCCTTGTACGGTTTTGCTTTCCCCTCTTTTCTTTACGGTAAAAAAACGCAGATTTTCATGCTTTAAAAGTTTTTTCGCTTTTTCGATTTCATTCACATCTACTATTAAGAAGGCCTTTTTTCTTGATCCCAGGATCAATACATACGCGTTCTCGATATTGATTTTTTTCTTTGATAAAAGCGCGGAGACTTCAAATAATCCCCCGGGCCTGTCCACTAATTCAATAGCCATCACTTCATTAAGAGAGACGGTAAAGCCTTTTTGCCGGAGCTTCTGTGCAGCCAGTTCGCATTTATCGACGATAAACCGTATTACCCCGAACCCATCAGAACTTGCAATATTGATTGCAAGGATGTTCACGCCTTCTTCCGCGAGAACTTTTGTTATTTTGGTAAGTCTGCCGGGCTTGTTTTCAGAAAAGATGGAGAGCTGCTTTAATTGTTCCATATGGAGATCCTCTTCCCGGTGACTAAGGTCACCTGGTTATTTTAAAGAGTCCGTTTATCAATAACTCTAATTGCTTTCCCCTCGCTCACCGGCAGCGTGCCCGGCTCCAGGAGTTCCACTTTTGGTCTTACAAGGATTTCTGACCGTATTTTTTCTGTTATCTCGTTCCTGAGATTTACTAAATGATCCACTTTCCCGTCGAAGAGTTCTTTCACGATTTCCACTCTCACGGTCATCTGGTCATAAGACTCGAGGACGATCTGATAATTCTGCGCAACGGCTTTGACGCCCATCAAAACCCGTTCGATCTGTTGAGGGAAAATGTTTACCCCGCGTACGATAATCATATCGTCTGTTCTGCCGATAATCCGTGAAATCCTGCGATGGGTTCTCCCACATTTACATTTACCTGGAAGTATCCTGGTGATATCGCGTGTTCGGTAACGCAGGATAGGCATCGCTTCACGGTATAGCGTAGTGAGGACAAGCTCACCTTTTTCCCCGTCAGGCTTTGTTTCACCAGTATCGGGATCGATGACCTCCATGATGAAGTTATCTTCCCACAGATGCATCCCATTCTTTTCCCTGCATTCAAATGCAACTCCCGGACCATTCATTTCAGACAATCCGTAAGAATTATATACATCAATGTGAAAGAACTTTTCAATCTTTTTCCTCGTTTCTTCAGAATATGGTTCGGAACCGAGATATGCCCTACGGAGAGAAAAGTCTTTTTGCGGGTCCAGTCCTTCATTCTGCATAACTGTGGCAAGATAGAGCGCATAACTGGGAGTGATATGGAGGGTAGTAGTCTTAAAATCCTGCATAAGGGCTATCTGTCTCTTTGTATTTCCAGGACCTGCCGGAATTACCAATACGCCCACTTTCTCCGCGCCATAATGCATGACGAGAGCGCCGGTAAATAATCCATAGGTCATCATGTTCTGGAGCACATCACCTTTTGCAACTCCTGTCATAATAAGGCATCGGGCTATGAGCTCGGCTGCACGGTCTACGTCTTTTTTTGTAAAAAAGATGGCTTTTGGTTTCCCTGTGGTTCCGCTTGAGGTATGGAGACGCACAACCTGTTCTTTTGTAACGGCAAGCATGCCAAATGGGTAATATTCACGCAGATCTTCCCTGGTTGTGAAGGGGAGTTTCCGGATATCCTTTAGAGAGGTGATGTCTTTTGGCTGAATGTGAAGTTTTGAAAAGTGTTCTTTGTAGAACGGTATATTTTTATAGGCCTGGCGAACAGTTTGTTTCAACCTTTTCAGCTGCAATTCTTCCAGAGCCCTGCGGCTAATCATTTCGATATCTTTTTGCCAGAACATTCTTATGCTTTCCCCTTTATAAGCTCACGCCCTACCTTGAACGCAGAAAGGTTGAGCTCAATTGTCTTTGCCGGCACAGATTCTTTTATCACCATTTCCCATGTTGCAATAGTGAAAGGCAGGTACCGGGAAAGCATTCCCATGATAATAATATTGTCCAGTTTGGGGTTTCCCAGGTTGTTTGCGATCTCAAATGCATTCACGGCGTCAACGTGAAAACCCGTGGCCTCCAATTGAGATTTGACGTCTTCAGGATACGGGGTGAGGGCTGTATTAAGAGCGGAGGGCATTACCCTTTTCTGGTTGAGTATTACATAGCCGTCTGGTTTGAGATAATCAGCATATCGCAATCCTTCAAGCTCTTCAAGTGCTATCAGAAAGTCAGCCTTACCCTTTTGGATTAAAGGAGAATATGCCTCTTCGCCGAAACGCACATGACTTGTGACGCTCCCTCCTCTTTGCGCCATGCCATGCAGTTCACTCTCTTTTACCATGTACCCTGAAACAAAGGCGCATTGAGTTAATATTTTGCTCGCAAGGATAATTCCCTGACCCCCCACTCCCGAAAAAAGTATATTGATAGTTCCCATTTTCCCTCTTCAAGTGCCGGTGAATCCCAGCAGTATTTTTGCCGTAGTCATGTATTTGATATCAACGAAACAAGTAAAATCCGCAATAAATATAGAAAAGTCAATAATTTTATCATATATTTAAAAATTCCTGCAATGAATTATGAATCACGAATGAATCATGGAACAGGAGCGCTCCAGATAGTCGTGCCTGACTGTTCAGGATATGTCGAGCACGTAGAAAGTGTTTCTTTAAAATAAAAATGGACGCCGGGATTCGCTTCATCTGCAGGGATCAGTACCGGATCGGAAAGAGTGTACCGAAAAGTGGAATATCTATAATTCGAGTTTGTTTATCAATGCGAATTGTCTCATATTTATTTGTCATTCCGGCTTGTCCGGAATCTTTCCGATGGATTCTATAAAGGATTCCCGACGCGCTTTGATTGCGTGAATGACAGTTTCTTGGTTTTCTTGAAAAGAGGATAAACCGGCACTAATTAAGCATTTAATTAAGAAATTATGTGGCTCGGAATGGAGCACAATATATTGTTTTCTTGCTCCAAAATGTGATAGTGTTATATCCATGTTTTTGATTAAGGCAAACTATTATGAATGTTGAGCAGATATCCATATTTCTCGAGAACAAATCAGGAAGACTAGCCGAAGTAACCTCTGTATTATCTGAAGCAGGAATCAATATAAGGGCT
This sequence comes from Thermodesulfovibrionales bacterium, assembly GCA_031082155.1. GTDB lineage: Bacteria > Nitrospirota > Thermodesulfovibrionia > Thermodesulfovibrionales > SM23-35 > JAKLQR01. The sequence goes on along the minus strand of JAVHLL010000010.1, from coordinate 29,332 downwards.
CTTTATCTTGCTGATACCGCTGATTTCGGGATATTGAGACTTATTGTGAATGATACAGAAAAGGCGCGGCATGCCTTAAAAGAGAAGGGCTTTACTGTCGAGAAAACAAAGGTTATTGCAATTGAAGTGCCGGACAGACCGGGAGGACTGTCTACTATCCTGAGCACAATAAAAGGAGAAGGAATAAACGTTGAGTATATGTACGCCTTTGTGGAAAAGAGCGGAGAAAATGCCATTGTTATTTTTCGTTTTGACGAAATAGAGAAGTCTGTTGATATACTGCGGCAAGCGGGTGTAAGGATCCTGGAAGGAGAAGAACTCTCCGCGTTGTAATAAATTCATTTGAAGGAGGAGTGTATGAAAAGAACATCGGGAAAGTTTTTTGTAGTAATGGTTGCAGTATTGTCTGTTTGTCTTTTGTGCGTGAATGCCTTTGCAAAAGAACCCTATAAAATAGGGGCGCTTCTTGCAGTAACCGGGCCTGCTTCTTTCTTGGGAGAACCTGAAAAGAATACCGCGCTCATGCTCCAGGATCAGATTAACAAAGCGGGCGGTATAAACGGACATCCTCTTGAAATTCTTATTGAGGATACAAAAAGTGATGAGACGCAGGCTGTTCTCTCCGCCAAAAAACTTCTCGAAAATGATAAGGTTCTGGCTATTATAGGGCCGTCGACTACCGGTGAATCAATGGCATTGGTCCCTATTCTGAATACTGCCGCGACACCGCTCCTTTCCTGTGCAGCCGGGGCGCCGATAACCCAGCCTGTCAAAGATCGAACCTGGATTTTCAAAACACCCCAGTATGATATCAGCGCAGTTGAGGCAATCTATGGGTATATGAAAAAGCAGGGCATAAGCAAGGTCGGAATTATCACTATATCCACAGGCTTTGGGGATGCTGGGAAAAAGGCACTCATTGAAATAGCCCCCAAATATGGCATTACTATTGTTGCAGAAGAGAAATACGGGCCAAAAGATTCAGATATGACGACACAGCTTACTAAAATCAAGGCCTCAGGAGCCCAGGCGGTAATTAACTGGTCTGTAGGACCGGGCCAGGTAGTTGTGACAAAAAACTGGCATGCACTGAGAATGGGGATCCCTCTCTATCAGAGCCATGGATGGGGAAGCAAGAAGAACATAGAACTCGCAGGGAAGGCTGCAGAAGGAGTCATCGCGCCACTCGGAAGGCTGGTAGTATGGGATAAACTCGCGGACAAGCACCCCCAGAAAGCTTTATTGAAAAAGTATACGCAGGATTATGAGGCAAGATATAAAGGTGAACCGGGCACCTTTGGCGGACATGCATATGATTCCATCATGATGATAGTGGAAGCACTGAAAAAAGTCGGCCCTGACAAAAAGAAGATAAGAGATTATATAGAAACGAAGATCAAGAATTGGCCGGGGACCGGCGGTGTTTTTAATATGTCAAAGAATGACCACTGCGGTTTAGACAAGAATGCTTTTGAGATGGTCGTAGTAAAAAATGGTGATTGGTCACTGTTAAAATAATCATGGATTGAACACTTGAGGGGATGGTACTATCCCCTCAAGTCTCTTCAGGAAATATCAAAATTTGCTTACAGTCTTCTTACAATTTCTTTTCTCAGGTCTTACCGTCGGGGCTGTGTATGCCTTGGTTGCTATAGGGTTTAATATAACCTATAATGCTACGTCTATTATAAATCTCGCCCAGGGTGAATTTGTCGTAATCGGTGGTCTCATGATGTGGTTTTTTTCCGAATCGCTGAAACTCCCCTTTTTTGTTTCGGTTGCATTGACCATTCTTACCGCCGGAATTATCGGGTTTCTCATGGAAAGGCTTACAATAAAACCTTTAAAAAATCCGGATCTGTTGCTGATGATTATGATTACCATCGCAGTTTCGATCGTGTTACGGGGTATTTTAATGTTCAGTTTCGGCAAGGAACCCTATGTGTACCCTGCGTTTACCGAAGGAGAACCTGTGAACATTTATGGGGCAATTATTCAGCAACAGGCGCTTTGGGTTATAGGTATTACCGGTTTCTGTATCGTTTTGTTGTTTTTTTTCTTTAAAAAGACCATGCTGGGAAAAGCCATGCTCGCTTGTTCAGTGCATACTACCGCAGCGAAACTAGTGGGAATCAATGTATCGCGAATGGTTATGTTTTCTTTTATACTGAGCGCCATAGTTGGTGCGATTGGAGGTATGGCGATAACTCCTATCTCTCTGATGGAATATGACAAAGGTCCCATGCTTGCGGTAAAAGGGTTTTGTGCGGCAATAATGGGGGGAATTGGGAGCAATAGAGGAGCGGTGCTAGGCGGATTCCTTATCGGTGTCCTTGAGTCCATGACCGCCGGATACATACATTCAGGATCAAAGGACGCAGTAGCGCTCGTTATTCTCCTGGTGATTCTTTTCTTAAAACCTTCCGGATTATTCGTCAGCAAAACAACACTCGATTTGAGGAAGTTTTAACACATGAAAAAAGAGGATTTCTTATCTCTGCTCATTTTGGTCTTTTTTGTTGTCTTACTGCCTGTCATCTCAGGCAACACCTATACATTGACTGTTGGAATATTTTCCGGGATAAATGCGTTGGTAGCGATTGGGCTATGCATACTTATGGGGTATGCGGGTCAGGTATCATTAGGACAGGCAGGGTTTTATGGTATCGGTGCGTATGTCTCGTCTATTTTAAGTGTTCATATGGGATTTCCGGTCGTTATCAGTACAATCTTAGCAATGGGTATTTCTGCCATTGCTGCAGTGATATTAGCAGTCCCCGCGCTGAGATTAAAAGGACATTATCTAGCGGTAGCCACACTTGGTTTTGGCGAAATTATCTATATAATCCTGAATGAATGGGGACCTGGAGGTCCTTCAGGCTTTGGAGATATCCCTCATTTCGGTTTCTTCGGATATGCCATAGATTCAACACAGGGCTATTTCTACCTGATATGGGGTATTGTTGCCGTAATAATGTTCTTCTCTATAAATCTTATTCAATCAAGAACTGGAAGAGCATTGAGAGCTATCCACGACAGCGAAATGGCATGTAACGCGATGGGGTTGAATGTCACTGCAATCAAAATAAAAGTTTTTATCCTTAGTGCGGTCTATGCCTCTCTTGCCGGCAGTCTTTATGCGCATTATGTGACATTTATCAGTCCGAGCAGTTTTTCATTGTTCTACTCCATCTTAGTCCTTACGATGGTGATTGTTGGGGGTATTTCGAACTTGTGGGGCGCAATCATCGGGGCAGTGGTTATTACTGTGCTGCCGGAGCTGTTAAGGAAGTTTGAAGAGTTGGATGTGCTGGTCTACGGTTTAATCCTGACGTTATCCCTCATGTTTTTCAGAAAGGGATTGGTTCCAATCCTGATCGACAAGATAAAGAAACTGAGAGGCTTTGCTTTTGCTAAGCGTTAAAGAGATATGGAAAAGTTTCGGAGGACTTATAGCTCTGCGAAATATCAGTTTCGACGTAGAACAGGGTCACATTAAAGCGCTTATAGGTCCAAATGGCGCCGGTAAGACGACTCTGCTCAATATTGTAAGCGGTATTCATCAGCCCGATAAAGGTGAAGTCATGTTTTCTGGTGAAAAGATTATTCGTCTGGGTCCTTCAAGAATCGCCAGAAAGGGCATTTCACGCACCTTCCAGCATGTTGAACTGTTTGGAAATATGACCGTTCTCGAAAATATTATGGTTGGCCGGTATGCGAAGACCAAAGCCGGGTTCTTCTCTTCAGGATTTAAATTCCCCTCTGTCATGAGAGAAGAAAGGGAGATACAACGGAAAAGTGAAGAAATTCTTAACTATATCAACCTCGGTCATAGAAAAGACGAAGTCGCTTCCAATCTTCCCATCGGAGAGCAAAGGATTTTAGAAATTGGAAGGGCCCTGGCTACAGGGCCACGGCTTATTCTTCTGGACGAACCTGCTGCAGGGTTGAATATAAAGGAAACACGCGATCTCGGAGAGATTATCAGGAAAATCAGGGATGAGCTTAAGATAACCGTAGTCCTTGTCGAACACGACATGGACCTGGTGATGAGGATAAGTGACTCTGTCACTGTTCTGAATTTCGGCGAGGTAATTGCTGAGGGCACACCGCTTGAAATCCAGAAAAACCCGGAAGTAATTGTTGCGTATCTTGGAGAAGAAGAAGAAATGCAAGGGGGATATAGTGCTCATCCTTAAAAATGTAGATGTCTATTACGGCAAGATACACACCATAAAGAGGGTCTCCCTCCATGTGAACAAGGGAGAGATTGTTGCTCTTATAGGGAGCAATGGAGCGGGCAAAACAACCCTGTTGCATACTATTTCTGGTCTTATCAGGGCAAAAAACGGCGAGCTGATTTTTGATGGTCTCGATATCTCCACGCTGAGCCCCGATGCCATAGTAAAAAGAGGCATTTCTCACGTACCAGAGGGACGCCTTGTTTTTAAGCCGTTAAGTGTTGAGGACAATTTGCTGCTCGGCTCTTTTCACTGGTATTCTCTGAAAAATCGTTCAAAAGTCAGTGAGGATATGGATCTGATCTATGCAATATTCCCTATTTTAAAAAAACGGATGAAGCAACTTGCAGGGACGCTTTCAGGTGGAGAACAACAAATGCTCGCTATCGGACGTGCATTAATGGCAAGACCGAGGGTTCTTCTCCTGGATGAACCGAGCATGGGACTTGCGCCAATAGTAATCAAAGAGATATTCAGATATGTTATTGAGTTACGGGACACCTATGGTCTTACGGTGCTTCTGGTTGAGCAGAACGCACGAAGCGCCCTGAAGATCGCAAATACCGGTTACGTTCTCGAAACAGGGAGAATAATTCTCCAGGGTCCTGCAGAAGATCTCCTTTTAAATAGAGATGTCCAGAGAGCCTACCTGGGCAGGGATGTTGATTACCCTATTTGATTTTTTCGATAAAATGGAGGATGTGTATGTACTGGGAAGGGGAAAAAGAATGCATTCAGAGAGAATCACTTAAGCAGTTGCAGCTTGAAAGACTTCAGGCCACGGTATTAAGAGTTTACATGAATGTACCTTTTTACAGGAAAAAGTTTGATGAGTCAGGAATTGATCCTGACGCTTTCCGCTCACTCGAAGACGTAAGGAAACTTCCCTTTACGACTAAGGAAGACCTGAGGGTAAGCTATCCTTATGGTATGTTTGCAGTTCCCATGCGTGAGGTTGTAAGGGTGCAGACATCTTCGGGTACAACAGGAATGCCAACAGCAGTTGGGTATACAAGAAATGATATAAAGAACTGGTCGAATCTTGCGGCAAGAATTCTTGTGGCAGGAGGTGTTACTCAAAATGATATCGTGCAGATTGCCTTCGATTACGGCCTTTTTACCGGAGCATTAGGTCTGCATTATGGCGCAGAACGCATAGGAGCTTCGGTAATACCCATCTCAAGCGTAAGCACAAGACGACAGGTTAAAATAATGCACGATTTCAAGACGACCGCTCTCCTGTGTACCCCCGGTTATGCTCTTGCAATAGCGAATACAATCGTGGAGATGGGATTGAATGTAAACTCCCTTTCTTTGAAGTATGGACTTTTCGGGGCAGAGCCATGGTCTGAAGCAATGCGGCATGAATTGCAGGAAAAACTAAAGATTGTTGCAACTGATAACTATGGGTTAAGTGAAGTAATGAGCCCGGGAGTAGCAGGAGAGTGTCCTGAGCGAAATGGTCTCCACATAAATGAGGACCACTTTCTTGTTGAAGTGGTTGATCCTGAAACACTTCAGCCATTGCCTGAGGGGGAAGCGGGTGAAATGGTTATTACCACACTCACGAAGGAAGCATTTCCTGTGGTCCGCTTTAGAACCAGAGACCTGACAAGCCTCATAACTGCATCCTGCGCATGCGGGAGGTCATTTGTCAGGATGAACAAGGTCATGGGACGGACAGATGATATGATCAAAATAAGGGGGATTACCGTATTCCCCTCTCAAATTGAATCCGTGTTGCGTGAGATTGAAGGAACAGAACCTCAGTATCAGATACTGCTCGACAGGAAAGTTGCGGTTGACGAACTCACTGTGCTCGTTGAGGTGTCCGAGTCCATATTTTTTGACCAGGTCAGAAAACAGAAAGATTTTATCGAAAAAATCAAATCAAGACTTGCGGCCGAACTCGGCATATCTGTAGAAGTGAAACCAGTAGAAAAACAATCGCTCGAAAGGATCGAAGGAAAGATGAGAAGGGTTATAGACAAAAGGACACTATAGAAGGTATAACAATGTTGTATAAAAATGTTTAAAAAAAAGATCGTTTATGGTAAGCTTTCAAATCGTTGTGAAAAAAGGAGGGGGACTCTGATGAAAAAGATTTTAGCCGTAGCGTTACTGGTACTGTTGGCAGGGGTTGTATATATTCAAGAAGCGTATGCCGAAATTACGTATAAGTATGGCGCTTCAGAAAGGATCAGGCAGGAAATATGGGATAATCTGCTGGATTTAAAAACACTGCCCCGTGGCAACAATACAAATTACGACAGAAATTTCTTTCGCTTCAAGACATCTCTATGGGGTAGCGTAGACTTTAATAAGGATACCGGTATATTCCTCAAGCTTACGAGTGAAGTGTACTATAATCTTGGCCCCTATAGACAACCGTGGAACCAGCACCTGGATGAAAACGAAGGGGTTATTGATAATTTGTATCTCAAGGCGAACAATGTCTTTGGATTACCGGTCGACCTGAAAATAGGGAGACAGGATTTTCTGGGACCGGACATGTATGGCGAGGGTTTTTTACTCTCTGACGGAAACCCGAATGACGGTTCGCGGTGTTTTTATTTTAATGCAGCAAAGGCAAAATGGAGAATCAACGAGAATCACAATGTAGATGTTGTCTACATAACGAACCAGTTCCAGGATAGATATCTGCCGACATTACGCACTGCAGTTCCGGATGCGGGAACATATTACAACCACAAGAAGATACTGAACGCTTCTGATGAACAGGCCTTTATGGTGTATGGCAGAGATAAGATCAATGAAAACCTGAATGTAGAGCCGTATTATATTTTTAAGAGAGAGGAAAAACATCCGCTCGGACCGCCTACTCCTGAACTCGACCTGAACACAATAGGAGCGCGGGCAGTGTATACAACCGGCCCATGGACATTCGGTGGCGAATTTGCGCACCAGTTTGGAGAATATGACGGAGGGAGAGACAGATCCGCATATGGTGGGTATATCTTTGGAAAACGTAAATTTGCAGATATGCCGCTGAAGCCTGAGTTCGAGCTTCGTTTTGTTTCTCTGTCCGGAGATGACCCGAATACTGAAGACAATGAAAACTGGGACCCCTTATTTTCTAAGGCTCCTTACTGGAACGAGCTCCTTATCTATGTGCAGATATATGAATTCATACCGGAAACTTATGCTATGCCCGGTTACTGGTCAAATCTCCAGTTATACATGGCAAAAGCAACTATGGAATTAACGCCGGATACGAAATTAGCTCTTTCGTATCAGTATTGGAGGGCAAACCAGGACGCACAGCCTCTGACTCCACATAGGGCAATGTTCGGCGACGGTCACGATAGGGGACATCTCCCGACATTATTTCTTACCCACAAATTCAATAAGAATATCGATGCGTTTTTCCAGTATGAGTACTTTATCCCCGGTGATTTCTATGCGGACAATGCGAAAAACGGTCAATTCTTAAGGTGGCAGCTTCAGTTCAAAATATAGAACAAAAATATAAATAGATAAACAGAGGGATGTTGACAGTTCCAGAGCCTTAAGCGAACTGTTACATCCCTCTCCATTTTTCGATACAAATAAATTCTTGACATCCATTTTACGAATCTGTTAAAACTACTCATGCATTTACTCTGCTTCTCATTTAGTTACTTTACCTTCTGGCGCGGCTATTTCTTTAGGCCGTCTGCCTTAGGTAAGGGTTGATTGTGAGAGATAGACAGAGCTAACACAAAAAATCAACCAGGAGCCGAGGGTAGACGGAAAGTAACCCCGGCTTTTTTATTTTCATAAACTAATCAGGGCCGGGAGAACTCTCCGGCCTTTTTGGTTTCCGGTTAAAGGAAAGGAGAAGACAAAGTGATTATTGTAATGAAAGCAGGCGCAACAAAACGAGAGAGGGAAGAGGTGCTTAAAAAAATCAAAGAATACGGTTATAAGCCTCATATTATCCATGGGACAACAAGAGATGTGATCGGCGCAGTCGGAGATGAGCGTGGCAAGGTGATCCTTCAGTCAATCGAGTTCATGAATGGAGTAGAAAGTGTAGTCCCGATACTCAAGCCATATAAACTTGCCTCGCGAGAAGTTAAGAAAGAGACGAGCGTCATAAGAATCAGCGACACTGTTGCTATAGGCGATAAGGATATCATTGTAATGGCAGGTCCGTGTGCAGTGGAAAGCGAGGAGCAGATAATCGCGGTGGCACAGGCAGTGAAAAATGCGGGTGCAAAAGTGTTGCGAGGGGGTGCTTTTAAGCCAAGAACATCACCCTATGCGTTTCAGGGCATGAAAGAGGAAGGATTAAGACTGCTTGCAAAGGCCAGAGAGGTAACGGGCTTGCCGATTATTACCGAAGTTGTGAATCCTGAAACCGCTGAGCTTGTTGCAGAATATTCGGATATCCTCCAGATAGGAACAAGGAACGCTCAAAACTTCGAGCTTTTAAAAAAACTTGGTCAGATACAAAAACCTGTGCTTTTAAAACGGGGAATGTCAATGACTATTCAGGAACTGCTAATGAGCGCTGAATATATACTGAGTGAAGGAAACCATGCGGTAATCCTTTGTGAACGCGGGATACGGACCTTTGAGACCGCTACCCGGAACACCCTTGATCTCTCGGCCATTCCGGTTTTAAAACAGAAAACGCATCTGCCGGTTGTTGTAGACCCATCGCATGCCACAGGGAATTATCATTATGTAGCTCCGATGTCTTTTGCCGCGATTGCTTCTGGGGCAGACGGACTTATGGTCGAGGTGCATCCTGATCCGGAACATGCTTCTTCTGACGGTCCACAGTCGCTCAAGCCGGAAAACTTCACTGCAATGATGGTAAAAGTAAGATTATTTGCAGAAGTAGCTGAAAGAAGTCTTTAACCCGGGAAACGCAGACAGTTATTATATTATGGTAAATTGATGAAGAAAAATAGATAGAGATCTGTATTTAAAATACGTATGCAGACAAGCAACTCCAAAAATATTGTGCCTATTCACTATGCATGGTTGATTCTTGCTGTCGGAACTTTTGTTGTATTTGGCGCTCTGGGGTTGGCACGGTTCGGATACACAATGGTACTGCCCTCTATGCAGTCAGGGCTTGGTCTCAATAACACCCAGGCTGGCGGCCTTGCAACAACCAATCTCATCGGATATCTGGCGTTGTCAGTTCTCGGGGGTGCCTTCGCATCACGGTATGGTCCAAGAGTCGTTATCACTGCAGGGCTTACCGTTGCGGCTGCAGGTATGCTCATGACCGGCTTCGCAAACAGCTTTGTCTCTGCTGCAGCGTGGAGGGCGTTCACAGGTATCGGCAGCGGTGCCAGTAATGTCCCGGCAATCGGACTGCTTGCTGCATGGTTTGTTCAGCATCGCCGCGGTCTGGCCTCGGGCATTGGAGTAACAGGCTCTTCTTTCGCCTTGATTGTATTGGGTATTTTTGTGCCTTATGTGCTGGAAGTTTATGGGGTGAACGGTTGGCGCATTTGCTGGTTTATTTTTGCGGGTATAACCTTCGGTCTGGCTGTACTTGCTTTCACCATTCTGCGCAATAAACCTGCAGACCTGGGTCTCCTTCCCATGGGAGCTGAAAAAGATAGCGAAATGATTACCCCGAAGGAAAACGTATTGAACTGGGGCAGGGTCTACCGGTCCAGAGTTGTATGGCTTTTGGGTATGATCTATATTGCTTTCGGATTTTCCTATATTATCTATATGACCTTCTTTACCAAGTACCTGATAGCCGAAGGCGGATACACACAAGAATCAGCCGGCCGTCTGTTTATGCTTATGGGGTGGTTAAGTCTCTCATGCGGACTGATCTGGGGGTCGTTCTCGGACAAGTTTGGACGAAAAACAGCCCTCGTGATCGTCTATATTATCCAGTCAGCGGCGTTTGGCTTGTTTGCGGTATGGCCTTCGAACCATGGTTTCGTTCTTTCTGCTATTTTATTCGGCCTCTCAGCATGGAGTATTCCTGCGATTATGGCTGCAACATGCGGAGACCTGCTGGGTCCAAGACTTGCGCCTGCCGGCCTCGGTTTTATCACTCTCTTCTTTGGCATTGGCCAGGCTGCCGGACCCAGTGTCGCGGGTCTTATCGCAGACGCTTGCCATTCCTTGTCCCCTGCGTTGTTGCTTGCCGCAGGGGTTGCCCTGTTGGGTGCGGTCGGCTCACTGTTCCTCAAGAGTGATTCACCTGAACACAACGGTCTTCAGGATTAAAGGTATAATAGAATACAATTTACGAAAGGGGTACTGCCGGGGGGAGATTTTCAGATGAACCACTTTATCAAGACATTCCGGGAGTCATTTCTCTATCACCTCATCTATACATTCGGGAAAGACAGATACTCCGCAACACAGCGGGATAAATACAACTCATTTGTGCTCGCAGTTCGTGAAAATCTCATAGCTCAATGGATAAAGACCCAGCAGGAATATTACTACCGTGATGTAAAGCGGGCCTATTATCTCTCTCTTGAGTTTCTTCTCGGGAGACTCCTCCGAAACATAAGCATTAATCTTGATCTTCCTGACGATTACCGGGCTGCACTCGATGAACTTGGTATAACCTATGAAGAGATTGTTGAGTTTGAGTGGGACGCGGGGCTGGGCAATGGTGGCCTGGGAAGGTTGGCCGCTTGCTTCCTCGATTCAATGGCAACACTCGGTTATCCCGGATATGGATACGGGATACGGTATGAATATGGAATATTTACACAAAAAATTGTAAATGGCTACCAGGTGGAATTCCCTGAAAACTGGCTCAGATACGGCAATCCATGGGAATTGGCGAGACCCGAACTTATTTATTCTGTTGACTTCTATGGAAGGGTGAATACCGTAACTGGTCAAAATGGCCGGTACCGTATGGAATGGACAGATACCGATCAGGTCATGGCTATGGCCTATGACTATCCGATACCCGGATACCAATGTAATACGGTGAGTACTCTCCGGCTCTGGTCGGCGAAATCGACAAGGGAGTTCAATCTGGATTATTTCAACAGCGGCGATTACGTTGGCGCTATTGAGGACAAGACAAACAGCGAAACCATTTCCAAAGTCCTGTACCCGGATGATCATACCATGGCGGGGAAAGAACTGAGACTCAAACAGCAATATTTCTTTGTAAGTGCAACACTCAGGGATATTATCAGGAGATATAAAAAATTTCACCAGGATTTTTCAGATTTCTCCGGGAAAGTTGCGGTGCAGCTGAACGATACCCATCCTGCTATTGCCATCGCAGAACTCATGAGAATATTTGTGGATGAAGAAAGCCTTGGATGGGATGAAGCATGGAGTATCACTGAAAGTACATTTTCCTATACCAATCACACTGTTCTTCCCGAGGCACAGGAAATCTGGTCGGAAGCTCTCATGGGGCATCTTCTGCCGCGCCACCTCCAGATCATTCAGGAGATCGACAGACGATTTCTCATCCCTATTGAGAAAAATTTCCCTGGCGATCATGATAAGAAAAAGAGTTTGTCGATCATCACAGAAAATGAAGAAAGACAGATACACATGGCGCGCTTGGCCATGATAGGGAGCCATAGCGTAAACGGTGTATCGGAACTCCATACAGAAATACTGAAAAAGAAGATATTCAATGACTTTTATCAGTTGTATCCTGAACGGTTTCTGAATATTACAAACGGCATTACCCCAAGACGCTGGCTTCTTGAAGCAAATCCCGGCTTAGCTTCTCTGATAACCGAAGCGATCGGGAGCAAATGGATAAAGGATCTTGGGGCACTGAGGGGACTTGAATCTCTTGTAGACGATACAGAATTCCGGAGACGTTTCCGTGCAGTGAAGAAGGCAAATAAAGCTTCCCTGTCCCGCATCCTCATGGCAGAACACGGACTAAATTATTTCCCGGACTTTTTCCTGGACTGCCATATAAAAAGGTTCCATGAGTATAAAAGACAGTTGTTGACGCTTTTTCACGCGATAACACTCTACAACAGGATTATTGAAGGCGGGAAAGACGATGATTTTATTCCGAGAGCCATTCTGTTTTCAGGCAAGGCTGCTCCGGGGTACACCTTCTGTAAACTGATCATTAAACTTATCCAATGCGTGAGCGATACCATACAGGCAAATCCTCTCGCAAAGAATAATTTACAGATACTCTTTGTGCCGAATTACGGGGTGACTCCCGCACAGCAGATCATCCCTTCAGCTGACCTCTCAGAGCAGATTTCTACCGCAGGATATGAGGCTTCCGGAACCGGCAACATGAAATTTATCTTGAACGGAGCCGTTACCATCGGTACCTTTGACGGATCCAACATCGAGATCCTGAACCAGGTGGGAGCCGATAATTTTTTCCTTTTCGGTATGAATACTGCAGAAATAACGGAACTGCGCAGGACATATACACCCCGGTTGTTTTACGAACAGAACAGTGCACTGAGAAAAATCCTGAACCAGATCGCAGAAGGGCATTTTTGCCCCGATGATCCGGGGCTTTTTGCACCAATAGTGCAGGCGCTCCTTCATGAAGACCGGTACTTTGTCCTCGCTGACTATGCTTCCTATACCAGTTGTCAGGAGCGTGTTTCCGCCGCATATCGGAATGAAGAACTCTGGACCAGAATGGCGCTCTGCAACATTGCGAGGTCAGGGAGATTTTCGAGCGACAGAACCGTACAAGAATATGCGAAAAAGATTTGGAAGATAACGGCCGTGCCGGTATAATATGCGTCAAAATATAACAACAGGGAAGCCTTCAAGTCAAGAGTATTGACGAATATTTCAGAGGAGGAACAATCTCATGCTTTCAGAAAGATCACGCAAAATAAAGCCATCTCCAACGCTTGCCATGGACGCCAGAGCAAAGGCGATGAAGGCCCAGGGGATTGATGTTGTCAATTTCGGTGTTGGTGAACCTGACTTCGATACACCGGAGAATATTAAAGAAGCCGCAATAAAGGCTATCAGGGACGGGTTCACAAAATATACGCCGGTTGGTGGTATTGACCAGTTAAAGGATGCGATTATTGATAAATTCAGGAAAGACAACAGCCTGAACTATACAAGAGAGGAAATAGTGGTATCCTGTGGCGCGAAGCACAGCTTGTACAATATTGCACAGGCCTTACTCAGTCCGGGAGACGAGGTCTTAATTCCTTCCCCATACTGGGTTTCATATCCTGACCAGGTTTTGCTGAATGAAGGGATACCTGTTTTTTTTAAAACATATGAAAATGAATCTTTTATGGCAAAACCGGAAGCAATCGATGCTCATGTCACTCAGAAGACAAAGGCGCTTGTCCTGAACTCACCCTCGAATCCTACAGGACTTGCTTATGACAGGAAGACCCTTGAAAAGATCGCAGAGGTTGCCCTGAAACACGGGATTTATGTAATATCCGATGAAATTTATGAAAAACTCACCTATGAGGGAGTTGAACATATCAGCATCGCTTCGCTCGATAAAAATATGAGGGAGAAAACAATTGTGGTAAACGGTCTCTCGAAATCATACGCCATGACAGGGTGGAGGATCGGTTTTGCTGCAGGGCCGAAAGATATTATTCAGGCAATGACAACCATACAGAGCCAGTCAACCTCGAATCCTAACTCGATCGCACAAAAAGCAGCGGTCGAAGCCCTTACCGGGCCGCAGGATTTTATACAGGGGATGATTCAGGAATTCGATAAGAGAAGAAAATATCTCGTGAGCGAACTCAATGCGACACCGGGGATGCACTGTCCGGTCCCTACAGGTGCCTTCTACGCATTTCCGAATACTTCAGGAATTTACGGCAAGTCATCAGCAGAAAAGACGATATCCTCTTCATCGGATCTTGCCTCATACCTTCTCGAAAAAGCACAGGTAGCACTGGTTCCCGGCGGAGCATTCGGTGACGATAATTACCTCAGGCTTTCCTATGCAACGTCCCTTCAGGAAATCAGCAAGGGATTGGAGCGAATCCGTGAAGCGGTAAGGAGTCTTTCATAATCGCTATGGAGAGAAAAACTGAAGAGGAAAAAGAGTTCCGTTCCGGATATGTCTCCATCATCGGGCGGCCGAATGTCGGGAAATCAACGTTGCTGAATGCAATTCTCGGTGAAAAGATCGCTATTGTAACCCCAAAGCCTCAGACTACGAGAAACAAAATCATAGGCATTCACAACCTTCCTTATTCACAGATCATATTCATTGATACTCCGGGTATCCATAAGCCGAAACACAGACTCGGCGAAGCGATGATAAAAACTGCAAGAGAAGCGCTTAGTGAAGTCGATCTCATTCTGTTCATGGTAGAGGCACAGAGGCCCCGCGAGGCTGAAAGGATCGTTCTTGATCTGATAAGAAAAGTACGGATGCCTGTTTTCCTCATTATGAACAAAATAGACACGAGGAAAAAACCCGAGATACTCCCGGTTATCGAAGAATATCAACGCCTTTACCCGTTCCGTGAGATAATCCCAGTTTCGGCTTTAAAACAGAACGGGTTACCACTGCTAATCGCAAAGATTTATGAGTATCTACCGCCGGGGCCGAAATATTACCCGGACGAGCTGATTACCGACCAGATTGAACGGTTCATGGCATCCGAGATCATACGGGAAAAGATCATGATGATGACAAAAGAAGAACTCCCTCATTCCGTTGCCGTCGAGGTGTTGAAATGGAATCAGCGCACAGACGGTATCCTCGCAATCAGTTGCAACATTTATATTGAAAGAGAAGGGCAGAAAGCTATTATAATAGGAAAAGGCGGAAGCATGTTGAAAGCAATAGGAACTTCTGCACGGATTGAAATCGAGAAACTCCTGAATACCAAAGTATTTCTTGAGACATGGGTAAAAGTAAAGAAGGGATGGAGAGATGACGTCCGTTTGCTGCAGGAATTGGGATACCGGTAAATGATGATTCAGATGAAAGTTGAAGGCATGTTGTTTGATCCGCGGAGCAACATGTATATCCTTCTTCTCAAGGAAATTGACGGCAACGGAACGCTCCCTATATGGATCGGGAAGCCCGAAGCTGATTCGATAGCGCTTGCGCTAGGAAAGGTAGAAACTCCGCGACCGCTGACCCATGACCTCATCAAGAATATTGCCGAGAGCCTGAAGGTCAAGATCACGAAAATTGTTGTTACGCAGATACTTGAGAATACCTATTACGCACTCGTCTGTCTTTCTGACGGGAAAAAAGAAATATTTGTCGACTCAAGACCCAGCGATGCTGTTGCCGTTGCACTGAGGGTCAGTGCATCAATATTCGTCGAAGACACTATTCTCGAGCAAAAAAGCACGGATCAGCTCGAAGAATGGCTCAAGAACCTGAAACCTGAAGATTTCGGGAATATTATGTAATGCTGAAAAGAACCGAAGGGATCGTCATCAGAACCGTTCCCTATGGTGAAGCCGACCTGATCGTTACCTATCTCACCCCTGATTTTGGAATCCTTAAGGTTTTTGCGAAAAGTCCCCGGAAATTCAAGAGTCGGTTCGGAGGCAGCCTCGAACCTCTTACTCAGTCTAAAATATCGTTCTGGGGCAGGGAGGACGCTCCTCTGCCAAGGCTGACACAGTCGGACATACTTAATTCGTTTCAACCATTGCGGGAAGAGTTCTCCTCTTTTCTTAAGCTCTCTGAAATACTTGAACTCATCCTCTCATTTCTCCCTGAAAGGGACGCAAACAAAATGGCGTATGCGCTGCTTCTCAATACGCTGCACACCATTAAAGAGAAACAGAACGATACGCTTTTGATGACCTCTTTCAAAATTAAATTTCTGCATCTGGTTGGCTTCGCGCCAAGATTGGATTCCTGCGGCAGATGTGGAAAACACGGATATTCTTTCTACCTCGCACAGGGGTCGATTATGTGCGAAGGATGCGCCCAGAGAATTGACTCGCCGGTGAAAATATCTCCTGCAGCGGTACAATTCTATTCCGATCTGCTTACCTGGGACATAATGAAGGTAAACAGGATTAGACCCTCCGGAGCGCTTCTTGAGGAAATCTCAAACCTCATCACCATGCATATACGGTATATCCTCTCCAAGCCGCTGAAAACAGAAAGTTTCTCCTTAAAGCAATCCCATCATAAAATACAATCGTAGGTTTTCTTGAAAAGAATATTCTGTGCTTTGCAGCGGCCCTTTTCTGCTTGCAAATGAACCATGCTTCCTATAATATTTTTATATGCTTAATTCCTTTTTCAGCCCGAAATCAATCGCAGTAATCGGTGCGTCGAGAACGCCTGGTAAAGTAGGCTTCGACATCCTGAAGAATATCATCCAGTATGACTATGAAGGGAGGATTTATCCCATCAATCCGTCTGCAGATGAAATATTGGGGAAGAAATCATATCCCTCTCTGGCCGATGTCCCTGACAATGTAGACCTTGCGGTAGTAGTAGTCCCCGCAAAAAATGTTCTTGAAGTGATCGAGCAGTGCGGAAAGAAAAAGATAAGATCCGCAATAATTATAACGGCAGGGTTCAAGGAGAGCGGTGTCGAGGGGGCAAGGCTCGAGCACGAACTGGCATACAAAGCAGCAGAAGCAGGCGTAAGGTTTGTCGGTCCCAACTGCCTGGGCATAATTGATACCCATGCGAAGATGAATGCATCCTTTGCAGCAGGAATGCCGGCACAGGGTGGAATAGGCTTTTTTTCGCAGTCAGGCGCTCTCTGTCTTGCGGTCCTTGACCGGGCCCTGCCTGATGGTATAGGATTTTCCAAGTTCATCAGCATGGGGAACAAGGCGGATATCACTGATACCGACATCATGCGTTCTCTTGCTGAAGACGAGAATACAAAAGTTATCCTCGGATATATCGAAGGGGTGAGCGACGGGAAAAAGTTTATGGAAGTCGCGAACGAGGTATCAAAGAAAAAACCCCTTATCATCCTCAAATCAGGGACAACAAGCGCCGGCGCAAAAGCTGCCTCTTCCCATACAGGGGCCCTCGCAGGACGCGAAGCTACATTTGACGCAGCATTCAGGCAGAGCGGTGTGATAAGGGCGTATACGATAAAAGATCTTTTCAACTTTGCCCTGGCGTTCGCAAGTCAGCCCCTGCCCAAAGGGCCGCATATCGCCATCATTACAAACTCCGGTGGACCAGGTATCCTTGCCGCCGATGCATGCGACAAGTCAGACCTCCAGCTTGTTACACTCCATAAGGAAACTATCGACAAACTCCGTGAGTTCCTTCCCCCCGTAGCATCATTTTACAACCCTATTGATATCCTGGGTGATTCCGGAGCGGAACGGTACGAAAAAACCCTGCAGCTTGTCCTTCAGGATTCAAGCATTCAGGGGGTTCTTGTGCTCCTCACCCCAACCGCAACAGTTGATGTCGCGAGCACTGCGAGAAAGGTGTCCTATGTCTCCCAATTTTTCGAGAAACCTGTAATGACCTCATTCATGGGCAAAAAGAGCATCGAATCGGCATCCAGAATACTGATGAAAAACAACATCCCCAATTATGAGTACCCTGAAGAAGCGGTCGCTGCATACCATGCAATGTACCGTTACCATGCATGGATCAAGAGACCCCCGAAAACATTCACGAATATAAATGTGAACAAAAACGGTGTCGCAGCGATTTTCGAAAAGGTGAAACGGGAGAACCGTGAAAGGTTCACGGACGAAGAGATGCATGAAGTCCTGGAGACATACGGATTCAGGCAACCGAAGGGGTTATTCGCAAGGACCTCTGAAGAGGCCGTTGCGGGAGCAAAAAGAATCGGATATCCTATCGTCATGAAAATCATGTCTCCACAGATCGTCCATAAAAGCGATATCGGCGGCGTCCGGAAAAACCTTAACAACAAAAATGACGTTGAGAATGCTTTTTTCGAAATCACTACCCATGTAAGAAACATCATGCCTGCTGCAACGATATATGGAGTCCTGATACAGGAGATGATCTCGCCGGGGAAGGAAGTAATCATAGGGATAACCAAAGACCCACAGTTTGGACATATGATTATGTTCGGACTCGGTGGAATCTATGTGGAAGTTTTGCGGGATATTTCCTTCAGGATTGTGCCGTTGAGCAATGAAGATGTCCATGAAATGGTGCGTGAGATAAAAACGTTCCCCCTGCTCAGAGGGGTGAGGGGAGAACCTGAAACAGATATCGGAGCGATAGAACAATCATTGTTGTCATTCAATCAGCTGGCGATGGATTTCCCTCAGATTATCGAAGCGGATCTCAATCCGCTTCTGGCACATACCAGAGGAAAAGGTGTTATCGTAATTGATGCACGATTTACCATAGGAGGTGAATGAGATGGTCTCAATATATATCGGATCCACTGGAGGATATACCGGAAAAAGCCTCGTATCCATGGGGCTGGGACAGAGATTCAAGAAAGATGGACTGAAAGTGGGATATTTCAAGCCTGTGGGAATCCTGCCGGTGAAAGTGGACAACATCCTTACAGATACAGATGCCTGGCGTATTTACCGTGCACTCGAGCTCAAAGACCCTCTGACCGAGATCTGTCCTGTAATCCTGACGCAGGAACTCATGGTAAAAAGCTACCTCAGGGATGTGAAAGGCCTTATGACAAAAATCACAAGGTCCTTTCGGAACCTTTCAAAGGACAAGGACATCATGCTTGTCGGCGGATACGGCAGCATATATACCGGCAGCTATCTCGGTCTCCAGGGTATTCAGGTACTGAAACGCCTGGATTCCTATGCAGTGGTTGTGATCAAGTACGATGGCGAGTACATCGTTGACTATGCGATGCAGGCAAAAAAAGACCTCAGAGACAGGTTCCTCGGCATAATACTCAATAAGGTTACGGACGAGCAGAAACAGAGCGTCGAAGAATATGTCATTCCCTTTCTCAGGAGAAAAGGAATTGACATCCTCGGTATCCTGCCTCATGATTCCGTAATCGGCGCGATAACCGTTGAAGAACTAAACGAGATGCTCGGCGGAAAAGTCCTCTGCGCACACGATCATATGGGCAATCTTGTTGAACAGTTTCTGATCGGTGCAATGCAGGTCGATAAGGCAATGGAATATTTCAAGAAAACAAGGAACAATGCGGTAATCGTAGGAGGTGACAGGTCCGATATCCAGCTTTCGGCGATCGAGTCCGGTTCTGTATGTCTCATACTCACCGGTGAACTCTATCCGAGCGAGATGATTCTCTCGACGGCGGAAGAAAAGAACATACCGCTCATGGTAGTCCGTGAAGACACCTACAGTATTGCGAAGAAACTGGAGAGATTATCTGTCCGTCTGCGCCTCCGAGATACGGTAAAAGTCGACCGTGGTATGGCCGTCGTGTCAGAAAATATAAACTTCCCGCTGCTTTACGAAAAACTCGGGATAAGACCTAAATAAACGCGGAGCTTTTGGGCCTGTCCCCATTTCATTGATAATCTTCTTGACAAGCTGCACTGCTTTGATATATAAATCTGCATGCAGATTTCCCTGAATTTACATCATTTCGCCTGTCCGAATGAATTCTGCGGAGATCACGGAAAACAGGGGCTCGGAAACATCGCGCTCTCTCATACCTACGGTAAATACCAGAGGAAACTGCTGAGATGCAAAACATGCAATTTCAAATTTTCAGAGAGAAGGAGCTCATTCTTCTTCGGGCTCCATACCAATGAATCGAAAATCAGGGAAGTAATTCTGCATCTCCTTGAAGGTATGAGTTTCAGAGAAGCTGCCGATGCCTCGGATCTCGATAAAGACACGGTACAGCGAATATGGAAGCGGTTTGTGCAGTACTGTGAGGAATCGATGGATGCCCTTCTGCAGGAATTTAATATAAAACTGGAAGATCTCATTTTTCTTTTGCACCAGAGAATTCCGAAGAAAGTGAAATAATCATTATGGGAAAGATACGTATTGCAATTGCGGGAGTCGGAAACTGCGCCAGCTCACTCATACAGGGAGTGGAATATTACAAATCACTGGGTGAACATCATCCTGAGAGTTCACTCGGCCTCATGCATTACAATCTTGGAGGCTACAGCCCTGAAGATATAGAGTTTGTTGCGGCTTTCGACATAGACAAAAGAAAGGTGGATAAACCCCTGAAAGAGGCCATCTTCGCGCAGCCGAACTGTACGAAGACAATCACGAAAATCATTTCCGATTTCCCGGTCAGGGTAATGATGGGGCAGGTGTTCGACGGAGTATCGTCGCATATGGAAGAGTATCCGGAAAACAGGAGATTCCTTATTGCAAAAAAGAGAGCCTGTGACGTTGCGAATGTCTTGAAGAAGAACAAGGCTGATATCCTTCTCAATTATCTTCCGGTCGGTTCTGAGAAAGCGACCGCTTTCTATGCAGAAGCCTGCCTGAAAACCGGCGTTAGCCTCATCAACTGTGTGCCTGTCTTTATCGCATCACAAAAAGACTGGGCAAAACGGTTCGAGAAAAGGAACATCCCCCTTATCGGCGACGACATTAAAAGCCAGATCGGAGCAACGATCATCCACCGCACCCTCACCAGACTCTTTGAGGACAGGGGCGTGAAGTTTGATAATACCTACCAGTTGAATGTTGGAGGAAATACGGATTTCCTGAACATGCTCAACAGGCACAGGCTTGTATCGAAGAAGATATCAAAGACCGAAGCTGTCCAGTCACAGATGCAGATCCGCCTTACAAACGAGCATATCCACATCGGACCGTCAGATTACATACCCTGGTTGAACGATAACAAGGTCTGTTTTCTCAGGATGGAAGGAAGGATATTCGGCAATATCCCAATCAACCTTGAAATAAGGCTTTCGGTCGAAGATTCACCGAACAGCGCAGGAGTGGTAATAGACGCAATACGGTGCTGTAAAATTGCCCGTGACAGAAGGATAGGGGGGGTGCTGATATCCCCTTCAGCGTATTTCATGAAACACCCGATGGCGCAATTCCCTGATGACAAGGCGCGGGATATGGTAGAAGAGTTCATACAGGGAAAGATCGAGAGGTAAATTCAGATAGAGAATTCCGATAGCGGGAAGAGACGGTTAACAGTCTGTTCCTCGATGAATAAGTTTTATGCTTAGTGCCAGGCTCGGACATTTTCTCGATGAACCTCTCAGGCCGTTCATACGTCTTATTCCGTTCAGCCCCAATTCTCTCACAGTCACCGGATTTGTAATTACCACGATTGCAGCACTCGTCATCCCTCACAATATCAGAATCGGAGGGACGCTGATCGCACTCGGTGGATTATTCGATATGCTGGATGGTATGGTCGCCCGCACCTGGGGCAGGACCTCACGGTTTGGCGCATTCCTCGACTCCGTACTTGACCGCTATTCAGATACATTCCTCTTCCTGTCACTTGCATGGTATCTCGCCGCACAGGGGAGCCATACAGGGTCTTTCCTCAGCATTGGAACTCTGGTAGGGGCGTTTCTGATCAGCTACGCGCGTGCGAGGGCAGAGGGCCTGGGACAAGACTGCCACACAGGTATTATGGAGAGACCCGAAAGGATTATCCTTCTCATATTTGCAACGCTTACAGGATGGATCGTCCCTGTTTTATGGATCATGCTGGTTCTCACACATGTTACAGTTATTCAGCGGATGTATCATGTATGGAAGGCCATGAAAAACTGAACTGGTGAAAGAAAACTGACCAGGTAAATTGCCCACGGGCAAGCCTGTAAACATTTATAAGACTACAGAAACTCAATCGGTTGGAACTGCATCAAAGAAAGTGAACGTATCTGTGAGCATATCTTGAGTGTAGACATGGCCGATGCCGGGATATATTTTCACTGTGGAGTGCATTCCGATCAAGCTAAGATAATCTGAAAACATCTGAGCCCTGGTTTGAAGATTGGCGCCAAAATAAGTTTTAATGATATCTGATTGATCATCGTCATACATATCGGGATGATAAAGCGCATCATTCGTGTCATCTCCACCGACGAAAATAAAATGAGGGATATTCATAAAATCAGCCATTGAATGAGTGTGGTAAGGTATCTGACCGATATCGTAAATACCTACATGGTAGTGAAGCGGAGTATTGTCCCAGGTATCGATTGGATAGAGAAAGCCTGGTGCTCCACCAACGGCAGTAGCTGCCACTTTACCGGGATGTACGACAGAAAACCGCTGTGACTGCACACCTCCGGCAGAAAAGCCAGTCATAAATACCTTATTGTAAGCCATATAACCATTATGGCAAAGAAAACTCATAACATCGTCAATTACCTTCACAAATTCCAGATCGGGTCTCTTATAAAACTCATATTCAGGTTTATCAAAATCATTGTCAAACATCACCCACCTTACCATGTTTTGTGTATTCATCATATAATCTGGCCATACATGGCTGAAATTTCTCGGTGTCACCATAACGGTAAGGACATAGCCGTAAGTATCGCAATGGGGCAATATTCGGTAAATTTCTTGATTGCGGATAAACTCTTCCATTTCCGGATAGGTATTAATCTCGCCGCTACCATGCGCATAAAGCAATATTCTGACCGGGTCCCTCATTAATGCTGATTCAGGAATGTAATGATAATATGAATATTTCCTTTCGCTTGTGGGAGGATGGTAGATGATTTGCCCTGTAATTGTCTCGGTAGACAGTATTGTGGAATCAGTGGCTGGTTCTGAGACATTTCCGGCAGCATCTTTGATCCAGACATAGATAGTTTTTGTTCCATCGCCGGCGGACAAAGTAAAAGGTACAGAGGCGGAATAAGATATTGCGGATGACACCGATATCCAGGAAGGTGCTGTTGCTGATGGTGTTGTTGGGTCTTCTGCCGCATAATATCCGGTGACGCCAGCATTGTCTGTTGCTGATATGGAAAGGATAACTGTAGTTGACGGTGCACTTTCTGCTCCACAGTTTATTATCAGAGAGACATTTGATGGAGAAGTGGTATCAAAGGATATTGAGATGATATTATTCGCCTCATCAATCTCTGTGACTGTATTTTCTGCATCAATAAAAGCAAAAACGTACTTGTCATGAATTGTTATGCCATAATCGAAATTATAGGTGAAACTTTTGATCTTGCTTTGTCCGGACAAGATCTTGCCAGTTGCAACCTGTTTCAGGAAGGTATCTCCTCCATCAAGGATATTATCATCTGAGAGATAAAATCTTACCAAGGAAGAACCTGCATGCCCATCACCGATGTTCTTTATATTGAATTTGCTTTTTACTTTACATCTGGTTCCTTTCTTGGTCTCATTACAGCTTTTGTTCAGGTATATCCATTCTCCGGTAAGATCCGGAACATTTTCGCTTCCAACACTTTCAGAATCGAATGCTCTCCAATAATCTGATGACCATGCAAAATTCGTAGAAGCAATAAGAAAGAAGGATGTTATGAGAATTATAATGAGCTTTTTCAATATCTCTTTATCCCTTATATCCTTAAAAGCAAAGTAATTTCAAATTCTATCGTTTTCCCATTATAAAAAATGATGATGTATATTATATACTCAGTTTTCAAAAAGTGTTAGTATATCCGGGCGTTGGTGAATCTTCTATTTTTTGAGCGTGTTGTTTAGTAATACTTAATTATTATATAAGGGGGACAGGATATGCCGGGAAGGGATGACATCAGGAAAGTAATGATTATCGGGTCGGGCCCCATTGTGATAGGGCAGGCTTGCGAGTTCGATTATTCAGGGACACAGGCGTGCAAGGCATTAAGAAATCTCGGATATGAGATCGTCCTGGTGAACTCGAACCCTGCAACCATTATGACCGATCCGGGGATGGCCGATGCCACCTATATAGAGCCGCTGACTGTGGAGACGATGCAGCGTATTATCGAAAAGGAAAAGCCCGACGCTATACTCCCTAATCTGGGTGGACAGACAGGATTGAATCTCTCTGCCGAACTCTCCCGCAGGGGAATACTCGATGTACATGGGATGAAGATTATCGGGGTTCAGGCAGATGCGATTAAACGGGGTGAGGACCGCATCGCCTTCAAGGAAACAATGAACATGCTCGGTATCGAAATGCCAAAAAGCGAACCTGCGTTCAGTGTCGAGGAAGCGGAAGCAATTGTTTCACAATTGGGCTTCCCTGTAGTCATCCGACCTGCGTATACCATGGGTGGTACAGGTGGAGGTCTTGTATACAATCTGGAAGAATTGAGAACTGTTGCAAGCCGAGGCCTGTCAGCGAGTCTTATTGGACAGGTGTTAATAGAGGAATCCGTACTCGGGTGGGAGGAACTCGAACTGGAAGTAGTACGTGACGCAAAGAACCAATGCATAACAGTCTGCTTCATCGAGAATGTTGATGCAATGGGAGTCCATACCGGCGATTCATACTGTACTGCTCCAATGCTTACAATCGATCCGGAACTCCAGAAAAGATTGCAGAAATATTCCTATGATATTGTCCAGGCCATCGAGGTGATAGGAGGGACGAACATACAGTTTGCCCATGACCCTAAGACAGGAAGAGTAGTTGTCATAGAGATCAACCCAAGGACATCGCGTTCTTCAGCACTTGCCTCTAAGGCAACCGGGTTTCCGATTGCCCGTATTTCAGCACAACTTGCGGCAGGACTCACCCTTGATGAAATCCCATACTGGAGGGAGGGGACTCTCGATAAATATATACCATGGGGTGATTATGTTGTTGTGAAATTTGCACGGTGGGCCTTTGAGAAATTCGAGGGAGTCGAAGACAAGCTTGGAACACAGATGCGCGCTGTCGGAGAGGTAATGAGCATCGGCAAAACATACAAGGAGGCATTACTGAAATCCATACGCTCACTCGAGATTGGCCGCTCCGGACTCGGGTTCGCAAAAGATTTTCATGAAAAATCACTCGAAGAACTTATGGACATGCTTTCGACTCCGACGAGTGAACGGCAGTTCCTTATGTATGAAGCACTCCGGAAAGGCGCTCCGGTTGAACAGCTCTACGCAAAGACTTATATCAAGCCATGGTTTATCCACCAGATGAAAGAACTTGTGGAACTTGAAGAAGAAATCCTCAAATACAAAGGCAAAGAGCTCCCTGATGCATTGCTTATCAGGGCAAAGAAAGATGGATTCGCAGACCGCTATCTCTCGCAGCTGATCGGTATTTCTGAACAGGTTGTCCGCGACCGTCGGAAAAGCATCGGGATAACACAGGCATGGGAACCAGTGCCTGTGAGCGGAGTAGAAAATGCTGCTTATTATTATTCGACATTTAATACTCCTGATACCATGCATGTGAGTAACAGGAAAAAGATCATGGTGATAGGAGGCGGACCGAACCGGATAGGGCAGGGTATCGAGTTCGATTATTGCTGTGTTCATGCCGCATTTGCCCTCAAGGACGAGGGGTATGAATCAATCATGGTGAATTGCAACCCTGAAACAGTCTCGACAGATTACGACACTTCGGACAAGCTATATTTCGAGCCTGTGACGGTTGAGGACGTCCTTGGCATTTATGAAAAAGAAAAACCCGAAGGGGTAATTATACAGTTCGGCGGACAGACACCTCTTAACATCGCAAAAGAACTTTCAGAGGCCGGGGTGAATATTATCGGTACAACACCCGATACCATCGACCTTGCCGAAGACCGCGATCGTTTCCGCCGGATGATGAAAAAATTAGGCATACCCATGCCCGAGTCCGGAATGGCAAGCACGCTTGAGAATGCGCTCCAGGTGGCGGAGAAAGTAGGATATCCTCTTATGGTAAGGCCGTCATACGTTCTGGGCGGAAGAGGAATGGAGGTTATCCATGATGAAGAAATGCTCAGGCATTATGTTATGGCGGCAGTAGGGGTTACGCCTGACCGTCCTATCCTGATCGATAAATTCCTTGAGAACGCCATCGAGGCAGAGGCAGACGCAATTTCAGACGGAAAAGACGCATTTATTCCCGCAGTAATGGAGCACATAGAACTTGCAGGTATACACTCAGGAGATTCTGCCTGTGTCATCCCGCCGATCAGCATCCCGACGAGACATCTTGAGACAATTCATGAATATACGAAGAAGATTGCGATAGAGCTGCATGTTATCGGACTCATGAATATCCAGTATGCCATTGCAAATGATACAGTATTTGTTCTTGAAGCAAATCCGCGTGCATCAAGAACGGTGCCCCTGGTTTCAAAAGTGTGTAACTTCCCCATGGTACGTACCGCCATGCAGGTAATGCTTGGCAGGAAACTGGCAGAACTGAAACCCGGTTCCGTACATGTCCCCTATTTCGGGGTAAAAGAAGCGGTATTTCCGTTTAATATGTTTCCGGAAGTCGACCCTATATTAGGCCCCGAGATGCGGTCTACAGGTGAAGTCCTCGGCATGGCAGATACTTTCGGACAGGCATTCTACAAAGCAGAAGAGGCTGCACAGCAGAAACTGCCGACAGAAGGGACCGTGCTCATAACAGTAACAGACGAAGATAAACAGGCGGCGCTCCAGGTTGCAAGACGTCTTGTTGGCTTCGGTTTCAGTATCATGGCTACACGGGGAACCCATAAATTTCTCACACAAAACGGTATTCAGGCAAAGTTGATTGACAAGATTCACGAAGGACGTCCTCATGTTGTCGATGCCATTAAAAACAAAGAGATACACCTGATCATCAATACACCAAGCGGGAAACTCGGCAAGCACGATGATTCCTATATCAGGAAAGCTGCAATTAAATATAAAGTCCCCCACATAACGACCATCGCAGCTGCCGTTGCTGCGGCGAGAGGAATCGAGGCCTTTCAGGGAGGAAAGAGCGACGTCAGGTCGCTCCAGAGTTACCATGCGGATATAAAATAAGAAAGAACGATTCGGCCTCATCGGCTGGCAAGCTTGCCAGCTGGCCAGATTTGCAGCTAAACCTGAATATCTGATGGTTCCTTGTGTTTCTCTTCATGCCTATGGTATAAAAAAACGTTCTTCATCTTTATTCATTACTTCAAAAAAGAGGTGTTGCCTTTGAAAAAGAAAGCGTCTTTCTGCATTTCACTCGGAGTAATCAGTGTACTTATGCTCTGTATCTTCACCCATCGAGTAGAGGCATCCATTCTTCTTGACCGCGTTGTTGCGGTTGTGAACAAAGAGATAATAACTTGGAGCGAACTCTATAAAATGATGGAATCCGAGGCAGGGGATAAGATAAAAACGATGGATGAAACCGAACGTATGAAACTCTTTAGAGAAAACGAACCGCTTTTCCTTGAGAAACTTATTGATATCCGTCTGCAGATCCAGGATGCAAAAAAGATTGGTTTTGAGGTCGGTCCGGCGGAGGTAAAGGAAGCAATAGAGAATATCAAGAATAAATATAGCATGAGCGATACGGAATTAGAAGAAATGCTGAAAAAAGAGGGATTGAGTCTGGAGGAATATAAGAAGCAACTCTCTGAACAGATTCTTGTCAGGCAGTACTTAAGCCGGCAGGTGAGGAGTAAAATTGTTCTCTCAGATGAAGAGGTGGAACATTACTTAAAGGTAAACAGGGAAAATATTATTGATACCGAAGCATATAAATTGCGGCAGATTCTCTTCAGGAAACCAAAGGATGAGGCCGGAAACAAAATGCTCGAAGAAAAGATTGCAGCGCTTGCTGAAAAGTTGAAGACAGGTGAGGATTTTGCTGCAATCGCGCGAGAAACGTCGGAAGATTCTTCCGCGAAAAGCGGTGGAGACTTGGGCTTTGTCAAGAAAAGTCTCCTCGCAAAGGAATTCCTGATAGTCCTGGAGTCATTGAAGCCCGGTGAAATCAGCAAGCCATTCTGGACCGGGCAGGGACTGCATATTATTAAACTGGAGGAGAAGACTACAGCGCAAAGTATGGATCAAGTCCGGGAAGCTGTCAGGAAGAAAATGGAAGATGAACAGTTTCTGGCACGCTATAAAAATCTCATCAAGGGTCTCCGCGAAAAATCACATATAGAAATAAGACTTTAGCCATGAACGAACAGAAGATGCCGGCGCTGAAAATCGGTGTTCTTGCATCAGGGAGAGGGTCGAATTTTCAGGCAATCCTTGACGCGATCGGGAAGGGCAAGCTCCATGCAGAAATCGTGGTCCTTATCACTGACAACCCTTCAGCGTTTGCGATCGAACGCGCGAGAAAACATCACATTGAGTATCTCGTCGTGCACCCTGCGGATTATTCTTCACGGGAAGAGTATTTCCGCAATGTTGCAGAGGAATTGAGAACAAGGAATGCGGGATTAATTGTTTTGGCAGGGTTCATGCGCATTGTGGGAAAGGCGCTGATCGATGCTTTTCCCAGCAGGATCATGAATATTCATCCGGCGCTCCTGCCTTCTTTCCCCGGGCTGCACGGACAGAAGCAGGCGCTTGAATATGGTGTCAGGATTTCCGGATGCACTGTACATTTTGTTGATGAAGGTATGGACACAGGCCCGATAATAATACAGGCTGCGGTTCCTGTTGTTCAGGGGGATACCGAAGATACTCTTTCCGCGAGAATTCTTGAACTCGAACATAACATATACCCCGAAGCTATCCGGTTGTTTGCAGAAGGAAGGATCGTTGTTCACGGGAGAACGGTACTGATAAAAGATTTTCCAAGTGTTCAAAGTTCCTTTACGAATCCGTCCTCAGAAATCTAAACCTACTTATTTTAAAATGTCATAATATCATTGAAAAATTCTGCTTAAAAAACTATAATTCCTTAAAATATAATGTATAAGCAAATAATGTTAAAGAAAAAGTTTATGTTAATAAAAATAGTTCTGATAATTTCGTATATATTTCTTGTCTCCCAAACTTCTTTTTCGGCTGACAATAAAAAAGAAGTGATGGTAGTCACAGTCAACGGTGCTATCAATCCTGTAGTATCTGAATATCTCAATAAAACGATCATGAAAGCGAATGAAAAGAAGGTTGAGGCACTTGTGATTGAACTCGATACACCGGGTGGGTTGGACACCTCAATGAGAACTATCGTGAAAGATATTATTGCGAGTGAGGTGCCGGTTATTGTGTTTGTATCACCCAGTGGAAGCAGGGCTGCATCTGCAGGGGCGTTTATCACCCTTGCCGCTCATATTGCAGCAATGGCGCCGGGCACGAACATTGGTGCCGCACATCCCGTAGGTGTCGGTGAGAAGATGGATAAGACGATGTCTGAAAAGGCCACGAATGACGCAGCTGCATATATCAG
>JAVHLL010000009.1 GCA_031082155.1 Thermodesulfovibrionales bacterium | reverse complement strand
AATCGAGATCGATGAAATCTCCCCAGGCCAAAACCTGGGATTCATCAAGGACAGGGATTTTTCTTGAAATAAAAATTTTATCTGATGAATCGGATTCCATCGAAAGGAGAGTCTCCAGGGGTACTTCCAGCGATCTGGACAACTTCATCAACGTCTCTCTCCCCGGTCTCCGTATCCCGGTAACAAGCTGGCTGACATACGCACAGCTCACCCCCATTCGTTGAGCAAGAGTTATTGCCTTTATGCCTCTCGCCTTCATGAGCTTTCTCATTTTTTCGCCAAATGTAATCATTCTATAAATTATAATATATTCTATAACTATAATTTTAAGCATTTTTTCTTTCTTGTTCCTGTTCCCGCCTGAAATTCGAGCATATTTCTCCAATCCTTATTTTTAGCGTTTGTTAAAGAACAGTCCATTGCTGCGGGAGGAAAATACTCTCATATGTCATAAGGGCAAACCTGTCGGTCATACCCGCAATGAAATCACACACCATCTGATGGTTATTGCTTTTTTCCCCTGTCGGAACATGAATAGTTACCTCTTGTATGTGTTCAATATAATATGCATACAGGTCGCGGAGGATTCTCTTCGCCTTTATAAACTCCCGGAGTATCATTTCACTTTCGTACACGCGCTCATAGAGGAAATCTCTGAGCCTGTAAGTTGTGGTGAGGACCTCTCCGCTCATGGCAAGGGATACCAGGTCTGTTTTGAGGGATTGATAAATCACATCCTTCACCATGGTGTCTATTCTTTGTGCATGGGTATCTCCGAGAGTTTTATTCACATTTTCAGGGATGTCCGTTTTTTTTATTACTCCTGCCCGCATTGCATCGTCAAGGTCATGGTTTATATAGGCAATGATGTCAGAAATCCGGACAACCTGCCCTTCAAGCGTATCTGCCTTATGCGCTTTCGATTCAGGGATAATCAGTCCTTTTCCCTTTGAGTGTTTGAGGATACCATTCCTTACTTCGTGGGTAAGGTTCAAGCCCCTGCCGCCTTTTTCCAGGAAGTCAACAACCCTGATGCTCTGCTTATAGTGGTCAAACCCGCCGGGATGTATCTCCCGCAATATATCTTCTCCTGCATGACCAAAAGGGGTATGTCCAAGGTCATGTCCTAGCGCAACCGCTTCGGTCAGGTCCTCATTCAGTCTCAAAGCCCGTGCTATTGTTCTCGCAATCTGGGATACTTCGAGCACATGGGTCAGTCTCGTCCTGTAATGATCCCCCCTTGGCGCAAGGAAAACCTGGGTTTTATGCTTAAGTCTCCTGAAAGACTTCGAATGGATAATCCTGTCCCTGTCCCGCTGGAAACATGTCCTGATATCGCCTTCTTTTTCAGGGTTCACTCTTCCTTTGCTCCGGGCACTCAGGCACGCCCTTGGATGGAGGATTTTCCGCTCGATCTCTTCTGTCTGCTTACGGATTGTTATCATGTCTCACTGAATAACTTCGATGTCCATATAGGGCCTGAGCGCAGCAGGAACAAGAATGCTGCCGTTTTTCTGCTGATAGTTTTCGAGAACCGCAACCAGGGTGCGGCCGATTGCGAGCCCCGAACCATTGAGCGTATGCACAAACTCCGTTCCCTTCTTCCCCTGCCTTCTGAACCGGATATTCGCTCTCCTGGCCTGAAAATCCGTGAAGTTTGAACAGGACGATATCTCACGATAACGCTGCTGGCCGGGAAGCCAAACCTCGAGATCATAGGTCTTTGCTGAAGAAAATCCCAGGTCACCGGTACAGAGTGCGATCACTCTGTAAGGAAGTTCCAGTCTTTGAAGGATCTCTTCAGCGTTCCCCGTGAGAGACTCAATTTCGTCAAAAGAGGTTTCCGGCGTCACGAACTTCACCATCTCAACCTTGTTAAACTGGTGCTGACGGATAAGCCCCCTCACGTCCTTTCCATATGACCCAGCCTCTCTTCTAAAGCACGGCGTGTACGCAGTATAGGAAAGCGGCAGGTCCTGCTCGTTCAGGATTTCATTCCTGTGGATATTCGTTACAGGCACTTCGGCGGTGGGAATAAGATAAAATTCGGGATCTGCGATCCTGAAGAGCTCCTGTTCGAATTTCGGCAGCTGCCCTGTGCCTGTCATGCTCTCCCGGTTGACGAGAATGGGCGGGAAAACCTCTTTGTATCCTTTGGATGTGTTTAGATCAAGCATGAAATTCATGAGTGCACGTTCCAGTTTTGCCCCCATCCCCTTCATCAGGGAGAACCGTGCCCCGGCAATTTTTGCCCCCCGGTCAAAATCAATAATATCGAGCAGCTCGCCGATATCCCAGTGGTTCAAAGGTTCGAAATCGAACTGCCGTGGTTCACCCCATCTCCTCACCTCGACATTTTCCGATTCATCCTTTCCGGGAGGCACCGACTCATGGGGAATATTGGGGAGGTTTAAGAGAAATGCACCCGTTTTTTCTTCCAGTGCTTTAATCTGGTCGTCGAGGGCCTTTATCTGATCGGCAACACTCTGCATCGCTTCGATTTGTGGCGTTGCATCCTGCTTCCGGGACTTCAGTCTCCCTATCTCTTCCGACACGACATTCCGTTTGTTCCTGAGTTCTTCCGATGCCCTTTGGAAAGCCAACCGTTTCTCCTCAATCTGAAGGAATTCACCAATCTCTACGGGGTAATGTCTGTCGTCGAGAGATTTTTTTATCAACTCAATATTTTCCCTCACAAATCTCGCATCAAGCATCCACGCTTCTCCTTTCAATACTCTGCGCTTGCACTCAGTGGTTTCAGGGAAGAGCGTCTATCCCTGCTATTTCCACCAGTTTGTCTTTTGAAGAAATCCCTTTTATTACGGTAATGGCAGATTTCCTGATCCGGAATGCTTCTGAAAGAATTTCCCTGAGTTCTTCATTCGCCGAACCATCCACAGGCGGCGCATGGACTTTTACTTTCAGGGTATCAGCGGTGAGACCGGTGATACCTCTGCGCGATGACCTGGGCTCCACCCTGATCTTTATCGTAATACCATTTTTCGATTTTGTGAACGGAATTTTCATGAAACGGCCCGACCAGCATTTTTCACTGAGTTTTTATGATAAGCGGACTGATATCCCTTTTGCCCTGAGATACTCCTTTGCTTCGTTGACTGTATATTCCCTGTAATGGAATATAGAAGCAGCGAGCACAGCATCTGCTTTTCCCTTCGCAAGGGCATCGTAGAGATGTTCAAGGGTACCGGCCCCGCCTGAAGCTATCACAGGGATTGATACCGCCTCTGATATCGCCCTAGTCAGCTCAATATCATATCCGTCTTTCGTACCGTCCTTATCCATGCTGGTGAGCATGATCTCGCCTGCGCCAAGTTTTTCCATCTTCCTTCCCCATTGAACCGCATCTATGCGCTTCATCGTCCTCCCGCCGTGAGTTGAAATCGCCCAGGTGAAGGGATCCCGCGGCGGCATTCTGAGACATACCTCCTGTAAATCTTCCTCATCAAACCAGTCTTCGCCGGTCGTATCGAACTGTATGCCCGGAACCCTTTTCGCATCGATTGCGACGACGATACATTGACTTCCGAATTTTTCTGCCGCCCTGCTTACAAAATACGGGTCTTTCACTGCGGAAGTGTTGATCGAAACCTTGTCGCACCCTGCTTTCAGGAGATCCCTTATGTCGTCAAGCGTCCTGATGCCCCCTCCAACAGTCAGTGGCATAAATACATCCTCCGCGGTTTTCCTGACGATATCAAGAATGATGTTTCTCTTTTCGTGCGACGCAGTTATGTCGAGGAATATAAGCTCATCAGCGCCCTGCTCATCGTAAAACCGTGCATTCTGGACCGGGTCGCCTGCATCGCGCAGGTTCACGAAACTCACCCCTTTGACGACTCGGCCGTCCTTCACATCGAGACAGGGGATGATTCTTTTCGCTAACATTGCCGCTGCGCAACCATTGCAAGCGCTTCTTTAAGGTCCAATTTTCCAGAGTAGATTGCCTTGCCTGTAATCGCTCCCCAGAGATTTTTTATCTGCATGAGATGCCTGATATCCTCTATGGATGAAACCCCTCCCGATGCAATAATCGGTATTTTCACGCTCTCGACAAGCCCCTGCGTTGCGGTGATATTCGGCCCGGTCAGCATGCCGTCCCTGCTTATGTCGGTATAGATAATGCCGGCGACCCCAACCATTTCGAGCCCTCTGGCCATTTCCGAGGCTTCGATTGTTGTGACCTCCTCCCAGCCGCGGATAGCAACCTTCCCGTCTTTTGCATCGATTCCGACAAGAATCCTGCCCGGATATCGTTTGCACGCTTCTGTCAAAAGCTCCGGATCTTCTATCGCTGCGGTGCCGAGAATGACCCTCTCAATCCCTGCCGAGATAAGATTTGCGATGTTTTCGGTGTCCCTGATGCCGCCTCCGACCTGAAGAGTAATGTTTACTGTCTTCCTGATTTTTATGATGATATCGAGATTCATCTGTCTGCCGGAAAATGCTCCGTCAAGATCAACGATATGGAGCAGCTTTGCTCCGTATGACTGCCATTGCCGCGCAATACCGGAAGGATTGCCCGAATACACCGTCACGGCGTCTTTCTTCCCCTGAAGAAGCCTCACACACTGGCCGTCTTTTAAATCTATTGCTGGAATCACGAGCATGAATTAATATAACATAAAGAAAATGAGAAATTTTAAGCATAAGCCCGGATGGATCGCCCTTTCATTCCTCATCCTGATCTGTCTCCGTTACTCTCTGCCTTCTCAGGCTTCTTATGTTGCTCCATTCAAAGTCCCTGAAAAATTCGTGTATGACCTGACATGGACTGGCATCAAAGCCGGCAGCGCCTCGCTCGAATCAGTGAAGGACGGGGATAAAGTGAAAATCATCTCTACCGCCAGGTCTGCAGACTGGATTTCGGTCTTTTATGCTGTTGAAGACAGGATTGAGAGCACTCTGTTCAGGAAACCTGAAGAGAGTGGGATCGGTCACCCGCACAGTTACCGTATAAAAATACGCGAGGGAAGGCATCGCCGGGATAAGGAGGTTGTCTTTGACCGGACTGCGAACAGGGCTACCTATGTTGATCATCTGAAAAAAGAAAGAAAAGAGTATACCCTTCCTGATCCGATTTTTGACCCGATATCAAGTTTTTTCCATATACGCCTGCTCAGGCTGGTTGTCGGAGAGCCTGTTTATGTGACCATCTTCGACAGCAAGAAGGTCTGGAATGTGGAAGTCCAGGTACTGAGGAAGGAGAAGGTCTCCCTCCCGATCGGCACATTTAATACCATCGTAATAAAGCCGGTACTGAAGTCGGAGGGCATCTTCTTCGGGAAGGGTGAAATCCTCATCTGGCTCACCGATGATATCAAACATATCCCGGTAAAACTTCAGACAAAAGTCGCTGTAGGAAGCATTACCGCCACCCTCGTTCAGGGAACTTATTAAATAATCACCCGATCGTTTATACTATGGACAACCATGGGCGCCGTTGAGCGGATACGCAACCTGACGAGACCATATTGGCCGCGGATTTTAGGAGGCATCGCCTTCGGACTCCTGGTCTCCGGCATCACCGCTGCAATAGCCTGGGCAGTCAAGCCGGCACTGGATGAAGTACTTGTCGGGAAAAAATATGAGTATCTCACCTTCCTCCCGCTTGGGATCGTAGTACTCTTTTCAGCAAAAGGTTTTTTCAGCTTCTGCCAGGCATATCTGATGAGGTCTTCAGCAATGAAACTGGTGCGGGAGACCCGGAACACGCTCTATCACCATATCCTCCGTCTTCCAATAGGATATTTCCAAAAAGAATCATCAGGGGTAATCATATCACGGATAATAAACGACGTGGAAAGTCTTAACGGTCTGGTATCTGACTTTCTGAAGACATTCATTGTAGAAATACCGACGGTGATATTTCTCCTCGGCGTAGCTTTTTACCGCAGATGGGATTTGACGCTGCTGAGTCTGCTCCTTTTGCCTTTCATCGCATACAGCACAAGAA
Organism: Thermodesulfovibrionales bacterium; assembly: GCA_031082155.1. Taxonomy (GTDB): domain Bacteria; phylum Nitrospirota; class Thermodesulfovibrionia; order Thermodesulfovibrionales; family SM23-35; genus JAKLQR01. The sequence goes on along the minus strand of JAVHLL010000009.1, from coordinate 82,341 downwards.
AATTCGGGAAGAACGTCAAGAAAAAGAGAAAGGAAACACAGAGAAAACTTTCTTTCCTCACCCAGAGAATTGGGGAAACGATTTTCGGGGCGAGAATTATCAAGGTCTTCAACCGGGAAGACACCATGCAGGAAAAATTTCAGAACGATAACAAAAAATATTACCGTGAATTCATGAGGGTAGTCAGGCTCAAGGAATTCACCAGACTTGTTATCGATATAGCCACGGGACTGGGGATTGCCGGCGTGCTCTGGTACGGGGGTGTCCTCATCATTCAGGGGTCTATGACTGCCGGTGTGTTCGCTTCTGTGCTCGTGGCGATTTATATGATGTTTTCGCCGGTAAAAAAAATAGGGGAAGCATACACAGGAATCCAGGAAGCCAGAGCTTCAATCGAGAGAATAGATACCTTGCTTATGGCGGAACATGAAGAAAAGGGTGAGATCAGCGTGGAGAGGTTCAGAGAATCCATCCGGTTCGATCATGTTTCTTTTTCTTTCCCCGAAACCACCACTCAGGTTTTGCGGGAGGTGAATCTGGAAATCAGGGTAGGGGAAGTAATTGCGATAGTCGGAAGGAGCGGTGTCGGGAAATCAACCCTTGTTGATTTAATCCCTAAATTCCACCTCCCTACGAGTGGAAAGGTAATGATAGACGGAATCGATATCCGTAAAATCACGCTACATTCTCTGCGGCACTTGATCGGAATTGTGAGTCAGGATATCATTCTCTTCAATGATTCAATACGGGAGAACATAGGATTTGGCAATCCCGGAGCATCGGAACAGGAGATTTTCGAAGCTGCCAGAATGGCGTATGCCGACGAATTCATCCGGGAATTGCCGGAACAATATAACACTACTATCGGAGACAGGGGGCTAAAGTTATCCGGCGGGCAGAGACAAAGAATAGCCATAGCACGGGCGATTCTGAAAAACTCCCCTATCCTGATCCTTGACGAGGCTACCTCCTCGCTCGATTCGGTCTCGGAAGCACTGGTGCAGAGGGCCCTCGACGAATTAATGAAAGGCCGGACAACCATAGTCATTGCTCACCGGCTTTCGACGGTGAAAAATGCCGACAGGATCTTGATTATCGAAAAAGGGAGCATAGTCGATACAGGCAGGCATGAAGAGCTCATCAGTAAGAATTCAACATACAGAGCACTGTATCATGCGTTCTCGTAACAGGAACTTGTATTCCATTCCCTTGCCTTGCTGTAAGGAGGATGTCTGTGGAAAGAGAAAAAGTCTCGATAACAATCATAACTTACAATGAGGAGGATAATATCCGGGCCTGTCTCGAGAGCATCTCGTGGGCAGACGAAATCGTTGTGGTTGATTCCGGCAGCAACGATAAGACTGTCGAAATATGCAAGGAATATACTGAAAGGGTTTTTTTTAACACATGGGAGGGAATGAAGGAGCAGAAGGCATGTGCGGTGGAAAAGGCTTCCAATTCCTGGGTCTTTAGTCTTGATGCAGATGAGCGGGTGACCGACACCCTGAAAAATTTTGTCCTGAAAGAATTACAAAGTCCTGCGTCTGACGGGTATCGTTTCCCGAGAAAAAATTATTTTCTCGGCAAGTGGCTGAAACATGGAGGATGGTATCCCGACCATGTTTTGCGGTTATTCAGAAAGGATAAAGGACATTTCGGGGGAATCAATCCGCATGACAGGGTTATTATAGAAAACGGTTCAGTCGCAACCGTTGATACCCCGATCGTCCATATCACTTATAAATCTCTCTCACAATATTTACACAAACAGAACATGTACTCAAGCATATCCGCACAGGAAAAAGTGAAGGGAGGAAAACCGGGGAAGGTTTCTCCATTCATGATAGTGATGAAGACAGCAGAAAAATTCCTTGAGGTTTATATCATCAAAAAAGGTTTTCTGGATGGATTCCATGGCCTGATCGCTGCGATCGGTGCAACATGCGCAGCCTTTTTTAAACATGCGAAAATCTGGGAATTAACCCACAATAAATATTCTCCGGTTCCATAAGGACATGCCGTTATCCATGCTGTATTGAATGCCATCTCCATGCGGTCTCCACAATCATACCAATATCCGCAAACTGTGGTCTCCATCCGAGGGTAGTAATTGCCTTTTGACTGCTGCCGATCAGGACAGGCGGGTCTCCTGCGCGTCTTTCTGTTTCGATCACCCGGAAATCTCTGCTGCTGATCCGCCTCACCGTGTCAATCACTTCTCTCACCGAATGGCCTGTCCCATTGCCGAGATTAAAGGAATCACTGGTCTCCCTGTTTTTCACATATTCGAGCGCTTTCATATGCACATCCGCCAGATCCATGACATGGATATAATCCCGAATGCATGTGCCGTCTTTTGTAGGATAATCGGTGCCAAATATCCTGATGTCTTCTCTTCTGCCTAATGCAGCCTCTATGGTCAGAGGAATGAGATGTGTTTCAGGGTCATGCTGCTCCCCGATTTCTGCGTCAGGGTCAGCGCCTGCAGCATTAAAATATCTCAGGTTAATATGCTTTATGCCATATGCACTGTCGTAGTCTTTTAATATCTCCTCAATCATAAGTTTGCTCCTGCCATAGGGATTGACCGGTTTCTGGGGATGGTCTTCAGGAATCGGTATTGTCCCGGGGATTCCATATGTCGCACAGGTAGAGGAGAAAATGAAATGGCGCACCTGGAACTCCCTCATCACTTCGAGAAGATTCAGGGTATTTGCGACATTATTCAGGTAGTATTTGGCAGGGTCGACAACTGATTCACCAACATATGCAAAGGCGCTGAAGTGCATGACTGCATCAATCGCATATTCCCGGAAACAGCGTCTTATCTGCTCTTTCCCGGCAAGGTCTCCGAAAAAGAATTCTCCCCACTTCACAAATTCACGGTGGCCGTAGACGAGATTGTCAAAGACGACGGTTCTGTATCCCCGCAGAGAAAATAATTTGTTCACATGTGAGCCAATATAGCCTGCCCCGCCTACGATGAGTATCACAGTGAATGCTCTTTGATCAGCCGTGTAAAATACTGAATTGTCTTTCTCAGCCCCTTTTCAAGCGGCATGGTTGCCTGCCAGTTCAGTCGTGACTGAGCCAGTGTGATATCAGCCTTCCTCTGTCTCGGATCATCCTGAGGAAGCGGTTTATAGACTATTTTCGATTTTGAGCCTGTCAGCTTTATTACAAGCTTTGCAAGTTGAAGGATCGAGAACTCCTGTGGGTTCCCCAGATTCACCGGACCGGTGAAGTCATCAGGACTGTTCATAAGTCTGATGAGGCCGTCTATCATGTCATCCACATAACAGAAACTCCTCGTCTGACTTCCATCTCCGAAAACAGTAATCTGCTCACCCTTCAGTGCCTGCATGATAAAGTTGCTCACGACACGGCCATCATTCGGGTGCATTACCGGGCCGTAGGTATTGAAAATTCTTGCCACTTTTATCCTCAGGTTATGCTGGCGGTGGTAATCGAAAAAAAGCGTCTCTGCACATCGCTTCCCTTCGTCATAGCATGCACGTAATCCGATTGGGTTCACATGCCCCCAATAAGTCTCCGGCTGGGGATGGACATGGGGGTCTCCATATACCTCACTGGTAGAGGCAAGAAGGATCTTTGCCTTTATCCGTTTGGCAAGTCCGAGCATATTAATGCTTCCGTGGACCGATGTTTTCGTCGTCTGCACGGGATCGAACTGATAATGAACCGGCGAAGCCGGACATGCAAGATTATAAATTTCGTCCACCTCGACATAAAGGGGGAAGCAAACGTCATGCCGAAGAACTTCGAAACAGGGATTCCTTACAAGATGTGCAATATTTGCTCTGCGGCCTGTGTAGAAATTATCCGCGCAGAGCACCTCATGTCCCTGTTTCAGCAGTTGTGCACAAAGATGAGAGCCAAGAAAACCAGCCCCTCCGGTAACCAGAATCCTCTTGCTGTCAGTTCTCATCTTTTTCTCAGTTTTCATCCTTACCCCCGTTTGTAATTTCGTATAAAAGAAGGATTTTTTTTCTTGCTACGACTTCACCGATATACGAAAATCCCTCTAAATCTGCACCGTCTGTGTCTTTCTTCTCCATGAATACGACGGAACCGTTTTTCATTTTAGACTTATCCGGAGTTTTTATCAATGTAACCGGCCTGTTGAGATAATAGGCAAGGTGCGGATTATCCACACGATAATCGTACAGGGAAGCATCCTGAGAAACCAGCATATTTATCTGTTGCGCAGCTGTCCTGTAATAACTCAGATTTTTTGCATGATAGGGAAAGTAGAGAGACGCCCACAACACCTTTACCGCAAGAGCTGTGAGAAGCAACACTATTATCTTTCTTTTCGCGCCTCCGGTTTTCCCTATAAGCAAGAGAGAGAGAACAAAGACTGTTCCAAGAAGAAAAAATGGAACGGGACCATGAAAAAGTTCAAGCCTTGTACCCCAGAAAAGAGAAAGCGGTACTGCAAGGAACAGGCAAATGCCAAGCACCTGCAGGGATCGCGTGGTCCATAAGGGCATCCGTGAAGAACCACTGAGGGTAAATGTGATCGGAATGGTGAGCAATAATGCGAGCGCTCCTGAAACCGGGAGGATATAGCGAAGTCGAGCCCCTGGCATAATCCAGTAAAAAGGAAGCGAGAAGAGGAGGAAAAAGAGACAGTATATGACAAGCGTTTTATGACCATATGTTTTTTCTCGTATTGCTTTGTGCGCCCATAAGAATATGAGCGGGAACCACGGCAGATAGGCTATAAGATAGAGGAAGGGGAATTCAACGAAATGACGGAAAAACCCTCCGGCTCTAAGGGGCTCCTGACGGGTTGCAATCTCATGCCACCAGGTTGTCAGGAATTCTTCCAGCCCGATTTTCTTAGTGAAAGGGATAAACCATGCCGAAAAAATTGCAACCGCGGCGCAAATACCGGCCGCGTGAGCTGCTGAAAAAATGCTCCTTGTCTCTCTTTTATAAATGAGATACGGGACCACTCCGCAGTAAAAGAACGCGGGCGCCTGAACGCCTTTTGTAAGAGTGGCAATGCTCACGACGGAGAGGGCTAGAATCCATGCAGCCAGGGGTTTTTGAAGGTATTCGTACAGATAATACCAGAGGAGCACCGCAAGCGTTATAAACAGAGTGAAAGTCATATCGATTTCAGCCCGCACAGCTTTATCCATAACGTCGGTGAATGTCAGGAAGATCAGTCCGGGGAGGATGTACCAGACGTCTGGTATCTCTGCGATTTTCCTCCAGAAGAGACTGAGACCCAAGGCACAGAGAAAGGCAGATATCACCGAGAGCATTCGCGCGGTTGTCTCTGATACGATACCGCTGAGCGAGAATATACCAACAAGCAGCCAGTTAAACAGAGGCGGTTTTTTCAGGTACGGTACGTTCTCAACATACGGCACTATCCATTCACCGGTCTTGAGCATAGTCTCAGCAACTATGACCCTCCTGCCCTCCTCACCCTGGAACTCCCTGAGCTGAATGTACGGGATATTCAGGAGCATACAAAAAAACAGGAGGAGAAGGATTCCCTTTATGACCGTCGAATTCTTATGCATTGATATTCTTCATGGAAGCATCGGTCAGACAGACATCTACAATCTCTTTCAATTGACCGTCAAAATCGAGATGTTTCACGGTCTCCCTGATCTCCCATTTTGAAAGGTGTGCGCCCAATGCGTTTTTCATCGCTTCAGCCACAGACCCTGTATCCCGCAGATCCTTGATGACGTACCCTGCGCCGTCACTGATAATCTCGGCACAACCGTTCGCATTGCTCGTTATGGTATACAATCCCATTGCGAGCGCTTCCAGTGACGCATTCGAAAACGGATCATAAATAGTCGGCAGGACGAAGGCATCGGCAACCTGAAGAAAGGAGGTAACTTCCCGTTGAGGACCGAAAAAATGCACTCTGTGCGAAAGGCCTTCCTTTTGGCAGCAGGTTTTATACCGGTTTTCGTTCCTGTCCTTTCCCACGACGAGCAACCCGGTATGATCGGGCAGCATACCCAATGCCCTGATCGCTTTCATGAGTCCCTTTCGTTCGTAACCGCTTCCGAGAAAGAGATAATAGAATCTATCTTTTCCAAGTCCAAGACTTTCCCGCAACTTTTTATTTTGGGAGAGCCCTTTCTCGAACTTGTCCGTAAATTCATTCCACTCAACACCATTGTGAACTACCTGGAGCTTCGAGTCTGTCGAAGGGTAGTAACGAAAGATTTCGTTGCGTACGAGAAAGGAATTGCAGAAAATCTTTCTGAGGGAATCAGAGAGAAACGCTCTGCGCTCGATCCCGAGCATAGCTTTATGAAAGGGGTTTGCTTTCACACTCAGGCATCGCAGAGGTGAACTCTCTGCGCACCTTCTCTCAATCCATGCTGCATGGCAGCCGCTGCCGGCACGCAGATGCGTCTGATAGTCTGTCCGGTCCATCCCGAGGATACAGTGGTAAGGCTCCTTTCGCAGATAACGTTTCGCCGCTGAATTAAAAGTAAGAAGCCTTAAGAGGTTGTTCCTTTTCACCTGGCTGAGCCTAACCCATCCGATATTGTTTTCAATACCATCCCATTTCCCGAGCTCCGAGGTGAGCACATCGACGGCAACACCTCGTGCGGCAAACGCCCTGATCAGCCGCGTTGTATATTTTTCAGCACCGCCGAACGGGGTATAATTACTCTTAATAATTGCAATGCGCATATTCTGACCAGCCCTTATCATCTCTTCTCTCGCATCAGGATATCACCGGGCCAAACGTTCCCCATGAAGATTCTCCCGCCCTGTATTCTTTTTTTTCATCAGAATTTCTTCATATAATGCCTCATAGGACCCTGCGGTATGCTCAAGAGAAAATATTTTTGATCTCTGTTGTGCCTTCTGTATAAGAGATTTCTGCAATTCCGGATTCTCCATGAGGAGGTGCAGACATTGAGCCAGTTTTTCTGCATCCCGGGACGGTACATATAAACCTGCATCGGCAAGAACCTCCCGGTGCGGAGAAATGTCTGAGGCAACTACGGGAAGCCCGGAGGACATTGCCTCCACAAGCGCAATCCCGAATCCCTCCCATATCGAGGGGAAACAGAAGATATCAATCGCTCTGAGAAATACAGGGACTGTCTTTGGCTTAATTATTCCGAGGAAAATTGCGTGGACGTTCCGTTCGTCTGCCAGTGCTTCCAGTTCCTTCCTCATGGGACCGTCTCCTGCTATGACCACACAACTTTTTCCGATATGCGAAGCAGCCTCGATCAGGTATCGATGCCCCTTCTGTTCAACCAATCTCCCCACACACCCTATGAGAGTGAGTTCCTGAGGAAGGTTCAGAATCTCCCGTGCTCTTGCCGGGGAAAGTGGACAATTGAATTCATTGAGAGGGATACCATTATGGATAACCGTTATCTTTTCTTCCCCGATTGTGTCATACCGCACGATGTCCTCCTTCACCGCGTTCGAAACCGCCACTATTCTGTCAGTGAATTTTGAGAGGGAGTGATTGAGAAGTCTCCGGTGTAGTTTTTTGTCTCTTGTATAGACATTATGGACAGACGCGACAATACACGGGACATTCGCGAGGATGGCGGCAGCCCGCCCATAGAGATTCGCATGATATTGATGCGTGCGCACGATCATGACATTTTTCTCTCTGATAATTTTGTACAGTGAGAGAATTGCCGCGAAATCGAACCGGCGCGACTTCATGCGGTTCAGAACAAGGACTTCATACCCCTCCCTGAGAAGTTCTTGCGCGAGCAAGCCCCCTTCCCGTATACAGCAGATTATGGGATAAAACTTCTCCTTTTGATACCCTCTGATTACCCGGGTAATCGTGTTTTCAACTCCACCCACCGGGAGGGTAGCAATTACATGAAGGATATTCATTCGCTGAACATCCGTATGGTTTGGTGCCCGGAATGTTGCAGTGCCTGCATCCCTGCGTGTGATATCTATATCGTTATCGGGCATGCGGCGCTGTTTCCTCACCGTGATCCCTGCCATAAGTGCAAATACACACAGCAAGAGGTGGATATTCATGAGCGATTCTGTCATACCCGCCACCAGATAATGTACTGCCACAGAGAGTGCGAGCAGGCCAAATATCCGTTCTCCCTGCGGACCGTTTATCCGATTTTTCCCCTGCCTGACAAGCGCAAAGAAAAGAAACACTAATGCGGAGAAACCAATAATTCCATTGGTTGCAAGTATCCAGAGATACATATTATGCGGCTGATTATATTTTCCGATGATAGCAGGATATTCTCCGGAAGCAACAAAAACATTAACCATAGATTTATAGTCGCCGGTGCCTACTCCGAAGACCGGATTCGAGAGGAGCATCGATATCGCTGCTTTCCACATGGCAAAGCGGGCTCCCAGTGAGGTCGCCGGGTCACCGGCAACAAACAGCACGATATCTTTGTACGCCTGGTCAATCCTTGCATGGACCAACTGACTCAAGAAATAGGCTGATACATATGCGGTGAGAATAAGCGCGAAGAGCAGGAAGAAAGTTCTCTTTCTGCTTACCAGAAAATAAAGGAAGACTCCTCCTGAAAAAAGCATCCCCAGCCATGCGGTTCGGGACGTTGAGAGCAAAACAGAAACAATACTTATGATTACGAATAACCACAGCGCTGTATTCTGAATAAATGTTTTTTTACCGGGCAGGGCAAAAAAAAGCGCCACCACTCCATAAAGACCGATCGCGTTGAGGTTTCCGAACCATATATGATGCATCTTCAACGGCATGAGCGGCAGGACATATTTTTTATGCCCAATGACACCGCCATAGGTCAGCACTCCGATCACATCGAGCACAAAAATACCCGCAAGCAAAGCGCCAAGCAGGGACCGGCAATATCTGTCCCTTTTCCCCTCATCCTGCTCTGTATCGAGCAATACTGAGACCATCAGATATACAAAAAAGAGGTTGGCCGATTGTTTCACAATGCCGATTCCTTCCTGCAAATCCTGAGAGAAAAGCAGTCCTGCGCACACAACACCAATATAGAGACCGACAGGGAGGAGTAAGGGCTGCCGCAATGCACGGGATAAATCAATCCGGCACTTCGTATTCAAAGCGATCATCCCGGCTGTGGACGCGAAAATCAATCCCATGAGGATGCTGCTGATACTTTTCGAAAGTGGCAGGGTGAACCCGTACAGAAACAATCCTGCAAGAGAGACTAAATAAAGCTTCCTGCTGCACTCAGACATAGCCGGTATCCATGTAATTTATCTATGACGTTATAGTATACTTAAAAAAGGTTTTTTTACAGAATTTATCAGGAGGTTTTATGCATATAGGAATAATTGGAGCAGGGTATGTCGGGCTCGTTACCGGGGCCTGCTTCGCCGAGTTCGGTATCTTCGTGACCTGTGTTGATAAAGATGAACAAAAGATCAAGAGTCTTAAAAAAGGCAAAATTCCCTTCTATGAGCCGGGGCTCGATACGCTCGTTCAGAAAAATGTTGCGCAGGGCAGGCTGAAATTCACGACAAAGATCGCAAAGGCCGTCGAATCCTCTCTTGTCATCTTTATCGCAGTCGGAACCCCCCGGAGAGGTGACGGTTCTGCCGATCTGAAGTATGTGGAAGAGGTTGCACAGGAGATCGCAAGCCATATAGATGGATACAGGGTGATTGTCACAAAGAGTACTGTCCCTGTCGGCACCGGGGAGAAAATACGGGAGATTATCTCTCAAAACCTGAGGGAACAAACCGATTTTGATATTGTCTCCAATCCGGAATTTTTGCGGGAAGGCTCAGCGATTGAAGATTTTATGAGGCCCAACAGGGTTGTGTTAGGAGCAAGAAGCGCTCAGGCAGTGGCAATCATGCAAGACCTGTATAAGCCTCTTTACCTGATCGAAACGCCTTTTGTAATCACAAACATCGAAACTGCTGAATTGATCAAATATGCCGCCAATTCTTTTCTTGCAACCAAGATCTCTTTCATCAACGAGATGTCAACCCTCTGCGAACGCATAGGAGCAGATGTCCATATGGTCGCAAAGGGGATGGGACTTGACCAGAGGATCGGACCCAAATTTCTCCATCCCGGTCCCGGATTTGGCGGCTCGTGTCTCCCCAAGGATACGAGCGCGCTCCTCAAGATTGCCGAGGCGCATGATATTCAGCTTGGCATTATCGATGCAGCAGTAAACGCAAACGAAAAACAGAGGGCTTATATGGTCCAGAAGATCAGGGATGAGATGGGAAGTCTGAGAAATAAAACACTGGCAGTCCTCGGACTTGCTTTTAAACCGAATACTGACGACATCCGGGATGCCCCTGCCCTGACAATCATTCAGAGTCTCCTGAAAGAGGGCGCCAAAATCAGGACATACGATCCTGTGGCCATGAAAGAAGCGGCCAGACAGATACCAAAGATGAAATGCTGCAAGGATACGTATGACGCGGTAAAAGGAGCAGATGCAGTCGTACTCATAACAGAATGGAATCAATTCAGGAACCTTGACCTCGCCAGACTTATAACGCTTCTCAGGGAACCATTTTTCTTCGATTTGAGAAATGTCTATGATCCTCAAAAAATGAAGGCAAAGGGATTCCGCTATTTTTCTGTCGGCAGGGTATAGCCAGCACTAAATTCTTCTCTTTTACAAAATGGTACAATCAAATCATGAAGGTCGTCTGTCAGAACAGGAAGGCATATCACGATTACCATATTGAAGATACCATCGAGGCAGGCATATCGCTCCTGGGGACGGAGGTGAAGTCTCTGAGGGAAGGAAAAGCCAGCCTTAAAGAGAGTTATGTTATGATAAAAGAAGGCGAAGCGTTTCTCCTGAACTGTCATATCAACCCCTATACTCATGGCAACCGGATGAACCAGGACCCGCTGAGAACCCGGAAACTCCTTCTCCATAAGAAAGAGCTAAACACCTTGGCGGGTAAGGCGACAGTAAAAGGATTTACGCTGATACCTCTGAAGATATATTTTAAAGATTCCTTTGCAAAGGTTGAGATAGGACTTGCAAAGGGGAAAAGGCTCTTTGAAAAAAGGGAAACAATAAAAGCACGGGAGGCCCGGAGAGAAATTGAACGGGCCATGAAAGACCGTAAATCGTGAAGTGTGAATCGTAAAAAGAAAAGTGTAATCAGGTGCCTCTCACACCATACAGTTTACGTTTTACTCTTTACCGGTTAAAAGGGGGCGAAAGGGCTCGACGGGGGTTACGATAATCAGGTGGCATGCCGTGGTTCCGTCACCACGATAAAAGGCGGAAAACAAACACAAACGCCAACAACGAACTGGCATTAGCTGCTTAATTAACTAAGCAGCCGCTGCCCTGAAATTGTCTGTGTTTCAGGTCACAGCGTCATTCAGCAGGCTGGCTCCGGGGACTTTCCCCTGACCCCGGGGTAAGACAAAGGGGGATAGAATTTCAGGACGCCAGCCTTCCGGCAGCCTGAGATTCGAAATTTAATAGGCAGGATACGCATGTAGAAGCCTGAGGGCAGTACTTTCGGACGCGGGTTCAATTCCCGCCGCCTCCACCAGAATGTATTGGAACATCTATAAGGAGAACATCCAACCATTTCATTATGCGTTTTGCCCGGAGAATACTCCAGGCGCTGCTTTATGGTCGATTTAAGAAACCGTCATGAAATTTAATACTCTTCTGCGCATTCTAAGGGTCGCACCAAGATATGTGGTCAGCAGATATCTGAGAGGCAAAAAGCTCAACTATCCTCCTACTTTTATTGTAGGATGTGGTCACAGTGGGACATCCCTTCTTTTGGCAATACTTGGAACACATTCCCGGTTTTATGCTGTCCCTTCAGAAACATCCGTCGGATTCCGCAAGCACTGGAAAATGAGACTGAACCTCTGGTTATTTGACATGAATGCAGTCTGTGCGGGCAAATCAGGATGGATAGAAAAAACCCCGAGACACATATATTGTATCAGGAGATTTCTGGAAATCAGACCTGACTCCAAAATCATCCTGATGATCAGGGACGGCCGTGACGTTGCCTGCTCGATACAGAAACGCACGGGCTCGCTTGAAGACGGAATCAGGCGCTGGATTGACGACAACAACGCGGGACGGCAGTTCTGGGAACATCCCAATGTGTATGTAATGAGGTATGAAAGTCTTATAGAGGATTTTGACTCAACAATGAATTCCCTTCTAACCTTTCTTGGCGTTGACTTCGAACCGGATATTCGGGAATATTACAAGACTCCAAAGCAATACTATGCCGAGGAAATCGCAAAACCTCCGGCAGCGCATGAAGAACATCATCGCCAATACCGCAATTGGCAAATCAATCAACCCCTCTTTGACGGGAGAGGCAAGTGGAAAAGAATGACTGATGCAGAAAAGACACTTGTGAAGGACCTCGCCGGTCAAATGCTGGTTGAATATGGCTATGTCAAGGATCACAGCTGGTAATACAATGACTCTTGCCGTTTGAGAAACCTGAATTGCCCATTGGTTTTTAAAAATATTTTTATTTTATAATATGTTGGAGGTGCCGCTCGGCTCAATGACACTACCTCAACTATGAATTTTTTATTGTGAAGATGCGCCAGCAAGTTTCTGAAAGAGAGGAAAGGAAAAATTATAATCCGGTGAAAAAAAAGTTTCTTATACTTTTTATTCTCTTTGTTTCTGTTTTTCCCCTGTCGGCACAACAAAAGGTTCTTGTATCGCTTAAGTTCAGCAGCCAGGGAAATACTCTTCGTGTTGTCCTGGAAGCTGAGGAATCTTTTCTCAAAAGGACGAAAGTGACCACCTCTTCAACACAGATCAAGGCGGATTTTCCTGAGCCCTATACCTTCACCCCTCCCCAGGGACTGCCTTTTGAATTGCTACCTGCTGAAAAATCTCTGATCCTGAACTTTAAGGAAAAAGGAGAGACCAAAATTTTCCAGCTTTCCTCTCCTGCGCGGCTTGTGTTCGATATACAGAAATCCGATATACAGAAAAAGGAACTGTCTGCTGAAAAACAACGCCCCGTACTCGCCAGGGGACTCTGTATCGATGCAGGACATGGCGGCTTTGATTTTGGCATTACTTACGGCAATGCGAGCGAGAAAGAAATAATGCTCTCCCTGGCAAAAGACCTGGCCTCTTTTCTTGCCAAGCAGGGGAAAAAGAGCTTTCTTACCCGAAGAGCAGACCAGTATATATCAATCAGCGAACGAATAAATTTTGTGAATCAAAAAGTCCCGGACGTATTTATCAGTCTGCACTCCTCAACCTCAACGGGGTTTGTTCTTTACAGCCCCCGGTTTGAGGAACAGGCGTCAGTTGAAGCAGGAGATTTTTACAGTCTCTCCTCGAGGCAGAGAAAATATGTTCAGAAAAGCAAGGCCCTTGCCGAGAGTATAGGGAAAGCGCTAAAGGACGAATTCAAGGCAGAAATCATTCAACGGGAAATGCCGCTCCCCATACTGAATTCGGTAGCATCACCGTGCATGCTGGTAGAACTCCCGTCACCGAAATACGTTCTCTATGACCAGCAGATGAGAGAAAAAGTCATCAAGGCGTTCATACACGGAGTTGCCGCGTATGAGCAATAACGCATCCGTGGTAGAACGTCGAGTATCATCCATTCATCCCCTGTCAGGGGAAATTTTCCCCGATACCGGCAATCTCATGATGAAAGTTCAGGGATAAATGAACACAAAGAAAACGATTGTACTTGTGCTCCTTGGCATCATTTTTCTGAGCGGTGTCGTAGGAGGATATTTTTATTTCTCCAGGGTTTTTTCGAAAGAAAAAATTCACGATGAAGAACCGGCAGGCGGCATCGCGCATATAGATGGCTTTTTCACGGTAAGAGTCTATTACCCCACCGTGAATCGTCTTCAGCTTGAAGAGAGAAGGCCTCCACGGAGCAGCCCGAACACGACAATAGCCGAAGCAACTATAGAGGAATACCTGAAGGGGCCGGCGGGTGCTGCAGCATCGGCCATTCCCCGGAATGTTCAGCTTTTAGGTGTGTATCAGGGAGCCGACGGTATAGTTTATGTCAACCTGTCTGATGAGTTCAGACGAAATTTTCAGGGTGATGCCCTGGCAGAGTATCTCCTGTTAAAAGGTCTGTATGAAAGCCTTATTTCCAACATCGAGGATATTCAGGACGTAAAGGTTCTCATAGAGGGGAAAGAAGCCGAGACTCTTGGTGGCCATCTCTATCTTTTCTATCCCCTTAAAGATATGGTCTCGCCAGAATTTGGATAAGAATGTCATGGATCGAGGAGAGATGAGAGAGAAAGAAGACAGACCAATCGGCGTTTTTGATTCCGGAATAGGCGGCCTCACCGTCCTGAAGGAAATCATCAGGGAATTACCACAGGAAAGTACTATTTATCTGGGGGATACTGCACGGGTGCCATATGGTATCCGTTCAGCCGAGACAGTAATAAGATATTCCTTCGAAAATACGAGTTTTTTATCTTCCAGGGACATCAAGATCCTCGTGGTCGCCTGCAATACTGCTTCTTCAGTAAGTCTTCAGGCGGTGAAAAACAGCGTTGCGATCCCTGTCATCGGTGTTATCGAGCCGGGGGCAAAAGCTGCTGTCCGGGCCACACGGAATAAAAAGATCGGCGTAATCGGCACTGCTGCAACGGTTCACAGCAATGCATATACCAAGGCCATCCATGCGATAGACACCACCTTACAGGTCTTCGGTCTCGCCTGTCCCCTCTTTGTGCCTCTGGTTGAGGAGGGCTGGATCACAGGAAAAGTTGCGGCAATGGTCGCAAAACAGTATCTCGGTAGCATGAAAGAGAAAGGCATCGATACGCTTGTCCTGGGGTGCACACATTATCCACTGCTGAAAAAGGTCATAGCCCGTGTCATGGGCAAAGAGGTCACCCTGATAGACTCAGCCGTTGAGACATCACGGGAAATAAGAACACTGCTCGAAGTATTCGATTTAAAAAGAGATCTGAAAAAATCACCATCGAGACAATTTTATGTGACAGACTCTCCGGACCGTTTCGTAAAGGTCGGAGAAAATTTTCTTGGAGAAAAAATCGATCATATAGAACAAATAGCTGTCGGAAACTGAGAGACGGAGGACTGATGAGAACTGACGGAAGAAAAAACAATGAAATGCGCACAGTGAACATCCAGAGGAATTTCATAGACTCGGCAGAAGGTTCAGCCTTGATTTCCATGGGACATACACAGGTGATCTGTACCGCCTCAATCGAGGAAAAAGTGCCGCTTTTTCTGAGAGACCAGAAAAAGGGGTGGATAACCGCTGAATACTCTATGCTCCCCAGGGCAACTAAGACAAGAACAACGAGGGAAGCGGCCACCGGCAAAGTGAGCGGCAGGACTCATGAAATTCAGAGGTTGATCGGGAGGGCACTACGGTCTGTCGTAGATCTTTCAGCCCTTGGAGAAAGGACCATTTGGATAGACTGCGATGTCCTCCGTGCGGACGGCGGTACCCGCACAGCTTCCATCACCGGGGCGTTCATATGCCTGGCAGACGCACTGCACTATGCCCTGAGAAACGGGCTCATTGAGAAAACCCCCCTCAAAGATTATCTCGCTGCAGTCAGTGTCGGGATTCTCAATGACACCCCGGTGCTTGACCTCTGTTATATGGAAGACTCAATGGCTGAAGTTGATATGAATGTTGTCATGACAGGAAGCGGTAAATTTGTCGAGATACAGGGCACGGCAGAAGGGCTCCCTTTTTCAAGGGATTTGCTCGACGGCCTCCTCGGGCTGGCAGAGAACGGGATACAACACCTCATAAGTATCCAAAAACAATTGATTGAAGGCGAGAAGAGCTAAGAAAAAAGCTTTACGATATGCTAAAATAAAACAACAAAAAATCAAAAAAATTCAGAAGTTGGGATATACAAAAGAATGAACAGTTTGAATGCATACAGAGGATTGTTTATATGGTTGATCATCGGAGTCATGATGATCCTCCTTTTTAACCTTCTCGGCACTCCGCAAAAATCCGATCAGGAGATAATCTTTTCGGAATTCATGACGAAACTCGAAGCCGGGCAGGTCGAAGACGTGATGATCAAGGGGGATGTCATCACCGGTCAGATGAAGGACGGAAAGAAGTTCAAGACCTTTGCGGCGGACTTCCCGGATCTCGTAACCACGTTACGGACACAGAATGTCAAGATTACGGTAAAGCCGGAAGACCAGAACCCCTGGTACTGGAACCTTTTCTTTTCATGGGGGCCAATACTGTTCTTGGTCGCAATATGGATATTCTTTATGAGACAGATGCAGACCGGCGGCAATAAGGCGTTGTCTTTCGGAAAAGCCAAGGCAAAGCTGGTCTCGGAAAAATCCGTGAAGATAACATTCGCCGACGTTGCCGGAATAGACGAGGCAAAAACAGAGGTTCAGGAGATTATCGATTTCCTGAAAGACCCTCAGAAATTCCAGAAACTTGGCGGCAAAATCCCCAAGGGTGTACTGCTCATTGGCGCACCGGGGACAGGCAAAACACTCCTTGCACGTGCTATCGCTGGCGAAGCCAGCGTTCCCTTTTTCTCGATATCCGGTTCGGATTTTGTCGAAATGTTTGTCGGAGTCGGCGCGTCAAGGGTAAGAGACCTTTTTGATCAGGCGAAGAAGAGCGCACCGTGTATCATTTTCATCGATGAGATAGATGCGGTTGGGCGCCACAGGGGAGCCGGTCTCGGTGGGGGCCATGATGAGCGCGAGCAGACATTAAATCAGCTTCTTGTCGAAATGGACGGATTCGAGGCAAATCAGGGAGTGATTATCATTGCCGCAACAAACAGGCCAGATGTCCTTGATCCTGCCCTGCTCAGACCGGGAAGGTTTGACAGACAGGTCATTGTCCCTCAGCCTGACGTAAAGGGGAGGCTCGATATACTCAAAGTCCATACAAGGAACATCCCTGTAGATGAACAGGTCAAGCTTGATGAAATAGCCCGTGGAACTCCCGGGTTTTCTGGCGCAGATCTCGAGAATCTTGTGAATGAAGCCGCCCTGATCGCTGCGCGGAAAACAAAGACCAAAGTCGAAAAAACGGACTTCGAGACAGCCAAGGACAAAGTTTTGATGGGCGTCGAGAGAAAGAGCATGATCATAAGCGATACCGAGAAAAAGAATACGGCATACCACGAGGCAGGCCATGCCCTTGTTGCCAAGTTAACGCCCGACACTGATCCACTCCATAAGGTCAGCATCATTCCGAGAGGACGTGCGCTCGGTATCACACAGCAGCTTCCCCTGGACGACCGATATACCTATCCGAGCGGATACCTGATGAATGCCCTTGCCGTTCTTATGGGCGGAAGGGCTGCAGAAGAGATTGCACTGCACCATCTGACGACCGGCGCGGGAAATGACCTCGAAAGGGCAAGCGACCTCGCACGAAAAATGGTCACCGAGTGGGGCATGTCTGAAAAGCTTGGTCCGATTACCTTCGGGAAGAAAGAAGAACAGATATTCCTCGGAAGGGAAATAACGCAGCACAAGGACTACAGTGAAAAGACAGCAATTGACATAGACGAAGAGGTCAAAAGGATAGTCATTGAATCATATAACGCCGCAAAAAATCTTCTCATAGCGAACAAGGACCTTCTCGATACCCTGGCGAAAACCCTCCTGGAGAAAGAGACAATGGACGGTTCAGAGATAGATATTCTGATACAGGAAGTGGAGTCACAAAGGACCGTACCGGTGTGAACCTCACCTGGCGAAACTTCTCGCTGGACTTCTCAAAAAAGACCTGTATCATGGGAATCCTTAATGTCACCCCGGATTCCTTTTCCGACGGCGGTCTGTATTTCGATGCATCTTCAGCGGTCAAAAGGGCCCTCCAAATGGTCGATGAGGGCGCCGACATCATAGACATAGGCGGTGAATCCGCAAGGCCCGGCGCTGAACCTCTTCCGGTTGAAGAGGAACTGAAACGCACAATCCCCCTTATCGAGACCCTTGCCAGGGATATCCCGGTCCCCATTTCGATAGATACCCATAAGGCCGCAGTCGCGAAAAGAGCGCTCGATGCAGGAGCAGCAATGGTAAACGATATCGGTGGATTGCGATTCGACCCGGAAATGCCGTCGGTCGTCTCACAGTATAAAGTGCCCGTTGTGGCTATGCATATGAGGGGAAAACCGAAAGACATGCAGCAGAATCCAGTATACACATCTCTTATTCCTGAAATCCTCGCCTATCTCGAAGAAAGCATAGCAATTGCAGCCGAAGCAGGAATTTCTCAGGATAAGATACTCATAGACCCGGGTATCGGTTTTGGCAAAACATTCGAACATAATCTTGAAATAATACACAACCTCCCTATGTTCTCCGCATTGAGAAAACCGGTTCTCATAGGGCCGTCCCGAAAAGCATTTATCGGCAAAATCCTTGGTGACGCACCGCCGGAAGAAAGACTCGAGGGAACTGCTGCAGCAGTTGCGATAGCAATTTTCAACGGCGCGAACATCATTCGTGTGCATGATGTGAAGGAGATGGTTAAAGTCGCCAAGGTAGCAGATGCCGTCAAAAATATGCAGATACGAAGTACATGAAGCTGCTCCTCTTCTATGCCCATAAGTGGTGGTTTAAAACTGCATCGAAAAGTCTGCCCCATGTGCCTGAGATCGACAGGGAGGACTGCATGGAAAATGCGGTCGTGGTATTCTATCATGTGGAACAAGAGGATGAAGAGAAAGGGAAAAGCCTTCTCGATAAATTTCTGAAAAATATCAAATGGCTTGCCGGGAAATTCGACACCAGGAACGTCGTCATTCACACCTTCAATCACCTTTCTTCAAGCAAGGCATCTGCGGAATATGCGGAGAGCTTTATTAACAAGGCTGCAGAGAAATTGCAGCATTCAGGATACACTGTGCTCTCTACTCCGTTCGGTTATTTCAATGAATTTCTTATTCATGTCGGGGGTGAGAGCCTCGCAAAAGTCTTCAAAGAACTCTGAATACATCCTGCCACAGATCGAGATAGTCTGTCTTCATAGTGGTTAACGTCGAAGATGCCATGTTATGGCATGAGCAGCTTCAGGAGGAAAAAGCCGCCGAGTATGACAGCTACAAATCCAATGACTGCTATGAGAATGAGACATTTCCTGGTCTTTCCTGTCTTTTCATACGTACTTTGCTTCCGGCGAAGACTCGCGCCCCTCTGATCGGACAAAGAAACCCCTTTTCCCCTAAAGCCCTGTTCTCCCGGTTGTTCCTTTTTTTTTCGGATTTCGAGGAATTCCGACAGAGTGAACTCTTTGTACTCAATCTCGAGATCATCTGCAGGTTTATTGATCTTTCTGCCGCAGTGGTTACATATTTCTCCGGCGGACGCTTCCTGCCCGCAGAAAGGGCAGTTCATGTGTGGGATCTTCTCTTCGTTCGTGGCATGCATTGCCCTGCATTTTAATATTGCCTAATACAAATTGCAAGAGGCCCTTACACGTTTTTCAGCTCTGAGGTACAATGGGCGCACCGCACCGCTTTCAGGGGAATGACCGAGAGGCAATAGGGACATTCCTTTGTCGTTGGAGCCGGAGGGGGAACTTCCTTTTCTCTTTTCATAGCATTGACGGACCGGACAACGAAAAATACCGACAGCGCAACAATGAGAAAACTGACAACGGTGTTCAGAAACAATCCGTAGTTTATTGTTACTGCACCGGCTTTTTTTGCGTCGGCCAGCAAGGCATAGGGCTGTGATACAGCGCCTTCTTTCAGAACAAGGAAAAGATTCGCAAAATCAACATTCCCAAAAAGAAGCCCGATAGGGGGCATGATTACATCAGCAACAAAAGAACTTACGATTCCCCCAAAGGCTGCACCGATTATGATTCCTACCGCCATATCAACGACATTTCCCTTCATGGCAAATTCTCTGAATTCTTTCAGCATAGTTCTCCTCCTTCCCTGCAGTGAACTCTTTTTTACAAAAAGCATAGCATGATATCTTGTGCGGGTCAATAAGTTGTATAAGTTGAGCCCCTTGATGAGGTTATGGTATGCACGGTTATTGACAGGGAGTATTCCGGCTTGTAGAGTATCTTTAATAGTGACACGGAAGAGAGATTTCATTGTTACTGAATCATATAAAAAAAGATTTACAGAAACAAGCCGATCCGGATAGGGCAAATATTCTTTTACGTTTTTTCAAAACAGGGAAAGGTGAATATGGAGAGGGGGACTGGTTCCTCGGGATACCAGTTCCAGAACAACGGCGAATTGCAAAAAAATACAAAGCGCTGCCTTTGCAAGATCTGCAGGAGTTGATTTCGAGTAAAATCCACGAGTACAGACTGGTTGCCCTTCTTATCCTCATTCTTCAGTATGCGCATGCGCATGAACAGGACAGAGGGGATATTGTGAAATTTTATCTTGAAAACACACGATATATCAACAATTGGGACCTCGTCGACCTGTCCGCAGAAAAAATATTAGGCACCTTTTTATTGGCAAATGAACGGGCAATTCTCTGGCGACTTGCCGAATCTCCCAATCTATGGGAAAGAAGGATAGCGGTCATATCCACCTTTGCATTCATAAGACAAAATCAATTTGAAGACACCTTTCGCCTTGCGGAAATGCTCCTCAGGGACCCCCATGATCTCATTCACAAGGCAGTCGGCTGGATGCTCCGGGAAATCGGCAAAAGAGATCAGGAGAGCGAAGAACGGTTTCTGCGGGAACATTCTCAAACAATGCCGAGGACCATGCTCAGATACGCCATCGAACGGTTTGAGCAAGAGAAAAGGACTTCATATTTAGGTAAAATACAGTGAAGAGCAGGAAGGGAGGAACCATGAACAGATATAAAGGCAGTCCTGAATTCCTCAATAATGCCATATGAATATCAAGATACTCAGAGAAATCGGCAAGAGACTCCTGGCGGAACTCCCCAGAGGAAGCAAGGTGCTGAAAACAGCACTGGGGACCGGCGCCTCAGGCGACAAGACATACGATATTGATAAGCGCGCTGAGGATATTATCATCTCCGGACTCGAAAAATCAGGCGATTCGTTGACTCTTATTGCTGAGGAATCCGGGATCAATATGTTGCGGGGAGGCGGGAGACACGTTATCATAGATCCAGTGGACGGCAGCAGGAACGCGGTCTCCGGGATTCCTTTCTATTGCACATCGATAGCAGTTGCCGATGGAGATACGGTTGGAGACATCGAATCCGCATACGTGCTGAACCTGATTAATGGCGATGAATTCTGGTCAGAGAAAGGGAAAGGGGCTTTTTTCAATAATACGGCGGTAAAAGGACAAAGAGAAGACATACTGTATCTGGTCGCCTATGAAGCGCAATCACCAGGAAAAGATATCGCCTGTATCCTGCCCCTTCTTACAGAGGCGAGAAAAACGCGTTGCCTGGGCTCTACCGCCCTTGACCTTTCCTATCTGGCGTCTGGCGCAATCAGCATATTTGCAAATCCGTCTTCATCGAGAACTATAGACTTCGGTGCAGGCTGGCTCCTCGTCAGGGAGGCGGGCGGGGTATTTACCGATATGAAGGGGAACTCAATTGAACAGGTCGGGTTAGGCCTGAAAAAATCTACGCCTCTCCTCGTCTCCGGAAACGAAAAACTGCATGAGAAGGCATTGAAGCTGCTCCAAAAACTTTCCATCGGATGAATACGGCAGATACAGTATTTTCGCTCATTCTCGTGCTATCGCCCTCCGAGGTATCCCGATAAGAATCGGGATAAAGCCGCTCAAATACCGTATCCGCCGTATTGCATAAGCAGATTATGAATAATGTAGGTTAATCCTCAAATATCTGAAAAAGGGTTCGCTATGCATTCTCCTGTGCTTCAGTTTCTGACGTTGCATTCCCCTTTTCAGAAGATAATTCCCGGTCAGGTTTTTCGTTCATCCCTACGGCAGGCTCGGTTGGGAATTCCTTCCTATAGTAGTAGCTCAGAACTATGGCGATGATGACAAGGCCAAGGTAGGTCTGGAAACCTATGGAGACAAGCTGATACGGAAAAGAAAAAATCGGTCCCACCAGAGGGATGAAGGTAAAGGGATACACAAGAAGACTGAGGAGAAAACTCGCGAGAAGATGGCCGACAAAAAGCACGCTGTAAAGCCAGAAGCCGTTCGGGTATGTTTTAAGGAACTTTATTGCCCCCCTGACAGACTTAAAAACACCTGTCCCTTGAAAGAATAAGGCTGCTATCCCATAAAGGGTTATCGAAAGGATTCCGAGGATCATTGCGAAGAGAAGGATTATCAGGATGAGGGAAAAGAAAATGCCGAAGAAGAGCGCGAGGGTTGAATCCTGGCTCTGCGCAAAAGAGATTATCGCTGCTATTCCGCCGACCAGAAGGCCAAGAAAAAAGGAAGCGATGATAAAAATGATGCCCATGACAGAGGTGAACCCGATGAGCCGAAGGAAAAGGCGTTTCGCTTCCTCCATGAAAATACGGACGGAAAATTTCAGGTTCTCCTCGAGTACTGACCTCCCAATAACGCCGACAGAACCGCCAAAAACATAAATTTCGAGCATGGCAACAGCAAGAAAATACACAACAAAACTTGCAAGGACCATGAAAATAAGTCCCAGGTATCTGGACAGGAGGTCTGAGGTACCCCGGAACATTTGAAGGATATTCTCGACAGATGTCATAGTGGTAAGATCTATGCCGAACATTATGAATGCTATGGCAAGGGGTATTCCGACTATAATGAAAAACGCAAGGACAATCGTGAATATCATGCCGACCTGGATCAGAACGAGCTGCCAGTTCCTGTTGATGAGACTGAATCCATCCTTAATGGCTTCAATATATTTCATTGCTGTCCTCTACAACAACCTCTTCATATACATCCTCGGGTAATTCTTTAATAAATCGTGACGGCCTCAGAAATCCAAGGCCGTACCAGTCTTCCGAGGCAAGGGGATAACAGAGAAAGAGTTCTTCCTTCGCCCTTGTAACCGCAACATAAAAAAGCCTTCTCTCCTCTTCTTCATCATCAGTTCTCAGGGACTTGGCCGAGGGGAACCTTCCGTCGATCAGACCAACCACAAAAACCGCCTTCCATTCAAGGCCTTTAGCCTGGTGTACTGTAGAGAGTATAACACATTCCCCCTCCGCCTCCTCTTCGTCTTCCTCCCCCCCGGACACGCTCTGGAGGCTTAATTCACTGACAAAGAGTTCCAGAGAAGTATATTGCAGGGCGAAGCGTGTCATCTGCTCGATATCTTCTATCCGCTCCTGCGCATTCGGATAATAGCGGTAGAGATAATCTTCATAGCCGGTTCTCAGAATATGTTCAATGGCGGTTGCAGGGGGTAAAATAGCATGCCCGTACTCTCCTTCCCTGAGGGTTTTCAAGAGGTGCAGAAAGAGATGAAACGCATCCAGAGCTTTGCGGGGCACAAACTTGCCCAGATCGAAAACCGTATCAAAAGGAAACTCCGAACGGTTCATCATATCCCAGAGTTTTGCCGCGGTGATATTTCCGATACCAGGGATTAATTTCAGAATACGTTTCCAGCTCAGTTCGTCATAGGCATTCACAAGAACCCGGAGAAAAGAGAGGATATCCTTAATATGTGCGAGTTCAAAAAATTTGAGACCTGACCGTACTTCAAAGGGAATTCCCCTCCGCTGGAGTTCCATCTGCAGTTCCATCGACTGGTAGTGAGAGCGGTAGAGGACTGCGATCTCGCTCAGGGACAGCCCCTCTGCATTCATTTCAATGATCCTTTGTGCCACAAAATCAGCCTGCTGAAAGGCATCCCTGAGCGGTACGATATACGGGATGCTCCCGGGACTCTTTATTGAATGAAGTTCCTTCTGAAACTGTCTTATGTTATTGATGATACTTTTATTGGCAAGGGTCAGTATTTCAGGAGTTGACCGGTAATTCACGGTGAGCGTGTAGGTTGTCGCATCCGGATATCGTTCAGGGAATTTCAGGATATTCTCGAAATCAGCTCCTCTGAAAGAATAGATTGACTGGGCGTCGTCCCCGACTACCATCAGGTTCCTGTTTCGGGATGCGAGCAGATCGACGATGTCAGCCTGAAGCCTGTTGGTGTCCTGATATTCATCGACAAGAATATGGAGGAACTTCGAAGCATAAAGCTCCCGTATCTTCTCGTGTTCGATGAGTAATTTTTTCCAGTTGCTGAGCAGGTCATCGAAATCCATAAGGTTAAGCGCAATTTTCTTGCTTTCATAAAGCGCCATAATCCGCTGAAGCTCGTCCGTCACATCGGTGAAATGCGGAAAGCGCTGGTGTACGATCTCTTCGATACTGCGTTCAGAATTTACCATGAGACTATGCATCTCACAAAGCACAGAGCCTTTTGGGATAATGGTCTCTTTCTGCTTTCGTTCCGGAGCACAGATATCAAAAAGTTCCTTTGCGTCTTCCCTGTCCAGGATGGAAAAACCCTCTTTATACCCGAGAAGGAGACAATGGCGCCGCAGAATCATATTCCCGACATGATGAAATGTGCCTCCCCGGAGACCCTGAATATTCCTGCCGATCAGAAACTCCGCTCGCCGCATCATTTCCTTCGCGGCCTTGTTTGTGAATGTTAAAAGGAGGATGCTCTCCGGTCTGACGTCCGTCTCTATAAGCCGGGCAACCCGGTAGGTGACTGTACGTGTTTTTCCTGTCCCGGCGCCTGCGAGAACAAGAACCGGGCCGTTCTGATGGAACACAACCGCATACTGTTCAGGATTCAGTTCCTGTTTGTAGTCTATCCTGAGATCCGCGGACTCCCGATGGAGACGATATTTTTTCATATGAGTCTTCCGGCAATCTCCCGTGCAAAATCCGAAAGAGATTCATCACGGGCACCAAAAACGATGCAGGTATTCCACTCTCCGAGACGAGAAAACAGCGCGGAACGTTCAGGGAGAACCTCGGCAGATTTCCCTGCTGAGCGTATCTCTTGCACCAGATCTTCACTTGCAATGTCTTTTACCGATGTGCCGCCGGCATAAAAAATCGGCAGGAGAAAGAGATGGTCTCCTTCGCGGAGATTTCGTATGAATGTTTCAACATATCCTGCTTTCATGAGCCGAGTCGGCCCATAGCCATGGGGCTGGAAGATATAACAGATCTTAGTGCGGATTCTCCCGGTACAACCCATCAACGATTCTATTTTGTGCGGATTATGGGCATAATCATCAATGACAAGATGCGTGCCATCGTTCAGGTGAACATCGAATCGCCGTTCGATTCCCGAAAAATCAGGAATGATGTCCGCAATCCTTTTCAGATCAACTCCCTGTTCAGAGAGCAGGGCAATACATGCAACGGCATTATAGAGATTGTATTTACCGGGAAGGGAGAGTTGAAACTCTGCACCCCGCAGGGTAAAGGTCGTGTCGAATGACTTATAGTCTATGCCTGTCGCACGGTATTCCGATTCGGAATCGACCGAGAACCGGACCGGTTTGGCAAAATTACACCGGCTTAAGTGCCGGTCATCTGCATTTATGATGACCTGTTTATTCGTATTCCTGCCAAGGGCCTCGAACATTGCTGCAGTCTCGTCAACCGGATTATGATCAAGGCTGAGATTGCCGATAAGGGAAAAAGAAGGCTGATAATGAATGAGCGAACCGTCCGATTCACAGGCTTCTACAATGAGAAGGTCTGACTTCCCGACCAGAGAGTTTCCAGGGGCACCTGCTTCCCTGAATTGCTTCACCCTTCCACCCCCGATGAAATTCGGCTCCATATTCAGTTGTTTCATAAGAAAAGCCAGCATCCCTGCGGTAGTGGATTTTCCGCTGGTGCCCCCCACTGCGATGGTCTCATAGGTTCCGATGATCTCCCGGAGATATTCAGGACGCGTCTTCACCGGAATGCCCGCCTTTCCGGCTTTCCTCGCCTCAGGCTGATCGTCCTCGACCGCGGTGCTGAATACGGCAAAATCAAAAGACGTGTCGATACCAGAGCCGTCCTGGGGGACAATCGTTACGCCTTTTTCTTTTAAAACCTTGCAGAGATAATTGTCAGGGTCACGGTCAAAGGAGCGGTCAGAGCCCACAATAACATTCCCCTTGTCTGCCATAAAACATGCTATGGCCGACATGCCGCTCCCGCCGATGCCCGAAAAGAATATCTTTGCCATACGTAATCTTTATTCTAACTCAAACAGTAGGATGATTTGCGGTCATTGATGAAAGAATTCCCCTCCCTTACAAGGGGAAGCGAGAGAGGGTGTTGGGGAAATTCTTTGCCAGAACCTCCCCACACCTTTCCTTGATAAGGAGGGCGCGCCCGGTCTGGAATCTATTTGGCTTGATAAAAAACCGTTCAAGAAGGTATAGTATCATTTAAAACTTTTCCGGGAGGTGTATGATGTTTCTCTTGAATATTATAGATGTAGCATATGCCATGGCCCCCCCGCAAGGCGGAGGCACGCAGCAGGGAGGTCCTGCAGGACTGTTAACGAGCCTTCTCCCTCTTATCCTCATTTTCGTAGTCTTCTATTTCCTTCTTATAAGGCCCCAGCAGAAGAAAGCAAAAGAACACAAACTGATGATAGACAACCTCAAAAAAGGCGACAAGATTATCACCTCAGGCGGCGTGTACGGAATGATCGAGGCGGTCGGTACCAATACCATCACCGTGAAGATTGCCGAAAACGTAAAGGTGAAATTTGGCAAAGCATACATTGCAGCATTGAGAGCCACCTCTGACGAGGAATAAGACGGGGGACGAATGAAGAAAAAGGTTCTCTGGAAATTAATCCTCATCAGCATAACCGTAGTTCTTGCAGTCGTCTTCTTTCTTCCCAATACCCCTGTTTTCGAGTATATGCCAGAATGGTGGCAGAAAAGCATGCCGAACAAGGGCATCGTATTGGGACTTGACCTCCAAGGAGGCCTCCATCTTGTTTTTGAGGTCGAAGGGGATAAAGCTGTCACTATAACCACCGAGAGATACGCATCGAGACTGAGAGAACTCCTCGAAAAGAAAAAAGTGGCAGGTCAAGTTGCAGTAAACGGTCTGGATATTACGGTAAGCCCTGCAACCAATGAGGTTCGCAAGGTGGTGGAGGACAATTATCCGAACCTCGTAATAGCCGAAACCGGCAGTAAACTGGCATACCGGATCTCTGAGAAAGAAGCAACCCTCATTAAAGACAGTTCTGCTGACCAGGCCCTGGAAACGATCCGCAACAGGATCGACCAGTTCGGGGTCTCGGAACCCACCATTCACAGACAGGGTGAAAATGAGATTGTTGTTCAGCTGCCCGGAGTAAAGGACCCTAAACGCGCCATAGACCTGATAGGGAGAACTGCACAGCTTGAGTTTAAACTCGTGGATGACGAGGCGAATATTGCTGCGGAACTGCCTGCCTCAGTATTACCCGGAGAAGAAGAGGCGCTTATAAGACAGGTTGCCGACAGGATCCCTGAAGGAGGCGAGATTCTCTTTGAGAAGAAGGTCAACAAGGAAACTGGCGCGGTGCACAAGCTGCCGATCCTGCTCAAGAAACAGGCAGTCATTACCGGCGACCTTCTGAGCGATGCCAAGGTGAATATCGACACACAGTTCAGCGAACCCTATGTCTCTATCGCATTTAACACCGCAGGGGCAAAACTTTTTGAGGAAGTCACCGGTGCAAACGTGAAAAAGAGGCTTGCGATCATTCTCGATAACACAGTATACTCTGCACCTGTTATCCAGGAAAAAATCGCCGGAGGGAACGCACAGATAACCGGGAATTT
Organism: Thermodesulfovibrionales bacterium; assembly: GCA_031082155.1. Classification (GTDB taxonomy): domain Bacteria; phylum Nitrospirota; class Thermodesulfovibrionia; order Thermodesulfovibrionales; family SM23-35; genus JAKLQR01. The sequence continues at coordinate 54,639 of JAVHLL010000009.1, read as the reverse complement.
CACAATGGATGAGGCAAAAGACCTGAGCATCGTGCTCAGGGCAGGCGCCCTGCCCGCACCCATGAAGATGCTTCAGAATGTTACCGTCGGCCCTTCTCTCGGAAGGGACTCTATAGAGGCGGGCAAGCTGGCAGGCATTATAGGCACCATCGCGGTTGTTATTTTTATGGTCCTTTATTACAGGCTTTCCGGTGTCATTGCCGATTTTGCCCTGTTCCTGAACATCGTCCTCCTGCTCGGCGCCATGGCATCCTTAAATGCAACCCTCACCCTCCCCGGTATTGCCGGCATCATTCTCGCAATCGGCATGGCGGTTGATTCCAATGTGCTGATGTTCGAGAGGATGAGGGATGAGTTACGGGCTGGCAAAACACCCAGGGCAGCAATTGATTCCGGATATGACAAGGCCTTCTGGACCATCTTTGACTCTCATGTCACCACACTGATAACGGCTGCCGTACTCTTCCAGTTCGGAACGGGTCCAATAAAAGGGTTTGCCGTAACACTCAGTCTCGGCGTTGCGATTAATCTTTTCACCGCACTTGTGGGGACAAAATCAATTTTTGACATAATAAACAGCAGGCGTGAAATCAAAAAGCTGAGTATTTGATCAATACCTGTAAGGAGAACGCATGATTGAGCTGATTAAAAACCCGAATATAAATTTCCTGGGCAAGAAATATATAGCGTTTGTCGTTTCCGGCATTTTCTCGGTTATTGGTATTATTGCAATTGTCCAGATAGCAGCCGGACGTGCAAATCTTGGGATAGATTTCGCCGGAGGGACAGCGATCCAATTCAAATTTGAAAAACCTGTTGCGCTCCATGATGTGAGGGGAGCACTTGAAAGTAGCGGCCTCAGGGACTTTGACCTCCAGGATCTTCCGACTGTCAACAAAATCCTGATCCGGGTGAAACAGACTGAACAGGAACTCGGCCAGGTGTCAGACACCATTACTACCATTCTCAGCCAGAAATTTCCGGACAACCGCTATGTGGTAGATTCAACGACGGTTATCGGGCCGAAAGTCGGCAGCAGATTAAGGATGGATGCAGCACAGGCTGTTGCAATGGCAGTTATCGGGATTCTTATCTATGTGGCCTTCAGATTTCAGTTTAAATTCGGCGTTGGGGCCACTGTTGCGACATTTCATGACGTCCTTGCAGTTCTCGGCCTGTTTTTCCTTATGGGGAAGGAAATCAATCTTATCCTCATCACAGCCCTTCTCACCATCGCCGGATATTCTCTGACCGACACTGTTGTTGTGTTTGACAGAATACGGGAGAATCTGAAAATGAGACAAAAGGACCGTGTCGAAACAGTCATGAACAGCAGCATAAACGAGGTGCTGTCCCGGACGATCGTTACCTCGCTGACGGTCCTTCTTTCTTCACTTGCGCTTTTCTTCTTCGGCGGAGAAGTCCTCCACGATTTTTCCCTTGCCATGATCATTGGGGTTATTATCGGAACATATTCTTCCATATTCGTTGCAAGCCCGGTCGTTCTCCTGTGGGGAGGGGCAAGACCTTTTGCGAAAAAATAACAAAATGCGCAAGGCGTAACGTGTCCGGCATAACGTACCCGGGAAAGACATTCATCTTCCTGCCCATGCGCCGTCACCCATTCTTTTTCCATGACTTACGCTTTCCCCTTTACGGTCTTTAGATGCACCGTCGCTGGGTTGTAAATAAAACGAACCAGGAATACATAGCCTACCTGTCAAGCGTCTCCTCCATATCTCCGGTTCTTGCTCAGATACTGGTAAACCGTGGCATTAAGACGCCTGAAGCGATACACTCGTTCCTCAATCCCCAAGTTTCGTGCCTGTCCGACCCTTTTCTCATCAAAGGAATGGAAGGTGCTGTGGAGAGGATCCGGACGGCTGCGCACAGGGGTGAACGGGTCCTTATTCATGGTGATTACGATGTTGACGGGATATCTGCAACGGCAATAACCCTCAAGGTACTTCAACAGTCCGGCGTAGATTGCCGCTATTTCATACCTGACAGGATGGAACACGGCTATGGATTCAAACCCCATGCGGTTGAGTTTGCAAGGAAAGTCGGTGCATCCCTTATCGTGACCGTTGATTGCGGCATCACTTCGTTCGATGCAGCGGCCCTTTGCAGAGAAAAAGGGATAGACCTTATCATCACTGACCACCATGAACCCATGAAAAGAGGGAAGTCCGGAGCAAAGAGCATAGAGCAACCAATATCACAGATCAAAGAACAGCACTCTGTCTCTTTTCTCTCTGCTCAAAGCTCTCTGCTGCTTCCTGATGCAGACGTTATAATCAATCCGAAAATCTCAGACCCTAACTCTGAACTTTCTACGCTGTCAGGCGCCGGGATTGCGTTTAAACTTGCTCAGGCTCTATCAGCAGCAGACAAGAACCGGGTTCACGACTTGCTGGATCTCGCGACCCTCGGCACAATGGGAGACATTGTACCGCTATGGGGTGAAAACAGACTTCTTGTGAAAGAAGGTCTAAAGTTACTGCAAAATAATTGCCGTCCCGGGATACGGGCATTGAAACAAGTTGCAGGGATTGAGGGGAAAACATTGAAGACAGGTCATCTCCTTTTCACTCTGATCCCGCGGATAAACGCAGCCGGAAGGATTTCGAACGCAGAGAATGTCGTCAGGTTATTGCTCACCGATTCAGAAGATGAAGCCGTTGATCTCTCTTCCTGGCTGGACAGATGCAATACCGAGAGGCAGCAGATCGAGGAGGTGGTCTACCAGGAAGCAATGCGTCAGCTCGCAGACAAAGGGGTACGTTCTGTAATCGTCCTTTCTTCTGAAGGATGGCATAAGGGTGTCATCGGCATAGTCGCATCGAGGATTGCAGAAGCATTGTATCGTCCGACGTTTATTCTTTCGAGAGAGGGAACTGTTGCGCGGGGTTCAGCGCGGAGCATTCCTCCTTTTAATATTTATCGGGCTCTCACGCAATGTACGAAATACTTAAGGGATTTTGGCGGTCATCGGCAGGCTGCGGGGCTGGAAGTGAATGTCAGTGACATTCACTCTTTTGAGGAGTGTATGAACAGTATAGCAGAAGAAAGGCTCTCTCCTGAAGATTTAGTTCCTGTACTCGAGATAGACGCCACGGTAGATCTTGCTGATATAACGTTCGACCTCGCCAGAGAATTTGATATGATTGAACCCTTTGGATGCGGGAACCCCGAACCTCTTCTGGGCTCAAAAAAACTCGAAGTTCTATATCCAAAGGTTGTGAAGGATCTGCATCTCAAGATGAAGCTCAGACAGAAAAACCGCTCTCTTGACGCGATAGGGTTTCATATGGCCCCGATTTATCAGAAGATTGGAACCTCACCCGCGGTTGATATCGTTTTTACCCCGTGTGTCAATGTATGGGAAGGAAATACAAACCTCCAGCTTCATCTCAAGGCAGTGCGACCGAGCACCTGATTCACCGCACCTCTTCCCAATTCATATCATCTATCAAACCTTGCCGTTGTATAATAAACAAATATGACCGACTACACCATTGAATCCCTAATCGAGAAAATCCTGGCCTATACCCCTGACGCTGAGGTTTCTGTATTAAAACGCGCATATGCCTTTTCAAGAGAAGCACATGGTACCCAGCAAAGGGCAGAAGGCTCGCCGTATATAGAACATCCCCTGGCTGTTGCATCTATCCTTGCCGATATGAAAATGGACATAACAACTATTGCCGCCGGTCTTCTCCATGACACAATAGAAGATACAGAAGCTTCCGTTGAAAATATTCGGAATATGTTCGGACAGGAAATCGCATTTCTCGTCGAATCTCTGACCAAGATCTCCCGTATGGAATTCACTACACGGGAGGAGGCTCAGGCCGAGAACTTCCGAAAGATGATCCTCGCCATGGCAGAGGATATCCGGGTCGTTTTGATAAAATTCGCTGACAGGCTTCATAATATGCGCACGCTGCATCATCTTTCGGAAAACAAGAGACTGCGGATCGCGACAGAAACCCTCGAGATTTATGCGCCGATAGCCAACAGGCTCGGTATCGGCTGGTTGCGGACCGAATTTGAGGATCTCAGTTTCAAGGCCCTCATGCCCGATCTTTATAATGACCTCGAAAGAAAGGTCGCCACAAGAAAAGAAGAACAGGAAGCATACCTGCGGGATGTGACAGGAATATTCAAACGCAAACTGGAAGAAGAGCATATTCCCGGGGATGTTTCATGGAGGATAAAACATTACTATGGAATCTATCAGAAAATGCTGGCGCAGAGAATTACCTTCGAACAGGTCCACGACGTTCTCGGCTTGAGGATAATCACGGATACAAAAGCAAACTGTTACGCAATCCTCGGTCTTATCCATTCCCTCTGGTCCCCTGTGCCCGGCAGGTTTAAAGACTATATCGGCGTTCCAAAATCGAATATGTACCAGTCCCTCCATACCACTGTCATAGGGCCAAAGGGCGAACGGGTAGAATTTCAGATAAGGACCCTGGAAATGCATATGATTGCAGAGCATGGTATTGCCTCTCACTGGAAATACAAGGAAAAAAGCAGGATAGATGAAAAAAGCGACCGCTATATTTCATGGTTCAGGGAGTTGATGCAGGCCCAGAAAGAACTGAAGGATGCAAAAGATTTTCTCGATGCGGTCAAAGGCGAGGTTGTCCCCGATGTTATCTATATTTTTACCCCAATGGGTGAGATAAAGGAAATGCCCGTGGGATCAACCCCTGTAGATTTTGCGTACAGCGTGCATACCCAGGTAGGCAATCGTTGTGTCGGTGCGAAGGTCAATGGGAAAATCATGCCCCTGAGGTACACTTTGAGGAATGGCGATACCGTAGAGATTATGACATCACCTGCGCAGAGCCCAAGCAGGGACTGGCTGAAATTCGTCGTAACCCAGCGGGCAAAAAACAGGATAAAACAATGGATTAAAGCAGAGGAACGGAAACAGAGCATCGAACTCGGGCAGAAACTGCTCGAGAGTGAACTGAGAAGACATGATCTCAGTCAGTCAGTGCTGAAATCGGAGGAGATGGAAAAGGTCCTGAAATTTTTCAATATCCAGACACTGGAAGATCTCCATGCATTTATTGGTCATGGCAAATTGTCTGCACATCAATTTGTCAATAAATTATTGCCGGAAAAACCGGTTGATGAGGTCCCTGTCCCGAAGACGGTAAAACCGCCGAAAGAGCATAAGGGAATCACCATAAAAGGAGTGGACAACGTGTTGTACCATACCGCCAAATGCTGCTTTCCGATACCGGGAGATCCGCTGATCGGATTTGTAACACGGGGGAGGGGCGTGACGATCCATCGAAAGGACTGTCCGAATCTGGATAAAACAGCAGTCGATGACGCCCGGATTGTTGATGTTGAATGGAAAGTAGAGGGCGATATTACCACACCGGTAAAGTTATTCCTTGAAACTATTGACAAGCCCGGCATGATTGCGAGCCTCAGCGCTCTCATATCGTCGGTAGAAGTGAATATCAGCCAGCTGAAAGCAAGCACTACAGAAGATAAAAAAGCTCATATCACCTTCATCCTCGATGTCAGGGATAAGAAGCAGCTTGCTGCGCTCACACAAAAAATTGCCCAACTTGAAGGGGTTCTCAGGATTATGAGGTAACACACCCGCTTGCCTCTTCCTTATGATATAATAGTATACAGTGGCCTACTTAAGGATTGGGTGCAGCGGTTTTCTCTATGATCATTGGAGGGGGAGTTTCTATCCCGACGACCTCCCAAAAAACCATTGGATTGAATATTACTGCAGACGCTTTTCCACAGTTGAGCTGAACGTTACCTTTTATCGTCTTCCGGAAAGGGAAACTTTCGCCAAGTGGTATGCCGCAACACCTGATGATTTCGTCTTCTCCCTGAAGGCAAGCAGGTTCATCACCCATGTAAAGAAACTAAAAGATTGTGCAGAGCCTATTGAGGCATTTTTTTCAAGGGCTGCTGTTCTGAAAGAAAAGCTGGGAATTATCCTCTGGCAACTCCCGCCGACCTTCAATGCCGACCTGAATCGTATGCAAGAATTTCTCGAGATACTGAAACCGTACAACACGAGGAACGCCTTTGAATTCAGGAGCAAGACATGGATGAATAAAAAAGTTTATACTGTGCTCGAAAAGGAAAACGCAGGGCTCTGCATTGCAGACCATCCGGAGTTTCTCAAGAAACTTCCCGTAACGTCTGATTTCATTTATATGAGGAAACACGGCCAGGAAGGGAGTTATGCAACAGACTATCCTCCCGAATCCCTCAGGGAAGATGTGAAATTCATAAGGACCCATCTGAAAAAAAAGCGGGATGTCTTTGTGTATTTCAATAACGATGTCCTCGGGTACGCCCCGAAAAACGCAGCGGAATTAATTGCCCTTCTGAGCAAAGCAAAGTAGCAATTATTTTGCCCAGTCGCTCTTCAATTTCTTTCTCTTGAAAATATACTTCTCTGCCGAGAGTGCAGCGAGACAACCCTGCGACGCAGCCACCACCACCTGTCTCACTTCTGTACAAGTGACGTCGCCTGCTGCGAAAACTCCGGGCATTGACGTCTCCATCATAGAATGTACGGGAATGCATCCATCCTCTTGCGTCTCAACTGCTCCAAAAAGGAAATCCACTACAGGTTTATTCCCGTGCAGATATACGAAGACCCCGGCAAGCTCAAGCTCGGTCTCTTTATTTTCAGGATCGCGCATTCTTATCCTTTCAACAAGCCCGCTCCCTTCAATGGAAGTCACGGTATATCCCAACAATACTTTCAATCCCGGCTCGTCCAGTGAAGCCTCGTCACCATGAATTTTGGGGGTAGGGGAAATAAGATACACTGTCTCGGCAAAGCGTGTAAGTACCTTTGCTTCTTTTACCGCTTCTTCAGAATTTCCAATTACACATACTTTCAATCCCCGATAAAAAGCTGCATCGCAAATAGCACAATAGCTTACTCCCTTTCCGAGGAACTCTCCTTCACCTTGAATCGTCGGTTTTCTGCCCATGGAACCGGTAGCTATTATCAATGTTTTTCCGCTGTATGCTCTGTCCATGGTAATAACTTCCTTTCTATCCTCGGCGACATTCACTCCCACTACCTGAGTTTCTACATACTCAGCTCCGAATCCTGTGGCCTGATTTCTCATGATATCAAGTAATTCTTTCCCGGGTAGGGGATGGGTAAGCCCCGGATAGTTTTCTATCTTGCTGGAATAGGCAAGCGCGCCTGCTGTTGGTGATTTATCGAGGATAATTGTCTTCAATTTGGCCCTCGATGCATACTGACCGGCAGTAAGGCCCGCAGGGCCTCCGCCTATGATAAGAACATCATATAGTTCAGGGGTTTCCTGCATGTACTCCTCCTTCGTTTTCTTGTGTGCACAACAGAAGCGTGATTGAACTCATTTATCCGAGCAGAATCTCCAGCAACCTGTCGAGTTCCTCAAGGGAATAGTACTCTATTTCTATCTTTCCTTTCTTGCCATGATTGAGTATCCTCACCTTTGTGCCGAGGCCCCTTTTCAATTTCTCCTCAAGAGACGAAATCTGGGGGTCTTGAGCAATGCGGGATTTTGGGGGCCTGGGAACTGTTTTCGAGAGCGATTCGGCTTCTCTCACACTGAGCCCCCGCTTGACTATGTTTCTTGCAGCATCTATCTGTTTAGCCTTGCCTTCTATGGCAAGAATGGCCTTTGCATGACCCATAGTGAGAGAACCGTTATAGAGAAGAGATTTTACCTCTTCAGGCAGTTTCAGAAGCCTCAGATAATTGGCGATCGTGGTTCTGTCTTTTCCTACCCTGTCAGAGACTTCTTCCTGCTTCAGATTAAATTCGGTGATAAGCCTGTTGAATGCATCGGCAGCCTCAATTGGATTGAGATCTTCCCTTTGAATGTTTTCTATGAGTGCTATCTCAAGAGACTCTTTTGACGCCACATTTTTTACTAATGCCGGTATCTTTTTCAGTCCGGCAATCCCTGCGGCCCTCCATCTGCGCTCGCCGGTGATAAGTCTGAAAGTCCCGTCACCAATCCTGGAGACAATAATCGGCTGAAGTACTCCTTTTTCTCTGATAGAGACAGCCAGGTCATTCAGGGAATCGTCCCTGAAGGTTTTTCTCGGCTGTTGTTCTCCTGGAAATATCCTGGTCAGATCGAGATGAATGACCTCTTCCCCTTTTGCAGGAATAAGGGCATCGAGCCCTTTACCGAGCGCCGTTTTCATTCAGTATCTCCTTTGCAAGGGCAAGGTAGCTCTGCGCGCCTTTCGAGCGGATATCATAAAAAATCACCGGTTTCCCATAGCTGGGAGCCTCTCCAAGGGACACATTTCTCGGGATGACTGTATTATAAACCTTGTCACCGAAATGTTTCCTCACCTCGCCTGCCACTTCATGTGCGAGGTTGTTTCTTGCATCATACATGGTGAGGAGAATTCCTTCAATTTCGAGCCCAGGATTAAAAGAGCCTCTTACCAGACGCAAGGTCTTCGTCAGAAGACCGAGCCCCTCAAGGGAATAATATTCACACTGCACGGGTACGATGACCGAGTCAGCAGCGACAAGTGCGTTTAACGTAAGCAACCCCAGAGAGGGCGGACAATCAATGAAGATGTACCGATACCGGTCTTTGACGGCACCTAAAGCCCTTGAGAGGAGATATTCCCGCCCCTCTTTACTTACAAGCTCGACCTCAACGCCGAGCAGGTCTATTGTGGATGGTATCACTGTGAGATGGTCTACTGCAGTCATCATTATGGCTTCATTGATATCACAGTTGCCTGAATAGACATCGTAGAGGCTTTTTTCGAGAGTCTCCCTCGGTATTCCAAGTCCCGATGTAGAATTTCCCTGCGGGTCGGTATCGATAACGAGAATGTCTTTTTCAGCAAGGGCAAGCGATGCAGCAAGGTTGATCGTGGTCGTTGTCTTCCCGACCCCCCCTTTTTGATTAACTATGGTTATGATTTTTCCCATCGCGTCACAGTGATAACCCCGCGGGAATTGCACATGAGAAATTGAATCCTGTGTAAACGCCGAAGCGTCTTTCACTGCTTCGTCTCATGGCGAGCCATCGGGTATTCCTACGGAGCAAATCCTCATTATTATACCAGTTATTTGTGATATAATTCCTTGTAAAGGGGTAAAAATGCGGAGTTTTCTCGTGCTGTTTTCATTTCTTATTATACTCCTGCCCGGATCAGTCATGGCAGAGGGAAAGGGGGCTAAAACTATGGTAAAAGACATTCACTGGCTTGGACATGATACCTTCAAAATAGTCGGGGAAAAGGTAATTTATACTGATCCTTTCAAGATTAAAAAGAGGGATACCGCTGATATTATTTTGATCACCCATGAGCATTCTGATCACTGCTCACCGGATGATGTAAAGATGATACAGGGTCCGGAAACAGTAATTGTGGCAACCGCCGATTGCGCAAAGAAACTGACCGGCAAAATAAAAATCGTAAAACCAGGGGATAAGATTACGGTTGAAGGCATAGCAATCGAGGTTGTGCCTTCTTATAACACCAACAAACAGTTCCATACGAAAGACAGAGGGTGGGTTGGCTATATCTTCACAGTGAAAGGTCAGCGGGTTTACCTCGCAGGGGACACCGATTATATCCCGGAAATGAAGACCTTTCACGCAGACATCGCGCTTCTTCCTGTATCCGGCACTTATGTAATGACGGCTGAGGAAGCGATCCAGGCCGCCCTCGACATAAAACCAAAGATCGCAATTCCCATGCATTATGCCTCCATTGTGGGCTCTCTCGATGATGCGAAGAAATTCGCCAAGGGGTTGAAAAACAAGATCGAGGTTGTAATATTGAAAGAAGAATAGGGGTGAACTGTGAAACGATTAAAAAGAAGGTCCGTGGGGAGATCGGAAAAAAAATATTATTTTACCAGAATACCGGCTCAACCAACACCCTTGTTTTAGGCCTTGCTGACTCATCTGCCGAAGGTTTGGTAATTATTGCCGACAGCCAGAACAAGGGAAAAGGGAGGCTCGGCAGAACTTGGTGGTCACCTCCTGAAAAAAACATTTACATGAGCATTCTCCTCAAACCCCATATAGAGCATTCAGAGGTGACGCTGATAACTTTAATGAGTGCGGTCGCCTGCACCACTGCGATCAGAAAGACAACAGGCCTCAATGCGACTATTAAATGGCCAAATGACCTTATTGTTTCTGACAAAAAAATCGGCGGAATTCTTACAGAATTGAAATTGAAGGATAAGAGAATAACCCATGCGGTCGTTGGAATAGGAATCAATGTAAACAGCGGACGTACTCAGTTGCCCGAGGATATCAGAGAAACAGCAACATCAATCAAAATTGAGAAAGGTTCAGCCGTTTCGAGGGAAAGGTTAATCTCGGCAACACTAAATGAAATTGACCGGTGGTATGCGATCCTCAAGAACGGGGGAAAACACATACTTCTTGAAGAATGGCAAGGTCTTTCTTCCACTCTTGGGAAAAAGGTCACTGTCGTCATCGGAAACAGAACACTTTTCGGCGCCGCGGAGTCCGTCGACGGGGAGGGCAGGCTGATTCTCAGGCTTGCATCAGGAAAAGTGGAAAAGATTCATTCAGGTGATTTAACGGTTTTACGATAGATGCTCATCGCGATAGATATTGGCAACTCATCAATAAACATAGGTTTTTTTACCGATTCAGGACTCTCCGTCCAGAGGCTCGACACCTTGCCCTTACTCACGGTCGCCGAATACACGTCTCTTTTCGATACATTTCTGTCAGAAAATGATGTAGAAAAAACCTCTGCAGGGGTTATACTATCTTCAGTCGTACCGGGCCATACCAGAGTCTTCAGGGAAACCCTGAAACAGCTCATAGCCGCTGACCCTTTAGTCGTAAACTGCACAATAGATACAGGCCTTATCTTCGATATACCGGAACCGGAAAAGCTCGGTTCCGACAGAATTGCCAATGCCGTTGCAGCCCATGAGCTGCAAAGCGGGCCTGTTGTTATTGCAGATTTTGGCACAGCCACTACAATCAGTATAATGAATGATTCCCATTTTATTGGAGGTGCAATCATCCCCGGTATCAGGTTGATGAACGAGTCGCTGGCCCGGCAAACCGCTCAACTGCCAAAGGTTCCGCTTACCCCTCTGCGGTCTGCACTGGGAACGAATACCACGCACTGCATTCAATCCGGACTCCTGTTCGGAACAGCCGGCGGGGTAGAAAGAATTGTCAGTGAAATCGAACAGGAGACCGGTTTACCTTTCAGGGTTATTGTAACAGGTGGATACGGGAGCCTTATTTCATCGTTTTTAAAGAAAAAACACACTCTGCATCCTTATCTTACCCTCAACGGGTTAAAGATACTCTATATGAGGAACACTCATGCATGAACTGCGAAAGGATATTCTTCTTGGGGGATGGATTGCCGTCCTCTCGGATTCAATAGGTCCGTCTGAATATCCCCGCTCATATGCCCAGACTGACGAGACAGCCTGCATTCTCTGCCCCGGAAGGGAAGATGAAACTCCTCATGAAATTACCTCAATCAAAAAACCGGGATCAAAGAAGTGGTGGGTACGCGCCCTTCCGAGTTTTAATCCGGTTTTTCGGGTAGAGGGAGATTTAGGAAGGCGGGGACTGGGGATCTATGATAAAATGAACAGCGTTGGCGCAAATGAAATCCTTGTAGAATCGCCTGATCATTCGGTGAGACCCGAGGACATGGGTCTTGAACAGATGATTCGTATCATTACCCTGTACAGGAACCGAATTTCTGATCTTGAAAAGGATTCGCGACTGCGCTATATTCTAATATACAAAAATTCAGGCAAGGAAGCCGGGGAAACTTTTTCGCATCCTCACTCACTGCTGATGGCTACTCCGGTCATCCCGAAACTTGTAAAGGATGAACTTGATAATGCGAAGCAGTATTTCGCATATAAGGAACGGTGCGTCTTTTGTGATATTATCAGTGAAGAGCTCAGGCTTGGTGAACGGGTAATTTTTGAATCGAAATATTTTGCAGCGTTTTGTCCCTATGCAGCGCAATTCCCGTTCGAATGCTGGATAATCCCCAAAAGGCATTCATGCGCCTTCCAGGAAATACTCGGAGAAGAGATTGAGGACCTTGGGTTTATATTTATGATGATACTGAAAAAATTACGGAAAACACTGGATAATCCTCCGTTTAATTATTTTATTCATACTGCTCCGAACATGGTGCCCAGGAGAAACCACTGGCATACACTCGGTGAGGATTTTCACTGGCATATAGAAATAATGCCGCGGCTCACAAGAACAAGCGGGTTTGAATGGGGTTCAGGATTCTTTATCCTGCCCACATCACCGGAAAACGCAGCAAAATATCTAAGGGAGGTTGGATGATGGAAATCAAAAGTATTCTTTTCCCGACAGACTTTTCTGATGGGTCAGCTCAGGCGCTGAAGTACGCTGTTGAAATGGCAAAGCGGTTTGGATCAAAGCTGTATGTTGTCCATATTATTTACGACGTTGCAAAGGCTTCAGGCTGGTACGTTCCCCACGTTTCAGTCGACCAGATGTATAAAGATATCCAGGAGGGGGCAAAAAAGGAACTGGAGCGGTTTGGGGTTCAGGAACTGAGCGGGTTCAAGGACATCGAACGCTCTGTGATCACCGGTGTACCGCATGAGGAAATCATGAAACTGGCGGCAGAGAAAAAAGTTGACATGATTATCATGGGCACTCACGGGAAAAAAGGTCTGGACAGGATCCTTTTTGGGAGCACGGCGGCGCAGGTTGTCCGTTATGCCCCATGTCCGGTATTGACGGTAAGGCTCCCTCAGTATTAGGACCTTGCAGCATGCGCTTATACCTCGCTGAGAATGCTTTTATCGATCTTCTCCTCAGCTCAGCAGAGGTATACAAGAAAGAATGTTTCGGCTTTCTTCTCGGGTACAGGCTCGAAGACCGTTTCATTGTCGAGCACGCATTCAGCATTCAAACTGCGAACAGGAAACACCGGACGGTAACGTACAACCGGAAAAACCACAGGAAGATTGAGCCGATTCTTGCCAAATTTGACAAGCTTCAGAAAATAGGCGACTTTCATTCTCACACACAGTTTGGTTCAGCAAAGGGGCTTTCAATCCCGAGTGAGGAAGATATTCAAAGCATGGTTGCGAATAATATTTATGTTATCATCGCTATCAATAACAACGAAAAAACCATGTCTTGGGGAGAAAACAGGGACGGCACAATCTCGGGCTCGGTAAGTGATTTTTTCTTTAAAATATCCGCCCATTATCTGAAGAGCAGTACGTCGGTGAGAAAGGCAAAAATACACTGCCCGTTTCCACCGGGTTTTTGAGAACGAACATGTAAGAGAACGGTTAACCGGCCGTGCACAACAGGCCAATCCGTTCCCTTTTCCGTTGGGATATCTATGCATAAAGTGGAGGGAGCCATTCTGAAAGACCCCTCTTGTATAATAGCTGGCTATTTTCACGCGCCTTTCGTCCATGCGACTGCAGGCTAAAGTCCTTGTTGTCGGCGGGGGACCTGCCGGTGCAACCGCTGCGAAGGTGCTTGCTGCACAGGGAACAGAGGTTATTCTGCTCGAACGGAATTTGTCCTTCGCCAAGCCATGCGGCGGCGGTCTGATTCTGAGCGCCTTCCATGAATTCTCTATCCCCAGAACAACAATCAAAAAAGAAATCCGGAACATCAAGCTCATCTCACCGGCAGGAGAGCATGTCACGGTCGAACTTGGAGAGAGCGGCATTGCAATTGTGCAGAGAAAAGAGTTTGATTCCGTATTGCGGGAACAAGCCTGGGCTGCAGGAAGCTGCGTTCTTGAGGGTGAGTTTAGCGCGATTACCGGCAATACACTTTATCGGATAGAAGCATGGACCGGTGATAAAAAAATCGAGATAACGGCAGAGTATGTCATTGCTGCAGACGGAGTGAACTCGAAGGTGAGGAAAGCGCTCGGAATTAGTCCGCCGGCGTCACTTTTTGCGTTGTCCGAATATATCCGGGGTGTGCAGAATGAGACCTGTGAATTCTGGTTCGGCTCTTCCCACGCTCCCGGTTCTTATTCCTGGGTATTTCCGGCGCATGAAGGAATTTCTCTGGGCACAGGACATTTCTCCCCCGGAGAATTACAAAACCTCTTCGAAAAGTTTAAGATAAGAAAAGGGATCAAAGCAGAAGGTTTAAGGAAAATATACAGGATTCCACTTTGGGATGGCGGGCTTTATCAGAGTGGCAGAGTTCTTTTTGCAGGGGACTCTGCGGGACAAGTCCTGCCTCTCACGTACGAAGGGATATATTACGCAATGACGTCAGGAGCACTTGCAGCACAGGCAATTCTTCTGGGAGAGATGAACAATTATAAGAAAATGTGGAAATACAGGTTTCAGAAGCGGTTCGTCCTGATGGAAAAGCTGCGATCTTATTTCCTGAAAGATGACACCACTGCCGAGAGGCTTGTTGCCCTGCATAAAAGGCCAGAAATTCAGCTGGCCTCCCGGAGCCTCTGGCTCATGAAAGACAGCCATAAAAAGTCCTTCCTCAGCTATTCAGGGTTAATCAGGAAGTTTTTGCATTGAATCTGAGAAGATTTCTCGTCTATTCGTTTACAATTCATATCCTTGTTTTTCTCCTTGCCGTTTTCTTTCTGCACACCTTAAAAGAAACAACGCCGGGGGATGAATTCTTTGCGCGTCTCGTCTCACCTGATGAATTCCTGCCCCGGTCAACTCCTTCGGTTCCTGCTGCTCCTTCTGCTCCCAGCGCCAAACCCTTACTGCAAAGACCTTCGTCCGTCGCTCCCCCCGCACTACCTGAAAAAAGCACCGGAGAGAGCCCTGACAAAGCAGAGAAGCAGTCACTATTACCGCCTCCGCAACCGCTGATTCCTCCTTCTGGAGAGCAAGGAGCTGCCCAGCCAGGCAGGAGAGGTGTACAGAGACCGGAAACCTTGCCTGGTTATTCTCTCAGAGAAAAATTATTTGACAGGGGAGTCATTAACGACTTCGCAAAGAAAGACCAAGAGGAAACTGAAAAAACAGATAAAACCTTTACACTCAATACCAGTGAGTATAAATTCCTTATCTATAACAAAAGATTGAAGGAAAAGATCGAGAGCATCTGGGTTTACCCTCCTGATGCAGCGGCTCAAGGAATATACGGGGACCTGGTAATACGGTTCACCATAAAGAAAAGCGGGCGGCTTGGTGCGGTCGAACTGGTCAGAACTTCAGGACATAAAAGCCTTGACGATGCAGCGATGAAAGCACTGAAAGAGGGAGAACCATATTGGCCCATTCCCGACAACTGGGGAATGGAAGCATATACCATACAGGGACACTTCGTGTATACCCTTTATGGAGTCTATGTCCGATAAAGCCTTATTGCTGTCCAAAATATTCAGGGATAGGAATACTGCTCAGTGAATGCTGCTGCTATTATGCCGGCAGAAAGACAATCATTTAAGAACAAGGTTAAGTTTATTTTGTAACAGTCCATTTTATAATAATTTTATTGACAAATTATCCTTATGATGGTTAAATTTTCCATATGACTCTCTTTACAAGTCTTGTCGAAAAAGAGACGCCGATGATTCTTGTCGTTGATGATGTACGGGCCAACCTCGAACTCCTGGAAGCTGTGTTTATGAGAGAAGGGTTGCAGGTGTCTACAGCCCTCGGCGCACATGCTGCACTTGAATTTATTGCAGAAAACCGAGTTGATCTGGCTGTCCTCGATGTTATGATGCCCGGGATGGACGGCTTTGAATTGTGCAGAAGGCTTAAAAAACAATCCGAAAAATTTTTCTTCCCGGTAATCCTTCTCACTGCACTGAATGACCGTTCAAGCAAGCTCAAAGGGATCGAATCGGGCGCTGATGATTTTATCAGCAAGCCCTTCGACACTTCGGAATTGATATTGAAGGCTAAATCTCTCCTGAAATTGAAATCTCTTCAGGAAGAACTCGACCACTCGGAAAATATCATTCTTACCCTTGCAGTAGCCATGGAAGCGCGTGACCCTTACACGAAAGGACATTCAACCCGCGTCAGTAAACTGGCGCTGGATTTTGTCAACTTCCTCGGCCTTCATGAAAAGGACAAGGAAGAGATGAAAAAAGCCGGTATTCTCCATGATATAGGCAAAATCTGTCTGAGCGAAACCCTGCTCAGGAAGCCGGGCCCTCTCACAACAGAAGAAATTGAAATGATCAAAACCCATGCAATACTCGGGGAGGAATTGTGCAGGCCTCTCGTTTCTATGAAGAAAATCCTGCCTGCGATACGGCATCATCACGAACGGTGGGACGGGAGCGGGTTCCCTGACGGGCTCTTCGGAGACGACATTCCTATAATGGCACGGATTCTCGCGATCGTCGACTCTTTTGATGCTATGGTGTCGGTGCGTCCTTACCGCGACCGCAGGTCCGTACAAACTACCATAGAAACGATGAAGGAGGAAAGGTATTACGGCCAGTGGGATTCTGAATTGATTGGATATTTCTTCGACATGATGACCCCGCTTACCGCAAAGGGTTATAGGGTAGATGCTTAGATTAGCAATCGCAGGGGGCAACATAGGCGCCAGTGCCCTCATCTCCCTCCTTAGGGGGGATGCGAATACAGAACTGACCGGACTCTACGAAAAGAAGCTGGACTCTCCCGGAGTCATTCTTGCACGAAAGTGGAACATCCCTGTTTTTGAGGATATTCAGTCGCTCATCGGTTCCGGTCCGGAAATGGTTATCAATGTCGCAGGCAATCCCAAACTAAGCGAGGAGATACGTTCTGCCTCGGCATATAAAATAGAAGTCATTGAAGGCGTGGGCGCCCGGTTCCTCTGGGAGATTATCGAAAAACAGAAACGGGCGAGGATTGAAGCTGCCAAGACGATAGAGAACCAGAAAACGGTTCTGGGGGTCATGTCAGAACTGGGCAAACACGAAATTCTCAATGACCTCATGCAGCTCGTTCTTGAAAAAGCCCTTGAAATAGCCGACGCCCCTGCAGGCAGTCTGGTCATCCGCGAAAATGACGAAATGAAACTCATTGCCTCCAAGGGCCTGAGCCGGCGCTTCACCGAGAATAAAACATGGAACATTATATCCGGCGGACTTACTGATACAATTCTCCGAAGTACAGATATCCTAGCAATCCCGGACACCCTGAAAGTTGATATTACGAGAAACAATCCGGCCTTAATCAGTGAAAAAATACGGTCGCTGCTTGCCTGTCCTGTTGTGCTCAGGGAAAAAGTTGTCGGTATCCTCTATATAGATGACTTTAAACCGCGCCAGTTCTCCGCGAGACAACAGGCCTCTCTCAGTCTCCTTACCACTTTGGCAGGTATTTGCATTGACAGATTTAGCCTGATCAAAAAAATCGGGGACCTGAATCTCGAAACACTCAAGTTAATAGAAACCACGACAGATCTGGTCTTCATAACCGATACTTTCGGCCAGATCAGTCTCTGCAATAACCAGGCAGTTGAATTGCTCGGATACCCAGCGGATGAGTTGACTGCAAGGTCAATACAATCTCTCATGACCGACAATCTCTGGACATCGATTCAGAAAGAACTCGATAACAACGCTCTCCTCAAGGAGGCTCAGGCTACCCTGCAGGGCAAAAGCGGGCAAACGATCGCTGCAATACTCAACGCACTCGTTATGAATGACTCTGAAGGCGCTCCGCTCGGTCTGGTCTTCATGTTCCGAAACCTGGAAGGAGAGAAGAGCCTTGAAAAGGTTATCGATGAGAAAAACCGGGTAATCGAAGATCTGAGAAAAAATCTTGAGAAAAAGGTCATCGCTCGGACTGGAGAACTCGAAAAAATCAATCGGGAACTTGAATACGCAAACCAGCTGAAAGGCAGATTTATTTCGAATATGAGCCATGAATTGAGAACGCCTCTGAACTCCATCCTCGGCTTTTCCGATATTCTTCTCGACAGAACTTTTGGTGATCTTTCCGAAAACCAGGACCGGTATATCAGGAACATCTATTCCTCTGGGAAACATCTTCTTGAACTCATCAACAATGTTCTGGACATAGCCAAGATTGAGGCAGGCAAATATGAAATGGTCTATGAGACCTTTTTTGTCGACGATATAATCAGTGAAGTTATGGGCGTCATGAAACCGCTCGCCGAAAATAAGTTTATCGAGATTTTTGTCTCGATGGGAGAAGGGGTAATAACCGTCACCGCTGATAAAGTCAAAATGAAACAGATCCTGTATAATCTCCTCTCGAATGCGATAAAATTCACCCCCGATGGCGGGGTGGTAAGGTTAACTGTATCCGAGGACAAGACTCCGGGCAGATGTTTTCCCGGCGGAACTCCCGACATCGCATGTGTTCAGGTTTCTGTTCAGGACACCGGGATAGGGATAGGCCCCGAAGATAAGGAGAGGATTTTTGACGAATTCGAGCAGGCCAGTGCAGTCTTCTCAAAGAAATACGGTGGAGCAGGCCTCGGCCTCGCCCTCACCAAAAAACTCGTCGAACTGCATGGAGGCTCTATCCTTGTCGAGAGCAATCTCGGTGAAGGGAGCACGTTCACGTTCTGGATACCGGTTTCGACGCCGGTTGCCGAGGCAGTCCCTGCAGAGCACATAGAAGCGGTAAGCCTGAATTTCCCCTGGATGAAAGCAGAGGCCCCTCTTCTTCTTGTCGTTGAGGACGATCTCTCCACTGCAGAACTCCTGACGCTCCATCTCACTCAGGCAGGATATAAAGTGGCTCATGCATTCAATGGCGAAGAGGCGATCGAGAAAGCAAAAAAACTCCTGCCCTTTGCCATAACTCTCGATATTCTCATCCCGAAAAAAGACGGCTGGGAGGTTCTCCAGGAACTGAAAAGTGATCCTTTAACCTCTGCGATTCCGGTTATTATCCATTCAATTGTTGACAACAAAGACCTGGCTTTTGCACTCGGTGCAACCGATTATCTCCTGAAGCCGCTCGATAAAGAAGCCCTTTTTGCAAAACTCGAGGAACTTACCGTTACACAAGGGAAAAAAGTATTGCCGTCCTCTCTCTTGATCATAGAAGCAGAGGATGAGATCACCAACTATTTCAAGAACATCTTCGAGCCACAGGGTTTTCTCACATATACCGCAGCGACAGGGCAGAGAGGGATTGAACTCTCAATGGCACTGCGGCCCGCTGTTATCCTGCTCGACTTCTCAATGCCTGACATGCTCGGTTTTGATGTAATCAACAAAATCAAAGAAAATCCGTCGACAAAAGACATCCCGATCTTCATCATCACCGAAAGAGATCTCTCTGTGGAAGACAGGCTCGCCCTCGTCGGAAAGATCGAGAGGATCGTGCAAAAATATGCCTTCGATACCAAAGAACTCATCAATCATATCAAGGAACTGGAGATCCTTTATCCCCGGAGGGCCGGTCTTATAGACGACCTAACCGGTGTCTTCAGCCACCGTTACTTCCAGATCCGGCTTGCCCAGGAGGTAGAAAGGGCGACACGGTACAAAATACCGCTGAACCTTCTCCTTCTCGATCTCGATTATTTCGATCAATATGCAAAAAGCCATGGAGAATTCTACGGGAACATGACGCTGAAGAAAGTCGCTGAACTCCTTACGAAAAATATCAGAGGGTCAGACGTTGTTGTACGCTACGGAGGGGACTCCTTCGCCATATTGCTACCGAATACCGTCATTGCAGCTGCCCTTTCCATGGGGAACCGGTTCAATGCGATCATCAAAAACTATCCCTTCATTTATGAGGACTCTCAGCCAAAAGGCCATGTCACTGCGAGCATCGGCCTCACCTTCCTCGACGGCCAGCCGACCGAAGAATTTATCTTATGCGCTGAAAAGGCCCTTGCACGCGCGTTCAGTAAAGGGGGGGACAGGGTTGAAGTCTACTCAAAGGAGCAGTATGAGAGAGAAGAGGTCGAGCAGTACTGATTCTTTCTATGATATCTTCGAAAGCCCTATAGGTTTCCTCCATCTTTTCTTCCAGGAGAATAAACTTCGGGGAATCTGTTTCAGAAAGCCTTCTGAAATAATCCGCAGGGGCTGTGCTTCCTCTCTGATAAAAAAAGAACTCCGGGAATATTTTGACAATGGAATAGAGGAATTCACTCAGCCGATTCTCCTCATAAAGGGCACTGAATTTGAAAAAACCGTATGGCTTGCCCTGAAAAAAATCCCCTACGGTGAGACAAAGACATATAAATGGCTGTCCGAAAAGATCGGCAATCCCGCGGCTTCCAGGGCAGTTGGACAGGCCCTCAGCAAAAACCCCCTTCCTATCATCCTGCCCTGCCATCGGGTCATAGAATCCGACGGTTCCCTTGGGGGATATTCCGCAGGCAAAAATATCAAGAGACGGCTCCTCGATATCGAATACTATAAGACCCTGGGGAAAAGGCAGTAACTATATGTATCATTCAGTCTGAAGGAGAGAAATATGATGGATGCTCTTATCGTTTTTATCACCGCATCAAATGAAGACGAAGGGGCGAACATAGCAAAAGCTCTGGTCGAGGAGCGTCTTGCAGGGTGTGTGAATATTGTGAAAGATATCCGTTCCATCTATAGGTGGGAAGGAAAAACTGAGGATGAGAACGAGGTCCTCATGATTGCAAAGACCCAAAAATCACTGTTTCCGAAACTCTCTCAAAGGGTCAGAGAACTCCATAGCTATAAGGTACCGGAGATAATTGCGATGCCGGTTGTTGAAGGATATGAAGATTATCTTAGATGGCTGAAAGACGTCACTGGTTGAAACCTATATTATGAAAGCAGGTTTTTATCAATACTGTCCGGTTTTCGGAAAAACAGAAGAGAATCTCAGAAGGGTTCTCTCGGCAGTCAGGGACACCGATGCAGACCTCCTTGTCCTTCCTGAGTTTTTTGCGACAGGATACCAGTTCGTCTCCCGGGAAGAAGTCGCTGGGCTTTCAGAAAAAATACCCGATGGACAGACAACCCAGGCATTGTCTGCGTTATCCCAAAAGAAGAACCTCCATATCGTTGCCGGACTCCCGGAAAAGGCCGGCGAACAATTTTATAACAGTGCGGTCCTGACCGGGCCCGACGGTTTCATCGGTGTCTACAGAAAAACCCATCTGTTCTTTGAAGAGAAGCTCTTTTTCAGTCCGGGCGATACCGGTTTTCAGGTGTGGGATACCGTTATTGGCCGTATCGGAATCATGATCTGTTTCGACTGGTATTTCCCTGAATCCATGAGAACCCTTGCCCTTATGGGAGCAGACGTCGTGGCGCACCCTTCGAACCTCGTGCTCCCCCACTGTCCCAACTCCATGCCGGTACTGTGCCGTGAAAACAGGGTGTATGCGGTCACCGCAAACCGCATCGGCCAGGAAACGCGCAAGGAGGGACCACCGCTCAGGTTCATAGGGCAGAGCCAGATCACCGCACCTGACGGCACTATCCTTGTCCGGGCTCTAGCGGATAACGAGGCTCTCCTGACCTTGGACATCGACCCTGCGGTGGCTCGCAACAAAGCCGTTACTTCCCTGAATAATCTCTTCGAAGACAGAAGGCCGGAAATGTACCGGATAATTTCAGAAAACAGAATTTTGAGATGAGACATTTATTCACTTCTTCAAGGTGAATTACTTTTTCAAAATGATTACCACATCTTCACCCAGAATGGATGTCCCGTCGTTCAGTTTTCCTGTGAGGTGCAGTACCTTGACCTCTTTGTCATTCGTTGGTCCTAATGCAGAGACAAGAGACTTTATATCGAATTTAAGAATCAAATCAGTAATTCCGTCGGGGCCGGCAGATGTACAGTCGGCAGACTGGGTCTTTCCGGTAAACGGCAAATATGGCGTTGCCACATCCTCCCTTGCATATTTTACAGGAGCAACTCCTTCCAGCTTGATCGATACAGGATCAATCATGGATATATCGATAGAAGCTGTTCCAAGAACTGCTACAGGCAAGACTCCTTTCGCTTTCATGTTTAAAGGATTGGGGCACCCTTGCGGCTTGATATCCACAGGAACCCCCATCGTGTATGTCTGACACTCGGATTCCTGATAATTTGTTTTCTGGCAGAAATCTTCAATCAGTTCAGTTACATCCTCCTCATGGACTTTTTCCCCCGTCTCTGTATCAATTATCTCTATTGTCCTCAGGCCTCCAAGAAAAGGCACCAGTACAAAGAAGTTTACGTCGTCGCCCATCATCATGCCCTGTTCAAAATTTTCTTGACTGCCGAATCTGAATTCCCGGGGATCCGAGAGCAGGATACTGAACAGTTCTTCACCGGAAGATGAAAGTTCTCTGACGGTAAAACGTCCGTATTCATTGAAATAATTCGGGGTTGAACCATAATCAAGCGCAACACCGAGTAATGTTATAACACCTTCTTTTATATTGTATCCAAGGGCGATGAACTTATCTGCAGCCGCAGACTGACCGGCAAGCGAAAGGGTCTTCAGAGATGAAGTTCCCGGGTTCGTACAGGCAGGCAGGCTGTTAAGTTTATCGGTAATCTTTATGTCGCAATCCGGCTGGAATATATTTCCGTTCACCATATAGCAACTGTTTGCATCGGATTTCCACCAGCCGTTATCGCAGCATTCCTGCATTCCATTGCCTCTCCAGTTGCACCAGTTCGGTGTCTGTACTGAGAGCGAATAAATGTTGGACACCCCCCTTTCTTGCCAGTAAGGCCACCATGCTGTCGAACAGTTTACCGATCCATCCACCGGTTTGCACTGGTTCGGGTCAAGGTTCATCTTCGTTGCATATTCCTTGCAATCGCATTCATACTCAAAGCTCGGCCATGCTGACTGCTTGTACCAATTTTTACAGTTCTGGATTTCTGTCGCATTGCCCGGCCAGCATTTGAATGTCGGACAGAACTCAAAACAGTAGCCAGGATTAACAGATGAACTCTGACAGTCTTCAAGGGACGGAAAGATATTCGCATGGCCCGCTGGCTTGAAGTACCCGCCGTCACAACAATATTCATCAGGCAGGCCGAATATGGCGTGACCTGATTCGTGGACAGGTACTCTGGGCTCCAGTGAGGTAGAAAACGTCGATGAACCACCCTCAGCGCATGCCCTGCCGCCTGAGGTAAATACTATTGCCGTTGAATCTCTAAACCCGCAGGATTTCCAGAATTTCACGTGGAATGGAATAATGAATATAGGATCGCTCGGATCAATCGGCAATTCCCATTTCTGACAAGCCGATACATAGTCGCCTTCTTGTGGATAATAGTAAAAATTGAATTTGCACCGTGAATCGAGAAAGGCGCTCTGGTTCAAATAACCGTTCTCAATGAGGAACATCACATCTTTTTTGAATTGTGTTATGTTTCCACTATAATCCTTATCAGGCACAAAAACCACGTCTATCTTGTCATTGGGGTTTCCATTTAATATGACAGGGATGCAGTCCGGGCATTGTACACTGCATATGCCTCCGCAGTCGGCGCCGGTTTCATTTGCTCCCATAAAATCGTCATTGCAGTCGCAGTCATCGCCGATACCGTCGACGTCCCAGTCCTTCTGGCCGGCGTTGGAATAGTAGATACAGTTATCGCAGGGATTGCCAATACTGTCGCCGTCGCTGTCTTCCTGATCTTTACTTGCTTTTTCCGGACAGTTATCGCAAGCATTGCCGATACCATCACCGTCATTGTCATCCTGATCTCCGTTAGCGTTATACGGACAGTTGTCACATGCATTACCGGATCCGTCATTATCTGAATCCTCCTGGTCTTGGTTATAAACCGAGAGACAATTATCGCAGGCATCACCGATCCAATCTTTGTCAGTGTCTGCTTGGGAAACATTGGATAATTCAGGACAGTTGTCTGTTTCATCAGGAATGCCGTCACCGTCCTTGTCCATTCTGCAGGCGTTATTGTAACAAATGCTTTTCGAGCCGAACTGTTGAGTGCAATCAAGATTTATCGACTGCACCTGCAAGTCGATGTCACAATAGTATAGTTCCAGATGTGTTTTATCAATACAGTGGTCATGCAAGGCATTCAATGGTACTCCATCAGGATAAACGCTTCCGGTCTTATCTAAAAAAATCCCGGTAGAGGTGTCATAGCATGAGGGACAGCCGAATATATTCGGCCCTAAATACGCCGGCGTTTCAGGACAGGCATCACAGGCATTGCCGACCCCATCATGATCATTGTCAAATTGAGCGATTCCGTTTGCAGTACAGTTTGTTGCTGAAGAATCACAGCAGTACTTGCAGAACCAGTCTTCTGTGTAACAGGCAGGAGAGCCGGGAGGCACTATCTCCTGCCAGCAGGTTGTCAGACAGTCACGCGTTTGTCTGGCAGCAATGCACTGTTCTGAATTTGTATATATCGGCTTGCAGTTGTCACAGATATCACCAACGCTATCCTTGTCGGCATCTGTCTGATCGCTGTTGATTATTCCTGGACAATTGTCACACACATCTCCAACACCATCGCCTTTATATGAGCACGGGAATGTCGAACAATCAAGTATATCCTCATCTTTCTGGTCGCTGTTCGGCTCAAAGAGACAGTTATCGTCCTTATTTACCACTCCGTCATTGTCCCAGTCGTCATTTTCAAGAACTTTAAACTCTTCGGGTGTCTTATAATCGAGTCCGTCTGTTCCCTTATATTCAACATAATAGGCAAGGCCGTCCGGGAATGGACCTCCCTCATAAGAACACGTTACCGCACTGCATTCATTCTCCAGCCTGCGGTTAATAAAGATCTTAATATCAGGTTCAGGCACGTCAATACCGAAATACCAAACATCAAGACGGATACTGTCACCGGGTCCAGGGTTTTCCGGTGTAAGCATAAGAGTAATCGGGGTTATTGCAATCTCACAGACATCACCTATACCGTCGCCGTCTGTATCAAGCTGGTCAGGATTATAAATATAAGGACAGTTGTCACACGCATCTCCGAAACCATCTGATATCCAGGCTATGTCACAGACGGGGTCCGTACAAGGTATCTTATCAGAATCAAATTGATCTGGATTCGGCATAGAAGGACAGTTGTCATATAAATCGTCAATATCATCATCATCGCCATCAGAATCCAGGGCATAAGAAAAGTTCAGACCAGCGAAGAGAAACATAATGACAAAACAAGAGAGTAAGCATAATCTTTTTTTCATCTCATCCCCCTATAAGACCTTCCCCAATTACAAACTTCCCCCCAAAACCCCAAATACCATACTGCAATGACTTGCCATACTTATATCAAACAATAAATATTTTGTCAAAAAAAGAAAGAAACCGATGGTAAAAATCTGTCAGAGTGTTCCTTCCTCAATGTTTTCCACTTCTTGACACGCAGCTTTGTATGACATTATTCAATTGCGTTTTTCAGGTTAAGTTGAGGTTAATAAATCTGATATAATGAAAGCAGCTTCCGGTCTCCAATTTTTACAACAGGAGGTTGTATCATGGATCTTCTCAATTATTCACTCACTATTTTGATCTCATTAGTCATAGGGCTTGCCGGTTTTCTTATTGCCTACAAGATATTTGACTGGATGACCCCCGGTGTTCATTTCTCCGACCAGTTGAAAGCAGACAATAAATCAGTGGCTATCTTTCTTGCCGGTTTATTCATCGGATTAGGCCTTCTCCTTGGCAACGCGATCAAATGATGCGTCGTGTTTCCATCATCTTTTCAGCTCTCCTGATTTGGGGGTTCCTCTTCACTTCAGGAATTGCCGAACCCTTGCAAAATGCTTACCAATCGAATTCTATGTGGGATACAATTCAAAGAACGTTCGAAAAATATCTGGGGAAACCGTATGTATGGGGTGCTGTTGGTCTGAAGAGTTTTGACTGTTCGGGTTTTATCTGGCGCATTATGGCTGACAATGGGATTATCATGAAGAGGACAACAGCACGAAAACTCTATATGAGCCTTCCCCGTGTTCCACAGGACAGTTCTTATGACTTCGGGTCACTTGTATTTTTTGATAACCTGAAACATGTCGGTATGGTGAAAGACCAGAAATCTTTTTATCATGCTCAGGTCAGCAAAGGCACGAACCTCTCATCGTTTGACCCATACTGGCGTCGTAAAATCTGCGGATTCAGGAGAATCCCGACACAGTAATAATTTCTCTGCAGTGTGAAGAAATGTGTACCGAAACGCAGCCTACCAATAGATTATACACTCCCGTTATGAAAGCACGCCTTAAGGGAAAGACCCGCAATAAGGACTTGTCCGACTCTCTGAAGCTGTTTTACGTAATTCCGTTTTCCTGTTTTTCGCG
The DNA here is from genome assembly GCA_031082155.1 of Thermodesulfovibrionales bacterium. Taxonomy (GTDB): domain Bacteria; phylum Nitrospirota; class Thermodesulfovibrionia; order Thermodesulfovibrionales; family SM23-35; genus JAKLQR01. Next base: position 28,369 of record JAVHLL010000009.1, on the reverse strand, counting down.
TTTCTGCTCGTACATATTTCTGTCCGCTTCAGCAAGCAGTTGTTCGATGACACAGGGATTTTGTGGATCATAGTATGAAATACCTATGCTTAAAGCTATTTTATAGAGCCGCCCTTCCTGTGTATTACGAGAATTCAGACTTTTTCCCAATCGGGAAGTCAGCACTTCCGCGTTGACCTCTTCCTTCATCTCGGTAAGCACTGCAAATTCATCCCCGCCAATTCGCGCAACAATATCTGACTCGCGAAAAGTCTCTTTAAATATTTTTGCCGTGTCTCTTAACGTACGGTCTCCTTCCAGATGACCCAGTGTATCGTTAATGATTTTCAGGTTGTCCACATCTCCGTACAACAGGAGCATTCCTCTTTTCATCCGTTCAGCCACTTTCAACTGTTGTTCGGCAAAAGAAAAGAAACCTCTCCGGTTATACAACCCGGTTAATTCATCACTCAGGGAAGAGGCTTTCAGCACTTTCTGCGTCTGTTCCTGTGTTTCGAGCATCTTGTTGATTTCCTTCTTAAGGCTTGAGAGCTCATCGCTGCCTTGCACCGGCACACGCAGGGAAAGATCGCCGCTCTTCCGAATGGCGCGTATGCTTTTGTGAACGCTCAGCAAACGGGACAAAACCTGTTTTTCGAAAAGGAATACGGTCAGCACAATGAATACCAGCCCGGTCACTGCAAGGGAAAGGAGAAAGTAAAAGAGGCTCTTCCGGCCCTGCTGATAGATTGTTCTCGGCATTTTTATGTTTAATAAAACAACAGGTTTTCCATAAATATTGTTCAGAAATGTATGCCCTGTAATCTTTTCTGCGCTTACCGGTCTGATCAGCACAGGAGGATTGCCGGAAAACGAAGCCTGTTCTCTCATAAAAGCTGATAGCAAGCGCTGATCATCCAAACGTGACAGGGTAAACGACAGATTGGTTATTGCTGCAAGCCGTTTAACTTCAGGAGAATCAAAATACCGTCCGAAGATCAACGTCCCGCGAATCGGCCCCTTTTTTCCACTTGTCCTGATCGGCCATGAAGAAACAAGCATGGGAGCATCTTTCAGCAGAATGATTCCGGAAACGTTGCTGTTGAGATCCGTATGCCGGAGAACCGGGCTATCGGGCACGAGATGTTGTTGTATATCCTCCGGCACCGGCATCGCTTCTTCCTGCGGTAAATTAAATGCTTTTCCAAAAACCATCCTTCCCCTGACGTTGAGAAACAGAACAAGGTTCAGCCTTTGACTGACGAATGTTGAATCCACAAGATTGACTTTTACATAATCATCATATTCACCGTTTACAAACGAATAGGTATCATCCCAGGCTGCCCAGTCATCAGCGGTATTATTCAGAGTTGCGAGATCCTCACGGAATGCATACAAGACTCTCTCAACATTTTTCCGTACTTCCTGTTCTTCAAGCACTGCAGCGCTGTTCAGCAGAATAAATCGCGCGATCAAAAACAAAACAAGCATTAAGCTCCCGATGGTCAATACGGTAATAGCCAGTGTTTTTTTATGAAGTGACATAGTAGCCTTAAGGTCTATTGCATAGCCGGTTTTTTCTTAAGCGTGAATCCTTTTTTATTCACGGGCACACTGCATCTTTTATAATCCATTATAGCTTGTTAAACGGAGAATCACTCCCTACCCGGGTAGGGAGTGATACATTTATCAGATGGACATCCCTGGCAGTCGCCCTCCAGAAGCTATGTCATGTAAAGACTGTTTGAACGATGGCGAGCCCGCTGCTGTAGAATAACGTACGCTCCAGACGCGGACAGATGAACGGCGGCTAAGGCACCCGCCAGTTGATAAAGCCTTGATAATTGGGCTTTCCTGATGGTATGCTTATTCAGTGAACCTGTCTTTTTTTCAAAAACCAAGCAGATATATTAACAGGGAGATAAACGCTGTTCATAAAGGAGCGACACCGGTAAAGGTCGCTCTCGCGTTCCCTGACGTCTATGAGATCGGCATGTCTCATCTCGGCCTCCGTATTCTCTATAAGATAATCAATGACATACCCTTCGCCTCGGCAGAGCGGGTATTTTCTCCATGGACTGACCTTGAGGAATATATGAAATCAAAAGGCGTGGTCCTGTCTTCACTCGAGACAAACCGCCCCCTGAGGGATTTCGATATTATCGGGTTCAGTCTGCAGTATGAGCTCTCCTACACGACAGTTCTCAATATGCTCTCTCTCGGGAAAATTCCCCTCAGGACCGCCGACCGTCTCGATTCGTCAGGCAGTTCCTCTCCCCTGATTATTGCGGGCGGGCCATGCACGGTGAACCCGTTGCCCATGCTGCCTTTTATCGACGCGTTTCTGATAGGCGACGGTGAAGAAGCAATCGCGGACATTTTGCATACTTATCATGAATGGAAAAAAGATGGTGACATGAAGAAAGAATCGCTCCTCAAGGCATTGTCTCTGATCGAGGGGATCTATGTGCCCATCATTCACGATGCTGAGGAGGAAAAAGGAATAAAGAAAATCAGAAGGCGCATGCTTGCATCACTTGACGACGCGCCTTATCCCGACCAGCCAATCGTTCCCTATGCTCCAATAATCCATGACAGGATAAATATTGAGGTTTCCAGGGGCTGCTCCATGGGGTGCAGGTTCTGCCAGGCAGGTATGATTTACCGGCCTGTAAGGGAAAGAAGCCCTGAAAAGGTTATGTCTCTCACAGAAAGCGCCCTGAAAAATACCGGCTATGAAGAAGTCGCGTTTACTTCTCTCAGCGCAGGAGACTATAGCTGTCTCCTTGCGGTACTGAAAGAATGCAACAGGAGGTTCGGAAATCAGAAAATTGCCATTTCGCTGCCTTCTCTCCGCATAGCGGCTGTCAACCATGAGGTCCTGAAGGAGATTAAAACTGTCAGGAAAACCGGCTTCACCATAGCGCCGGAGGCTGGGACAGACAGGTTGAGAAGGGTTATCAATAAAGATTTCTCAGACGAGGAATATGAGCAAGCCCTGAGAACACTCTTCGAAGAAGGCTGGCAGAACCTCAAGCTCTATTTTATGGTCGGGCTTCCGACCGAGACAGATGAAGATATCAATGCAATACCCGGTATGGCGTTAAAAGCGCTGAAAATTGCCAAACAGTACGTAAAAAAATTTGTTCATATCACAGTCGGCGTCTCCCCCTTTGTCCCCAAGGCTCATACCCCGTTCCAATGGTATGGTCAAAACCCGCCGGATGAACTTCAGAGAAAAAAAGATTTTGTGAGAGAACGGCTGAAACGCAGGGGAATAAATATCAAAGGGCATGACGTTGATATGAGCCTCCTGGAGGCAGCTTTTGCACGGGGAGACAAGAACCTGTCGCTGCTTGTCGAGAAGGCCTGGTCTCTCGGATGCCGTCTCGACGGGTGGACCGAGATGTTCGATTCCGGCATATGGAAAAAAGCGATGGAAACTACCGGCATTGACGCAGCGTCATATGCTCAAAGGGCTTACCGGCAGCATGACACATTGCCCTGGGATCACATAGACACAGGGGTTGCGAAAGAATTTCTCTGGAAAGAATTTGAGAAGGCTTTGTCCGCTGACTTTACGAGCGACTGCAGAAAACACTGCCATAACTGCGGGTTACAATGCGATGAAAAGTTCAGAAGTCATGAAAGGGCAAACAGAGACAATGAATCAGGCGTCGCTCATTCTCTCAGCTTCTCTCCTTCCCTGCTTCCCCGGTTCAAATCGGTGAAGATACGGGTTGAATTCTCCAAGACCGGTGTATTGCGCCACCTCTCCCATCTTGAACTCATGACGGCCCTTCATCGGGCAATGCGAAGGGCCGGGGTTGCCCTGGAATATACACAGGGATTTCATCCGACTCCGAAAATGGCGTTCGGCCCTCCGCTTGGCGTCGGTGTTGCGGGTTTACAAGAATATTTCGATATGGAAGTTCTGCCGCCCTTCGATCTTGAGAAAAACCGGGAAACTTTGAACAGTAAGCTTCCTGACGGAATTTCCATTACCGCAATGTCTGCCATATCGGGGAATACGGAATCCCTGAACAGTTTCATCTCCCGGTACGAATACCGTGTAACAGGGGGAGATATCTCTCAGATTCATGCCTTCCTCTCCAAAAAAGAGCTACTGATAAATAGAGTAAAATATGATATAAATGTGAGGAGTATGGTCGAAGACGCTTTGATCATCGATAGTGATACAGCACAATTAATGCTTGTTGACCAGGGGGACATCAAGGTAAGGCTCGGGGAGATTCTCCCTCTGATCTTCTCTGAACCGATGGAAAGGCTTGATATTACAAGGACCGCCGTCTTCGGCTGGAAGGGAAGTTGGGTAAAACCTTTTAATACATACAAAATACCGCTCGTACAATGTAAAATGTAACCATGGACAGCGAGATACTCATTAATGTAACCCGTGACGAGATCAGGGTCGGTCTTCTTGAAGGCGGCCAGGTGGTTGAGTTCTATGTCGAGAGAAAACGGGACGCAAGCCTCGTCGGGAACATTTATAAGGGAAAAGTGGTAAAAATACTTCCGGGAATGCAGTCAGCCTTTGTGGATATCGGACTTGATAAGGCCGCGTTTCTTTATGTAACCGATATTCATGCAGGCCTCGAAGAATTTGCACCGTTCCTTGAAGAAGAAGAGAAAGTAAACTCAATTGAGCTGGTTTCGAAAAGGGGAAGGCCCGACCTCACCATCGAAGACTTGATACAGGAGGGACAGGAGATCCTTGTGCAGGTCTCCAAAGATCCGATCGGGAGCAAAGGCGCGAGGGTCACTTCCTATGTGACGCTTCCCGGAAGATATCTCGTACTGATGCCGAATGTTGAGCACATAGGGATTTCAAGAAGAATACCCGACGAGACTGAGAGAACGAGACTAAGGACTATCGTAGAGGAGATAAAACCAAAAGGATACGGATTAATCATCAGAACAGCATGTGAAGGCTCTGCCGAAGAGGACCTGAAAAAAGATCTGGAATTCCTCTATCTCCTCTGGCAAAACATCCAGAAGAAAAAGGAGAGGGTTTCAGCCCCTTCACTCTTATATAGCGACCTTGATCTCGTCTTCAGAAGCGTGAGAGACCTTATGGTGCAGGACGTCAAGAGTCTTGTTGTGGATTCACCTGATGAATATGAGAGGATTAAGGATTTTGTCAGAACCTATTTTGAGAAACTCCTTGGAGATATTGACCTGTACGAAGGGACAGAGCCTGTATTCGATGCCTATGGAATCGAATTTGATATATCAAGGGCCCTCGGGAGAAAAGTCTGGTTAAAGTCAGGAGGGTATATCGTGATTGACCAGACAGAAGCAATGACCGTTATTGATGTGAATACCGGCAAATTCGTAGGAAAAGAAGAGCTGGAGGACACCATACTCAAGACGAACCTTGAAGCCGTGAAGGAGATAGCGTATCAGATTCGTCTCAGGAACCTTGGGGGCATCATTATCGTCGACTTTATTGATATGGAAAAGTACGAAAACCGGGACAGGGTATTCAATGCGTTTGTTGAAGCGATGAAGAAGGACCGTGCAAAGAATACCATATCCCATATCTCCGAACTCGGACTCATCCAGATGACCCGGAAACGGGTCAGGGAAAGCCTTGGGAGAACCCTCTGCGAGACCTGCCCGTATTGTGAAGGGAAAGGATTTGTGAAATCACCCCGGACTCTCTGTTATGAAATATTCCGGAAAGTCACGAGACTTGCAAAACACGGGAGCGACAGGATCATTGTAACCGCCCACCCTTCAGTGGCAGAACTTCTCTCGGATGAAGAACGTGCGGGGATCGAAGATATCGAAAATAAATATAATGTCAAGGTAACCATAAGAGAGAGCCGGAACCTTCACCAGGAAAATTATGAGGTTACTGTATTATAAACTGTCTTCCCCGTAGCGAGTCTGCCTCGAAAGCACTACACGCAATGTCTATGAAAAAGTTTGACCGCCTCTCACGAATTCTCAAGGATATGGAAAGTGCCGTGCTTGCGTATTCCGGAGGGGCCGACAGCACCTTCCTCCTCAAAACTGCTCAGCTGTGCGGCATCAAATCCCTGGCGGTAACCGCGGTATCGGATATTTTCCCCCGGAAAGACATCCTTGCCGCACAGGAAATGGCAAAGCAACTCGGCCTGGAACACAGATTCATCGAGACGGACGAACTGGCACTAAATCAATTTGCCGAGAACACCCCTGCAAGGTGCTTCCTTTGTAAAGACGCCTTATTCAGGACACTGAAGGACGTAGCGAATGCAGAGGGATACAAGTTCGTCATTGATGGAAGTAACAGTGATGATGCTTCGGACTACAGGCCTGGGAAACAAGCCGCGCACAAGCACAGGGTCAGAAGCCCCCTTGCGGAAGCTGAATTTTCGAAGCGCGACATAAGGGAATGTTCCCGTCAGCTCGGCCTCAGCACATGGGACAAACCTTCATCTTCATGCCTTGCCACACGGTTTCCCTACGGTCAGAAAATTACCAGAAAAGCCCTCCGGAGAGTCGCAAAGGCAGAGGACTTCCTTGGATCTTTAGGATTCCGTCAGTTACGGGTAAGAGACCACGACGGGACTGCCCGGATAGAGGTCGGGGAGGAGGAAATGGATCTTCTGCTGAATACAGAAAAGAGAAAGATCATTTCTGAAACACTGAAATCTCTTGGGTATATCTTTGTCTCCCTCGACCTCGACGGCTACCGGACCGGGAGTTTGAATAGAGCATTAGACAGGAAAAAAGATTAATGGAACCTGAGCGCTATATCCAGGAACTCTCAAAATGTGTCCGTTGCGGAACCTGTAAGGCCTCGTGCTTTACCTATGATGAAGACGCTACCGAATCAATGGGCGCGAGGGGAAGACTTGCACTCCTCCGGGGCCTTGCCACAGGAATATTACAGCCATCTTCTCTGCTGAATGACCGTATTTTCAGCTGTACGCTCTGTGGTGCTTGCTCAGGCCTTTGCCCTCTCGGAGTAGACATCAATGAAGTTATGTACCGGGGGAGAAATATTCTCAGGAAGACAGACAGAAAGCGGCAGTATCTGCGGCTTTTTCTCTCTGCATTTATCCGGAATCCGAAATTAACTTTTCAACTAATGAAAATGGGCCAGAACTTCATGCTCCCTTATCTGCGGAAAAAAAATCTCCTCCCGCTTCAGTTCAATTTGCCTGAACACCATTTGAAGGAAAATGTTCAGGTAGTCCCGGTTGCAAAAAAAAGGGGGCGAGTTGCGGTCTTTACCGGATGCACCGTGAATTTTCTCTATCCCCATTTGGGAGAAGCCCTCATCAATGTATTGCACGGTCTCGGATATGAGGTGATCCTTCCTGCAGGCGAGATATGCTGCGGAGTCCCCCTCCGAACGCTCGGCCTGGAAGAAGAGGCGAAACGACTTGCAAAAAAGAATCTTGATGCGTTCAGCAGACTGCACGTCGAATCCGTGGTATGCCTCTGTCCGACCTGCACCCATGCATTAAAATCGGAGTATCCAAAAATGATCGGGGAAGGGATAGAAAAAGCTTCTGATATTTCATCTTTTTTTGTCGATAAGCTGGCCTCTTCACAGTTTTCCAAACTCACTTCATTCCCTAATCCGGCAGGATATCATGATCCCTGTCACCTGAAATATGGCCTGGGAATAACAAGGGAACCGAGAGAAATCCTCCGTATCCTTGGCATCGATCTCCTGGATTCCAGAGAAGAACTCTGTTGCGGTTTTGCGGGCATGTTCTGTTTCTCGAACAGGGAGCTTTCCCGGAACCTTCTCACTAAGTGTGCCCACGAGTATGCGCACGCTGAAGTGCTGGTGACTTCCTGTCCCGGTTGCATCCTGCAGCTTTCAAAGGATATCAGGAACAAGCCGGTGCTCCATCTCATCGAGGTCATTGAGGAAGCCTTGATCCAGTGAGCCGGGAGGCTCCTGTCTATGCGGTGCGGTACCTGCGGTAGTTGAGAATGCTTTCGTGCACCACAACCTTGAGAAAACCGACAAGGGGAACGGTCAACAGCATTCCGAGGATTCCGAACAATTTGCCGCCGATCAGCACCGCGAGCAAAACGGTAAGCGGATGCATATGGACACTCCTGGCTACAACAACCGGTTGGATAATGGCATCGTCAAGCAGCTTGATTATGGTAAACGCGAGGATAACATACAATACCTTATCGAGGCCGCCTGTCTGCAGGATCGATACAAGAAGAGCCAGTACCGCACCGGCGATCGGACCGAAATAGGGGATCAGGTTCGCCAGCCCGGCAAAGATTCCTATAAGGAAAAAGTATTTCACTCCAATGACCCACAAGCCAAATACTGCCATAGTGCCTACTATCGTGGCGTCAATCAACTGGCCGCGAAGATAATTGCCAACCTGGGCATTCAATTTATGGAACAGATAGAGGGTGAACTCGAAATAGCGGTTTGGAACCAGACTGACAAAAGCCCTTTTAAATTCCCTCCCGTCCTTGAGAAGAAAAAAAACGATAAAGGGTATAAGAATCATGCTGGTGACAAGGGAAGCTGCGTCAAGGACATGGTTCAATACCCAGTCTCCGGCGCCTGCCATGGCTCCCTGCGTTCTCCCCATAAGATTCAGCTCTTTAATTCCGAGGAACGAGAGATACGGCATCAGAAAGTCTTCAAACCGGGAAATCACAAAACCTGCGCGATCAGGACTAAAGCCTGCCTGGAGACCGCTTATCTGTGCTGCAAAAAGAGGCAATACGCTCATGTATGCAAGAATCACTGCAAAAACAATAGCAATAAATATCAGAACGGTTGCGGTTGGGCGGCTCATGCCCCGGGATTCGAGGAAATTGGCAAAGGGGTCCAATATATACGCGAGCAGGATCGAGATGATTACCAGTTTCACGATATCAGGTATATAAGTGAGAAACGCTATAAATCCCGCTATGCTGATCAGGATAAGAACGACCCGGAGATGGCTGGTGCTGTTCCCGGATATTCTCATGCAGATAACGGGTCCTGTTCCCTCAGGCAACTTATTTTCTTCAGTTGCTCATTGGTACTCTTTAACCTCTCCCCTATAACCCATGCAAGCCTGAATAATATTTTACAGCCGAGCTGCGGGTCGCGGCTGATGAGATCAATCAGTTCTGGTTTAAAAAAACAGAGTGTAACAGAGGGTAATTTCGCAAGAGCTGCCGCACTTCTCGGCGCGTCATCGAGGAGCGACAACTCTCCGAAAAAATCTCCTCTGCAGAGTTCGGCCAGGACATGGTTGTCCGGTCCGCAGACAATCTGTACCTCTCCCGCAAGAATGATATACATGCCGAGCCCGATATCACCCTCTTTGAAGATTATCTCGTTGCTACTGTACTCCCTCTGATGCAATATCCGTTTGATTTTTTTCAGTTCCCGCTTATTGAGATCCTGGAACACCGGTATCTTGAGAAGAATCGCGTCTATTTCATCAACTGCCTTCTGGCGGAGTTTAAAGATGTTTTCCCAGATTTTATTCATAAACCTTTTTTCCCTGAACTTGTTTTATAGTTATACCAATTGTACCTGAAATTATTGAAAGCTGATAGTTTCGTTTCTTCCTTTTCTTTTTTCTTCTCAGGAAATTTTACTATCTAGTATAATAAATTTCTGAATATCTTTATCATCGAGGAAGAGGAGGTATGATGAAATTCTTTATCGACACTGCCAATAGCGAAGAAATCCGGAAAGCACATGATCTTGGTGTGATAGACGGGGTAACAACAAATCCCTCGCTCATCGCAAAAGAGGGAAAGGATCCTGTGCCGTTGCTCAAGGAAATCTGCAGCATCGTTGACGGCCCCGTGAGTGCCGAAGCCGTAAGCATGACAGCGGAAGAGATGATTCAGGAGGCTGTTTCCCTCTCGAAGATACATGAAAATATTGTGGTGAAGATTCCCATGACCGCGGAAGGACTCAAAGCAGTCAAAAAATTGTCGGGTATGGGAATCAAAACAAATGTGACCCTTGTCTTCTCTCCAAGCCAGGCTCTGCTTGCCGCAAAGGCGGGTGCCACATATGTGAGCCCTTTCGTGGGGAGGCTTGACGATATCAGTCATACAGGGATGGACCTCGTCGAAGATATTCTCATGATATTCGAAAATTACCTGTATGAAACAGAGGTAATTGTAGCAAGTATCCGGAATCCCCTCCACGTCGTCGAAGCGGCAAAGATGGGGGCGCATATCGCTACAATCCCCTATTCTGTTATACTACAACTCTCACGGCATCCCCTCACTGATATCGGAATCAAGAAATTCCTGAAAGACTGGGAGAAGGTACCGAAAAAATAGTGAGCAGTGATGAGTGGTTAGTTGTCAGTTTCAATTATGAATTGTTATCTTTTGGGGAGAGGGAATTTGAGGAGAAGGTGAAAATATTGTCTCCCTATCCCCTCCAATCTAATGATTACAGGAGTTCTCAATGCCGATTTTTGAATATCAATGCTGTTCTTGCAGAGAAAATTTTGAAAAACTTGTATTCGGCAACCAGGAAATCATCTGTCCGAAATGCAGCTCAAAGGATGTGAAAAAGAAGTTTTCGGTGTTTTGTTCTGCCGGGACTGAAAGACCTCTGGCCGGAACCGCTGCATCAGCCTCCTGTACCTCCTGCAGTAAAACCTCCTGCAGTACCTGCAGGTAACCATTCGGATGAATAGGGCGGATGCAGTATTGTATGTTCAGTGTATGAATTATCTGAGCTCTGAGCTCGCTCTCCGCTTTTCAGGTTAACCTACGCTGTCTTATTTCCGCTCAATTCTTTCTTCAGACTCTCTATCTCTTTTTTCAACTCTATCATCCTCATTTCCCTGCCTACTGCAATATCATAAAACTCTTCAAGTTCCTGTACTCTTCGTTTGAGTTCCCGCTCTCGCATAAGCAGTTCATCCTGCATCTTCACGTATCTTATCCTTGCAAGAAGCTCTTTTATGGTAAAAGGCTTCTTTATAAAATCAGAAGCTCCCACTTCAATTGCCCTATCGTAGGGAAAATCTTCGATATGTCCTGTTATTACCACAATGGTCATTTCAGGTCTGATTCTCTTTACCCTTTCAGTCAGTTCAAGGCCGTTCATATCAGGCATAATAATATCTGTTATCATGATATCAAAAGAGTCTTTTTCTATAAGTTCAAGGGCTGATGCAGCGCTTCTCGTTGCTTCACAATAGTAGCCGTGCAATGAAAGTCCTTTCTGTAAAATCTCCAACAACGCTTCGTCATCGTCAACAACGAGGATCCTTTCCTGCTTTGGTTCTGTATTACTGCCTGAATTCTTATTCCGGTTGTTTTCAGATTTTTTCAATGAGTTTTTAGAGTTTCGTCTCTTCATAGTATGGTCCTCAATTGTATTATTCTAAGACAGGTAATTATCTAAGAGCAAGAACTGTGGAATCATTCCTGCTGCAATAAGGGGTTAGAGAATAGTTATACGATTGATTCGTGATTGAAAGAGAAAATTTATGCTCCATAGAATTTTGACGGGCCTTGCAGTACCTTCCATTCGGCCTCTTCCAGCACTTTCATACATTCTTTTACTGTCATGCCCCGTTTGCCTTCTGTTTCTTTCTCTGTATCGCGGGGATTGGATCCAGCCTCTGCCCATAATAGATTTGCTCCCGCTGCTGCTCCTATAACATTCGGCTCATGTGTACAATTTCCCGGAATATCATGTCCAAGCGCTAACCTCACCACAGCCAGTATATGCGCCATTCTGGCTTCGCTCACAATTCCGTATTTCGCCATTTTGGTATTCGGGATGGGTATCCGTCGTGCTGATCCGCTGTAAACAGGTTTCGCATCGCGGGTAATAAGGGTTTTTTCCACCAATTCCTCAACACTATGTTCATTCCCGACAGGCTCTACACAAGTGCCCAGAGATAAGCCTGCTTCTCTTGCGTTCCTGAATGTTTTCAGCCTTGTTTCCACCTGAATAGAGGTGTCTTTTCCTTCTCCTAACCGAACTGCATGATAGATGCCTGAAAAACCCGTTTCTTTTAATTTTCGGGCCTGTTTTTTTGTAAAATCACCGACATTTACAACCAGTACCGTTTCCGGTCGAAGGGACTTTCTGATCTCCAGGGCAATATCTGTAAATTTTTCAAAGGGGTAATCTGCGGTGCTCATCACAAACACGGCATTTGCCCCGTCAGCTTCGAACTGCCTTGCTTTCTCAATAGCTTCATCGACCGGAATTTCCTTTTTTTCCTGAAAAACCTTATTCCTGGCTGCAAACGCACAGAAGGCGCAGTTCCTGGGACACGGCGCAATATTCAACCCAACCTGCGCATGAACCTCTGCCAGGCCATTGCTCGCTGCTTCACTTTTTTTCCGGGAAGCTGCGATAATCATCGCTGATTCCTTGGAAAAGAGAGGAACTTCAAATAATGAAGCAATCTCTGATTGGGTAAGGAGTGTTCCATCGAATGATTTCTTGATGATTTCTTTGATCAATATAAGATTTCCTCCTCGTGATTTCAATCGCGGTTATAGATAACTTGAGAGTACCGTATTCAATCCTTCAAAATCAACTAAGCGGCTAACCTAAAGGGGTTATTTTTACGGAAATCGATCCTATCGATGAGGAATTTCGCGAAAGTAGCCTCAGAAGGGGAACCTGACAGAAAATCGGGGAAGGAATTTCTGAGGGCAAGGGAAGTAACATACTCCGAGGGGGGAATACCGGGGCGGATAGTACGGAGCCAAGAGCCGAACTTAGCCCAAACGAGATCGGGAAAGCTAATGGAAAGATACTGAAGGAGCCCCTGAGCGATAAGCCCGACCTGAATAAACCGGTGATACGCAGCAAGCTTTCTTCTGACAGCCGTGCGGTATTGCTCAGACTTCCTGTGCAGGTACTGATCGCCTGAAGCCTTACGAATAGGAGTCATAGCCTTCATCCAGAAATGATATGCATAAGAGCCGATAGTACGGACAGCCTGTTTAAAAGAGACCTCGATCTTAAAGCGAAGACCGTACAGAGCAATAATATCGAGGGGGGATAAAGACAAGTCCGTCGACATCAGGATACGCCGCCCCCTGGTCGGATGGATAACGGCCACGAAGCGCACCATGATGCCGATTCTTTTGATCAAGAGGGCGGCGTAGCGATACCTCAGGAGCACATTTGTTTCGCCATATACAGGGCTTTGAGCCTCCTGCATAGCGTCGGGGTTGTCAAACAGAGTTCTGAGCTTAACCTTTTCGCCATATAGTGGGGGGCGGCCCTTCTTTCTTTTGCCTGAGGGAACATCAGCGGGCATATAGGCAACGGCATTCATTTTTACCAGAGAGACAAGGTGATTACCCTTGTTAATCAGAGGAGCCATAACCTTCCGAGCGCAATAATACGCGTCAGCGATAAAATAAAACGAGGGAAGACCGAGAGAGTCAACCAGAGAAAGCATCTTATCCAGAAGGGTTGACGTATCCCTGTTGGAAAAGACAAGCCCCTCATGGATACAGCTTGCAACAGGGACGGCAAAGACACTCTGCAGAGCTCCGACCAGAATAGCAACCGCCTGACAGGAGTGCCCCATAATGTACTCCGGCTTCGTATTGGAATCGGATTCCTGATGGAGAAGTTTTACGCCGGGCATCTTCTTGCCTGATTTTGGGATTTTCAGGCCGTCGCCGACAATCAGCAGCCGCCCGTTTTTAGTAAGAACGCCAGGGAAGATCGTCACAACTGAATTGACCCAGCGACGTGTAAGCTCCCCGAGGTTTAATGCGGGGGAGTGGAAGAAATCAAGGAGTCTGTCATAAAAAGCTTCTTTAAGGCCAAAGGCTCTGACGATACTGGTGACGCCGAAGATATCCGGTCGTATGCACATACCGGCAAGACAAACAGACAACCACAGAAACGTTCTCATCCGGGAACAGGCAGGACGTAATTGTTCGACAACAGACAGCCAGTGACGCCAAAGAACCATGACAAACCTCCAAGGGAACAAGATATTGCTATTATAGCATATATATGCTATAATAGCAATAAAATACACCCTCAAAAAGACAGTTCTGGTAAAATTAACGCAGAGGAATATGACAGACAAAAGTCTTTTGAAAATCGAAAAGCAGATTGAAAAGATTAAGCAGGACCTGCTGAATATCGGAGAGATGCGGCCAGGGTCACTGACCAAACAATACCGCAATGCGAAAGATAAAAAATGGGAGTTCTATCAGATCAGCTATACCCATAAGATGAAAAGTAAAACCGAGTATGTCAGGGTTCCCCATGTTGATGATCTGAAAAAGCAGGTCGATACTTACAAAAAATTCAAAGCTCTCGTTGAAAAGTGGATCGATCTCTCTATCGAACACTCAAAAATCAAAATGCACCTGGCTAACCGCAATCTGTTAAAATGATCGAGAACTCGGTACTCTTAAGTAGATAATTAATATAACATTAATGGCACTTCCAGTGGATATGCTATGAGTTCTTCTTAACCTGCTATTCCGTATTGCCTCTCTTCCATGACTTCAGCAGAGACAAAAACCCGAAGAATGCCAGCAGGCAGCTGATCCCCACAAATGCCTTTGTATACTTGGCAACCAAAGGCTTTTTGAAGGAATCCATAAAAAGATTCTCGTTGACGTTGACTTCGATCTGGGCGCCGTGCATCCCATGCTCGGATTCGCCGAATACCTTGATGACCCATTTCCCCTGCCTGTCGGGAAGGAAGGATACAAAACCGTTCTTATCTGTTCTTCCTTTCTGATGCGGAATCGTATCCCCGTGTCCGAATATCTCGTATGAGGAGTAACTTGCGGGATCATCCTCCGCATAGAATACACGAACGCTGATGCCTTTGTTTGCGACCTGATAATGGACAGAATGGGAAAAGGCCGGACAATTAAGTCCGGCCGTAAATATAATAACCCCAAGGATGATAACTATTATCTTCACTTCATCACCCATGAGAGGACTGTGGTATAAGACAGAAAATCAGCATCAGGGTTATCTTTTGTTGGAATCCTATATTTTGCTAGGATAATCTGCATGCTCTTTTCAGACACTTTTATACTGAAATTACCGTCCTTGTCAGTTCTGCCGGCCTCAGCGTGATTTCCTGTTTCTACGATCGCTCCTTCAAGGGGTTTTCCATCAAAGTAAATTCTGAGAGGAAGCATCTCATTCGGTTTTGCCTTGCAAGGATTTTTGAGCGGCACAATCTCGAATTGTAAGCCTGAAGGCTTTGCTGTACTTTCACTGCAGACAAATAAACCCTTTGCATATTGTGTGGAGTAAACAGAATCTATTATCTGCAAACCTGACTTTTCAGCCTCTCTTTTTGCAAGTCTCTTTTTTCCATCAGGTGTGGTCACAAGATAACCGCCTTCAAATGAAACGACTATCATCGAAACATCCGATTTTGAAGACAAATACATTGCATCCTTTTCATTTTTTCTTGCCAATGGGACTTTTTTCCCCTTGCTGTCAAATGCCTTTGCCTCCTTCAACTTTTCTGGCTCATAGGGGTTTGTCTCCGGTGGATGACCCCACAATACTTTAAAAATATCACCTTCTTTTTCTATCCAGAGGTGATGGGCAAATGCTGGCTGTGTCAAAAGTAGAACGAGAACGATAATTGCAAACAGTTTTTTCTTCATTGTGTAATTCCTCCATATTCTTTATTTATACCCTTCAGCTATTTTAAAAGTCAGTGATGCGGAGAAATCGACTTTATGATTGCATACAAGCATCCAGGTGCCGGCTTGAGGAATCTTCATATAGGCAACTCCATCTTCATTGCTTTTTGTGAAAAACGGAAATGGTTCATCTTCAGAGAAGTAGCCTGCATAGGTGGCATACACATATGTAGAAAGAGGCTTTCCTTCAAAAAGAACCCTTACAGGGAACTCATCTCCGGGCTTAATCTCCGAAGGATTTTTTAGAGGTACAATCTCGATTCTGTGGCCGAATGGTTTACTGACCATTTCATTCCCTTTGCCTGCAATAATTATGGATTTGCCGTATTTTTCTGATGTCACATGTTCACGGTCCCCTTTTACTTTTCTGGAAGCGGCAACCACATAAGTCCCTTTCTGATCGAGGGTAATAACACCTGCCAATGCGCCTGCCCTGTAACCGTAACCTTCTTTGGATTCCTCCTTTTTATCTTCCCAGGTCTTTTCAACTTCCCTTATTTGTCCGTCGGGACAAAGATAAGAGAAGCCGGTCAGCTTGTCTCTGGTGATTAAAATATCGTAGTATGGAAAATTGTGACCAAACACTACCTTAACTGTAGTCTTTTCTCCTGCTTCCGGATAATGATTATCAACATTTAGCCATAAATCATGAGCCATTGCCAGATTGGAATTTACAAAGAAACAAACAAATACCAAAAAGATGCTCAAAAAGAATTTACGTCTGTTTTTTCTCATAATGACTGCTCCTTTTTAGATTTTAATTGTTAATTTGCCGAAATATACCCGTCCGAGCCATTCTTTATCCGGCTCTCCGTAATCAGAGCCGAATATATTGTCTATGTCCAGTGAAGCAGATATGTTTTTTGTAATTTCTTTGATTATCTTCAGATTTGAGACGGAATACCCCTTTATTTCGGATGTATTTGTCTCATTGCTGAAAGCCTCTGAATAATAGGTTGTCCTCCAGTGCAGTGAGGCCGGCCAGCGCTTAATCTCATAATCCAATCCGGTATTGACTGTATGGTGCGGGCTGTAGGGCAGGTCCTTATTGAGTTCTTTGTTCTCGGTATCAAGATATGCATACCCCAAATTCATGGCAAGGTTCTCAATAACCGTGGCCTTTATGCTGAACTCAATACCCTGTGTATATGCCTCTCTTACGTTCTTCCATGTACGGACGGGCACATTATCTATTTTCTCTGACGTACTGACTGCGACAATAATATCTTTTACATCATTTCTGAAAAGACTTAAACCGGCGGATATCTTGTCTGAAATAACCTGCTCAATCCCTGCAGAATAGCCCCACGAAACTTCGGGATTCATATCCGGATTAGGTCTGTTCCACCAATTCCCGTGCTTGAAAAATACATAGAGCTGCCTAATCGTCGGCGACTTGAACGCCCTTCCTGCTGATGCCCTCAGACGTGTTTTCTCGGAAATCTCCCACATAATACTTGCTTTTGGATTGAATTCGGTCCCATACAGTGAATGATTATCTATTCTGCCGCCCATGACAATACCAAAAGGTTTCAGGGTCATCTCATCCTGAAGATAAAAACTCCAGACCGTATCTTCCTTATCCGCAAAGCTTGCATCAATATCCCGCAGCAGATATTCAGCCCCTGCAGTTGCAAGGTGTGTATGACCGAAAGGTCTGGTATATTGCAGTTCCGCCTGTGTATACGTGATATCCCCAAAGCGCCGAGTATATCCGGGTGAGAAACTGTCCATATCGAGCCTGTGCCAGTATCCTTTAACCTTCAGGAAAGATGTGTCGGGCAATGTCAATTCCAGAGACGGGCTGAATCTGAGTTTTTCATCGATCTGATACTGCCACTCTGATTTGTCATAATTTATCCCAACTGAAGCATTAACTTTTTCTGAGATATCATATGACAGTTTTGTTAATATATGCCGTGCTTCAAACTCGTCTTCCGATGCACTGTAACGGCCCCTTTCAGATTTCTCATGCTGGGCGCTGATTAACACCCCGAAGTCCTTAATTTTTTGACCGTAACTGATACTTGCTAAAGATGTTTCCTCCGAACCATATCCTCCGCTTAGTGTGAACAACGGTTTTTCAGGTATCGGTTTTGTAATTATATTTACAACACCTGCTACTGCATCGCTCCCATACAGGACAGAGCTTGGTCCTTTGATGATTTCTATCCTTTCTATCATCTCAAGCGGTATCTGGTTAATGCTTATTCCATACTCGCCCATGCCACCGCCCAGCACCCTTTCACCATTAATAAGGACAAGTCCATAACCCTTATCAAAATCGAATCCCCTTAATCTTGAAAGATAAGACGACGACCCGGGCACGTTCTCTCCCCGTATATAAAATCCGGGGACATCTTTTAAAACTTCTGACACATTTTTTGCATTGGAGGCTTCAATATCTTCCCTATTTATCAGGACAGTCTCAACAGGTACATCTTCCAATGTGTGCGGCGTTTTTGTTGCAGTAACCACTATCTCTTCCAGTTTTGCTTCCTTCGCTTCTTCAGCAAATGCTGTTGAAACAGAAGCTAATAAAAACAGTGCTAACAAAATTCTGGAAAACATATTTACTCCTCCTTTTTGTCTTACCCCTTCTTTGCTAAAATAAAGCAAGGGGGCGTTGTAACTGCATCGCTTCCCTCGGGGGCAGAGTGTCCACTCCAAGGTTACGCCTGCCCCTGATTTTTTAAATTTTTAATTTGAAATTTGAAATTTTTAGTTTTTCTCACCTCCCTTTTCGGTCTGTATCGCAACTTTTTTGAATCCGAGGTTATTGATAATATCAAGGACATCCACAAATACCTGAAGCCTGATGTCCCTGTCCGCACGGATAACCATCGGCGTCTCCCTGTCCAGCATGGTCACTTTTCCTCTCAATTCATCAAGCGTCATTGAATAAGCATTCAAATAGAGTGTTCCGTCTTTATGTATGGATATGGTCTGATTTTTCAGTATCTCCTTATGCTCGGCAGACGCCTTCGGCAATGATACGTTTATCATTCCTGAAGCGATAAATGTCGATGTGGTTAGGACGATCGTAAGCAGTACGAGCATCACATCCACCAGTGGAATAACATTCATATAGTTAAATTCTTTTTCTTCCATTGTCCGTCTCCCATTTGGCTATCAACACTTTCACCTGTCTCAAAAGAAAGTTGTAAAAAGTAATCGACGGGATGGCAACAACAAGTCCGATAGCCGTCGCCTTCAGCGCAAGGGCAAGACCTGTCATGATCTTGCTCGTATCGATTAGACCTTCCTTGCCTATTGTGTAAAAGGTAAGCATTATGCCGAGCACCGTGCCGAGCAGGCCTATGTACGGCGCGTTGCTTCCTATTGTTGCGATGATATGCAGTTTATTTGTGAGCTCTATTTCAAGGGACTTCTTGTCTCCGAAGTCTCCCAGCCTGATGTTCCGGTAAACAAGTAGCCTCTCGACCGCGATTGAAACTGCAATAACACTCATAACAACCAGGAGTCCGATAATCCCATAATCGACAGCTGCCTTAAGCCATTCCATTTATATTTCTCCTTTATTAGCGTCAGCTCTTTTTCAACACGAAACGGACGGTGAGTAAAGCCTTTGATGCAACACTCACGCCCTTTTCATGCGCGGGGGAAAAGGTCGACATTTTCACCGCCTCCATGGCAGACTCCGTAAACCCGTAGCCTGCCGGTTCAACAACTTCAATATTCAGAAGCCTTCCTTTCTCGTTTATATGAAGCCTTAAAACAACCCTGCCCTGCTTGCCGAGCTTCTTTGCCATCATGGGATATACCGGAATCTGCCTGTTTACAAAAGCAGGAGCTCCGGTAGAACCGAATTCTGTTTCGATAATTGCAGAAGTGCCGGATGAGGCAAATGCGACATTACTGACTGTGCCCTCCCCGCTCTGCCGGTGAATTGCCTCTGGCTGTGGCGCAAGTTCGGGAGCGCTTGCCACTTTGACCACGTCAGGAGTTTCAATTGCATTGTCCCTGATGACCGCTTCATGCGCTTCAACAGGAGTATCCTTTATCACCGGGATTTCCTCTCTCACCACTTTCCTTTCCGGTTCAGTAGCTATAGGTCTCTTCATCTTACTGGCGGACTGAGGCGCCTGGACTGTTTCTTCCCCCATTTGGGTAAACTGGATATAATACGTTTTTACGTCATTACCGCTTTTCACAAGAGAGAGCATAAAGAAAAGCATGAAGATAATCGAATGGACGGAAAGCGACGTTATTATTCCGTAATGCTGCTCATGCGCGTATCCCAATCCGTATGTGTTTATTTCTATGTTTGTATTCCTTTTCATTATCATTTATTAAAATACCTGCGATGAATGAAAAATCCGGGTGCGGGTCCGGTGCCCGCACCCCATGTCCTCCGGAGGGTTAGCATGTTCCAGAGGGGAAACAATAACTACTTTTTTTCTCTCTTTCGTGTTTAAGTTGAAAGCTTAGGGCTTAACAGTCCGCAATGCTGATGTATCTTGAGCAAGAAGTATTTGACGTCTCTGTAGCCGTAAGCCATGCGCTTTAACCTCTTTATCTTATTATTGATTCCTTCCGATATGGCGGACGTTATTTTACAGGTGAAGTAATTCAGGACATAATGCCGTTTCCTGAAGAACTTGTATCCAAGCTCAACAAACGATGGTATCCGGGAGTTTATTGCCGCCACGATCCAAGCCCTCAGATTCGTATAGGCATCCTTCCGGTTACCTGCGGAATAAACCGAGAGAAACTGTTCTTTGAGGAGCATTGCCTGATAGACTCTTTCGTTCAATGATTCGAGCTTCTTCAGTATATCTGTTTTCTTATCCGTCACCGTGTTTTGCATCAGGATAAATCGCTTATTGCAATGCAGGATGGCAGACACCTCTTGATTCTCCTGTTGTCTGGCCTTCCTCAGTTCTTCTTTCCTGACAGTATCAACCGCGTCGTTAAGATACTTCTTTACGTGAAAATGGTCCAGTACGATCAGGGCCTTTTTCAGATGCTCTTTTGAGGATGACAGAAACCCTCGGGCACCGTCACTGGCTACAGCCTGTATCTTGCCGCATCCCTTCTTGCCTATCTTCCGATAAAACTTATCCAGGACTGCTTTGCCGCGCCCTTCGTGGTTCCAAATGACTTTCCGTTTATCGACATCAATAACATTCGTGACGTACTTATGCCACTTCTGCCACGCTACTTCATCAACACTCATATGCCGGGGAGGTGTAACCTTCTGAATCCGCTGTAACGATAATTCTTCAAGCATGCCTTTGTCTATTCGATACACCTTCTCGTCATCCAACCCCAGAAACCAGCCGGCTTCCTTATTTGTCGTGATAGAAGTCAGCCGGTAGATCTGCTCTGCAAATCTCCGGGTAACTCTCCCTCGCAACCACTCAAGTTCTTCGGTTCTGATTTTCTCATCTTCATGACAGAGCGACCGCCGTTTCGGAACATGCAGGAACACACGCTTTCCACTAATGGGCAGATCCTCAATGATAACCGTATCTATACTGTGAATAGGTGTATGGTGAACTTTTCCACATCCTGAGCAGACACAGGGCTTTTCCTCTACCCGTCTTAATACCAAATCTATCCTATTTTCGCTGTGACGTACCATATACGCTACTTTAAAGTTTGCAATTCCCAGCAGTTCCGTGACACTATCTAATTGCATCGAATTTCTCCTCCGGTATTATTTTGTCTTCGACAACAAAACTATACCAGTTGCGGCTGAAATTCGATGCTTTCCTTTTTCTATGCTTCGGTTCTACCTTTTCTACCCTTCAACTCTATTTTCAACTTTTCTACGAATGAACCCTTTTTTTTCTTTAATTGCCAGGGGTTCAATAATAAAATCTCCTTTATGCAGCATGTTCAACATGCCGAGTCCACCAGTACATGTGCACGGAAGCCATGTCCTGCATCCAGAAATGGTTATGTTTCCGGATGAGTTTTGATCTGATTTCCCTCTCCTCGCGGGGATCAGGCGCCCTCCTGTTCTTGTAAGACCAGTGTTCAATTGCTTCTGCAATGGAATGATACGCAAAAGAGCTTTCTGTCACTTTCTTTTTTGTAAATGCTCTGGCGTAATCATCGAAAAGGATTTGTTTTTTCGAATTCTCCAATGGTATCTCGCTTACGACAAAGACATTCATGGGCTTAAGAGAAAATATTTTTTTCAATGAATGTTCTATCCCCAGAGGCATCAGATGAAGGCTGTTGCACGCTATGATAAGATTAAATTCGGCAGAGAAATCATGAAATTCTCCCCATCTGCGATTATCGACCCTTATCCAATCAATGCCCCGTCTGTATGCTTCCTTATAGAGGAGTTTTCTCATACCGGCGGACGGTTCGAGAGCGCTGACCTCGCATCCAATCGCGCATAACGGCAAAGAGAGAACGCCATTCCCTGCTCCGACGTCAAGAACCTTCCATCCCGGCTTTACCATTTCCATGAGGGTTTCCAACACCTCATCGTGATAATTGTTATGTTCGAACCACAACTTGTACCATTGGGAATAGCCGTCCCAGTATGCAACATCACCCGCAAGTGTACAGAAAGCATCTCCCATGATTCCTCCAAATAAAAAAGCCACAAAAGGACACCTTCACGGTGTGTGCCTTCGTGGCTTATTGTCTTTTAATGAGAAATTAAATTGTTCTTAGTGCATGTATGGAATCAAAACAAAAAAGCCATGCGTCCCGTCACCTTCTGGTGACAACCTTCATGGCTCAATACTGTCTAAAATCCGTGTGTAAATACTCAAACTTCGTGCTTGAATATATTTACGATAAAGTATTCACCGAGAATTTGTCAAATCTTTTTCTTACTCAGGCTGGCGGAAAGGGTTTTCCCGCAGTATTTTGGAAAGTTTGAGAGGACTTCCCTCCAGCACAAAGACGGCGAGACCGCTTTCGTTTGTGACTGTTCCCCTGACCGTCCAGGCGCCTTTCCACGAGATATTCAGGGAAACCGATGAATCTTTGATTTCTACCCAGGTAGGAGTGAAAGCAAGTTCTGCGCGGTCAAAACTTTTGATTGCGCTGATAAGTTCGCGGTAGCCATCTGCTGTCGTATTCTCCTCGAGGGAAGATTTGTCCTTTTCTTCATACGCCTTCTTAATTGCCTCTGCGAGCTCAAATGCCTCCTGTGTGGTCTTTGACTCCTGGGGGGCGGGTTTCACCTCTTTTTTCCCGCAACCAACAGGGAAGAGCAGTGAAACCAGCATAAAGATCATAAAAAATCCGACACCTACCTTTTTAGATGTCAATATTTCGTGCTTCGAGTGCATGGGTTGTAATAAATTCCTTTCTGGGCTCTACCTGATCGCCCATAAGAACAGTAAAAATACTGTCAGACTCTACCGAATCCTGAATAGTGACCTGTAACAGTGTTCTCTTGTCAGGATCCATGGTCGTCTCCCAGAGCTGATGGGGGTTCATCTCTCCCAGCCCTTTATATCTCTGTATATTGAGCCCCTTTTTGGCTGCGGCAAGTATGGTTTCGAGCAGTTCTTTGCTCGTCTTTATTTCTTTGCCTCCGTCTTTTGTCATGACTGTATAAGGGGCTTCTCCCAGGTCCTTCACGATCTGAAAAAGATTTTCGAGTTCTCTGAACTCGGGTGAAGTCAGGAATTGTGTGTTGATATTCAGTGTATAATTGTTTCTTCTTGTCTCAACCCCATAGGTCTGATGCTCTTCGTCGTGCTGTATTTCTCCTATGTGAATATTCTGATAGTGTTCTTTTATCAGCCCCTGAACCTTTGCGAATTGTCCCTTGTCCTTTAAGGTATCGTTGTTCACCCCTGACAAAAGAATGAACTGGAGGAGTTTCGGGTCTCTTCTTCTCCTGTCGAACCATTCTATCAGCTTTTCAAATCTGTAAAGCCTTTTGAGGTGGGGGACAAGCGTTTTGCCCTTCACTGTCTGTCCCTTGATCGTAAGCTCAACTTCTTCGGATGCAAGCTCAAAGAGCATGTTCAGCATCTCGGTTTCGTTCTGGATATATTTTTCAGTCTTTCCTTTTTTTACCTTAAAGAGAGGGGGCTGAGCAATGTAGAGGTACCCTTTTTCGATCACAAGGGGCATCTGTCTGTAAAAGAACGTGAGCAGGAGGGTCCTTATATGTGCGCCGTCAACATCAGCATCGGTCATCAGAACAACCCTGTGGTAGCGAATCTTTGAGACATCAAAATCTTCCGGCCCTATTCCTGTTCCAAGGGCCGTTATCAGGATCTTGATCTCCTCGGAACCGAGCATCTTGTCAAACCGTGCCTTTTCAACGTTCAGGATCTTCCCCCTGAGAGGGAGAATGGCCTGTATGCGCCTGTCGCGTCCCTGCTTTGCCGAGCCTCCTGCGGAATCACCCTCGACAATGAACAATTCGCTCATTGCAGGGTCTTTTTCGGAACAGTCAGCAAGTTTGCCCGGCAGTCCGGTGTCCTCGAATGCTCCCTTCCTCCTGGTAAGCTCCTTGGCCTTTCTCGCCGCTTCACGGGCCCGTGCCGCCTGGAGAGACTTTTCAACAATCTTTCTCGCAACAGAGGGGTTTTCTTCGAGGTATGTGCCCAGGGCTTCATTTACAATAGACTCGACAATACCCTTTATCTCACTGTTGCCGAGTTTCATCTTCGTCTGGCCCTCGAACTGAGGGTTCATCAGCTTCACGCTTATCACCGCGGTAAGCCCCTCCCTCACGTCGTCACCGGAGAGTGAATGGCCGTTTTTCAGCAGACCTGAAGATGTTGCATAGCTGTTGACTGTTCGTGTTAGGGCTGATTTAAGCCCTATGAGATGGGTGCCCCCTTCCTTTGTGTTGATATTATTCGCGAAGGTATATATGGTTTCTGCGTATCCATCGTTATATTGAATAGCTATTTCAAGGATAATGTCCCCTTTCTCACCTGTAACGTATATCGGTTTAGGATGGATAGGAGTTTTATTTTTATTGAGGTGTTCGACAAAAGACACTATTCCACCGTTATAATGAAATTCTTTTGTTTTTCCCGTCCGTTCATCGGACAGGGTTATTTTGAGCCCTCTGTTCAGAAAGGCGAGTTCCCGTAGTCTCTGGGTAAGGATATCCCAGCTGAAATCTAGTATCTCGAATATAGTGGTATCAGGTTTAAAGGTAATTTTTGTTCCCCTCCCCTTTGTTTTGCCAACGACAGTGAGGGAGCCTGAGGGTATTCCCCTGTCAAAGTGCTGCTGAAAAACGCTCCCGTTCTGTTTTATTTCTACATCAAGCCACTCAGAGAGTGCGTTCACCACGGACACCCCAACGCCGTGCAGACCGCCTGATATCCGGTAGGCCTTTGATTCAAACTTGCCGCCGGCATGCAGTTCGGTGAGCACTACCTCAGCGGCTGACCGTCCTTCATCGGGATGAATCTGGGTGGGTATTCCCCTTCCGTCGTCTTTTACCGTACAGCTTCCGTCAAGATGTATAATGACCTCAATGGTTTTGCAATGTCCGGCAAGGCTTTCATCAACGCTGTTGTCAACCACCTCATAGACAAGGTGATGCAGACCTTCAATGCCTGTCGACCCGATATACATGGCCGGCCGTTTCTTGACAGCATCAAGCCCTTTCAGTACCTTTATGTCGTCCGCGGTATAAGAATTCTCTTCGATTGTTTTATCCTCCATTATGTTTCTCCTAAGGTATCAATGCCCTCCGGTCTTCGCGTGATTCCCTGTAGTCACAGGTCATATCGCATATACTCAGATATCTTTTT
Source organism: Thermodesulfovibrionales bacterium (assembly GCA_031082155.1). Taxonomy (GTDB): domain Bacteria; phylum Nitrospirota; class Thermodesulfovibrionia; order Thermodesulfovibrionales; family SM23-35; genus JAKLQR01. The sequence continues at coordinate 3,008 of JAVHLL010000009.1, read as the reverse complement.
TTTGCGTTAACGACAACAAAGTTATATCCGCATTGGCATAATGACACTCTTATACTTTTCGTTCCCGTCCTCTCTCACAAGAACCGGGCTGAGCGGGTCCTGCAGTTCAAGGACAACCTTTTCTGATGTCATGGCTCCGAGAATATCGAGCAGATACCGGGCATTGAAACCGAGGGAAATCTTCTCACCCTTATAGTCTATCACAACTTCTTCCTTTGCCTCACCAAGGTCGGGACTCGATGAAAACACGGTAAGCAGGTCGTTGTCAAGATCGAACCTGATCGCACTTGCCCGTTCCCTCGACATGACCGAAACCCTGCGGAGAACCCTTACAAACGGGTCCTTATCTATCAATATCTGTTTCTCGTTTGCCTGGGGGATAACGTTCTCATAATTCGGATATGAGCCTTCAATAAGTCTTGTTAAAAATTCTATGGTATCAATGCTGAACAGGAGGTGCTTTTCCCCTACAGAAATTTTGACCGTTTTTCTTTCTCCTCCGGTATCCTTGTCCGCAGGCAGGAAGCGTCTCAGTTCAGAAACGCCCTTTCTGGGTATGATGATCCTTTTTTCCTCTTTCCCCTCTCCTTCCATATCCTTTGTGATAAAAGCCAGTCTGTGTCCGTCTGTACCCACTACGGTGAGGGCCTTATCGCCGGACTTTGTGTGGAACAGGAGTCCGTTCAGGGTATACCTTGTATCACTTTCTCCGGCGGCGTAGATCGTTTTTTCTATCATTTCGAGGAGGGACGAAGCATCAACCGTCAACTCTTCAACATCTCCCAATGCAGGCCATGCAGGGAAATCATCAGGAGAAAGACAAGCGAGCTTGAATTCGCTTGCGCCTGATTTTACCCTGAGCCATCCTCCTGATGAAGACTCATCTATTGTTTCAAAAGACAGGTCGCCGTCCGTTTCTCTCACGATCTCGAACAGTTTTCGGGCCGGTATGCAGAGTTTACCCTCTTTCTCAACGGCAACATTGAGTGGCTCTTTTATCGCCGTTTCTATATCTGTCGCAATAATATATGAACCTTTCTTGCCGGCGCTGAGAAGGAAGTGGCTTAAGATCGGCATGGTATTTTTCTTCTCTATGATATTCTGGATATTTGCCAGTTTCTCCTGCATTTCGTCTTTTGATACCTGTAGTTTCATACTCCCTCCTCTACTATCCTTTATTTACCCGTTACCCCTTCAACTTCCGTATCAGATTCTCGATCAGCCTGTTGAAGACCTCGTCCTTCGTCCTCTTGTCTTCAATCTGTTTGCAGGCATAGATAACTGTTGCATGGTCTTTGCCGCCGAAATTTTTCCCTATATCGCTGAGGGACAAGCTTGTCAGCTGCTTGCTTAAATACATTGCAATCTGCCTTGGTAACGCAATTTCTTTCGTCCTCTTTCTTGCCTTCATATCCGACAACTTTAGGGCAAAGTGATCAGAGACTACTTTCTGAACCTGGTCGGTAGTAATCGGTTTTTCATCTTCTTCGATGAGATCGTGCAGGATGTCTTTCGCCATCGTGACTGAGATATTTGTCCCTGTCAGTGATGCCTGCGCTCCAAGCCTGATGAGGCACCCTTCCAGCTCGCGAATATTCGTTCTCACCCTGGATGCAAGATAATAGGCAACTTCTTCCGGAATAGCAATCTTTTCATGATCAGCCTTTTTCAGCAATATCGCAACTTTTGTCTCCAGCTCCGGCGGCTGAATGTCTGCAATAAGGCCCATGCTGAACCGTGACCGGAGTCTGTCAGTTACCGCGCCGATTTCTTTCGGCGGTCTGTCGCTCGAAATAACGATCTGCCTCTGTCTTTCATAAATCGCATTGAACGTATGGAAGAATTCTTCCTGTGTCTGCGTCTTATTTGCAATAAAATGAATGTCGTCAAGGAGCAGGAGGTCCACATTCCTGTACTTCTCTTTCAGCTCCCCCATTTTCTCATGCCGAATCGCTGATACAACCTCGTTCGTGAACTGTTCTGCTGAAACGTAAATCACCGATACTTCCGGTCTCTTGTCAATAACCGCATTGCCTATCGCGGTGATCAGATGTGTTTTTCCCAGTCCGACTCCTCCATAGACAAACAACGGATTATATGCCCTGCCAGGAGCTTCGGCAACAGCTTTTGCCGCTGCCTGAGCAAATTGATTGCTTGGCCCTATCACGAAATTTTCGAAGGTATATTTAGGGTTCAGATGAATACCCCTGCTCGCGAGTTTCTGCCTCCTGTTTTCAAGACGCATATCCATCTTCTTAACGTCAGGGTCTATTTTCTCCGCAACTTTATACCGCACGGTGACAGGATATCCCATAATGCGCCCAACCGTTTCGTTCACTAAGTCAGGATAATTATCTTCTATCCAGTCCTTAAAGAACCTGTTCGGTATCTCCAGCGTAATAGTGTGTTCTTTTACCATAGTGAGTTTTATTGGCCGGAACCAGAGATCGGTGATATTACTCCCTACTCTCCCTTCTATCTGAGAGATGCCGCTATTCCATATTTCGTCTAATGTCATTGTGTGATAAGTCCATTAACAACTTATTAACATATGTTAATAACTTATACGGGGAGGTTCTCAATTATATCCCAATGATAAGTGGTAAGACAAGAAAATATGTTATAAGTTTGTGAAATATTCCGTACTCCTTGCGCTACTGTAAAAAAGTGAAAAAAAATACCCTTTTCTCCACTTTCCCTTCAACAGTGCAAACCCATGTCCGTTTACGGGAAAAACACACTTATTCACTTCTAAACAACACCTACTAACTTCTACTACTATTTTCTTTGCAAAAATTTATAGTAGAGGAAACACTTGCCTATACCCTATTTTTTCTTAAGATAGGATTTGATGAAGTTATCTATTTCCCCCTCCAGAACAGCATCAACATTCCCTGTCTCTATATCTGACCTATGATCTTTTACTATGCGATAGGGTTGTAAAATATAGGATCGTATCTGATTGCCCCACGTAATACCCTTTTTATCGCCGACAAACCCCTCCATCT
>JAVHLL010000008.1 GCA_031082155.1 Thermodesulfovibrionales bacterium | reverse complement strand
CGAGTTGTGAATGCTTTCGAGTTCCTTTTCATGAACATAGAACACCGCGTTCCTGCATTTCTCGTCATTCTCGCAATGGTCGTTATGCAAGTGGGTGTGGATTACAATATCGATGTCTTCAGGTTTCAACCCCCACCGGGCAAGCCCTTCTTCAAATGTGTAAATCTTTCCTCCAATAGCTTCCTCCCGCTCCTTTGATTTCAGGGGAGCGAACTCGCCTGTATCTACCAGTATCTTTTTATCCCCTCCTTCAAGATACCAGCAGTAAATCGGAATAGTGTAGGGCTTCCCGTAGTCATGCTGGTAAGTCATCATTCCCTTGTCAAAAGCTTTTGTGCCCATTACGATTGGATGTATCTTGTAAGTTTTCCCTTGCGTGTTCATTGTATTTTCTCCTTTCTTCTCTTATAAAAAACAAGGACATATTTCTTGCTGCCGAAAACAGATAAAATTTATGCACTAGCAGTTCTCTGAGAACATCCCTGTCACTATTACTGCTATCACTGATTTATATAAAATACTTGACAGATGTTTTATTGCTTTATTATAATGGAAATGATAATCATTATCAATATAAATTTTAAGGAGACGTATTGATGCCCTGGAAAGATGGAACCGGTCCACCCTGGCTGCACGGAAAATTTAAAGGGTGCGGTTACAGAATGACAATCCCGAGACAGGGTATCCTTGATGTCCTCAACGAAACAGCCGATCACTTAAGCGCTGAAGACATATATCACAAGGTACATGGCGCTTATCCCTCTATCGGATTGACAACAGTATACAGAACTCTCGAACTGTTGGTGCATACGGGTTTGGTCTATAGATTTGATTTCGGGGACGGCAGGGCGCGCTATGAATTGGCTGAGGGGCCAAAGAGTATCGGTCACCACCATCATCTTGTCTGCACCGGCTGTGGGCGGATTATCGATTATACGGATTTTATCGAAGAAGAGATCGAACTCCTCAAACAGACAGAAAAAGGACTTACAAAAAAATACAAGTTCAGGGTTACGAACCATCTCATTCAGTTCTACGGGTTGTGTGAAGCCTGTCAGGGAACAGGATAAAAAAATTTACTTTTTATTGATAATGATTATCATTAACATGATAAAGAAAGCAGGTGCATGACAATGCCATTTGGAGACAAATCAGGCCCTCGGTGAGTAGGACCGAAGAGAGGGAATACTATGAAAATCTGCATAAGTTCACAGGGGAACACATTGGATGCACAGGTTGATCCCAGGTTTGGGAGATGCCAGTACTTTCTTATAGTTGACACTGATACCATGGAGTTCGAGCCGGTCAGGAATCCGAATATTAATGCGAGTGGGGGCGCAGGTATCCAGTCCGGGCAGGTAATGGCAGACAGGCAGGTGACCGCGGTAGTTACAGGAAATGTGGGACCTAATGCCTTTCAGGCACTTCGTGCCGCAGGGATTTCTGTAATGAAAGGGACATCCGGCAACATCAGGCAAGCTATAGAACAATACAAAAAAGGGGAATTGAAAGCAATACAAGGACCCACGACCGGCGCCATGATGGCGCATGGAAGATAGGGAGGTGATTGAGATGCCAAAAGGTCAGGGGCAATGTTCTGGCACTGGCGCGGGAAGAAGTGGTGGCAAAAGCGGAAAGGGAGGCAACAGACGGAGTGGAGAAGCGGGAGGCAGTTGCATATGCCAGAACTGCGGAGAGCAAACTCGCCATCAGCAGGGAGTCCCATGCTATTCAGTCAACTGCCCCAAATGCGGGGCAAAAATGATGCGGGCATAAAGAAAAAATAAAGAAGTATCGGGATCATTTTATAAGGAATATGATTATTTCAATAGCGAGCGGTAAAGGCGGTACAGGAAAGACCACTGTTGCGGTGAATCTGGCTTTATCTCTGCATAATGTCCAATTTCTCGACTGCGATGTTGAGGAGCCGAATGCACACCTGTTTCTGAAACCCGAAATACATTCTCAAAATATTGCTACTATCCCAATCCCTCAGGTCGATGAGGCGCTTTGCGACTACTGTGGAAAATGCCGCGAGATTTGCGCCTACAACGCGATTGCGATATTCCCGGGAAAAGAAAATGCCAGGGGTAGTGTTTTGGTATTCCCTCATCTCTGCCATGGCTGTGGCGGATGCAGTCTCTTCTGTCCCAGGTCTGCAATCAGCGAGATACCCAGAGAGATAGGTATCATTGAGCAGGGCTATTCAGGAGATATCGAGTTTATTCACGGAAAACTCAATATCGGTGAAATTATGTCGCCCCCCCTGATCAGGCAGGTGAAAGCATACACCAATCCTGAAAAGACAGTCATCATCGATAGTCCCCCTGGGACTTCTTGTCCTGTTATCGGCTCGGTAAGGGGAAGCGATTTCTGCATTCTCGTTACCGAGCCGACTCCTTTTGGCCTCTATGATATGACCTTGGCCGTTGAGGTGCTGGAAAAACTCCGGATACCGTTTGGAGTTGTCATAAACCGTTCGACAATTGGAAACAGGTCAATTGATGAGTATTGCCGTATTAAAAATATTCCCATACTTATGCATATTCCGTTTGAAAGAGAGATTGCGTCCTTGTATTCACAGGGAATTCCTTTTGTAAGAGAAAAAAATGAATACAGAAAAAAATTCCATGACATAGTACGATTATCCGAAATACAACAAATGGTTTACAGAAAATAAAGAGATCCGGGAGGTGCAAACGCGGCATGCGGTGGATTCAGGAATTGCACTGGTTGAAGATACGATGAAACAGATAGCTATCATTAGCGGTAAGGGAGGGACAGGAAAAACAATACTCACGGCATCTCTTGCCGTATTGGCGGAAAACAAGGTTATGGCCGACTGCGATGTTGACGCGGCAGATCTGCATCTGATCCTGCACCCTGATATCAGAGAACATCATGAGTTCAGGAGCGGAAAGATCGCGGTGGTAAAGAGCTGGCTGTGCCAGGGATGCGGTGAATGCGTAACGGCCTGTCGTTTTGATGCAATCAGCGATAATTTTATGATAGACCCCATCGCCTGTGAAGGGTGCGGGGTATGCAGTCATATCTGTCCTTCTGCAGCAGTGTGTATGGAAGAAAACAGGTCAGGGGAATGGTTTATTTCTGATACCCGGTATGGGCCGATGGTACATGCGGCATTGGGCGTTGCGGAAGAAAATTCAGGCAAGCTGGTCACCCTTGTCAGACAGCATGCGACAAGAATTGCAGAGGACGAAAGGAGGGACTATGTACTCATCGATGGGCCTCCGGGAATAGGGTGTCCGGTTATCGCTTCGCTTACGGGAGCCGATCTGGCAATAATTATAACAGAACCAACTCTTTCCGGGATGCACGACCTCGAACGGGTCGCACAGGTCGCCCGCCATTTCAATATTCCCGCAAAAGTTGTGGTCAACAAGTTTGATCTCAATACAACAAATACTGAGCGTATCAAACAAACAACCAAAGACAAGGGAATAGATGTGCTTGCGCTCCTCCCGTTTTCCGAACAGGTAAGCCGGTCAATAGTCAGAGGTGTCCCCTTGATCGAATACGGGAATGGTCAGATTGTGAAGGAAATCAAAATGCTGTGGGAAAAGATTAAGGATTAAAGGGTCAAGGGAGCATGCGGTCCGGAATTCTGCTTCAGTTTGATTTTTGCCCTTAAAAAATGAAGAAGTACAAAAGAACATATACAGTGGAATCCGGAACGCCCCTGTGTATTCTTTCATTCGCCATCAGGCATGTTGATAATGGTATGCTCTATGTGCCGTACGGCAACTTTTTGCCATAGGTAAAAATACCGTTCATATATGAGTGCATAACAGAAATTGAAGGAAAATCCTGTGGAAAATAGTTATTGACTTTTTTACAGAACATATGATAATTTTGCTAACCATACAACCGAAATATAGTAAGAGAGGTGCATTCTTTATTGAAGAACTCAAAGCTTCAGGCTCTTACTGTAAAATGCACGACAGAATTTATTTAACAACATTATCTCGAAGAGAAAAGGGAAAACTATGAATGGTTCAGGAAATTGGGATTGGGATACGAAAGAGAAATATGTCACAGATATAAACGAGTTAAAAAAGAAATTTCCATCAGTCCGTGAACTTGTCCCCAGCGATGATGGTGAGAAAATTGCCACCACAGTCAGAAACGAAGAAAGAAGATTTACTACCTGTGTAAACGGAGAAACATGGGAAGAAACCTTTGAGAGGATATATTCGCTGAAATTTAATCCCGCCGGCCAGTTGATTTCACTTGCACTGAGAGACTATGAATGGTCTGTTATCATCGACCGTGAAATGTGGGAGGACAAGTTTGATTACATCTGGAACCTCACCCTGAGTCCGGACGGGAAGAATATTGCGGTTAATATCAATAAAGACCAGATGAGCGCTGTTTGTCTTAACGGAAACATCTGGGAGAATACGTTTTTTGATGCGAGAGATGTTGCAATGAGTCCGGACGGAACCAGGACAGCCTCCCATGTACTAACCAAGCGCCGTGCCGAATTGGATAATGTCGGTTTCATGAAAAAGAACTGGACAGTTGCAGTTGATGGGAATGCCTGGGACAATACTTTTTTGAATACCTGGGGAGCTGTTTTTAGCCACGATGGCAGTCATGTCGCTGCTGTTGTCAGGACTGATCTTGTGCAATATACCATCGCGATAGACGGAACCCCCTGGGAGCAAACATTTGGAGTCGTCTGGGAGCCAATTGCTAGGCCGGGAAGTTCTGAGTTCGTTGCCCCTGTTCAGACCCCGAAAGGCTGGACACTTGCAGTAAACGGAAAGCCGATATGGGGGAATTTTTCACAGGTGTGGAGGCAGGGTTTTAGCAACGATGGCAGTAAATTAGCTGCGGTAGTAGCTGTCTCCATCGGAAACTGGACGATTGCAGTTGACGGTAAACCATGGAATACGGTATTCAACCAGATAGTGGCTACCCCTGTTTTTAGTCCCGATAGCAAGAAGATTGCAGTTGCAGTGAAGCATAAGAACCAGTGGACTATTGCTGTTGATGGTTCTCCGTGGTCAGAGACATTCGAGAATGCTTGGAACCCGGTTTTCAGTCCTGGTGGTGATAAAGTTGCAGTAAAAGCAGAAAGAAACGGAAAATATTTTGTTGTTGTCAATGGAAAAATTGGGAAGAAAGGGTATGAATCCCTTTGGGACCCTGCATTCAGTCCTGACGGGAACAAACTCCTGATTCGATGTGTAGACGATGGCAAGTATTATCGCAGGGTAATACCTGTAAACGAAATATGAAAGAGGGAGTAAGACATGTTTGATTTCATAAGAGATCCGTCTTTATATAATTTAGTGAGAGGCCCTCTGGTCTGGATCGCTTTTTTCGTATTTATTGGAGGCAGCATATTTAAGATAAGAGCGATGTATATAATGGCAAGAAATGAAAAAGCGGTTCTTCCCTTTATCAACGGCAAGGCGGCTCTTCGCTCACTTTTGCACTGGGTCATCCCCTTTGCAAGCAGAAACTGGAGATTGAGATGGCCGATCACCACTCTCACCTTTGTATTCCATATCGGCCTTGTCTTTCTCCCTCTATTCCTTCTTTCCCATAACATACTTATCCATGAATCCTGGGGTATAACTTGGTGGACAGTCTCTGAAGGATTCGCAGACGCGGTGACCCTCCTGGTAATTTTCTCCTGTGTCGCCTTTTTCCTCAGGAGGGTATTTGCCTCGGAGGTTAAATTTGTGAGTTCGTCTTCCGATTTTCTGATCCTTGCAATTTCATTTTTCCCTTTCCTTACAGGGTTTTTAGCTTTTCATGAGTTGCTGCTTCCCTATAAATGGATGGTCATTCTCCATATGATTTTTGGAGAGATTATGCTTATGGCAATTCCGTTTACCCGATTGGGCCATATGTTCTACTTCTTCATGACAAGGACATGGATGGGTTCTCAATTTGCCCTGTGGAATTCCAAAGACTGGTAAGTGGTGCATAAATAAAGGAGGCTGAGCATGGCGGTAAAAGAGAAGATAGTAAGCAGGGACTTCAAGGAGTATGTCAGGGAAGTGAATCCTGATGTAGGCCTTGACGAGTCGATAAAGGGGCTTACTCCGGAAAAGATAGAAAAGACGATCAAGGCGGTACTGGGAGCACGGACCGCAAGGATCAGGGCGGTGCTTGAGACGTGTATACACTGCGGACTGTGCTCGAAGGCGTGCCAGTGGTACCTGTCCAATGACGGGGACCCAAGCTATGCGCCGGTCGCGAAGATGCGGATGACGATATGGGAGATGCTGAAGAGGGACGGGAAGGTCGATGCGGAGTTTATCAAGCAGTGCGCGCGGATAGTATTCACGGAATGCAACATCTGCCATCGGTGCAGCATGTACTGTCCATACGGGCTGGATGTAACGTTTATCATAGGGCTTGTCCGGCGGGTGTGTTTTGTTCTGGGAGTAGTGCCCCAGCGTCAGATGGACCAGGACCATGCCCATGCAACGACATTGAATCAGGTCTGGCTGGGGCAGAATGACTGGCTGGATACGATGCAGTGGCAGGAGGAGGAAGTAGGGGCAGAGTATAAGGATTTACGGATCCCTATAGATAAAGAGGGGGCGGAGGTGATGTGGCTGCCTCTTGGAGCTGAGCCCAAGACGGGTATTTATCATATAGAGCGTACGGCCAAGATCATGCATGCAGCGGGTATAGACTGGACGGTTCCGGGGAAAGACGTCTGGGACAGCAGCAACATGCCCATGTTTTTGCGTGATTTTGCGACGATGCAGCGGATAGTGCGGGGGCTGTTTGATAATGCGATACGACTAAGGATCAAGAAGATGGTCTTGACCGAGTGAGGGCATCCTCGCTTTGCCACAAGTTTTGTGGCACCACCAATGCTGGGATACAAAGAGTTGCCGTTTGAAATAATGCAGACGGGAGAGTTTTACTACGATCTGATGAAGAGCGGCAGGATAAAAATAGTGAGGAAGATAAAAGATCCGGTGACGCTTCAGGACCCGTGCAATATAATCAGGAGGGCAGGGGCGTCGGAGAAATTCAGATATTTTGTAAACGCGACCTGTGAGAATTTCACAGAGATGACGCCGAACAAGGAGCATAATTTCTGCTGTAATGCGGGTGGAGGGCTGGCTGGTTTGTCCAACTGGGCTGCGCACAAGGCGCGGGGTAACAGGGTCAAGGCCCAACAGATCAAGGAGACGGGAGCAAAGGTAGTAATCACCCCGTGCCATAACTGCAGCACCGGGATAAAGGATGTCATCAAATACTGGGACCTTGGCGTGAAGAATGTGTTTTTTGATGAAATACTGGTTCAGACGATGGATATTCCCGAAACACTGAAAGTAGGGAAATAAACGAGGAAGGAAAGTGATATGAGCAGAAAAACAGTATTATTCTTACTAATAGGTGTTGTCTATCTCGTCCTGATTGCCTTCGGCCTGACCATGGTATATTCTGTAGGGACGCCGGTGGCTGTCAAGAAGCCGGTCATCACATCCCCTGATAATAAAATCAGTATAGCTCATACAGAAATTTTCGGTAAACTCGAACGTCCGCAGGTGATTTTCGACCATAAAAAACATGAAGAGGCTTCCAAACAGGAGGGGTGTACCACCTGTCATCCTGTGAACGATAAAAACAAAGTTCTCTTCGATTTTCCCAAAAAGATAAAAGGGAAAGGCGAGAAAGCTGTAATGAACGCATTCCACGATCAGTGTATTGAATGCCATAAAAAGAGTGCACAGGAGAATAAGAAAACAGGACCGGTAACCTGCAACGACTGCCATACAAAACAATTGGCTAAAGTCGGGATGAAATACCCTGTTGTTGAATTCGATTTTGCATATCACGACAAACACGTCAAAAAATTGAAAGAGAAGATCGGCAAAGACGACTGCGGTCAGTGTCATCATATTTACAGTCTTGAAGAAAAGAAACTGACCTACAAGGAAGGTACGGAAGAATCCTGCGTCTATTGCCATGACCTTACTGCGAAGAGGGGCCCTGAATTGACTGCCATAACTAAGGTATCAGCAGAGAAAGGGCTTACCATACGGAAGGCCTCCCATCAGCAGTGCATCAACTGTCATCTGGAATATCAGAAAAAAGGCGACAAGGAAACTGGTCCGACTGAGTGTGTGAAATGTCATACCGGAAAATACAAAACCATTGTAGAGCTTGAAAAAGTGCTCCGTCCGGACCGTAAACAGAAGAACATCTCATATATAGATGTCGAAAGTTCCAGGCTGAAGGGGGTTACGTTCGATCATAAGTCTCACCAGACATACGCCAAAAACTGCAGATCATGTCATCATGAAACCCTGAAGGCCTGTAAGGAATGCCACAGTCTGACTGGAAAACCCGAGGGGAACAATATCAACGTGGCGAATGCGTACCATGATGTTTCCTCCGGACACAGTTGTACAGGCTGCCACAACCAGATAAAGGCAAAGAAAGAATGTGCAGGATGCCACCATTTAATTGCGCCGAAACAGGCGACTTGCGCAGTCTGCCATTCCGGCAAGAAAGATCAGATCAACCTGCCGAAACCGTTCTCAACTGCAGGTATAAGCCAGGATAAACTCAAGAAAGAGGTCGAGGTCAAGGTGCTTGAAAAGGAATTTGAGCCTTCGAAATTCCCGCATCTGGATATTGTCAATAAACTGGTCAAGGTTTCCAACGACAGCAGGCTGGCGACATACTTCCACAGGGATATCCAGACCCTCTGCGAAGGATGTCACCACCAGAGCACTGCAAATGCCGAAGCACAGAAAGATACCCCGCCGAATTGTAAAAATTGCCATATGACTGCATATGACAAACAGAACCTCAATAAGGTGAGATTGCTTTCTGCCTACCATCGGCAGTGTCTTGGCTGTCATGAAAAAATGGAACTTGAAAAGGGCAGGAAGTGTTCAGAATGCCATAAAGCAAAGGCGGGAGGTCCTGCAGAGATCACCCGGATTAAGAATGACCATGTCATCAAGCAGAATACCACGAATATTATCAATGTTTGGAGACCTAAGTAAACGGAACTAGCAAAGGTTCAACGAATAGAGAGGAGCGAGGATGGACAGAAGGACTTTTCTTAAGATTTTTGGATCAGGAGTTGCAGGGGCAACAACAGGGAACCTTCTCTCGCCGGGAAGGTCTTTCGCAAAGGGAGACCTATCAGGACAGGAATTCAATGGTATTCTCGTTGATACGACGCGGTGTATCGGATGCCGCCGGTGTGAGAAAGCGTGTGCTGAGGTGAACGGGTTGCCGATCCCGGATATTTCGGAATCGAAAAATGAAGATGTCCTGAAGGAACCCAGGAATACATCCGACACGCAGTATACCGTTATCACAAAGTATGAGACTGAGAAGGGGACAATTTTTGTGCCGAAGCGTTGCATGCACTGTAACCAGCCTGGTTGTGCTGCCGCATGCCTTGTCAAAGCAATGAAGAAAAGGCCGACCGGACATGTTACCTGGGATTCAAACTGTATCGGCTGCAGGCTGTGCATGATTTCCTGTCCTTTTGACATCCCGAAGTTCGAATATAACAAGGCGATGCCGAGGATTCAGAAATGCAACCTCTGCTATGAAAGATTCAAAAAAGGAGAACTCCCCGGTTGTGTTGAAGCATGTCCCACAGGTGCATTAATGTCCGGATCGAGGAGACAGATACTTGAGGAAGGAAAGAGAAGAATTTCTGATAATCCTGATAAATACGTTGACCATATTTACGGAGAATACGAAGTCGGCGGCACATCTCATCTGTATCTTTCCGCAGTGCCGTTTGAACAAATAGGGTTCCGGAAAGACCTTGGAACTGTTGCATATCCGGAATACAGTACCGGTTTTCTCTTTGCTGTCCCGTTCATTTTCGTGCTCTGGCCGCTCGCGATGCTTGGTATAAACCGCGCAACGAAAAAGAGCAAGGAAGATGAAGGACACCATGAAGAACATCATAATGAAAAAGGGAAACATTAGAAGAAAGAAAGAGGGTAAAGCATGGCTGGAGAAAAGTTAAATCTTGTAGATGTTGTGCCGGAAAAACAGGAAGGACCATCGTTTAAACGTATCAGCGACTTTATCGATTTCATAAAAAAAGAATTAAAACCGAGAGGGAACATTGCTACCCCGTTCAATCTGATCTCGCTCCCGATCATGCTTCTCGGATATGTTTTGATTGTGCTCCGTCTTGCATATGGCCTCGGACAACCGATAACAAACCTTAACCAGCAATATCCCTGGGGGTTATGGATCGGATTTGACGTCGTTACCGGTGTGGCATTTGCAGGCGGCGCGTATGTCCTCTGTTTTATCGTTTACATCCTGAGGGTGGAAAAATACCATGCGATCATCAGGGCAACGGTCCTGAATGGTTTCCTTGCCTATCTTTTTTATGCAGGTGCAATTGTCCTTGATATCGGACGCTGGTGGAACATTTATAACCCCATGATCGGCAACGACTTCGGGGTGAATGCGGTCATGTTCCTTGTCGCATGGCATTTCTTCCTGTATATGCTCGCGGAACTCGTCGAGTTCTCTCCCGCGATTGCAGAGTGGCTTGGTCTCCGGAGGCTAAGAAAAATACTCGGGATCATGACTCTCGGAGCAGTAGTATTCGGTATCACTCTTTCAACACTCCACCAGTCGGGTCTCGGAGCACTCATGATGATGGCAAAATCCAAGATCCATCCGTTATGGTACACGGAATTTATTCCGATACTTTACTTTGTATCGAGTATCTTTGCAGGACTCTCCATGGTGATTTTCGAGGGGTCGATAACCCACAAGGTGTTCTCCTATCAGGTTGATGCCTCGCACCATGAACATTATAATGATATCCTTGTCGGACTTGCACGTATCTGTTCGGTTGCGATGTTCGGCTATTTCTTCCTCAAAGTATTGCTGGTTGTCCATGAGCACGCAGTTCAATATATTAACTCGCCGATGGGTTACTGGTGGCTGTTTGAAGTCATTGGCTTTATTCTGGTCCCATGCTTCCTGTTTGCAAGCGGGGCACAACAACGCAATATGGCAATGATAAAATTTGCTGCGATCATTACTATGGTCGGTATTATCCTCAACAGGCTCAATTATACCTTCCTTGCCTATAACTGGTATGTGCCTTTAAGCGAAAAATACTGGCCTTCATGGATTGAGTTGATAATCACCGCTTCAATCATACTGACAGAGGTCTGGGCATTCAGGTGGATGGTCAACAGGATGCCGGTTCTCAAGGCGCCTCCTGCATGGGCAGTCGAAAAAGAACACTAATCTGAAGGAGGAAGCGAATGGACGAATTATTTACCTATTATGATATGTTTGCATCGAAAGGTCCTGAATACCTCATTATCATCGGATTCTTTATAGTTATAGTTGCATTCTGGACTTTCGTGAACATGAGCACCGAGCGGTAAACATCGGGACGCTGTCCAAACGAATTTACAAAGAGATATCCCTTAACGGCAGAGCAAGTTCACTGGGGGATAGACTGAAACAGACACTGAAAACCCTGCGGAACAATTCGCAGGGTTTTCAGTTTTTATGCTTCCTTTATTGCGGGATAAGTTTCTTGGGTCTCTTTTCGTTTGCTTTTGTCTTGCTCTTTTCTCTCGATTTTGACTGGTAGACAATACAGGTTTCGCAAGTCTTGCTGCCGTTCTGTGTACAGAACCTTCTGTTCAGTTCCCAGCATGCCTTTGTCCGGTCTACAAACGCAGCACACTCGTTGCGCTCTTTTTCAGGACAGTTCATGAGCTCCCAGCAGGGAGCATATTCGAGAAGCTTCTTTATGCCCTCGATGCTGAGCTTCCTGTTGTGGATCATTTCCCTGATGCAGAGAATCCAACGGATGTCATTTACTGAATAAAGGCGGTTCTTGTTTTTGCGAGCAGGCTTGAGAAGCCCGTGTTTTTCATATATCCTCAGCGTCTGATTTGTCGTGCCGACTAATTCTGATACCACACCAATGGTGTAAAGAGGCATTCCGTTTTTCTTTTGCAGCGCGTCTAAAATAACATTCCCATTCTTCATTAACTGCTCCCCCCGTGCATCATTTGTTTTATAATTATTACACCTTGTGGTCTCTGCCACAGTTCCAAATTTCTGTCATTCCGGCTTGTCCGGAATCTTTCCGGTAACTTATTTCCAAATTCCGGACATTGATATAGTTTATTTCAGATATTTTTATAATGTCAAAATTGATCATATTTGTCCGGAATCCTTAGGAAATAAGGGAATTACTCATTGTGAACGAGTTTCCTAATGCTATCCGGTATCTTCTGTGGTTTCCCGTTCAAGTCTATGCAGGCCAGTCTCACATTCGCCTCAGCCAGAAGTTCAGTGTCTCTCATTACCCGGTGATGGATCGAGATGGTCACATTCGTCATCTTCTCGATTGCAGTCTTTATGTCAATTAAATCGCCGAGCCGTGCAGCACGCTTGTAATGGATGTCAACATCAACGACGGCAAAAAGATAGCCCTTCCGGTGGTAATCTGCTACATTTATTCCGTGTTCGAGGAGAAACTCGGTCCTTGCCCGTTCCATATACCGGAGGTAATTGGCGTAGTAGACAACACCTCCTGCATCAGTGTCTTCGTAATAGATCTTTATTTGTATTGTATGTAGCGGATTCAATTTTTACCTGAGAAGAATATACGTTGCGCCAAGGCCGCCGTCAGAGTCTTTTGCTGTCGAATACGCCAAAACCCATTTCCCGAAGACGCCCTGCAGCCACCTCTTGACGGCTTCTTTCAGTACCGGCTCCTTCGGGGAACGCAGACCCCGGCCATGTATCACTTTCACACAGAAAAGCCGCTTTTGCAGCGCATCTTTGATAAATGCATGCAGCGATTCTTCTGCCTCACGGACTGTCATTCCGTGAAGGTCTATAGAGTCCTGAACGGAAAATTTCCCGTGATGGAGCCTCTGTGCGAGATCTTTCCTTACCCGGGGACTCATCCATTCGATATATTCACCGGTGTCAGCGAGGTTGATTTTCCTTTCCATATGGATAATCTGTTTCAGAATTTCGAGGGTATCATCTCTGCGCTTTGCAGGGAGTTTCTTCTCCTGAGGCGCGGGAAGAGGAATTTCCCTGAACTCCCTGATCTCCCTTACATCAGCCATTGCTTCATGGAAGACCTCTTCATCAGTCCTTGTCTGAACCACTTTTTTTTCTTTCAGGACAACCTGATTCTCTTCAAGTACTGTTCCGAGTTCTTTGAATGATGTCAATGAGACCTTAAATGAACCCATAACAGATATATTATAACCTGATAATATATGAAAGGGGAGAGCAAGGCGATAGCGCGGTGCACAACTGTACAGGAGGAGTTGCTATAATACTATGCAAAAAGAACAAGCTGAATGAAAATTGATATCGCTCCATATCTTGAAGTCTTCCGCAGCCGCCGTATCGCTGTTATAACGCTTCTTGGCTTTTCCTCAGGGTTGCCTCTTGCCCTTACCGGCGCAACGCTTCAGGCCTGGATGACTGTTGCAGGTGTTGATTTAAAAACGATCGGGATATTTGCGCTGGTCGGACTGCCGTATACTTTGAAATTTCTCTGGTCTCCGTTCATGGACCGTTTCGTACCGCCATTTCTGGGAAGACGCCGCGGCTGGATACTCATCACCCAGTTCGCACTTGTCGCCGGGATTGCTGTGATGGCCTTCAGCTCGCCTCAGCAGGCCCCATTTTTTGTTGCTTTGATCGCACTCGCAGTTGCATTCTCCTCTGCTTCTCAGGACATCGTCGTTGACGCCTACAGAACAGATGTCCTCCAGGAAAAAGAGCGCGGTTTCGGGGCGGCGGTGTTTGTCATGGGTTACCGGATTGCACTGCTCATCTCAGGGGCGCTTGCATTCGTGCTTGCAGACCACATCGGCTGGCGGAATACCTACCTCACCATGGCAGCAGTCATGGGTTTTGCAATACTTGCAACACTCTTTGGACGGGAACCGGCAAAGGAGGCGACGCCCCCGGCCAGTATGCATGAGGCGGTATGGGGACCTTTAAAAAATTATTTTCAGAGGAATTCCCCGGTTGCTTTGCTCGTCCTGATCATCCTCTATAAATTGGGGGATGCATACGCCGGTGCACTGACAACCGCGTTTCTCATCAGAGGAGTGGGGTTTTCAGTGAGCGAAGTGGGAACGATCAATAAAGGGCTCGGATTCGCCTCATTGATTTTTGGCGCATTGTTTGGCGGAGCGCTTATGGTCAGACTTCAGCTCTACCGTTCGCTCCTTGTATTCGGTATACTCCAGGCGATTTCCAATCTCTCCTTTATGGTACTCGCCTGGACAGGAAAGAGCTACGGGGTGCTGATTTTTGCCGTGGCATTTGAAAACGTCACCGGAGGAATGGGCACCGCAGCATTTGTGGCCCTTCTCATGGCGATGTGCGACCACCGCTTTACCGCAACACAATATGCACTCCTGTCATCACTCGCCGCCCTCGGGAGGATATTCATTTCGCCGACGTCAGGGTATCTCGTCGATTCGGTGGGCTGGGTCCTGTTCTTTTTCATCACATTCCTTACCGCTTTGCCGGGACTTATACTCCTGTGGTATTTGAGGAATACACTTGCCGGCCTGAAGGAGACAACAGGTTAAAAACGACGGACGCAGTATTTTTGCTCATTCTCGTCCAGATCCCGAAAGCATTCGGGACGGGACTCCGAGGGATCCCGATAAGAATCGGGATAAATCCGCAAAAATACTACATCCGCCGTTTTTTATAGTAAATTGATGATAGAAATTCCTATAAGTGAACTGATGAGAGAGTATCTGCGCGGTTTCTTTTGCCGATAGTCAAATACAGCATCTTAAAAATAAAGAGGCAAAAGCCTCGGAGGTCCCGAATACTTTCGGGTCCGAGAATGAGCGAAGATACTCTCTCATCAGTTCTTTCTTCCCTATGAGAGTGTCTTCCGACGCTGTACTCATTTTGGCCTCAGGATAAGCATCCCCGGCTTATCAGCAATATAGCTCCTGAAATCTTCATCAACCACTTTCCTGTATTGCTCCTGAGAGGATGCATGTCTGAAGAAAACGGCATCATGATTTTTAATAATGATGCCGGCATGCGAGACGTCCAGCCCGGGGGTCCGGGCATAGATGCCGAGGTAATCTCCTGTCTTCAGAAGGGAGCAGATTCCCTCATCGACCGATTCAGACGGCAGATAACATATTGAACGCAGCACAGGCTGAATGCCGTCCAGAAAATATGTCCCGTCCTGGTTCCTGTTGAGCAGCTTTTCAATACGGACTGTCCTGTTGATGCCTATCGTTTCTGTCACCTCATCAATCCGTTCTGCATTGTATTCACTCCAGTCCGTAAAAAAATGGTTCCTTGCGCCGAACGAGATTTTGCCGGCTTTATATCTTACTTTTTGTAAATTCGTCCTGAATTCAAAAAAGGATTGAGATACACGCATAGCCTCGACATATTCAAGGCAGGTGAAACAGTCTACGACCGAAAGATCGATTACAAAAATTTCCGGAGTGTCTTTATCGCCGATCAGGCTTGATTCTTTATACGGTGTGCCGAGCAACTGTCCCGAGAGATATGCAATCCTTTCGCCCGTATCGCGGATGAGTGAAGCCTCTGAGAGGAGACGGGTCAACTCTCTTTCAGAATGATCGCCAAGAAGAATAAATTCTTTCATCACTGATGTTTTGAACGTATCCCTTCCCTATGCTATGATAACAGAAATTCAGGGGTCCCATGAAATGAAGATCATCGACATCCATACCCACGGCGTCTCCGGCTATGATACGAGGACTGCGGACAGTACTCATATCCTCAAAATTGCCAAAATACATGGATCTTCCGGGGTTTCTGATATTCTTCTTGCCGTATATCCGTCATCCCTCGACGTAATGAGAAACCAGATGGAAACAATAAAAAAAGCAATAGGAAGGCAAAAGGCAGGACAGGATGCAAGGAAGAAAACAAAGAAAATCTCTCTACCGGAGATCAGGCATCAGGGGTCCGCGAAGCAACCTGTTTTCACCGAGTCCTCCATGCGGGGGGGAAAATCCGCACGGATACTCGGCGTCCATCTCGAAGGGCCTTTTGTGAACCCGTCAAAGTGCGGGGCGCTCAATGCAGCACACTGCAGAAAACCCTCCCTGCAAGATTTTCGGAAGCTTCTTGAAGGCTATGAGGACATCGTGAAGATTATGACCGTTGCGCCTGAATTGAACGGATCGCTCAAGCTCATCAGACACATGACCGGACAGGGCATCATCGTGAGTATGGGGCATTCTGACGCAACGTATGCAGAGGCAGAGGCAGGGTTTCATGCCGGTGCTAGGGGAATCACTCATCTCTTCAACGCGATGAGGGGATTTCAGCATAGAGAGCCGGGCATTGCAGGATTCGGCCTCATGAACCAGGAGGTATATCTGGAGGTCATTGCAGACCCTCACCACCTCCATCCGGGGACCCTGGACCTTATCTTCAGGACAAAAAACCCTGAGAAGATCATTATAGTATCCGATACAGTAAAGGGCACGAAAAGAGCAGGGGGCGGGAGACCGGTTACCGGCCAAAGAGGAAAGCTTCTGGGGGGGAGTATGACGGTTACAGCGTCTGTACAGAGACTGATTGAGGCGGGGTACAGGAAAAGGTTCCTCATGCGTTGCATAACGAAGAATCCTGAACGATACTTGTCATTTTCTCAGTGAAAAAATAAGCAAAGGAGGGATTATGCAAGAGAAAGTTACAATTTTCGGAAAGCACGGTTGACCGTTTACCGAAAAGGCCAGGGAGGCCTATGGAGAAAGGGCGCACTATTATGATGTGCAGGAAGAATCTTTAAAACTTGAAGAAATGCTGAAATTTTCGGGGGGTGTACGAAAAGTTCCTGTGATTATCGAAGAAGGAAAAGTGACCATTGGTTTCGGCGGAGCCTGAGGAGTATAAAAACGGTCAGGGACCGAAAGACTATTGTATCGCATAATTTTCAGGGAGGTTGTTGCAAACACCTCCCCTAAAAGTCTCCTTGCTGCTCCGTAGAAAATGCCCGCCTTTTTAATAGTGATCAGGCCTGAATGTTTTTGTCACTCTTTTCTGAGGGATTCGGTGTGAGATATGTGGTAAAATAATAAATAAAACAATAAGATATGTGGTATGCCATCTATACAAAACCGACGAGAGAAGATCTCGTTTCCTCCCGCCTTCAGATAATCGGGATAGAAGTACTCAATCCAAAGGTCAGATCAATAAAATACAGAAAGAACAGACTTGTCGAGATTGTTGAACCGCTTTTCCCCGGTTATCTTTTTGCCCAGTTCGATAAGGAAAGATATGCCCATTTAATCACCTACACCTCGGGAGTGAGGTTTATCGTCGGGAAGAACAACCCTTTGGTTGTGCATGACGAGATTGTGTGTGCAATAAAGGAAAGAATAGGACAGGACAGCATCATCGTCATGAAGCCTGAAAAATTTGAGAGGGGAGACAGAGTCCGCATCATGGGCGGACCATTCCAGGACTTCTACGGTGTTTTTTCACGGGAAATCAAGGGCCCGGAGAGGGTGATGGTTCTCCTTGACGCGCTTCACTGCAGCGTCGAACTTGACGGCTGTCTGCTCGCAGTTGCGTAAAGAAAAACAGGTATAAGCATAGAGAAAAAAAGGGAAAGGCAGAAAGCACGAAGCAGCAGGCAGTAATCAGCATACGTATATTTTGTATTTGAGAGCTTGTAATGTGACAATTTACCCTCTGACATGCCCGAATGGACATGTAATGGCGGTAGCTTGTCCTTTTTTTTAAGCGTAGAAGCTTGATAGCTGGCAAGCTTGTCAGCTAATATAAAGATATTATGAAAGGCATTATCCTTGCAGGCGGAGTAGGAACACGGTTATATCCGATCACAATCAGTGTCTGCAAACAACTTTTACCGATCTATGACAAGCCCATGGTCTACTATCCTCTCTCGGTCCTCATGCTCGCCGGAATCAGGGATGTACTGATCATTTCGACACCTCAGGATCTTCCCCGGTTCAAGGGAATTTTTGGTGATGGGTCTCATTTGGGCATGCGCTTTACCTATAAAGAACAGCAAAATCCTGGCGGGATAGCCGAAGCCTTTATCCTTGGGGAGGAATTCATCGGGGATGACTGCGTATGCCTCGTCCTTGGAGACAATATCTTCTACGGACACGGTCTCACGGAGTTGCTGAAAAAGGCGTGGAACAATGTGGAGACAAACGGCGGAGCTACGATATTCGGCTATTATGTACAGGATCCCGACCGATATGGAGTTGTGGAGTTTGATGAAAGCGGTGCAGTGTTGTCCATCGAAGAAAAACCGAAAACGCCGAAATCACGGTATGCGGTTACCGGTCTTTATTTCTATGACAATGAAGTGGTAAGAATTGCCCGGAGCATAAAACCATCCCGGAGAGGCGAGCTTGAAATAACGGACGTGAACAACGAATATCTGAAAAGAGAGAAATTAAGTGTGGGCCTTATGGGCAGAGGCTATGCATGGCTTGATACAGGGACTCACACCAGTCTGCTTGAAGCAGGAGAATTCATCGCGACGATTGAGAAGAGGCAGGGGCTGAAAGTGGCCTGTATTGAAGAGATCGCCTATTCCCTCGGATATATCACGAAGGCACAATTACTGAACCTTGCCAATGCCCTTGACCATAATGACTATGGAAAATATCTGAAAAGACTCTTGAAATGAAACAGGCACAGAAAACAGGTACAGGTATAGATACACGGAGAGGAAAAAGGAGGCTGGTCCTGTTTTTCTATTTTTCTCTGCCTCTCCCTGTCTTCTCTTTCTGACCGTGCCTTTCACTTTTACAAAGCTTGCTTTTTCCGAGATTATCCTGATCGCACCGAAGCATTTTCCGGACGACCGCGGATTTTTCATGGAGACGTACAAATATTCTGATTTTGCCGCAGCCGGCATCAAAGAGCATTTTGTCCAGGACAATTTCTCGCACTCTTCTCACGGTGTGCTCCGGGGACTTCATTACCAGAAGCATCCGAACGCACAGGGGAAATTAGTCGGGTGTCTTGCAGGCCGGGTTTTTGATGTAGTCGTCGACATACGAAAAGGATCTCCGACGTTCGGGAGGTGGATCGGGCAGGAACTTTCCCGTGAAAACATGCTCATGCTCTATGTGCCGGCAGGATTTGCTCATGGGTTCCTCGTGATGAGCGATAAGACTGATGTTCTCTATAAATGCACAAAAGAATATGCACCGGCTGATGACCGGGGAATACTCTGGAATGACCCGGACATCGCGATCGAATGGCCGGTCAGGAATCCCGTTGTTTCGGAAAAAGACGGACGCCATCCCCTGTTGAAGGATGCGGATATAAATTTTGAATACCGGAAATAAGGGGGACCCTATATGACTGCCTTTTGTATTGTCATTCCAGCTTGTCTGGAATCTTTCTTAAAACAAACCATGTGTTTTTATCCCTATTCTGAGAGGAAAAGGGAAGGATTCCGAACAAGTCGGAATGACAGAAAAGGAAATTTTGCTTATAATGCAATTCAACCGGAGATTCCCCTATGAAAATTCTCATCGCCGGAGCCAGCGGACAGCTTGCCCGCGCATTTCAGAAGTCGCTGCAGGGGCCTCATTACCGGGTGACCGCACTCGATAAAACTCAAATGGATGTTGGAGAGACGAGCAGCGTCAGTGAGGCGCTCTCAATTCATAAACCCGATACAGTCATCAATTGCGCCGCATATAATCTTGTGGACAAGGCAGAAGAGGATGAGAGGATTGCCTTCAGGGTGAATGCTGAAGGGGTCAGAAACCTTGCTTCGGAATGCAGAAAAAACGGGGTCTTCCTTGTTCATTACAGCACCGATTATGTGTTCGACGGCACAAAAGAAGGGCTGTATACTGAGGATGATACACCGAATCCTTTGAGTAACTATGCCCGAAGCAAGCTGTCAGGCGAACAATATTTGCGGGAAGCAACAGACAACTTCCTCCTTTTCAGGGTGAGTTGGGTCTTTGGAGAAGGGACACAGAACTTCCTCCATAAAGTAAATGAATGGGCCATGAACAGGAAGATTCTGAAGATTGTGTGTGACCAGGTTTCGATTCCGACGTATACGCAGGATATTGTGAATGTGACCATGTTCGCGATAGGAAAAGGGTTGAAAGGGCTGTACCATCTTGCAAACAGCGGCTATGCCTCACGGTATGAAGTCGTACGCTATTATCTGGAAAAGCTCGGACATGATATCCTTGTCATGCCGGTAACCTCTTCATATTTCCCGTCACCGGCCAGGAGGCCTTATTTTTCGGTACTTTCGAGTCAGAAGCTTTCGACAGAATTGAACATTGACATGCCACACTGGAAGACCGGTGTCGACAGGTATATCGAAGAGACGATGACAGGAATACGACTGTCAAAAAGAAAGGCTGGTATATGAAATTACTGGTGACGGGCGGCGCTGGGTTCATCGGGAGTGAATTTGTCAGGCAGGGTGTTCGCAAGGGATATGCGATCACTGTTCTTGACAAGCTGAGTTATGCCGGCGACAGAGAGAGGCTGCGGGAAGTGGATCAGGATATTGTTTTCTCTGGGGCTGATATTGCAGACAGGCGGTCTGTGGAAGATCTATTCAGGAAGACAAAACCGGATGCAGTTGTTCACTGGGCTGCGGAGAGCCATGTTGACAGGAGTATCCAAGATGCCTCGCCTTTTATCGAGGCGAACGTCCGGGGGACACAGGTACTCCTCGATGTGTGCAGGATTTCTCAGGTCAAAAAATTCATCAATGTCTCGACCGATGAGGTCTACGGCGACCTCGGAGAGGAAGGCCAGTTCTCCGAATCTACGCCCCTGAACCCCAGTTCTCCCTATTCCGTGAGCAAGGCGTCAGCGGACATGCTCGGAAGGGCATACCAAAGGACATACGGTATTCCGGTCCTTACAGTCCGTCCCTCGAACAACTACGGTCCCTGGCAATACCCTGAAAAGCTTATCCCCGTTGTTGTCTTGAAAGCAGTGAATAATGAGAAGGTCCCTGTTTATGCACGGGGAGAGAATGTAAGGGAGTGGCTGCATGTCTCTGACTGCGCGTCTGCAGTGTTCAATATTCTCGAAAAGGGGAAAGCCGGAGAGGTATATAACATTGGAAGCGGACAGGAGAAAAGGAATATCGAGGTGGTAAAAACCATCCTCAGGATTCTCGGAAAACCGGAGAAGCTGATCGCATTTGTCGAGGACAGGCCGGGGCATGATTTCAGATATTCGCTGAATTCAAACAGGATGCGCACTGAATTCGGCTGGGCGCCCGGAGTCACGTTCGAGCAGGGGATCGAACATACAGTAAAATGGTATCTTGAGCATATGGAATGGACACTCTCCAAGATGCAAAGTAAACACTAAACAGTAGGCACCAGGCACTAGAACCTATCTCAAAATTGATATTTTATGATATACCGTTAATATGTCATTCCGGCTTGTCCGGAATCTTTCTTTGTTTTCAGAAGGATTCCCGACTCCCGAAAGCTTTCGGGATTGCGGGAATGACAGTGATTCAACAAAAACCGATTTTGAGATAGGTTCTAAACAGAATTGCTGCTTACTGCTTAGTCCATACTGCTTGTTTTTTTCTTTGTGATGATTGACAAGGTTTTCAGAGAATACGACATCCGGGGAATTGTCGGGAGCGAGTTGACCGATGATTTTGCATTCGCTCTGGGTGCGGCCTTCGGGACCCTTCTGAAAGAAAGAAATCCGGATGCACAGTCAGTAAGCGTGGGCAGAGACGGAAGGTTGAGTTCCCCATCACTTGCAGCGCATATCACCAATGGAATCGTCTCAACGGGGATCGATGTGTTTGATCTCGGGCTCTGCCCGACGCCGCTCCAGTATTTCTCTCTCCATACGCTCAACCTTGATGGTGGAATTATGGTAACCGGAAGTCATAACCCTCCCGAGTACAACGGCTTCAAAATCAGCATCGGCAGGGAAACGATCTTCGGCCAGGAAATTCAGAAGTTAAAAGAAAAAATAGTGAGCATGGCCCCGCTCACCGGATCGTTGAAGGGGAAGGTGCACCACTATAACATAATCTCAGCGTACCGCGCGTTTATGAAGGAAAAGTTTTCCTATCTGTCGGATGACCGGTACCGCAGGCTGAAAATTGTGATCGACGCGGGGAATGGCACCGGGGGGATAGTTGCGCCGGAAATATTTGCTGCGATGGGATGTGACGTCATTCCTCTCTATTGTGAGCCTGACGGACGCTTCCCGCACCACCACCCTGATCCCACAGTTCTTGAAAATATTCAGGATCTGATCAGAATAACGCGGGAAGAGAACGCGGATATCGGGATCGGTTATGACGGAGATTCTGACAGGATAGGGGTCATCAACAATTCAGGGCGTATCATCTGGGGAGATCAGATCATGATAATTCTCGCGCGGGACATCCTGAAGAGGAACCCGGGTTCTGTCGTTATCGGTGATGTGAAATGCTCGCAAGTCATGTTCGACGACATTGAGAAGCATGGCGGAAAGCCTGTCATGTGGAAGACCGGCCATTCGCTGGTAAAAGACAAGATGAGGAAAGAGGGCGCGGTCCTTGCGGGTGAATTCAGCGGGCATATTTTTATTGCGGAAAATTATTTCGGGTTCGACGATGCGCTCTACACCTCTTTCAGGCTCGTCGAAATCATGAAAACTTCAGGTATGGGTATAGACGTCCTGCTTTCTGAAATTCCCCTCATGCAGTATACACCGGAAATCCGTATTGACTGCCCGGACAGCGTGAAAAGAGCAGTCGTTGCCGAACTGGTGCAGAAATGCAGGGACTTCGCTCTGTCTGGCAGAGGGCCTCTTCCCATCAGGAAGATCTACGACATAGACGGCGCGCGAGTTGTGTTTGACAAAGGCTGGGGACTCGTGCGGTCGAGCAATACCCAGCCCGTTATCGTCATGCGTTTCGAAGCAGAAAACGAAGAGGCGCTTCAGCAATATAAATCGTTCCTTGAAAAAGAACTTCAAAACGCAATGAAAATGGATAGGTTATAATTCATTTGCATTCTCTCATAAGCTCTTTGGGATTCAAGGCTTGGCCTTAACTTCGACCTTGACCTATTCCGTACGCTGGTCTTATTTTTGGAGGGTTAACTCATGAAGGCTTTGATACTTGCAGGTGGTTCGGGAACCCGGCTCTGGCCGTTGAGCAGGAAGAATTATCCCAAACAGTTCCTCAAACTCAATAGCACCAAGTCTCTCCTGCGGGAGACTGTCGAGAGACTGCTGCATGTTTTTTCTCCCGATGATATCATTGTGATGACGAACAACGAGTATAAATTTCATGTCCTCTCTGACCTGAATTCTCTTGCAGAGGACCATCATATAGCATCTTTCGGAAATATAATCCTCGAACCTGTCGGGAGAAATACCGCGCCGGCAATAGCTCTTGGCATGAAGTACTGCACAGAGAAACTCGGGTGCAGGAAAAGCGAGGTTATGTTCATTTGTCCTGCGGACCACGTTATGAAACCGGTGGAACGTTTTGCCGGATACATCAGGCTGGCGGAAGGGATAGCGGGAAAGGGTAATATTGTAACATTCGGCATCAAACCGACCAGGCCCGAGACAGGGTACGGGTATATAAAGGCAGAGAGCAGAGGGCAGAGAGCAAAGAGCCATAAGTATTTTAAAGTGGCACAGTTTACGGAAAAGCCCGATGCGAAAACAGCACAGCGATATGTCAGCGAAGGCAGCTACTTCTGGAATTCAGGCATGTTCGCTTTTAATATCGGGACAATGGCGGCGGAATTTAAAAAGTATGCGCCGGATATCAGGAAAATGTTCGATCTGAGCTTCGACGAAATAGTGTCTGATTTCAGACAGATGCCGGACATCTCGATAGACTATGCGGTGGCCGAAAAATCGACAAAGATGGCCGTTCTTCCCCTCGACCTCTCCTGGAATGACATCGGATCATGGGATTCTCTCTACGATGTGGTTGACAAGGATGAAAAGGGCAATATCAGGATTGGTGACACCCTTGCTATTGACACAAAAGACACGCTCATCATCAGCGACAAAAGGCTGGTCTCGACAATAGGGATCGAGGATTGCCTGATTATTGACACCGGTGATGCACTCCTCGTCGCAAAGAAAGGCGAAACGCAGAAGGTCAGGAAGATCGTCGACCGTCTCAAAAAAGAGAAGAGGAAAGAAGTAGATGAACATCTCACGACCTACAGGCCGTGGGGCAGTTATACGATCCTTGAAGAGGGACTGCGGTACAAGATCAAGAGAATCGTCGTCAATCCCGGCGCACAGCTGAGCCTCCAGATGCACTACCACCGCTCCGAGCACTGGGTTGTGGTGAGCGGCGCTGCAAAAGTGCAGATAGGGGACCTTGAGAAAAATGTCCATGAGAATGAATCGGTCTATGTCCCGAAATCGACGCTCCACAGACTCGAAAACCCCGGCAAAGTCCCGCTCGAAATCATCGAGGTCCAGAACGGTGAATATGTAGGCGAAGACGACATCGTCAGAGTGGACGACGTTTATGGAAGACAGAAATCAAAGTAAATGTTGAGTGCTAGATGTTAAATGTTAAATGCTGAAATATGGAGAAAGTTGATATAAGGGAAATTGCGTTTGTTTTTGCTTTAGATATAATAAACCTCTATAAAGAATGTATAGCTGCAAAAGAATATGTTCTTTCCAAACAGCTGTTAAAGAGCGGTACTTCAATCGGAGCAAATGTAGAGGAAGCACAGGCTGCACAAACTAAAAATGATTTTATTGCCAAAATGGCGATTGCGTCTAAAGAGGCGAGAGAAACAAAATATTGATTGAGATTATTAAAGGAAAGCAATCTGCTCAGTGATAACAATCTGATTAACGATCTAATAACAAGATCCGGATCGATTATAAATATCATTACAAAAATTGTTAAAACAGCAATGGGGAACAAAAATGAAAAAAAGTAATTCAGCATCCAGCATCCAGCATCCAGCATTATCTTTGAAACGCGCTTTAATCACCGGCATCACTGGCCAGGACGGGTCATATCTTGCGGAACTGCTCCTCTCGAAGGGATATGAAGTGCATGGGCTGATCAGGAGGTCCAGTGCCTTCAATACAGGAAGAATCGACCATATCTACAGGGACCCGCATCTCCCCGGGACGCGGTTGTTCCTGCATTATGGTGATCTGTCAGACGCTGGACAGCTTGCCAATCTCATTTACAATATCAGGCCGGACGAGATTTATAACCTCGCTGCACAGAGTCATGTCAAGGTGAGTTTCGACATGCCTGAATATACTGGGGACGTCGTCGGCATCGGTACAACAAGGCTGCTCGATGCAGTGAGACGGAGCGGGATAAAGTCCCGCTTCTATCAGGCGTCATCTTCAGAAATGTTCGGCTCAGTCCCTCCTCCCCAGAATGAAGACACTCCGTTCTATCCGCGCAGCCCGTATTCTGCCGCAAAGGTATATGCTTACTGGATTGTTGTCAATTACCGGGAAGGCTACAACATGTTTGCCTGCAACGGCATCCTTTTCAACCACGAGTCTCCGCGCAGAGGCGAGACTTTCGTAACAAGAAAGATTACCCGTGCGCTTGCAAACATGATTGCAGGAAAACAGCGGAAAATTTATCTCGGAAACATTGAAGCCAAAAGAGACTGGGGTTTTGCGCCCGAATATGTAGAGATGATGTGGCTTATGCTCCAGCAGAAGCGTCCGGAGGATTATGTCGTAGGAACAGGCGAAAGCCATTCAGTACGTGAATTCCTTGAGCATGCATTCGCGTATGTCGGGATAGAAATAGGATGGAAAGGCAAGGGCGTGAAGACAAAAGGAATCATTCAGTCCTTACCCTCGACCTTGGCCTCTATCTTGAGGGTCGGAGACCCGATTATCGAAATAGACCCGAAATATTTTAGGCCGACAGAAGTCGATTTTCTCAAGGCGGATATTGCGAAAGCGAGAAAAAAGCTCGGATGGAAGCCACGTACTACGTTCGAAGAACTGGTCAAAATCATGGTCGACTACGACATGAAGCTTATCGGATTGACGCCGGTCGGCGAGGGGGTAAAGATTTGTGAGAAGAAAGGCTTCACCTATACAAGGCACGACCTGGCAAAATACGAGAAAATACGGGAAAGATGCTGAGAGACTGTAATTCGTGAACCGTAAACCGTGGTCAGAAAGAAGAAATATATCTTAATGCAATTGCCTGGCTTGGAGATATTGCAAATTGCAAAAGTAATGTCTTTTTGTTGTCATTCCGGCTTGTCCGGAATCTTTCTGATGGCTTTCAGGAAGGATTCCTGACGCGCTTCACTTGCGGGAATGACAGTTTTTTGATTTTCTTGATAGTTTATAAACAGACTCTAATTACGGGTTAACAATTTCAGTTCTTAAAAATGGATAAACACTCCAAAATATTTATAGCCGGGCACCGTGGTCTCGTTGGTTCTGCAATAGTCAGACGATTGAAAAAGAAGGGGTACCGCAATCTTCTGACGAAAACGAGCAAATCGCTTGACCTCCGCCGCCAGAAGGAAACAGAACGTTTTTTTGAAAGGGAACGTCCCGAATATGTGTTCCTTGCCGCAGCACGAGTCGGGGGAATACTCGCGAATAATACCTACAGGGCTCAATTTATTTATGACAATATCATGATTGCAGCCAACGCAATCGATGCCGCAAGCCGGTCCGGGGTGAAGAAGCTGCTCAATCTCGGATCATCCTGCATCTATCCGAAATTCGCACCCCAGCCCATGAAGGAAGAATATCTTCTGACCGATACCCTGGAGCCGACCAACGAAGCGTATGCTATTGCCAAGATATCAGCGATCAAGCTCTGCAGATATTACAATGAACAGTACGGCGCCAACTTTATTTCTGTAATGCCGACGAACCTTTATGGCCCGAATGATAACTTCAACCTCGAAACCTCGCATGTGCTTCCTGCGCTCATAAGGAAGTTCCATTTCGCGAAGTGTCTGCAACATGGCGATTTTGAGTCGATAAGAAAAGATTTTCAGAGATACGGTAATTGTGAAATCGGCATGGGTAATTCGAGATTCGTTATGCAAGAAGATACTCCGGAAGCGGATATCGTAAATATTCTGGAATTATTCGGAATACATCTTACGAATCACGCTTCACGGAAACCTGTCGTGACACTTTGGGGTACCGGAAATGCTTTCCGGGAATTCCTTTTTGTCGATGACCTTGCAGATGCCTGTATCTTCCTTATGGAACAGTACGATTACCGCGAAATCGGAGAGTTCGTGAATATTGGTACCAGCAAAGACATTACGATAAGAGACCTCGCCGGAATGATAATGCAGATTGTGGGGTTCGACGGCGCTCTGGAATTCGACCACTCAAAACCTGACGGGACGCCGCGAAAACTCCTTGATACGGACAGAATCCGGAAACTCGGATGGGAACCGGAAACAACGCTTGAAGACGGCATCAGGAAGACGTATGAATGGTATGTGAAAAACCAGCTAGCCAGCTAACCGGCTAAACGACAGTTGAAATCTTTGCGTATAATATTCTTGTATAAGCTGTCATTCCGGCTTGTCCGGCATCTTCCCCGGTTTTTAAAGGAGGATTCCCGACGCGCTTCACTTGCGAGAATGACATTCTTTACTATTGATAATGTTTTGTATAGCAGGCTTGCATGCTTCCCCGCTTGCTAGCCTGCTAGCTTATTTAAGGAGAAGGTATTGGAATGGAAAAAAATCATGTAGTCTGGGATGACCGGTTTGTCAAGCGGAGCGAGAGAAACCGCCTGAACAATCACAGGAGCGGCCTCGTCTGGTTGACAGGTCTTTCCGCTTCCGGCAAATCAACCATTGCGCATCTTGTCGAGCGGGAGCTCTTCAGGAAAGGCGTCCACACCTATGTGCTCGACGGCGACAATGTCCGTCACGGCATCAATAGCAATCTCGGTTTTGGCCGGGAGGACAGGAAAGAGAACCTCCGCAGGATAGCGGAGCTTTCGAAACTGCTGGTCGATGCAGGCATGGTCGTCCTGGCTGCCTTTATTTCGCCATACCATGAAGACAGGGCTTATATCAGGAACCGTCTCGAAGGTGATTTTATCGAGGTTTATGTCAAGTGCCGTGTCGAAGAATGCGAACGGCGCGACCCGAAAGGACAGTACGAGAAGGCACGGGCAGGGATTATTAAAGAATATACCGGCATCTCATCGCCGTATGAAGAACCGGAAAATCCGGACCTAGTCCTGGATACAGAAAAAGATGATATAGCAACCTCTGTCCGGCATGTACTCGAATTTCTTGAGAAGAATAATTTTATAAAACTATCGTTCTGACAGCGAGAGAAAATCGAACCGCTATCGTCGTATCTCTTCTCTTGCGAACTGGAGGTAAAAAATGGATTTAATGCAGAAGATCAAAACAAAGGATGCCCGGATCGGCATCATCGGTCTCGGATATGTCGGGCTGCCCCTTTCCCTTGCGTTCTGCCGGGCCGGTTTTCAGGTTTCCGGTTTCGATGTCGACCAGCGAAAGGTCGAACTGCTCAGAGAAGGCAGGAGTTATATCAAACATATCCCCGCAGCACGCATCAAAGAACAGCGGGGCTGTTTTACGCCGACCGCTGACTTTTCTCTGTTACAGAAAATGGACTGCATCATACTCTGTGTGCCGACGCCCCTCGACAAGAACAGGGAGCCCGATATGACCTATGTATTCAAAACCACGGAAACGGTGGCCCAATACCTCCGGAAGGGGCAGCTTGTCGTGCTTGAGTCCACCACATATCCGGGCACGACCGATGAGGACATGCGGGCGATCCTTGAGAGGAAAGGTCTCAGGGCGGGGAAAGATTTCTTCCTTGCGTATTCACCCGAACGGGAAGACCCCAACAACAGGGACTTTTCCGTAAGTACGATACCCAAGATCGTCGGCGGATATTCGAAGAAATGTCTCTCTGTGGTGAAAAGACTCTATGATTCGATTGTGGAGAAGACCGTGCCTGTCTCATCCACAAAAGTGGCTGAAGCCGCAAAGCTCCTCGAAAATATCTACCGGTCTGTAAATATTGCGATGGTGAACGAACTCAAGATGCTCTTTGAGAGGATGGGGATCGACGTCTGGGAAGTCATCGAGGCATCGAAGACCAAACCCTTCGGTTTTCAGGCCTTCTATCCAGGCCCCGGGCTCGGAGGCCACTGCATACCCATCGATCCGTTTTATCTCACCTGGAAGGCGAGGGAATACGATTTCATCACACGCTTTATTGAGCTTGCCGGCGAAATCAACACGAATATGCCATATCATGTGGTGCAGACCGTGGAAGCGGTCCTGAACAGGTCCAAAAAATCACTGAACGGAGCGAGAATATTCATCCTGGGGGTGGCCTACAAAAAGGATGTAGATGACCTGAGGGAATCTCCGGCGCTCCGTATTATGCAGATTCTGAGAAACTTCGGGGCGCGGGTGCAGTATTACGACCCCCATGTACCTGTCTGCAGGTCCCACAGGAGCTACCCTGGCATCGATGTAAAATCAGCGAAACTGACAGGGGAAGTCCTCAAGAAATCCGACCTTGTCCTCCTCATTACAGACCACTCTGCGTTTGACTACGCGTTCATAGAAAAAAATGCCCGATGCATTGTCGACACCCGTAATGCCTTCAGGCAGCACGGGATTGAGAGCAGCAAAATCTTCAGAGCATGAGAAAGGCCGGGGGTTAATTATGCGGGAAGACAAATCCTCAAAAATACTTGTCACAGGGGCCGCTGGGTTTATCGGGTTCCATTTATGCAGGAAACTTCTGAAAGCAAAGCATCATGTAGTCGGCATAGACAATCTCAACAACTATTACGACGTAAGCCTGAAAGAGGCGCGTCTGGCCCAGTTGCAGGGCGATGCCAATTTTCATTTTATCAAGCTGCCACTCGAGGAGAAGGAAAAAATCCTCGGTCTTTTTCAGGAGGAAAAATTCGATTCTGTGGTCAACCTCGCCGCGCAGGCAGGGGTAAGATATTCCCTGATCAACCCTTATGCCTATATCGAGAGCAACATCTATGGTTTCCTCAATATCCTGGAGGGCTGCAGGCATCATAGGGTAAAGCATCTCGTGTTTGCCTCTTCAAGCTCTGTATACGGGCTGAATACAACAATGCCTTTTTCGACGCATCACAATGTCGATCACCCCATCTCTCTGTACGCCGCCACAAAAAAGTCGAATGAGCTGATGGCGCATACCTACAGTTATCTGTATGGAATACCGACAACCGGTTTGCGGTTCTTCACCGTATACGGTCCGTGGGGCAGACCTGATATGGCTCTGTTTCTCTTCACCAGGGCTATTCTTGAGGGAAAACCGATTGATGTGTTCAATTTCGGAAAGATGAAGAGGGATTTTACCTATATCGATGACATTGTCGAAGGGGTAGTGAAGGTCCTCGCCCATATCCCGAAACCGGAAACCCGGTGGAGCGGAGACCATCCTGACCCGGCAGCAAGCTGCGCTCCGTACAAGCTTTACAATATCGGCAATAACAATCCTGTCGAACTCATGAAATATATCGAAGTGCTGGAAATGAACATCGGAAAAAAAGCCGAAAAAAACTTCCTGCCGATACAGCCGGGTGATGTGCCGGCGACCTATGCTGACGTAGACGATCTGGAAAAAGATGTCGGGTTTAAACCGTCAACAAGCATTGAGGAAGGCATCAAAAAATTCGTTGAATGGTACAGGGTGTATTATCATATCGAAGAAATGTGAAAATGTCAAATTGACAATATGTCATTATATGCATATAATATAAATAAAGGACAATCAAGGAGACAGGGATGCTTATAACTGTAGATAAGAGGGGAAGTATCAATATACCCAAGACGCTTCGAAAAGAACTTGGAATAGAAAGCGGATCATATTTGAACCTGGAAGTTGAGGAAGGAGGGGCCATTGTGCTCCAGCCGGTATCTGTGTATCCGTCAATCAGGCTCAACGAGAAAGGACTTGCCAAGCTTGGGGAGGCACGAAAGAGTGGCAAGGGGAAACTGCCGGAATGGATGGTCGGAGACATAGAGAATGCCGGAACTCATCCCGAGTAGGAAGTTTCTCGATGACATTGAAGTGTTCCGTTCCAATGCGATAACAAGAAAGAAAATAGCGAAAGCCTTGGCATTGCTTGAAAAAAATCCTTTCCATCCCGGACTGAATCTTGAGCGGATTGTCAATGATCCGACAGCTTGGTCAATAAGAGTTGACAAAAGATACAGGATATCCTTTGATCCTGCACGATTATTGTCTTCGGGAAGTCCTGATTGGTCAGCTGATATGTTTTTGCTCCGTATTCTTGATCATGACGATTTGTACAAACATCCACGGTAACAATTATCCGTCTAACGCTTCACGGCCGTTATCCAAAGGGGCTTTTTATCAGAATGAATCCTTAAACAAGTCTGACCTTGGACATGATTATCCCCGAATGATTCTATTCTGTTCGCTTCTGCATGGTATAATAAATTTGCGAGGTGCATATGAATATTAAAGAATTATCATACCGGATTGTTTTAAGGCCTGAACCGGAAGGAGGCTATACCGTTATAGTGCCTTCTCTGCCAGGTTGCATAACCTTCGGAGAAACAATTGACGAAGCAAAAGAAATGGCTAAGGACGCAATCGAAGCATACCTGAAAAGTGTTGAAAAGCACGGGGAGGAGATTCTCGACGACTCGAATACTTTTGAAGGTGTCCTAACGCTGAAATATGCCTAAGATTCCTTCGCTCACTGCTGAAAAAGTCATTAGATTATTACTGCAGAATGGATTTGAGCTTGATCATCAAACAGGCAGTCACAGGGTGTACTATAACAAAACAACAAAAAAGAGAGTTACAGTACCCTATCATAAAAGAGAACTTCCAAGAGGAACACTGCTGTCGATATTAAAGCAGGCGGGCGTAAAAGAGAAGGTTTAAGAAATGCCTCTCACGCTTCACGTTTTACAGCTTTCAATATGCAATGTGGAGACCTGACCCTGATTCTTCGCCCCATCAAATGAAATTCAGTACTGATTGCGCTATTACCTATTTGATTCCATCTCTTCAATACAGTTCCCTGAATATATAAAAAACATGAAATGATATGAATGGCTTAATAACTTGAAGGCTGATGTAACGCAATAAACAAGTCTGACCCCTAAAACTTTTATTCAACAACGTCCCTTAATACTTGCCCACTTTAATGCGCAAAATTGACCCAGAACAACCTAAACAGTTTCTAGCATGAAAATCGAGCGATTTGAGGATATCGAGGCGTGGAAAGAAGCAAGGGATATTGTGAATAGCGTTTATGGCGTTTGTCGCGTTGATGGATTTAAAAAAGATTTCAGCCTCATAGATCAGGTAAAAAGGGCGGCGATTTCAATAATGGCGAACATAGCCGAAGGATTCTCACGGAAAGGCAATAAAGAATTTATGCAGTTTTTGTTCATAGCGAAATCTTCTGCCGCTGAACTCCAGAGCCATCTGTATGTTGCCCTTGATCAGGGGTACATACAGCAAGAACAATTTGATACTCTGTACGAAGACATTGACAAGGTTCAGCGAAAAATCTCCAACTTCATCAAATACCTCAACACAACCCTAAAATAAACCCAACAAACCCAATGAACGCTATAAACGCAATAAACTCAACGAACGCAATAAACTCAACGAACGCAATGAACGCAATGAACCCAATTAACGCTACAAACTCAACAAATGCAAAGAACGCAATAAACGTTTTTATATGCTTTCAACTTTCAAGGGCTGACCCCATGAGACTCTGCTAAATGTGCCAATGTGGAGACCTGACCCTGGTTAAATTTAAACCGTTATGTGTTATAATGTAATATATTAGTGATTCGATCTTTTACAGATAAGGATACTGAAGAGTTATTTCTAACAGGCCAAAGCCGGAAATTCTCAAAAGCTGTTTGCAGTATAGGCATAAGAAAACTGGATTATTTGAATGCGGCAAGGACGTTGGAGGATTTAAAAGCACCTCCCGGCAACCGGCTTGAAGCACTGAAAGGCAAATATAAAGGGAAATATAGCATCAGAATTAATGATCAGTACCGGATAATATTCCGATTCAAGGAATCTGATGCGTATGAAGTAAAAATTACCGATTATCATTAGAGAGGAGTGATAACAAGATGTCGAGCGTGAGAAGGAAACCGACACATCCGGGTGAAATATTAAAGGAAGAATTTCTGGAGCCACTCGGACTGTCACAATCGCAACTGGCGCAAGAACTAAGTACAACATTCAGGACTATCAATGAGATTGTGAATGAAAAGAGAAACATTAGCCCTGAAATGGCGATTAAGCTCTCCCGGTACTTCGGAACAACGCCAGAGCTTTGGCTGAATCTTCAGAATCAGCATGATCTCTATACCGCAAGAAAGAGAA
Source organism: Thermodesulfovibrionales bacterium (assembly GCA_031082155.1). Taxonomy (GTDB): domain Bacteria; phylum Nitrospirota; class Thermodesulfovibrionia; order Thermodesulfovibrionales; family SM23-35; genus JAKLQR01. The sequence continues at coordinate 55,619 of JAVHLL010000008.1, read as the reverse complement.
AGCAGACTGTGCTCCAAAAAATCAGGCCTTACAAGGAACTGCACAGAAAGATTGCATAAGATGTGCTTTTTACGGTTTTACTTGCTATGAGCTATGAACTATCAACTGACTTGACCCTATAAACGCAAAGAACTCTATAAACACAATAAACCCAACAAACGCAATAAACTCAACGAACGCTATGAACTCAACGAACGCTATGAACTCAACGAACGCTATGAACGCTTCACGCTTTACGGTTATTAAATGTGCAAAGTGGAGAGCTGACCCTGTGAGAAGCAGTTTTTGCCGTTTAAACAATCAGCTTTTCGTCTTCCCATCTGGTAGCTTGTAATGTAATTCGGGAAAAGTCATAATACAAATGGAGGTGGAGATATGGCTGCAAAAACGATAGGAAGATATATAGTAACTGATTCGAGAATTTGTCATGGAAGCCCGGTTTTTCGGGGCACACGCATTTTAGTCGCTGATGTACTCGAACAGGTAGCAAACGGCATGTCATGGGATGCAATTATCGAAGAATGGAGGGGATCGTTGTCCAGGGAAGCTATTGCTGAAGCGATAAAGCTTGCAAGGAAAGCGCTCATAAGCCGTGCTCCTGAACTTGCCGTAGCCTGAAAGAATGTATATCCTTGATGAGAATATTCCTGAGAGTCAGAGACTGCTTTTACGTTCCTGGAGAATTCACTGTCGGCAAATAGGGCATGAAATCGGAAAACAGGGGATGTCCGACACTTCAATCGTTTCTTTTCTCCATAAGAGTAAACCTGCAACATTTTTCACCAGAGACCTTGGTTTCTACAAACAAAAGAATTGCCATCCTCATTATTGTCTGATGATTTTTGAAGTAGAACAATTTGAAGTTGCAAGCTTTATCCGTAGGATTCTTAGACATACTCATTTCAATACAAAAACAAAGAGGATAGGTTGCGTCGTGCGGATAGCGCATGACAGAATCCGGTGCTTAAATAGGCAAATTGAACATGAGATGGAAATCCCATGGTTACGCTAACCTCATTTCTCGATCCTCGGTTCTCATGTTTGTCACCATTCAAGGGCTGACCCCATAAGACTGACCCATAAGACTGACCCATGCATCAAGAATTCAGAGGATTGCCGCATAATCGGATTCATGAAAACCGTTGAGAATAAAGCCCTGATGAGAATTTACAGAAAAGACTTGACAGTGCTTACAAGCGTTATCAATAGTAAAGAAATTCCCCCATGCTGTTAATGCCGTCAATGCTCTTTGAAAGGTTGTTTCTTTGCAAGAAATCAAAAAAATAATCACTGGAAAAACTGCAAAAACAGGTTATTGGGCTATTATCGATCAGGCTATTGTATCAATTTCTAATTTTTTTGTTGCTTTTTTTCTCGCAAGAAATATTAGTCAGTATGAATTTGGAATATTTTCTCTTGGATATGCAATCATGATTTTCGTGAACAGTATTCAATACAGTATTATTACTAGTCCAATGATGGTTCTCAGTGCACCACTTGAAGGGCAGAACAAACAAGCATACTTTAGTTCGTTAGCAATTCTTCAAGTATATCTTGGTCTGATTCTTACGATTATAATGCTGTCAATAGGGATTCTATTTAACAATTTTATGATTGGGAAAATGATCATTGTTATGTCTCTTATCATATTCATGTACATGGGACAGGAGTATATTAGAAGAAATCTTTTTGCTGTTTTAGAAAATAGCAAGGCACTACTTAATGATTTTATATGTTATGGGACACAAATGATAGGAATTGTAATTTTATTTAAATTCAATAAATTATCATGGGAATCCGCTTTTTTAACTATTGGAATTACTTCAGGAATAGCTTTATTATTCGGCCTTTATCAAATTAAAGGGATTTGGAATATGCAGTCATTAGATTTAAGAAATGTAGCTAAAAAAAATTGGATTTACGGCAAATGGCTTCTCGCATCAAATTTGGCAACCTATACATCAAGTCAAGCATATCTGTTTATCTCAGCTCTTATGCTCGGTCCTTCTGCTTCAGGAGCTTTAAGAGCTGTGCAAAATGTATTTGGACCAACACATATATTCCTTAGTGGATTCACGAATTTTGTGCCTCAAATTGCTACAAATAGATACATTTCTGGTGGGTTCTCAAAATTAAAGGAATTCCTTGGTAAAATGGCTTTTGTTTTGGTAGCTTTAATAGCTTTTTATGGAATTATTATTTGTTCAATGCCAGAGTATATACTAAATTTATTCTATAAGGATCGCTACGCTGGATATGGTTATCTCTTAATAATATTTGCTATTAGTTACATAGTAAATACTATATCACTAGTTTTAAATTATGGGCTTAGGGTCATTCAAAAGACTCGAGTAATTTTTAATGCGTACATAGGGTCAAGTATAATTACTGCATTTGTATCTATTCCTTTAATTCACTATTTGAAATTAGAAGGAGCAGTGATTGGTATTTTATTAGCTGGATTATTTGTTTTATTTTATAGCTATATGGGTATGAAACTATTCTCAAAAGAAATGACAAGATGAAAATAATTCACTTTCTTATAGGTAAAGCTAAACCGGAGAGTAAGAATGGAATTGTAAAGGTTGTTTACAATCTTGGGAAAAATCAAAGCGCGGCAGGTCATAATGTAGAAGTTTGGTCTATTACTGATCGTTTAGGAGAAGAAGAAAAAGAAAATATTTTGAATAAATATTTTCCTAAAACTAGAACAAGATTTATTCTTAGTAAAGATTTAAGGAAGGTATTTGAGAAATTAAATTATAAAAACATTATTTTTCATTTCCATGGACATTATATACCGGAACATGTATTTGCTACTCGAACATTATTAAGAAAAGGGATACCATATATTGTATCAAGTCACGGGATTCTTTCGCCAGAAGGTCTTTCGAGAAATTATTTAATAAAGACTGTCTATAAATATATATTCGAACTAAATATAGTTTCGCATGCTGCTGCTATACACTCACTTGGTCCTCAAGAAACAAAAGATATAATTGAGTATGGAGTAAAAAGAGAAAAAATCTTTATTATTCCAAATGGTGTTGATTTGGCATCTATCCCAACAAAGCCTCTAACTGGAGAATTAAGCACGATAGTCCCTGGGGCTGAAAGATACAAAATACTGATTTTCATTGGTAGAATTGATCCAAAACATAAAGGGTTAGATCTGCTTTTGAAAGGATTTTCAAAAGCTGCTCAGAAAGTGCATGATCTTAAGCTAATAATTGTTGGACCAGACCACAGGGGCGGACTTCAAATAGTTATGAATCTCATACAAACTTTGGATTTACATGGTAAAGTACATGTATTTGAACCTATGTACGGTGAACGAAAATATGGGCTTCTTGCAGATTCAGATATTTTCATACAGAGTTCACGTTGGGAAGGAATGCCAATAGGTATTCTCGAAGCACTTGCTTGCTCTAAGCCTTGTATAGTTTCTAATGAAACCAATTTAGGAGATAAGATAAGGGAATATAATGCGGGATTCATAGTTGATTTGGATCCGATTGACATATCAGAAAAGATAATAGAGGCATTCTCAAATAATATTAACTTGTCTGGTATGGGACGAAATGGAAGAAAAATGATAGAGCGGGAATTTGCATGGTCTGAAATATCAAATAAATTTTGCGAGATATATAAAAGGGCTTCTGATGCTATTACGCGATTGCCTTAATTATTTATTTAGAGAATATGAAAGGCTTGGTGTCCAATATTGTATTTTGAGAAATTATGAAAAACTGCCAGAAGAAAATATTGGAGCAGATATAGATATGCTGATTGAACGAAAAGCGTTTAAGATGAATTATGAAATTATTCTTAAAATGGCGACACATTACAATTTTCATTACATAAACGTAATAAAGAGACAATATATGACCAGATATTTTTTATTTAAATTTAAGGACAATAATATATTTTCATTGGCACTTGATTTTCATCAGGATGAAGAATGGAAAGGAGCAATATATCTTTGTGGTGAAGAGATTCTATCGGGGGAAAGACAATTTAAGAATTTTTATATCCCGTCTCCAACACAAGAAGCATTTATTTCCTGGCTTTCACCTCTTTTAAGTGGTGGACTTATCAAGGATAAATATAGATATGCGATCCTTTCTAATGCACAAAAAGGAATGGAAACCTTTAGCAAACTTTGCATTAATGCATTTGGAGAGAAATTAACGCAACAGTTAACTCCCTTTTTCGAATCAGGAAAGTTAGATGAAACGGTAAAGTTTAGAAAAAAAATTATATTTTCTCTTTACTTGAATAATGTAAAAAAAAGAACAATTAAGTTTTTATCAAATTTAGCATTATTTTACCTGCATGAAATTAAGTTGAGATTATTTGCCACACGCTATTTCTTGTCTATTATAGGTCCTGATGGAACTGGTAAGACTACTATTATCAATGCACTAACAGACTTGTTTGTAGACGTATTTAAGACGAAACATTCAAATATATGTGTTTTCCATTTTCGACCATTATTATTGCCTAATCTTAAAAAACTTTTCAGTTTAGGTAGACATAAAGGCATAGAAGAAGATTTTACTAAACCACATAGGGCTAAACCATCAGGGGTAATTTTATCAATTTTCAGATTACTATATTATTTCATCGATTACACAATAGGTTATCTGATTAAGGTAAAGCCATTATTTGCTAGAAATAAAATAGTAATTTTTGATAGGTATTACTATGATTTCATTGTTGATCCGGCACGTGCAAGAATAAAGCTGCCCAAAATAATACCGATAACATTAATGAAATTATTGCCTATGCCAGCTATAGTAATTTTCCTCGATAATAAGGCTGAAATTATTTATAAAAGAAAGCAAGAACTTCCTATAGAAGAAATATCAAGACAACTTGTGGAATATAACAACTTAACATACAAGTATTCATGCTTCTATAAAGTTGATTCGAGTAAAGCTGTATCAGAAATAGCCAAAGAAATTGCTTGTGAGTTTGTAAAAAGAATTACTAGTCCTTTAAATATTACTCAATAGTAAAAGCAGTGACATAACAGCTATCAATTAGAAAATTACATGCAAAAAAAAGAGCTATATAGTGTCCTGCTTGCTGTAATAACAGGGCTTATCGTATTAAATGTATTGTTTAATGAGCGATGGTTAGCAGTAAATATTTTTATAGCATTCTTGACCTGTATCACTCTCATAATATTTATTAAAAAAAGATTTCAAGTGAAATTTGATTTTACATCTCTGCTGTTCTATTTAAGTTTTGTTGTATTTCTAAACGTTCAACAAAAAACCCTTTTTACTTCTTTTGTAACTGCTGACCCAATAACTTGGATAAAAATGTCTATTCGAGGTTTTATATTGATAGTTTTTATCATCTTACTTGTAAAAATGAAAGAAAAGAAAATGTTATATGATAAACCAACATTTTATTTTTTATTATTTGCATTTTTAGCGTGCATTTCAGCAATTTATTCTCATATGCCGGTTTATTCTCTCTCGCGTGGAGTTGAATTATTGTCCTTTATTATTATGAGTATTGTCATAGTGAAAAAAACCAATTATATTCAAGAGGGATTATCTTTACTGTATTTTGCATTGTCATTATTAATAGTAATTATTTGGGTTATCTATTTAATTGAACCAAGTTATGTATTAAAACCTCGCTATGGTCCTCAAGGCCCCACTTTTCATGCTTTAGGGGGAAAGATAATTGATCCAAATATGCTTGCTGTAATTGCAGGCATATTATTTATCCCAGTTGTTAATACAATTTTAAATAAAAGAAAAACAATAAGGCAGAACATAATATATTATTATGGATTTGCAATAATATTATCATTTACATTATTCAAAACGGCAGGTAGAGGAGCAATACTCGGTACTTTATTCGCTAGTATATTTATATTTTTGGGCAGTAGAGAGAAGAAAGCTATCAGAATCTTCAGTTTATTATGTATATTAGCTCCGTTAGTTTTTCTTATTGGTTCCTTATACTGGGCTTCAATATTTGAGTTTGCACTGAAAGGAGATTCTATTGATAGTGTTGTTTCATTGACTGGAAGATTAACCGTCTGGAAAGATTTATTGCAGTTTGTATTTCCTAAAAGTCCTTTGATTGGCGTCGGTTATCAAATGATGGATACCGATGGAATTATTTTCAAGACATCTGAAGGTTTTACAATAACGATGGCACATAATTCATTTATTCAGGTATTAATAGGATTGGGGCTATTTGGACTATTAATACTATTACTATCACTATTTTTCTTATTTAATAAAATATTTAAAAACTATTTGTTAGAAGATAATTTTAATAGATATTATTTTTTAGAAATGGTAGCAATATTAATTATTATAATGTTTGATTGCTTCATAGATTATGGCATTGGTGGTTTAAATACACCGGTTATTATTGTATATTCGATAATTATATCCATTGTTTCTAAATATGATATCAGTAGGAAGACTTATCCTCGAAGAGAATTAACATAACGTTCAAAATCCTTTTATTACAAGAAATATCAAAGATGAAATTAAAAATACTATTATCTGCTTATTCTTGTGAGCCTGGATTTAGTTCAGAACGAGGTGTTGGATGGAATTGGTCCCTGCAAATTTCAAAGTACCATGATGTTTGGGTTTTAACAAGATTATCTAATAAAAAACTTATAGAGAAAGAAATAGAGAAAGAAAAATATAACAATTTACATTTTATCTATTTTGATTTGCCGAAATGGATGAGACTTTGGAAAAAAGGTGAGAAAGGACTTTATATTTATTATACACTGTGGCAATTCGCCTCTCTATTTGTAGCTTTAAAATGGCATAGAAGAATTAAATTCGATCTGGTGCATTATATTACTTTCGGAAGTATATTATTGCCAACTTTTATTTTTGCAGTGCCAACTAAATTTATTTTTGGGCCTATCGGTGGTGGGGGAAATGTGCCTGTAAATTTTTGGGGTGAATTATCTCTCAGAGGAAAATTCAAGGAATTGGTAAGGCATACGGTACAGGCAATTTATATTCTTAATCCATTGCTTTACGTGGGGATTGCAAAAGCTGATCTTGTACTGGTGCGTGATAAAGAAACCTTTGCAATGATCCCGAAATTATTTAGGGATAAAACAAAGATGTTTTTAGAAACTGGCGTACCTCCAGAGTTGGTCGAATTTCGAAAAACAGAAAACAAATCAAAGGAGCAAAACAAAGAATTGAGAATCATTACTGTTGGAAGATTCATACATTCAAAGATAAATTTAATTACATTGAAGACTATCGGACAATTTAGCAAAAAATATCATTTGCCCTTTAAGATGATGATAATAGGCGATGGCAGTGAGAAAGCAAAATTAATATCATACTGTAAAGAAAATGAACTTAATGAATATATCCATTTTACTGGGTGGCTGGAGCGAAAGGAGGTATTTCAACAATTGTCACGAAGTGACATATATCTTTCAACGAGCTTTAAAGAGGGAGGTTCATGGGCTATATTTGAAGCTATTATGATGGAAATTCCTATAGTATGTTTAAAAAAAGGGGGGCAAGATATAATCTTAAGTGATGACAATGGTCTGAAAATTAATGTTGAAGCCCCTCAACAGGTCATAGAAGATCTATCTGATAGTTTACTTATGCTTGCTAACGATAAAGAGTTGAGAAATAGAATTGCCTTGAAAGCAAAAGAAGCCCTCTTAGAATCATATACATGGGAGAAACTCGGCAAGAAAATGGTTGACTTATACAGTGAAATCGAAATCTGATTATTGGTCAAATTATATTGCCTTGCCTTCACAGACTCCACCTAAATATCTTCTTTCGCTAGAAAATAAACGGATATTTTTAGCTGGGTTGAATTTCTATCCTGCGTTAACTTTTAGGAGTAAAGTTAAAAAAGCTTTCCTTAGCCATTCATATAATTTGCTTAAAAAAACACAATATCTAATAAATAGAAATGTTAACGATGAAAATATGATATCTGTACCTGAATTTATTAACGAAATAGGAATGGCTAATAAAAAATTCAATTTATATGTCCCTTCTTATCAAAAAATCATCATACAAGTATTAAATAATAATGGTGAGTGTGAAGGCATTATCAAACTGGCTCTTGATGATTTTGGCAAGAAAAGCATAGGAAAAGAAATAATTAACTTAAACAAAATTGCAAATATCGAATTTAAGAATCTTGAAATTCCCAAAATTATGAAGTCAGCAGAGAAAAGCAGAATGTACTACTTTGTAATGAACTGTCCATCTCAATATAGACCATTTGATGTAAAAAAGAGAAACAGCAGTATCCTGGAAATATTGATTGAATTGTTTAGAGTAACTAGGTCTGAAGAGGAAAGACTGAATGAAACAAAGATTTATTTAAATATAAAATCGAAAATATTCAAAATACAGGATCAAAATATAAGGGACTTGTGTATTAGAACAATAAATTTATATGACACAATGAATGATGTGAGAATACCATTATGCTTAGTGCATTATGATTTTAAGCCGTGGAATTTAATTACGAATTGCACAACGAATGCTGTTTTATTGGTTGATTGGGAATTAATGGAAGAGAACGGATTGCCATTGTGGGATGCATATGCATATATTCTATTTACTTTTTTTACGCTTAAATATGATGTTTCTCCATTAAATGCTTTTAGATATTTTCGGCAGAACGAGAATTTCTTTATTGAATATACTGATAAGGTATGTATCGATAGGAGTCTCATTGAAAAACTTCTGCCATTATACCTCTTGGATATGATTACAATAGGTGACCTCTGGGCAAGATGGGAAAACACAGAGGAGCGCCCCAATAAGGTATGGGCGTCAATGATAAAATTACTCGAATATTTAATAGAGAAAAATCTCAAAGGATTTAATGCTTAAAAAAATAATTGTTAGTTTATTTAAGGAAAAATTGCCTGAGATTAATAATCTACAGCAATTGCCTGATGATGTATTTTATGAATATATCCTCGAACGAGGAATAATGCTCTTGAGGGGGTTCTTTCGATTTGGAAGATTTTGTTTTATCGGAAAGAACGTTTGTGTTAAATGCAAGAAAAGAATAAAGCTTGGGAAATTCGCAACTATTCATGACGGTTCTTATATTGATGCAAGTTCTCAAAAGGGAATCATAATAGAGGATTATTGCACATTGGGAAGGAATACCTATTTAAGAACTGGTAATGTATCTTCATATCAAGGTTATTTTATTATGAGAACAAGAAGTTCCTGTAATAACAATTGTTTCCTGGGAGCTACCGGAGGACTTGAAATAGGTGAAAATGTGCTTATAGGTCCTAATGTAACAATAATAACCGAGAAACATAATTATGAGGACATAGACGCGGTTATAAAAGAACAAGGTATATTACAAATTCCTGTAACCATTGAAAATAATGTTTGGATAGGTGCAAATGTTGTAGTTCTGGGAGGAGTGGTAATAAAAGAAGGTGCCATCATTGGAGCCGGAAGTATCATAAATAAATCCGTAAATAGTAAAGAGATTGTTGCTGGAAATCCAGCCAGGCTTATTAAGAAGAGGGATGAAGGCACTCCTGATTCATAACTCACACCGTTCTGGTTCTTCCAGTGGGGATGATATAGTATTCAGCAAAGAATCAAAACTTTTAGAGCAATATGAAAACGTTGTTTTTAAAATAAATCCTTCGAATGACGAGTTCGATAACGCAAGTCCTCTGAAAAAACTTTCCACTATTCTCCAGGTTCCATGGTCTTTCATTTACTACAAAAAAATCAAACAGCTTCTTCTTAAAGAAAACCCGGATATTATTCATCTCCATAATTTCTTTCCTTTCATTTCCCCCTCGGTCTTTTACGCAGCGGATTCAGCAGGCATACCTATCATTCAAACTCTTCACGATTTCAGGTATTTGTGCCCGATGGCTTTCCTGATGAGAAGTGGAAAGATTTGTAACGAATGCAAAGGCGGGGCTTTTTTCAAGAGTGTTGAATATGGGTGCTTCAAGGGTTCAAATCTTCAGTCGATTCCTGTCGCATTCATGCTTAAATTACACTGGTATTTAAAGACTTTCAAAAAAAAAATTGACGGGTATATCTGCCTTACTGAATCACAGAGAAAAATATATCTTGAAGCAGGCTTTGATGAGACGAAGCTTTTTATAAAGCCGAATTTTGTCGATGATACGTATGAAAAGGAAAAATACCAATATGGTGATTATGCTGTTTTTATTGGAAGACTCGGCGAAGAAAAAGGGGTGCGGACTCTAATCGGTGCATGGAAAAACCTGCCTGATATCCCGTTGAAGATCGTCGGAGATGGACCGGACGCAAAGGATTTTAAGTCCCTCGTGAATGATCTGAATATAAAGAATATAGATTTCATTGGATATAAGCCATATCTTGAATGCAGAAAGATTCTCAACAATGCCAGATTTCTCATAATGCCTTCTATCTGGTATGAAACGTTTGGTCTTACAATCATAGAGGCATTTTCGCACTGCAAACCGGTGATCGCATCCAATCTCGGCGCCATGGCTGATATCGTAAAGGATAAGGTTACCGGACTTTTATTTACTCCGATGAATACCCAGGAGCTTACCGAAAAGGTTAGATGGCTTTGGACTAATCCAGAGGAATGCAAACGGATGGGCCAGAATGCACGGAGGGAATACGAGGAAAAATATACTCCGGATAAGAATTATGAGATGCTGATGGATATATATCGGGAAGTCATTGAAAAAACCCCCCATAAAACCTACACCTCGGAGGTGTAGGTAAGTCTCAAAAGCAACATGAAAGTAGCCATCATCGGTTCCCGTGGTATCCCTGCCAGATACGGGGGGTTTGAAACCTTTGCGGAAGTACTGGCGGAGGGACTTGTGGAATATGGCCACGAAGTTTTTGTATATTCTCTCCCGGAGTTTCAGGACATCCCGTTTTCAGCCCCGAAGATAAAACGGATCTTCATTAAAGCTTCAAAATTGTCCTCCCTCGAAAAAGTCTCGATGAGCAGTCTTTCGATTCTCCGCAGTACGTTCAGCGAGAAAAACGATGCAATTATTTTTCTTGGTGTTTCCGGCGGTCTGCTGATGTGGCTCCCTAAAATCCGTGGGATGAGGACTCTTGTCAATGTTGACGGGCTGGAATGGAAGCGTTCACGCTGGGGAGGGTTCATAAAGTTTGCGTTAAAGTCTCTTGAACGCATGGCGGTCAAATGGGCTGATGTTGTAGTTGCGGATGCTGTTGCAATCGGTGAATATGTTGTATCGGAATACAACAAGAAATATGAGTTCATCCCCTATGGCGTGGATGTGTGTTCCTATCAACCGCAGGATTGGCAGCAGCTCAAGGAGAAATATCAGCTTGAAAAAAACGGCTACTACCTGATTGTCGGCAGACATGTCCCGGAGAATAATTTTGATATAAGTACTCAGGGGTTTCTGCAATCAAAGAGTCAAAAAAAATTAATTATTGTGAGCAACCTGAAAGAGACGGAAGAATCCCCGTCAGAACGGGTTATATTCACAGGGCCCATTTATGACAGGCCTAAGCTTTATGCTCTGAGAGCAAATGCGTTTGCATATATCCACGGACACAGTGTTGGAGGAACAAACCCTTCACTCCTGGAGGCAATTTCAAGCAGGAACATCGTGCTGGCATATGACGTCCCCTATAATCGCGAGGTCTTAAGGGAATATGGATATTACTATAAAGATAAGAAGGAATTGAGCAAGCAGATCGATTTTATGGAAAAAGACTTTGAAGAGATCGACAAAGAAAAAATATTCAAATACTATGAGAAAATATTACAGGAAAAATACAATTGGGCTATTGTGATCAGCAAATACGAATCCCTGCTTCACTAAATACACCTCCGAGGTGTAGGTAAGGTAAAATACAGACTATGCGGAAATATCCTTTACTGGACGGCAGGGTTTATCATACATTTACGAAAAGCATCGCAAGGTTTGAGGTATTTAAAAATGAGACAGACTATCAGAGGATGAGCAGTATGCTGAGCTATTACAAGGTTGAAAATCCGCCGGTAAGGTTCTCAATTTATTCTGACATTAAAAATAAGGAAAGTTTTTATCAAAGGTATTTTAGTTCGAAAGACAATATAGTTGAAATTATTGCCTATTGTTTTATGCCTACTCATATCCATCTGATTTTAAAGCAGGTGAAAAAAGACGGCATTTCAATTTTTATGGGCAAGGTCCTGAACAGCTATACACGTTATTTTAACGTTAAAAACAAAAGAAAAGGTCCCTTGTGGGAAAGCAAATTCAAAAATGTTGAAGTTGGAACAGATGAACAGTTGCTTCATTTAACCCGCTATCTGCATTTAAATCCTGTGACCACTAATCTCGTCGAAGATCCCCATGAATGGAGTTTTTCTTCTTCTAACGAATATCTTGGCGAAAAACAGGCGGATAAACCTATATGTAATTATGCAAATCTTTTGCATATAGTCCCTGAAGAGTATAAAAAGTTTGTTTCTTCGAGAAAAGATTACCAGCGCGAGTTAGCGAGTTTAAAAGAGTTGTCCCTGGAATCCTGACCAAATACTTACACCTCCGAGGTGTAAGTATTTGGTCAGGGCAACTTGGTGTAGTCGCACTTTGGGACAGGTCTTGCTTTATTGTAACCCCAGAGGGTTTAAACCGGGTTATCGGCCTCGGGAGTATTTTTTCTCCCATTCCCATGCGGTTCTGATGATATATTCAAGGTCATCGTATTGCGGGGACCATCCCAGTTCATTTCTCAGCTTTGAAGAATCCGCGATGAGCGCCGGCGGGTCTCCGGGTCTTCTGCCGGTGTATCTTACAGGGAAATCTACTCCGGTAACTTTTTTAACTTTGTCGACAACCTCTCTGACGGAAAAGCCGTGTCCGTAGCCGCAGTTATAGATAGCGCTGCTGCCGCCGGCCATGAGATGTTCGAGGCCGAGGATATGAGCATCAGCAAGATCGTCAACATGAATATAATCTCTTATGCATGTGCCGTCCGGTGTGGGATAATCAGTTCCGAAAATATCAAGATGGCTTCTCAGTCCGAGTGCTGTTCTCAATGCGACGGTGATAAGATGGGTCGCGTCTTTCCTTGCCTGGCCGATCCTTGCCAGCGGGTCGGCTCCGGCGACATTAAAATAACGGAGAGAAATATAGCGCAACCTGCCCGAGAGACTTGCGTCCTTAAGTGCCTGTTCGACCATGACTTTTGAAGCGCCATACGGATTGATCGGATGTAGCGATGTATCTTCGGTGAGATGATCTTTTTCTGGGATGCCGTATACTGCGGCTGTAGAAGAAAAGATAATATTAGAAACATTATGCCGTTCGCATGCTTCGAGAAGATTCAAAGCATTTACAAAATTATTCCTGTAGTATTTCAGAGGCTCTCTTACCGACTCGTCTACGACAATGAATGCTGACATATGGATAACCGCGTCGAAACTGTACTTATTGAATATGCTGTCAAGCAGTGCCTGATCCCCCAGGTCTGCCTTTATGAGGTCTCCATGCAGTATCGCCCATTCATGTCCGGATGAGAGGTTGTCGTAGATGAGAACATCATATCCCTTTTCCCCAAGTGATTTTACGATATGGCTGCCTATGTACCCCGCTCCGCCGGTAACAAGAACTTTCACATTAAGGCCCCCAAAATTTTTTGGTTATTTTTACAATAGATTATATCACGTTGCCCCCTGAAGAAGGGAAATAGAGAAATGGCTAACGAGCGTTCAAGCTGGCAAGTCATGAAAAACGGTAAAAAAAACAAAAAGGAAATACTGCAAGCAGCAAAGAGATGATCGCCATGAACTATGAGCCATGAGCTATGAACTATAATTTATCACCTGAAGAAAAGCTTCTCCTGTCTCTGTCTGTCTTAAATCCATCCGCTGATGTTTTACGGGGGATCGGTGCACTTTTGACGGATAAAATACATCCCGTCGACTTTGACCGGATTTTTGAATGCGCGGCGATGAACGAGGTGGCACCGGTTATTTACGAAAACCTGAGGGTTTTTGAGAATATTCCCGGAGAAACCATTGAACGGTTCAGGAATGCCTATCTCTACTCAGTCAGAAACAATGTCCTGAATGCGGAGGAGATGATCAGGGTACTTCGCTTCTTTGAAAAGGGCGGCGTGGATGCAATACCCCTTAAGGGTTCGCTTGCATCCGAGATAATTTTCGGCAATCCCGGCCTCTATCCTGCCACCGATATCGACATACTTGTCAAAATGGAAGATCTATCAAAAGCTGAGGAAATCCTTGCTGAAGCGGGATATGGCAAGCTCGAAGGACTCAGTGAAGAGGATATGCTGTCGAATCATTACCACTTCGTCTACAGAAAAGACAATTATTTCCTTGAACTCCACTGGAATCTTGTGAAACGTTACTTCCAGTCGCCTCCCGGATTCTGGTGGGAGGAGGCCGGCGCTGTTGAATATTCCGGCATTCGGCTAAATACCTTGTCGCCGGAGCGATATCTTTTGTATGCGATATTCCGTCTCTTCGACCACGGCTTCAGTCCTCTGAAGTTTATCATTTTCATCTCAGAGTTTATTCGGAAATATACCAATGAAATAGACTGGGATAAGTTCCTTCGCTTTTCCCGGACCTATAGAATGGAAAGGGTCACGGTCTTCACGCTTACCCTTCTCCATGAACTGTTCGGGGCACCGGTACATGGAGATATCCTGAGCATACATGTTCGTGGACACGAATATTTCAGCAGGAGGATACTTGAAGGGATATTCGTTAAAACCGAAAGGCCCCACCTCATCATGTTCCTCTATACCTTGCTTCTCGACTCACCCGCGGACTTTGCAAAAGTCACTGCCAGGCGATTTTTCCCCGGCATGGGAGAAATCCGGCTCCGCTATGGACTGCCTTCAAATTCAAAAAAAGTCTATGCATACTATCTCATGAATCCGATACTGGTATTCTTGAAAAAACGGTGAAAAGGTGAAGCGTCTTTTCGACATTTGTTTATCCGGCATCGGCCTCATCGGTTCCTCTCCCCTTTGGCTGCTTTTTTCGCTGGCGATAAAATTACAGGATGGAGGGCCGGTCTTTTACGGCCAGGAACGGGTAGGGAAGGGAGGGATAATATTCAAGGCGCTCAAGTTCCGCTCGATGATAAAGAACGCGGAGAAAGAAACCGGTCCTGTCCAGGCGGTTGAGAATGATCCCCGCGTAACAAAAATAGGCAGGATCATGAGGAAAACCGCTATGGACGAGCTTCCCCAGCTCTGGAACATCTTCAGGGGAGACATGAGTTTTGTGGGTCCCCGGGCCCTCCGGCCAAAAGAGAAGGAGGTGCACGGTACCGATGAGCAGATAAATATTGAAGATGTGCCCGGATATTATGACCGCCTGAAAATACGCCCCGGGCTGACCGGCATCGCACAGGTCTATCTCCCCTCGGACGCGCCACGGTGGAAAAAGTTCGAATATGATATCCGTTATATCAACAATCAGTCCTTCCTCCTTGACCTCAAACTTATCTTCCTCTCGTTCTGGATAACCTTCAGGGGGAAATGGGAATCAAGGGAGAAGAAAGTCTAATCACTCTTTGATAATCGTCTTTGCTATGAGCCATGAGCTATCATCTATGAGCTATAACCTTTCCTTCATTATTGTCGAATACCACGCCGTTGCCGATGTACGGAGGTTTGTTGATTCCCTGCAGGAGACAATTTCAGATCTTACGTATGAGATCATCGTTTCCTCGAATTCTCTCTATCCGGCGGAAAAGCAGGGCTCTGTCGCTGCAGCATTCCCCGGGGTGAAATGGCTGTTCAACAAGGAGAACCTTGGGTTTGCAGGGGCTGTGAACGCCGGCATATCGAATGCATCCGGGTCATGCATGGTGATTGCGAATGCGGACGTGGTCTTTAGAAACGGGAGTCTTTCCTCCGCATATCAGTATCTGATGCGCCACCCGGACGTCGGAGTCATCGGCCCGAAAATAGTTGATGCAAAAGGCAATATCCAGGACTGCTGCCGTAGGTTCATGACTCCGAGAAGGTTTGCTGCCCGTTTCCTGAAACGGGTGCTTTTTCAGCAGGATGTTGTGTTGCGGCCCGGATTCGATTATGAGAAGATACAGCCTGTTGACTGGGTTGTTGGAGGGTTCATGATGGTAAAGAGTGAAGCCATACAACGGGTTGGGCTGATGGACGACAAGTACTTCCTGTATGTTGAAGATATGGATTGGTGCAAGAGATTCTGGAATCACGGATATAAGGTAGTATATTTCCCCGAACTGCTGGTAGAGTACAAGATAAGCAAGAAAAGTACTTCGCCGCTTGTATTAAAAGGATTTTTCAGCAAGTATTCGATGTACCATATAAAAAGCTATCTCAGGTTTCTCAGAAAACACGGCAAAGTAAAAAGCCATGAGCTATAAGCTGTATCTGATATTTCTTAATCTATGAAATTGCTCTCTTACTGGTTTCCGGTCATTGCATGGATGGTTTTTATCAATCCCCTGAATGGATTATTGACTGCTGAAAGTACGTCCGGTTTTATCATCCCTTTTCTTATGTGGGTTATGCCGAATGCGAGCAGCGAAACAATAGCCCTGTACCATACTGCAATACGGAAGACCGCTCATTTTCTTGAATATGCGTTTCTTGTCTTGCTTCTCTTCAGAGCGTTCCGGGCTGGCAGGAGAAACTGGAGAACTGGCTGGGCGCTTGGGGCCGGGATAATTTCTCTGGGGTATGCGGCGTTCGATGAATTCCTGCAGAGTATGATTGCAGCCAGAACGGGCTCCCCATACGACTGGCTCATCGATGCTATTGGTGTGCTCTGTGCGCTGGGAATACTGTCGATGAGAAAAGGTGAAAGGGCGAGCCGTATCTCTTAAACCGGTATAACAGGGCTTATTGCAATTGTGAGAGGCCAGGCGTATGTGCCTGGTCTTATTTTTTTGGAGAGCACCACCCGGTAGCTCAGTTCCAGCAGAAGAGGGTCCCTCCCGTGATAGGGCTGAATAACGGAGCCTCCATAGGTGTCGACGACAATATCCTTGTCGAAGCCTTTCACGATCACCTTGTGAAAGGGGGTTGTGAGACCATGAAATATAACCATGTACCCTGAAAGATTGGTGTTCCGTATTTCCAGGCGGGCGGCACCTGGGACATCTACATACCCCTTGAGGATGTCGGCATAGGTTACCACGACCTCGGAATGATGTGACAGGATCCTGAGCGCTGAAAGGGTCTCTCCGACTGAGAGAGAGGTCATGGCGTTTTTACCGGAACGCGGGGCAGTTGACACAGGTTCTGCAGACTGCGTCGCTGACAGAGGACCGAATGAAAGGATTGCGATCAGCGCGCAAGTGAGGAGTTTTTTCTGAAGCCTGACTCCCCGTGACAATTGTTCAGGCCTGAGAAACCCTGCGCTAATCAGAGCGTTCCCAATGTTCTGACGGGTTCGCTGCTGCTTTGCGAGGGCATGCTCAAGCTGCCTCCGCGTTATCTGGTTCGTCATCACCATGATTTCACCCAGCCTGAGCCGGTTCGATGCCTTTTCCCTGTCGATCTGATATCTCTGGAATCTCAGAAGCGCTCTCAGTTCTTTGTCGCTGATCAACCCGAGACGAAGGAATACGTCACCGAGTGTTTCTTCTGTCTGATGCTGAATCTCCAATGCTTCATCGAGCTGTTGGCCAGTGATCCGTTTTCCGAGAAGCAGCAGTTCGCCAAGGAGCCGTCGGACGCCGGCTGCAAGTTGGACTGCCTGCTCGGGAGACGACAAATCCCCGCTGATTGAGAGGACAGCCCTGAGGTCATGAGGGTCGAGAACGCCCATCCTGACAAGAATGTCGCCAAGGAGTTCATTGGTATGCATCTGCTCGTAGAGGGCATTCTGAAGGTCTTCCGGTGTAATGAATTCACCGTCAAGCAGTATCTGGCCGAGAGGACGCCTCAGAACTCTGAACCCTGCATCCTGCATTTTGTCATACAACGTAGCCATATATCAATTTAGCAGATATCCCGCCAGGAATCCAGAAAAATCAGAATCGGTGTATCGGCGAATCGCTACAGAACTCAGAGGGTAATTCTTGACTTGTATTCTTCACTCATCGCCACTTTAGATTCTGCCGTAGTTCACTGACTGCTCGATTCCCTCAATCCGGAAGAGGGGATCATCCCGCAGCATGTCTTTCAGCCTGTCTGACGGAATCTGATTGTAAAAAACCGGTTTTATGAATGCCGGATCTTTGTGTTCATTTATGAGGTGAGCATGCAATGCGCTGTCGCCGGTCACAATATCCGTAATCTGGAGCGACTTGTAGAGTCTGATATACGTATTCACTCCCACGCTGTCCGGCAGGGGTCTCCGCAGTATATCGAGGTATTCGAAAATTTCAGATTCCTTCTCATAGGGGAAACCGGTAAGGAAATCGACGGCTACTTTCAGTCCGCAAGATTTTGCACCGAAGAGAAATTTTTGAACGTCAACCCAGTACATTGGGCATTTCTTCCAGGAGTCCACGGTTACGGTAACGAGATAAACGCCGGTCTCCTTCATGAGACGGAAGAGTTTTGCATTGAAATTCGACGGCTTCATATATACGGCCCATTTTATATCAATCCCGGTCTTTTTCAGGGCAACGCAGAAGTCAACTGCATATTCGAGGCTCTCGTTAAACTCGGAATCGCAGAGGTGAAAATGGTTGAACCCGGCATCGACGAATGTCTTTATCTCGCCGATCACGTCAGCAGGCTCCTTGAATGCGACACCCGAACTGGCCTCAAGGCAGTAGATGCAGGAAGAACTGCATCCCTTGTGTGTCTCGAACCCTATAACGCCCCCATTCCTGCAATACTCAGCGTAGGACAGGTCAAATGGTCTCCGGCGGCAGGGAACAGCGGCGGGATATCTTCCATGGAATACTTTTTTCTTCTCCATACCGTTTTCGAAATGCCTGAGCACCTCATGGACCACATATTCACCGGGGCCGCTGACAGTATAGTCGGCATCGAGATATTCGCAGATTCCTTCAGGGAAAGTGGCAATGCCCGCGCCTCCGACAATTACGCTCAGTCTATGCGTATTTTTTATATGACCGATGACCGCACGTATGTCGTCCAGGAAAAATTCATTTGTATGGAAGAGAACGGTGTCGATATTCCTCACGGTAATCCCGACAATGTCTGGCCTGAATGCATCGATTCCCTTGTCTACAGCTCCAATTACCTCACCTGAAAAACAGAGATCAAGGATCGCTGTCTCATGCCCCTTCTCTTCGAGTGAAGAGGCCACGTATTCGATCCCGATCGGGGGGACAGGCGGCGACTGGAACCGGTTCGGGTTGATCAGGAGAACCTTCATCAGAACTTACATCAGGTCAGCTCCGGAAAATACGATCTCGTCCCGGAAGGATTTTATCAGATAGATGGCGCCCTTTACTGAATCGTCGAGAATGTCAACTATGGCAGCATCGAGGCCTGCACCGGCGAGATAGAGGAGCAGGGACGCTTCGACAGATTTTTTCAGTGGTTCCTGTATCCCGATCGAGATATTCCCGATCCATGCGATGGTATTGATCGGCGGGTCGATGAGGTCGGTCAGTACTCTAATGCACGCGTAGGAATTCGCCAGATTTTTCTGGCCCATTCCTCCCACGATATGGATAATCGAAGGGTCTGCATAGAGCCTCGAATTTGGGATATCCGCTTCGTTTGCTATCTCGACAAGTTCTTCGAGTATCTGGAGCTTTGCCTCAAGTGAGTTCGGTATGATGCTTTTCGATGCTCTGACCACCAGTGAGGCGCCTGAACCTGCAACCAGGGAAAGAAGTGTGTTGTGATCTTCCGGTTCGGCCTCCGAGAGAAAATTGACAAGAGGAGGTTTCTTGCACTTCGGTATGCTCAATTTCAGGGCATCCACATTCCTTGAATCGAGCGAAAGCAGGATGTCTGTTTCTGCGCTGACTATGTCCGTTACCCACGGCAGCGTGTTTTCATCACCTGCTCCATCAAGGGAACATTGAATATTGATGATGTCTGCCCCTGCACCCGTGATCCTTCGCGCAAGATCAACTACTGTCTCCCTGTCTTTCCTGACTAATGCCTCCATGTAGAGACTGTTCCTTGCATTGAGATTGTCGGCAACTGCAATCATACTAACCTCCTTAGTTATGAGACGGGTGGTTTCCAAGTGCTGCGCTCCGGACGATCCAATTTATTATAGCATTCCTTTTGTAAGTTCATGGCTGATAGCAAATAATAAATATGAACAATAAACCATGAGCCATGAGCTATCATCTATTCTTATTGCCGTATTCCCATTTCGATCATTTTCCCCTTGATCTCTTTTATCCTGTCACGTATCTTCGCCGCGCGTTCGAATTCGAGGAGCCGTGCAGCTTCTTTCATCTCAGCTTCGAGTTTCTGCAGGGTCTCATCATCATACCCGTATCCGGCCGACGGTTCTGCTGCCAGTGGGACCGTCCAGTAATCAGATTCATAAATGGAACTCAGAACATTTTTGATATTCGACTGAACGGTTTCGGGAGTAATCCCCATCGTCCTGTTATATTCCTCCTGTATCTTCCGCCTCCTTGTTGTCTCGTCGAGCGCCCGCTGCATTGAACCCGTTATCGTATCTGCATACAGGAATACTTCACCGTTTACGTTCCGTGCAGCCCTTCCTGACGTCTGAATCAGGGAGCGTTCTGAACGGAGGAATCCCTCTTTATCGGCGTCAAGGATTGCGACAAGAGAAACCTCGGGCAGGTCGAGTCCTTCGCGCAGAAGGTTTACCCCGATGAGCACGTCAAAGTTACCCAATCGCAGGTCTCTCAATATCTCGACACGTTCAAGTGTGTCGATGCCGGAATGGAGATACCGTGCCCGTATATTCAGGCCGGTATAATGATCAGTCAGGTCCTCGGCCATCTTTTTGGTGAGGGTTGTTACCAGTACCCTTTCCCCCTGCGCTGCCCTTCTCCTTATTTCACCGAGCAGATTATCAACCTGTCCTGAGACAGGACGGACGTTCAGCAACGGGTCCAGGAGGCCGGTCGGACGGATGATCTGCTCTACGACATGTCCTTTCGATTTCTGGATTTCATATGGCCCCGGAGTTGCGGATACATAGATCGCCTGCTTGACCCTCTGTTCGAATTCCGCGAATTTCAGGGGACGGTTATCAAGCGCGGACGGAAGTCTGAACCCGAATTGAACCAGTGTCCGTTTCCGGGAACGGTCCCCTTCGTACATCCCGCCGATCTGGGGAACAGATGCGTGAGACTCGTCAAGAATGACGAGAAAGTCTTCGGGGAAATAATCGATCAGCGTATACGGGGGTTCTCCGGGCTCCCTCCCGCTCAGATGACGGGAATAATTTTCTATCCCATGACAATATCCGAATTCCCTGAGCATCTCCAGGTCGAACCTTGTCCTCTGTTCAATCCTCTGTGCTTCAAAGGTGTTGCCCTCCTTGAAAAAGTATTCAACCTGCTCATGCATCTCCTGTTCGATATTCACAAGGGCAGGCTCAAGTCTCTCCTTAGGGGTTATCCAATGGCTGTTCGGGAAGACGGCGGTCTTTTCGAGTTTCCGCAGTCTTTCGCCGGTCAACGGGTCGAACTCATGGAGGGCATCGATATCGTTTCCAAAGAATTCGATACGGATCCCCTTGTCCAGCGAAAAGGATGGATATACGTCCACACTGTCGCCCCTGACCCTGAACGTGCCGCGTTTGAAATCACTGTCGGATCGTGCATACTGCACATCAATAAGTTTTTTTAAAAGTTCGTTGCGTTCTATCCGCATCCCTTCTTCGATAACCACATGCATATCCATGTAGTCCCGGGGAGAACCGATGCCGTAGATGCAGGAAACCGATGCAACGACGATCGTGTCGTTCCGTTCGAGGACCGCCTTTGTGGCAGAATGCCTCATCCTGTCTATATCTTCGTTGATAAGGGCGTCTTTTTCAATATAGGTGTCTGATGCAGGGAGATAAGCCTCCGGTTGATAATAATCGTAATAGCTAACAAAAAATTCGACGGCGTTTTCCGGGAACAGCTCTCTGAATTCTCCGTATAACTGTGCGGCGAGCGTCTTGTTGTGCGCGATAACCAGCGCCGGCTTATTGATGTGTGCGATTACATTCGCGATAGTGAAGGTCTTCCCTGAGCCGGTGACGCCGAGGAGCACCTGGTGTTTCTTGCCGCTTTCCAGCCCCGAGGTGAGTTCCCTGATGGCATTCGGCTGATCGCCCTTCGGGGTGAAGGAGGTTCTGAGGTGAAAAGTATTCATATTATATATTTAACCATTGTGGGAGAAAATATTCAGGCATTCAGGATACAGCTCAATTTCTGAAGAGAGCTAAACTATCTTTGTTTTTATACGTAACTTTCTCTGATTATAATGTTTTTACAATTCATACGTGCGGCTTCCTCTCCGTCTTCAGCCTCATCGGGATTATCCGTGATTTCTCTTCAGAAATTGAGCTGTATCCCTTGATTTCTCGTATGGCACTCAATTTAGTTTGGACAAATGTGCTCCAGATCGAGGGAGCAATATCTCTAAAGGACAACCTTCACATTGTGGCTTCTGTTTATTGCAATATGTTTTTCCGACCTTCACAAAGAGCGCATGGTATTCGTTATAGAAGGCGACCTCTTTTCTCAGTACTCCATGAAAAAGCGCCTGATATTCTTCATATGGCCTCTTGTATTCCGAGATACCATGCCTCGCGAGAACTCTCTTCGTATACGCATCGATGACAAATACCGGTTTCCCAAGTGCGTAAAGGAGGATCGAATCTGCGGTTTCGGGGCCGATGCCGTTTACCGAGAGCAGCATTTCCCTGAGGGATGCAGTGTCCCTGTGTTTCATCTTCTCAAGGCTTCCGTGGAAGTTGTTCATAAGGCAGTGCATGAAGGACTTCAGTCGTTTTGCCTTGATATTATAATATCCGGCGGGTCGGATCAGTTCAGCAAGTTTCTGCAGGGACATGGCGTGAAGTGTCTGCGGGGTAAGGGCCTGATATTGCCTGAGATTCTGTATGGCCTTCTCGACGTTGCCCCAGTTGGTATTCTGGGTCAGTATGGCCCCGACAGCTATCTCAAAGGGTGTGTCGCCGGGCCACCAGTGCTGGGGGCCGAAGAAAGAGAACAATCTACGGTAGATATCGGACAATACCTGCATTTCTCATATTACCATGACTTGTTTCGAAAGAGTGAAATTGCCTATAATACTAATCTGAATTACTTCTGAAGGCGTAAAGTCTGACTATCATTCCGGCTTGTTCGGAACCAATGTTTTCGAAGTCTGGAGGAATTATGCTGATCAAAGGCAGGACATGGCGGTTTGGGAATGATGTCGATACGGATGCGATCATCCCGGCGCGATACCTGAACACTTCTGACCCTGTCGAGCTTGCAAAGCATGTGATGGAGGATGCGGACAGGGAATTCTCCAACAAAGTGAAACCGGGGGACATTCTTGTCGCAGGGAAGAATTTCGGGTGTGGCTCGTCGAGGGAACATGCACCGATTGCGATCAAGGCAGCAGGGATACAGGCCGTGATCGCAAAGAGTTTTGCGCGGATTTTCTACCGGAATGCCTTTAATATCGGGCTTCCCATCTTCGAATCGTCTGAGGCATCGGAAAAGATCAGGGAGGGTGACGAGATTGAGGTTGATGCGGACCGCGGGACCATCAGAAACAGGACAACTGCTGAGACATATAAAGCAAACCCGATACCCGACTTTATGCAGGAGCTTATCGCTGCAGGGGGATTAGTCGAGTGGACGAGAAGAAAGCTCATAACACATAACACTTAACACATAGCATATAGCTGATAGTTCATAGCTCATAGTAAAAACTAAAAGCTATGAGCTAACAAGGGAGAATTACTTATGAAATCATATACGATAGCAGTTATCCCTGGCGACGGGACAGGCCCTGAAGTTATCCGTGAGGGGATGAAAGTCCTTGATGCACTGTCAGGGAAATTCGGGATCAAATTCAATTTCCAGCATTTCGATTTTGGAGGCGAGCGGTATCTGCGGACAGGAGAAACCCTGCCCGACGGTACGCTCGAAGAACTGAAAAAATTTGATGCGATTTATCTCGGTGCAATCGGACATCCCGATGTAAAACCGGGGATACTTGAAAGAGGAATACTCCTGAGGCTCCGGTTTGAACTTGACCAGTATATCAACCTGAGGCCGGTCAAATTATATCCAGGGGTAAATTGTCCGATTAAAGATAAAAAGCCTGAAGACATCGATTTCGTAGTTGTCCGGGAGAACACAGAGGGGCTCTATACCGGTGCGGGGGGTGTACTGAAAAAAGGCACGCCGGACGAAGTTGCAACACAGGAATCGATCAACACACGGAAAGGCGTAGAGCGCTGTGTGCGGTTCGCGTTTGAATACTGCAAGAAGAGGAACAGGGCGAAGAAACTTACCCTCTGCGGCAAAACGAATGTTCTTACCTATGCCTTTGACCTCTGGGAAAGGACATTCCATGAAGTAGCGAAAGAATATCCGGACATTACTACTGACTACGCCCATGTGGATGCCGTGACTATGTGGTTTGTGAAGAACCCTGAATGGTTTGATGTGATCGTTACGGATAATATGTTCGGCGATATCATTACTGATCTCGGCGCAATGATCCAGGGTGGCATGGGGATCGCTGCAGGTGGCAACATAAATCCTGAGGGTGTCTCCATGTTTGAGCCGATAGGCGGGTCGGCGCCGAAGTATACCGGAAAGAATGTTGTGAACCCCCTCGCTGCAATATGCGCCGGAGGGATGATGCTCGAACAGCTTGGAGAAGATAAGGCTGCCTGGCTTCTGGAGAAGGCTGCGATGGAAGTGACCGGAAAACATCTCAAGAGCCTCGCCGCGGGTAAAATGGGCTGCTCCACCTCCGAGGTGGGAGACCTTGTCGTCAGACTGGTGAACGAACTCGACCCTGATTGACAAAAAGCAGTATAATTTGATATAAAAAATATTCACTTATGCTTGTTCCCGGGTAGCTCAGTCGGCAGAGCAGGTGGCTGTTAACCACCCTGTCGGGGGTTCGAATCCCTCCCCGGGAGCCAATTAAATCAATGGTTTGCAGAGATGCAAGCCTTTTTTATTAGATTTGAAGCCATTCTACAAGGACCGTACTTTTAAAAAACTAGTTATACCATTTACCCTCAGAAGGGTTCTTGTCTCTGATGATCTTCTTCTAACTTTTATCCTGAAGTAACAAAGCATTGACAAATCGGAGGTCGCCTCATTGGTGAAATATTTCTTGTGGCTGGTATTCTTAAGATGCCACGTTGGAAATTTATCCTAATTGATGCGCTGTCATCTTTATTCACTGTTGTTATATGGATTGGATTAGGCTACGTGGGAGGACATACTCTGCAAATCATTAGGGAGGATATTGTACGTATCGAACATATTCTGATTTATATGTTTATATCAATTGTAATTTATTTTATTTTTTGACATATCTTATTGTCTCAGGAAAAATAAAGAAAATATTGAATCTCAATATCGTAGAAAACAATAATTCAACAAAAACCTTTCCAGGACATAAGATACCAAGTTTGCAAATGATAAAAAAGCTGAAAAAGTATTTTTAGAGAATCAGGTTTTCTGAGCTTTATGAAAAGATTGCAGACTTTATTTTTTTAGCCGGGCTAACTCTTTTGACCCTGGTTTCCTTAGTGATTGTTTTTGAAGTTATGTAAAATTCCCCAGACTATGTATTGGATGAAGTAGCGAATAAATTATTTCCGGTCTACCCAAAATAACAACATGTATCGAACCTATAGAAATATTTGACCGTTGGAAAGTTATCTTCTATCGATTATTTCTTGAACTATATGAAAATGAGTTACGTTAAATGCTGTGGACAAGGTATATGATCAGGAAGATCCCGATAGAGAAGAGTGATAAGGTAAGCAGGATATCGAGTATTAATGACGGCTGATAGGTGTCTGCATCGATCTGACATTCGACCTTTCTGTACCGTATAAAGGCAAGGGCACCCATCACAGCGCCAAGACCGATAAGAAGTATTCCTAATACTGACGAGTACCCTGGGCTCGGAGGGTGACCGAATACAATCATCTTGCCGGGTTCCTTACTTATGAAATAGGAAAACTGTTTGATGAAAATGCCAAACTTCTCAACAACAAAACCGAATGCCATGATACCGATACTTGTCCTTATCCAAGAGAGAAATGTCCTCTCATTTGCCATGTGTACCCGGCGGTTTCGGACCCTTGCTATCCTTCTGTCTTCCGAGATCTTCGGCGAACACTGTGCCAAATATTGGCGTATTATAGAAAAGAGTCCCATATACCTCTATAGTTTAGCAGTCTCTCTCTTGTCAATCAATCATCACATATAACTTAAGTCTCCTGAGTTTTCCAGGGAAAGATAATCCAAGCCAGCAGAAGCCGCATCGGTATGCAGCTTCCGCATGCTGCACAGAAGTAGTTCAGGACAGAGTAAGCGGGGGTGCCGCCTGCGGTTTCAGGGTGTTCATTCCCAAAGGGGAAAGATGAAAAGTTTGGGGTTAGATGCCTAAGATGAACGCAGTGACAGGGGAACTTTCGTTGTAAAGTCTTCTGAATCCTGAACGGGATTCTCTAAACGTGCTATAATTTCATGAATGAGTATCACAAAACTCCTTATCGTAGTTGCCTTTCTCATCACTCTTTTCCTCACAGGGTACGCTGAAGCAGACCAACTGTTGCCCCAGTACGATTTGGCTGTGTCGTTCGACACAGGCAACAATCTTCTGAGAGGTTCTGCGAAAATAACATTCCCGGCGCAGACAAAGACGGACATTTCCCAGGGTGATCTGAAAATTCTTTCGGCAAGGGTGAATGGCAAGCCGGTTGAGTTTCAGGGAAAGAACGGAGCAGTTGCATTTGAGGGCAAAGGAACTCTGGAGATCGAATTTGAAGCGGTCTTCAAGGGAGAGTCCGGACAGAATTTCGTGAATGCCATCCCCTATAATATTGTGTCTTCCGCCGGTATATTGCTTGCAGACCGATGGTATCCTGAAATCAGCTCTCTGGCTCACTATCGCGTCTCTGCCACAGTACCGTCCGGGTTTCTCGCAATCTCCTCAGCCGAAGAAGTAATCGTATCGAACAAGGGACAGGAAACTGAATATTCTTTCATTTTCCCTTATCCCGTACAGCAGATATCCCTGATCGCAGGGCATTACAGAGAGAAAAAAGAAAACTGGAAAGGGGTGAATATCCATGCCTATTTCTTTTCCGAAAATACATACCTTGCTCAGTCATATATTGAATATACAAAAAAATATCTTGATGAATATGAGAAACTGCTTTCTCCGTATCCCTATAAAAGGATTTCTGTCGTCGAGGGGTTTCAGCCGGCAGACTATGCAGCGCCGACTGTTGCGGTAATCGGCAGGGAACAGATCACTTTCTCCTTTCTTACGGATTCGTCCTTCAGCCGTGTTATTCTGCGCCAATGGTTTGGAGGCAGCATTTATGTTGAAGCCGGAAAGGGCAATTGGGCTGATGGACTGACTGCGTATCTTGCGGACCAGAGAGCAGAGGAGCAAAGAGGGAAGGGCAAGAATTACAGAAAGCAGATCCTCATCAACTACGCAAGTTATGTCGATCCGGTCAGGGAACATGCCCTGAAGGATTATCAGGGAGCCGTTGATCTTGCATCCGGAGTAACAGGGTATGGAAAAGGATCGATGTTCTTCTCTATGCTTGAAAAATTGGCAGGAAAGGATGTTTTTTCCCAGGTGTTACAGACAATTACGCAGGAGCGGCAATTTCAGGTACTCTCATGGGACAATTTCAGGACAGTATTCGAGCAGATTTCGGGAGATGACTTGTCATGGTTTTTCCAGCAGTGGATTACGAGAAAAGGAGTGCC
Source organism: Thermodesulfovibrionales bacterium (assembly GCA_031082155.1). Taxonomy (GTDB): domain Bacteria; phylum Nitrospirota; class Thermodesulfovibrionia; order Thermodesulfovibrionales; family SM23-35; genus JAKLQR01. Next base: position 27,709 of record JAVHLL010000008.1, on the reverse strand, counting down.
CTCTGTTGAGGTAAGTGATCTTAAGGTGATTATGAAGAAAGGTGTGCCTACAGTGACATTCGATCTCAGACAGCAAGGGGAGCCCTACCGGCTCACACTGCCGGTCAGGATAAGCACTGAAAGCGAGGGGAAAAGCGAAGTGCTGACACTGAAGCAAGCACTGGAGCATTTCGAGATTCCGGTGAATGGCACTCCTGTTGAGATAAGCTTTGACGACGAGTATGAGGTGATGAGGAAGATAGCTCCCGAGGAATTTCCTCCGGTCATTGCTACATTCCTCGGCAGCGAGAAAAGGATATTTGTCATGTCCCGGGACGAACGGCAGCGCTCCAGGAAAACAGCAGATGCCCTCGCAAAGGCCGGATTCGTGATAAAGGAAGATCAGGATATCAAAGATGAAGATATCAGAACCTCGTCTCTCCTTGTGCTGGGGCATGACAGCCCTGTACTCCATCGTCTTTTCGGAGGTGTTCAGAAACCGAAGTCAGGTTTAATTCTTTCTGTGCAAAAAAATCCTCTCAATCCGGACAAAGTCATTGCAGTGGCGTCTGGTGGCCCGGTGGATGATTCTGACCGTTTCATTCAGGATATGTACCGTTACGGAGAATATTCTTTTGTTCATTTTGAGCAAGGGAGTGCGCGGGAGAAAAAAACAGACGATTCGGAAAATGGTATTGCGTTCAGTTTCGATGAGTCCGTTCTGGTATTCCAGCCGCAAAAAGCCGAGATGCTTAAGGATATCCTGCCTTCACTGCTTCATGTCCCAATCATTTACCTGGGAGAACGGCATACCAGTTACGAGGACCATAAAGTACAACTCGAGGTCATCCAGTACCTGCATGAAAAAGGCAGGAAATTTGCGATTGGGATGGAGATGTTCCAACAGCCTTTCCAGAAGTCCATTGATGAGTACCTGGACGGCACGCTCAACGAACGGGAGTTCCTGCGGGCAACCGGGTATTACAAACGATGGCAGTATGAATACAACAACTATCGGGAGATAGTCGAATATGCAAAGGCCAGGCATGTTCCTCTGAAAGCGCTGAACATCCGTTCGGAAATTGTCCAGAAGGTGGCGGCGACAGGGATGGATTCACTCAGTGATTCGGAGTGGAAGGAGATTCCCGGGAGTATGGACATGTCGGACTGGGAATACCGGGCAAGACTCGAACAAATTTTTGAAAATCACAGACACCAGGGAAACAGAAGCTTCGAAAACTTTTATCAGTCACAGATACTCTGGGACGAGACCATGGCACATGCGATCGCTCAATTCATGGAAGAGAATCCCGGACATCAGATGGTCATCCTCGCCGGAGCAGGTCATGTCATATACGGTTCGGGGATACCTAAAAGAGCTTTCCGTCTCAACGGAAAACAGTATACGGTGGTTGTGCCTGATGAAGCAGGCATCGACAGGGATGCCGGCAACTTCGTCCTTTTTGCTGAACAACAGGAGCCCCCGCTTACCCTGAAACTGGGCATCATGGCCAACAAAACGGAAACAGGCCTCAAGATTGACCAGATTGTTCCCAGGAGTATTGCAGCAGCAGCCGGAATTGAAGAAGGAGATATCCTCGTTGCTTTGGATGACTGGAAGATCGCAGAAATAGAGGACGTCAGGATTTTTATGTCTGACAAGCAGCGCGGTGATACAATTAAACTCACTGTCTTAAGAAAAAAATTCCTCTTTGGATACAAACCGCTCGAATTGACCGTAACGATCTGAGTGTTCAAATTGCTCACCTCACCAAGCTTCAGACATAATATTTATATATTGCATAATAAATTCATAATAAATTCATAATATCCCCACAATTTTTATTTATCCTTAATTCTGTAGTTCAAAATAAACTTTGATTCTGCCGAAAGGCAGTTTGCTCTGCTTCAGCAGTGAGTCGTATCCCTTCTTCAATTGCATTGTTAGGGACTGTCGGAATTTCGGTCTCTGTGATATTAATCACATAAAATAATAAATAATTTATAAATAATATAATTACAAACAATTATAAATAATGCCTCTCATGTGCGAACAATCTTTGGTGAGGCAGAAAAGGAGGAACACAATGCATATATCACGGCGTGACTTTCTGAGGTACTGCGGCATCTCAGCCGCTGCCCTCGGGCTAACCGGTACGGACCTGATGAAGCTGGGTGAATTGCTTGCAAGCACATCGGGTCCACAGGTTCTCTGGCTGGTGGGAAGTTCCTGCACAGGATGTTCTGTCTCATTCCTCAACTATATTTCGACTACCTCTCCCACATCAGCAGCAGATATTCTCGTGAACAAAATCAATCTTACCTATCATCCTTCTCTTATGGCGACTGCGGGACAGGACGCTGCTGCTATCGCTGAAAAGGCTGCGGTCAGTGGCGGCTATATCCTTGTCGTTGAGGGCGGGGTGCCGACAGCATTCGGCGGAGGCGCCTGTATCGCATGGACGTACAATGGAAAGGATGTTACGTTCCAGGATGCAGTAAAAAGACTCGCTTCAAAGGCATCGAAAATCATCTGTATAGGAAACTGCTCCGCTTACGGGGGTGTCCCGGCGGCATATCCCAATGAGACAGGGGTAAAGAGCGTAGCGGCAGTCACTGGCAAGACAACGATTAATATCGCAGGCTGTCCGCCCCATCCGGATTGGTTTGTATGGGCTGTAGTTCAACTACTTTTGAACAAGCCGTTCTCTCTTGATTCCAGCGGCAGACCTGCCGCTCTCTTCGGCAAATCGGTGCATGATATGTGTCCACGCAAAGGGACTGATGAAAGAAAGAATTACGGAGTGGAAGGAGGCTGCCTCAAAGAGCTGGGGTGCAGAGGCCCGCAGACGAGAGCAAATTGTCCTGCAGTAAAATGGAACAATAAAATCAGCTGGTGTATTGATGCGAATGTGCCGTGTATCGGATGTACAAGCCCGGACTTCCCCAGAACTCCGCTCATGAAGGTGGGAGAAGGATCGGGTAGCGAAAATGATGATTAACAAGGAGGATTGCAATGGCGAATAAAATTGTAATAGACCCTGTAACCAGACTGGAAGGCCACCTGAAGGTCGAGGTCTCTGTGGACCTCAAAGGGGGCAGTCAGCAGGTAATAGACGCAAAAGTTTCGGGCACACTCTACCGGGGATTTGAAAAACTCCTTGTCGGGCGGCATCCGCTTGATTCGCAGCATGTGACGCAGAGAATCTGCGGAGTCTGTCCTGTCTCACACAGCCTGGCTGCGGTTATGGCCCTTGACAAGGCATTCGGGGTCGGGGTGCCGGACAACGCCAGAATTATGAGAAACCTGGTGCTCGGATCCAACTATATCCAGTCTCACGTACTTCACTTCTATCACCTTACACTTCCCGACTTTGTGAAGGGGCCGAACATGCCGCCCTGGCAGCCCAGCTGGGCAACGGACAGGAGGTTCGATGCAGGCGCTACCACAACGCTTGTGAACAATTATCTGAAGGCTCTGGACATCAGAAGAAAGGCTCATGAAATGGGCGCCATCTTCGGCGGCCGCATGCCCCATCCGCCTACCTATCTTCCCGGAGGCTTCACAGAAGTTCCCTCATCTGCGCAAATCAGCAAATTCAAGACATATCTCAGCGAGATTATCAACTTCATCAACACTGTGTATCTACCTGATATTGAGAAGATAGCCGCACTCTACAGCGACTACTATCAGATTGGAACAGGACCGAAGAACCTGCTTGCGTATGGTGTATTTGATCTCGATGCTGCAGGAAAAACCAGGCTTCTGAAAAGAGGCATGGCAATGAATGGCTCTCCATCCATTCAGCCTGTGGATGTGAGCTATATAAGCGAACATGTGAAATATTCATGGTATGCCGACGGTACGGACGGTCTTAATCCTGATGCTGGTGTAACCACGGCCCAGTATCCCAAGACCGGTGCATATTCCTGGTTGAAGGCGCCGAGATACCTGGGGAATGCAGTTGAGGTCGGCCCTCTCGCCAGGATGTGGGTAAACGGCGACTACCGACGTGGCATATCTGCGCTCGACAGGCACAGGGCGAGGGCCTATGAAACGAAGAAAGTTGCAACGGCAATGCAGACCTGGGTGAACCAGATAGTGGTCGGCAAGCCGGTCTTCAATCAGTTCTCTATTCCTCCTGTCGCAGAGGCCACCGGTCTTACCGAGGCTCCGAGAGGTGCATTAGGGCATTGGGTGGAAATCAACGGCGGCAAACTTTCCCGCTATCAGATTATTACCCCTACATGCTGGAATGCGTCTCCGCGCGATAAAACCGGGATGTTAGGTCCGATAGAGCAGGCCCTTATCGGAACTCCGGTCGAAAATGTCAATGAACCCGTTGAGGTGATGCGGGTAATTCATTCCTTCGATCCCTGCCTCTCATGCGCAGTGCATGTAGTTTCTCTGAACGAAGGCACACAGTGGGTTGTTTCTGAATCCTGCCCGCTTTAGTATTTATGATAAGCATTCTCCTCTCCCTTTTCCTGCTTTCGGGGGAGGGAGAGGGGAATCATTTGAAAATCTCCCCTGTCTCCTTATACCAGAGCAGAAGGTCAAGGTGAGAGACTGGAATCCGGATTTCTTTTGCAAATACCTGCATTGCTCTTTCTATCTGAAAATAGCGTGCCCTGCTTATTGATTCCGGGATATTCTCTATTACCCCGAGTTTCAGAAGATTCCTGAGGATATGCCGGTCAAGGATTGCAAGCTCCCTGCCCAATCCGATATTTCTCAGGAAGTGACTCGCCTCCTTATACCCGAAACCTTTAATATTTTTCACCAGCCAGTCCCTGCAGGCAAGTATATCTGAGAAGGCCCTAATCACCTGCTTCACTGATCCTGTCCCGTCGCGCAAAAAAAGGTCGCGTGCGTTCACAAGATATTCAGCCTTTTTGTTATGGAATCTCACACCATGGAGGTCCCTCTTGATCTGATCAGGCGTTCCCCTGAAGAGAAGGTCCTCACGGGAGAGTCTGGTTATGGATGCCCAGCAGGCTTTTGCTTTTGACTGAGGGGTGAGGATACAAAATGCGAGTTCACAGAAGATATTCTGGTCAGAGCCCGTATTCCATATTTCTCCGAACTCTGCTAACCGCGCAGCAATATCCTGCTTTTTCCTGCGATAAATATTTTTCAAAGGTTCGGCATGGTGTAGCGGATTGCGCGCTCTCATCGTAGCAATAGTGTATCACGGAGGACGTCTTATTGGTGAAGAGCATATTGTGTATAGTACAATGATAAGTATGTCAGAAGAGAGGAATGTGTATAACTATGATATCATCGCATAACAGGGAAGAAGAAAGAAGCGCACACTGTGCACTCCCGGGAAAAGAGGAAAACATTTACCGTGCTGCTGAGGAATTGCATATGCAGGAGAGAAAAATCATGGATTTTAGTCTCCCGGTTAACCCTCTCGGAGTCTCGAAGAGGATTAAGGCGGAACTCCGGCAACATCTGAAATATCTGAATATATATCCGGACCCTGACGCGAAGCGATTAAGAAAAAGATTGTCACAGTATCATGGCATTGATCCTGAAAGGATTTTGTGCGGGAACGGAAGTTCAGAACTTCTCCATCTTCTCGTAAGGGTATTAAGACCGCGGAGAATACTTCTTCCGGCGCCGACACATCAGGGATATGAAAAAGCTGTTTCCAGGATACAGAAGATCGATGAGGGTGAAGGCGCTGTTTTTGCCTATTATCAGCTGGAAAAAGCAGATGGTTTCCGTATCTCTGCAAAGACATATATCCAGGCGATAAAAAATATGGCTGTCTCTCCACCCCATGCACAGTGCTCTTCGCAGTCTGTCTGTATGGCATTTCTTTGTAATCCGAACAGTCCCACAGGAAGGGTGATTAGGAAAGACGAGTTGAGGAAGATCGCAGAAACGGCAAAAGAGAACAAATGTTATCTTGTACTTGATGAGGCTTTTATGGATTTCTGTCCGGGTGAATCGGTTCTTGCAGATGGCGCAGAGAATCCCTATCTCATTCTCTTGAGGACTATGACGTATTTCCATGCACTTGCAGGTCTCAGGATAGGGTATGGAGTGTGCGCGCGAGAACTTGTACGGGAGATGGAAAAATACAGGGAGCCATGGACAATCAATTCCCTTGCGCAGAGAGCTGCTGCGATTGCCCTGAAAGACAGGGCATACCTGAACGAAACATACGCTCTTGTTCAGAACGAAAAGAGATTCCTCGAAAAAAAGTTCACTAAACTTGGGATAGAATATTTCCCCTCAGATGCGAATTTCTATCTTATCAAAATGGATGACGCGCAGAAGATTCTGTCCCGGTTAAAAACAAAAGGCATTCTGGTTGGAGATTGCTCCGGTTTCCGTGGACTCGACGATACCTACCTCCGTATCGCCGTAAAGTCGCATAAAGAGAATGCAGTGCTGAGTAGAGAACTGACGAAACTCACAGGCAAGGAAGGATAGGACGCTATGCCGTTCAGGCAATGGCTGAGGAGTGCCAATTGTGCGATTGAAGGGATACTCCAGGCTGCGAAGACACAGCGGCACCTCAGGTATCATTTTTTTACCGCTGCTTTTATTCTTCTGTTGAGTTTTGTCCTGGGAGTTTCGCGGACAGAATTTCTGATCATCGCCCTCTCCGTGATCGCAGTGCTTCTTGCGGAAATGTTCAATACTGCTCTGGAAGTAATTGTGGACATCGTCTCACCTGAAAAAACCGAGAAGGCCCGTATCGCAAAGGATATCGCAGCAGGTGCGGTACTCATAACTGCTTTTGGTGTTGCGGTCATCGGCTATATCATCCTGTTCCCCTATCTGAAAGGTTCATTCCACACAGGAGTAACTGTTGCAAAACATTCAAACGAAGAAATTGCCCTCATAGCGTTTATTCTGGTAGTTATTCTTGTTTTGATCACCAAAGTATATCTCGGAAAAGGCCTTCCCCTCCGGGGTGGGATGCCGAGCGGCCATGCAGCACTCGCATTTGCAGCTTGGGTCGCAACAACCTATATGACGGAGCATTTCACCGCATCGTTACTGTCTTTTGTTATCGCGGTGCTCATAGCACAGAGCAGGATTGTCGCAAAGGCCCACACCATATGGGAGGTTGTCCTCGGAAGCCTCATGGGCGCATCGGTTACTTTCCTTTTATTCAAAATATTTTCATGACATCATGCCGTGCTTCCCTTTGGCGGTAGATTTTGAGATAATAGACCATGCGTGAATTGAGAAATGCGATTGTTGAACTTTATAGAAAAGCAGCCACATCCCTGCCTCAGGATATAGAAGAGGGATTGCGTCGTTCCCTCGAAAAAGAGAAAAAAAACTCCAGTGCACGGGCGGTGCTTTCGGTAGTTCTCGAAAACACGTCCCTTGCCAGGGAAACCGGGAGACCACTCTGCCAGGATACCGGGGTCCCTGTATTTTTTGTAAAAATACCTGTTGGGCAAAGTCACCGTAAGATCAGACAGGAGATCATCAGCGCAACCCGCGCCGCTACACGGAGAGTACCACTGCGGCCGAATGCCGTGGATGTTCTCACCGAGAAGAACTCAGGAGAGAATACCGGCATCAATTTCCCGATTCTGTATTTCGAAGAGACAGGAGGGGAAAAACTGGTCATGGATCTTATCCTGAAAGGCGCTGGAAGTGAAAATATCGGTCAGCTATACAAACTTCCGGACGCGGGGCTCAAGGCGGAACGCGATCTGGAAGGAGTGAGAAAATGCGTGCTTGACGCTGTAGTCAGGGCACAGGGAAAGGGCTGCCCTCCCTACATAATTGGTGTCGGGATTGGCGCCTCAAAGGACCAGGTGACCATGAGCGCAAAGGCGCAGTTCCTGCGACATCTCGACGATACTGCCGGGAGTGTTGTGCTCTCCACGCGGGAAAAGAGGATAGTGCATGACATCAACCAGCTGGGTATCGGTCCCATGGGCCTTGGCGGCAAGACGACCGCTCTTGCGGTGAAGATAGGCGTGAACCACAGGCATCCGGCATCGTATTTTGTCGACGTATCGTTCATGTGCTGGGCGGACAGAAGGGCAAGACTCGTTTTTTCATTTCACAATTCACAATTTACAATTCACAATTGACAATGCAGGAGAAAAAGCACATACAACTACCGATGACCGAACGGGATGTCCTTTCCCTGCGTGTTGGAGACATAGTTTTTTTAAACGGGAAGATTGTAACAGGAAGGGATAAAATCCATAAATTATTGTGCAGCGATACAAAGGCGAGACAAGAGGTCCCTTTTAACCTCAAGGGAACAGTCCTGTATCACTGTGGCCCTATCATGAAGAAAACAGCGGGTGGATTTGAATGCGTTGCAGGAGGACCGACAACGAGCATGCGTCTTGAGATGTACGAGTCGCAGGTAATCTCAGCATACGGTCTGAGGGGCGTTATGGGAAAGGGTGGAATGGGCAGCGCAACCCTGGAAGCGATGAAAGCCCACGGTTGTGTCTATTTTCAGGCAATCGGCGGCGCTGCGGTATATCTCTCGAAAAGGATAAAAAAAGTCATAGATGTATGGAAACTTGAAGAGTTTGGTATGACCGAGGCAATGTGGTTACTCGATGTCGTGGATTTCCCTGCTATTCTGACCATGGACGCTTGCAGCAAAAGCCTCCATGAAGAGATAGAAAAGCAGTCGTCCGATATTTTCAGAACACTCGCCGGGTTAAGATAGCCCGGAACGACCCGTGGTCTTTCAGCATCTCAGTATTTTTTGATTTGATCTCCTCGTCAACTTCCCTGGGAATCCTTATTTGTGCTACAATTCTATCCATAATGGAGAAACAGAAAGTTGTCCTTAATTTCCTGGACCGGAGAATAATGAAAGGACATATGGAAGATTTTTCTCCGCAGGACAACCGTATTATTCTCCTCGATCAATCATCTCAAACGCATACAATACCCCTGAATGAACTGAAGGCGGTATTTTTTGTCAAAACGTTTGAGGGAAATAAAATTCATAAAGAATCAAAATCCTTTGCCGGTACCGCATCAGGGAAAAGGGTCCTTGTCCGGTTCAAGGACGGGGAAACTCTGGTCGGATATCTCGAAGGAAATGTACCATGGGAAAAAGGATTTTTTCTCGAAACGAAAAAAGGCGGGTTCTCCCTCAAGCCTGTAGACAGCAGGAGCAACAACCATAAGGTGTTTGTCGTCTCGACCTCTGTCGAAGATGTTACCTGTTTTTAATCCTGCAGACGCTCACCGGTGTTTCTTGTATAGCTGATAATCATCTCACCGGAATCCTGTTTCCTGACGGTAACGTCGACATCGAATGCATCCCTGATCGTATCTTTCGTGAGGACCTCTTCAGGGGTTCCGGCGCCGAGGATTGATCCTTGTTTGATGAGCATTACTGCCTCGAATTGCATCGCAAAATTCATGTCATGGAGCGCCATCAGGATCGAAATATTCTTCTGCTTCTGCAGCTCCTTTAAGAGTCTGTAAATTTCAAGCTGAAATTTTATATCGAGGTTTACCAATGGTTCATCGAGGAGGACAAGTCCTGAACCCTGAAGAAGCGTCATCGCAATAAACGCCCGTCTCCTCTCCCCTCCGCTGAGCTGTGCGATAGGGATGTCGGCTTTCCTCCTCAGGCCTACGAGTTCCATCGCTTCTTCCGCGGTCATATCCGGGAGGATATCATAGGGATAAAGGCCCATAGAGACAAGTTCCCTGACTGTAAACGGTATATGCATATCAAGAAACTGGGGGAGATACGAGATGAGCTTTGCCCGGTCTTTTTGCCTGTATTGATGCAGTGATTTTCCCCAGAGAGTGACCTGACCGGTTGATGGTTTCAGGATGCCGCTCGCGAGCTTCAGGATGGTGGACTTGCCGGACCCGTTTGCGCCGAGAAGTCCAATGAACTGGCCATTAAGTATTGAGCAAGAAAGGCTGGAAATGAAAGATGCATTCCTGTCATATCCGAAGCCCACTTCCGAGAGTTCAAGTATGGGAAGGTCAGCCCTGGAAGACATCGCGCCTCCTCAGAAGATAGAGAAAATACGGTGATCCTATGAGTGCAGTGATAATACCTGCCGGGATTTCCATAGGGGAAAGGAGCGTTTTCCCGATGAGGTCTGAAATGGAGAGAAAGCCTCCGCCACAAAGTGCAGAGACTGGGATGACATACCTGCTGTTTGCTCCTACAAAGAACCTTACCATATGGGGAATGATGAGTCCGATGAAACCTATGGTGCCGCCGAGCGATACAGAAGCGCCGGTCATGAGTGCGACGGAGATAAAGAGCAGCAGTCTCTCCTTCTGTACTGAAAAGCCGAGACTGTGCGCCATTTCATCTCCCAGTATGAGCGCATTCAGTGCCTTTGCCCTCAGAAGCGAAATGCCGAGACCCGATGCGATGAATACTAGCCCGTAGGGGATTACTGACCAGTCAGCCATCGAGAGGTCGCCGAAGATCCAGAGCACAGTCCTCCGCATCCCTTCGCTGGTCGAAATGCTTACAAGAAGCATCATAGCGGAGTAGAAGAGAAATCCCAGGCCGATCCCTGCGAGGAGCAGCCTTTCCGGAAGAAGATTGCCTCTTTTCCATCCGAATATCCCGACCATGATACTTGCAGTGCATGCTCCGGCAAATGCGGAAAGGGGAAGCGTAAATTTCCCGAGGATGTAAAAACCCGAGAGAAGACTTAACGCCGCAGTGAATGCAGCCCCGCTTGATATGCCAAGAACATAAGGGTCTGCAAGGGGGTTTCTCAGGATACCCTGAAGGACGGCGCCTGACGTGCCGAGAGCGATCCCTATGAGGAATGCGATTATCACGCGGGGCATCCTTATCGAGAACAGGATCTCTTTTTCGATCGGGTCGGGACTGAACGGACTGATGAGCGTCGGCCCGAGGAAAAGAGAAACAAAAAAGATGCCGAGAGAAACAACAATGAGCAGGGTAATTTTCACTGAAGGCATGCAGCCATCTCTTCTATCCCCATAAGGATCCTCGGCCCCATGCGGTAGAGGTTGTCACTCAGGAAGAAAACTTTTCCCTTCTTTACCGCAGGCGCCAGCGAAATTTTATTGAGAAACCCCTCCGACATTTCCCTGATTTCAGTATGTCCTTTGCCGATGAAGATAATATCAGGCGACTGACGGAGAACTTCTTCCACAGAATATTTTGGATACGATGTTTTTGCCTGCGCGGCTACGTTTTCCTGACCAAAGAGTGCTATGACATCGTCGATTACTGTCCCGCGTCCCGCAATGATTAACGGTTCAGGCCAGATGACAAAAAGGATTTTTTTTCTGTCCGGAAATCGTTTTTGGTGAAATGACACGCGGGTAAGCGCATCCTCTATTTTTTTCGCGAGCGCATCTGCTTTGTCCTGAACGCGAAGCTCGGCGCCAAGTTCCCTGATCCCTGCGGGGAGTTCCTGAAGTCTCCTTGCCCTGAATATGGAAGTCCTGATCTTCAGGGAACGGAGTCTCTCCTCAAACTCTTTCGGATTCCCGTCGGTAGTAAGAATCACGATGTCCGGCTTTAGGGAGATGACTGCCTCGAGAGAGGGATTGGACATGCCGCCGACTTTCGGTTTTTTCTTTGCCTCCTCAGGATAGTCGCAGAACTGAGTGACGCCCGTGAGTCTGTCGCCAAGACCGATGGCGAATAAAATTTCTGTGACATTCGGGGCAAGGGATATGATGCGTTCAGGAGGCGCGGCCAACAGGGGAGACGGCGAGCAAAGAGAGAGGGTGGTTAAAAATACGGAAAAGAGAAGGAACGATATCATTCTGAAAAAAACGGACGAACTCCCTGAACTGTGCATTCTGCATTGTACCAGACTTTCCTTATACGTTGCATGCAATGAAAAACAGGCGAATTGAAAAACCTTCTCTATGGACGCCTCAGGGAAAACGCATGGGGTATAATAGATACTATGACTGAGCAACCTTATGGAGAGCTGATCCGTGAGCTTTCCGGCCTTTGCGGAATTATCCCCGAATACTGGGATATTTTCGGCAACAGGCATGAGACGTCACCGGAAACCATGGAAGGCATTCTCAGGGCAATGAAGTGCAGGATTGATTCCTCCGCAGACGTTGTTCGGGAGATTCAGCAGAGAAAATGGGGGACTTGGGGAGAATTCCTCGATCCCGTCCATGTGCGGTCTGTCAACGATCAGCCAATTTCAGTCCCTGTATATATTCAGGCCAAAGAGGGAGAAGAAAAAAATATCCTGATTTCATGGTTTATTGAGAATGAAGAGAATATACCTTCCCGTACTGGCGGAGATGAGGGAGCGACGGAACTCCCGCACAGGAACGACATGCAGACAATCTCAGGGGATCGCCTCCCGATATCAGAAGAGCAGTGGTTTGACGGAAAACGATTTCTCAAGGTTTCTCTTGCAGATACAGGAAACCGTGAAACAGGCTACTATCGCATGACTGTCCGATGTCTGCATCCCGAGAAAGTCTTTCCGACAGAGACCAATGAGAGAGAGAAGACTGCAAGAATTATTATTGCCCCCGATGCCTGCTATCTGCCCGAAGAATTCTCGGCACGGAAATCATGGGGCCTCTTCGTAAGCCTTTATGCTGTCCGGTCACTGCGCAATTGGGGGATCGGTGATTTCACTGATCTGAAAAAACTCGTTGCATGGATTGCAGGATTGCAGGGTGGATTTGTGGGGATTAACCCTCTCCATGCCATTCCGAACACGCTTCCGTTTGGCATCAGCCCCTATTCGCCAATCACCAGGTTATACAAAAATTATCTCTACCTGGATATCGAGGCAGTGCCTGAGTACGCGGAATCGCAAGAGCTGAAAAGTGTCATATCAGCCCCGGACATCGGAAGTACGATACAGGAACTCAGGCAGACACAGTTCGTCGGGTATGAGGAGATTGCGCATCTGAAAGAGACGGTTCTCAGGAACTGCTTTGAGGTCTTTTACAAAAACCATTACAACGAGGATACGCCCCGGTGCAGAAAATTCAGGGAATACCTGTCTCTTGAAGGCCATCCTCTGGAATCCTTCGCGCTTTTCATGGTCATTCATGAGCATATGAAGAAAAAAGGGACGTATTCATGGCAGGAATGGCCTGAAGAGTATCATGATCGTTCAGGCAGCGAAGTTAGAAAATTTGCAATGAGCCATGAGAAAGATGTGCTCTTCTATCAGTATATGCAATGGCTTATTGATCAACAGCTGGAATCTATCGAGCAAGAGGTAAAAAAGAAGGGGATGCTCCTTGGTCTTTATCAGGACCTTGCAATCGGCTCTCTAGGCGGAGGTAGCGATGCGTGGAGCAACCAGAGCGCATTTGCCTATGAAGCAGAAGTAGGCGCGCCTCCCGACGATTTCAGCCCTGATGGACAGAAATGGGGGTTCCCCCCCCTGATCCCTGAAGCGGAGAGAGAAACCGGATACGAGTTGTTCGTCCAGACAATGAGAAAGAACATGAAACGGGGCGGCGCCTTGAGGATAGACCATGCCCTCGGTATGTTCCGGTTGTTCTGGATTCCACGGGGTAAGTACCCGAAGGACGGTGCATATGTGAACTATCCCTTTGAAGACCTGATCAGAATTATCGCGCTGGAAAGCGTGAGAAATAAAACCGTGGTGATTGCTGAAGACCTCGGTACGGTCGGGGATAATGTGAGGGAGACGCTCAGGAGGTTCAAGATGCTCTCCTACCGGCTTCTCTATTTCGAGCGGGATTATCCTGACCCTTCGTTTTCAGATCCGGACAAATATTCTTCAGCGGCTTTATGTGCGGTAACAACCCATGACCTTCCGACCCTTTCAGGATACTGGCAGGGAAGGGATATGGAGGTTTCGAAAAGGGTGGGAAAATATCCGGACGAAACTCTGTTCAACAAAAAGAGGGAAGAACGGGAAAGGGATAAACGGCTCCTGATCTCCGCACTGAAAGCCAAAGGGGTATTACGAAAAAATTATCCCCTTCAAAGCGGGATGACTGACGAACTCTGCAGTGCTGTCTATCAATATCTTTCCCTGACCCCTTGCAGGATGGTGGTTGTGAATTTCGATGATATTCTCGGCACTCTGGACCAGCAGAACCTTCCGGGAACTGTTGATGAACATCCGAACTGGGTTCAGAAAATCCCCGTCCTTCTTGAAGATGCGATGAAGGACAGACGGTTTCCTGGTCTCGCCGCAGTGCTCAGGGACAAATTTCCCTTGCCGGAAGATTCACTGTAGCAGTCCCGGATAAGGCTCTATTTTTTTTCCGGCATATTGGTTAAAATGGATAAACTCTGTTTCCCGGAGGTATCATGGCTCACCCAAAGGTTCTTGCCTTAGTGCTCGCCGGTGGCAAGGGTGAACGGCTTTTCCCCCTGACCGCATTCCGTTCGAAACCGTCTGTTCCTTTCGGAGGAAGGTACCGGATAGTGGATTTCGTTCTGAGCAACCTTGTCAACTCACATATTTATTCGATCTATCTCCTTGTGCAGTATAAATCACAGTCGCTTATTGAACATGTGAGGATAAACTGGAACTTTTCTTCAGTGATCAAGGACCATTTTGTCACTGTCGTCCCTCCCCAGATGCGCATGGGACCTGAGTGGTTCCAGGGGACTGCTGATGCAGTCTTTCAGAATCTCGCTCTCGTCCAGCAGCATGATCCGAAACTCGTGATCATTTTCGGGGCAGACCATATTTACCGGATGGATATCCGTCAAATGATTGATTTCCATGTCGGGAACAATGCATCGGTGACTGTCGCTGCGCGTCCTGTACCGCTTGAACAGGCTTCTTCATTCGGTGTCATTGTGGTTGACAATGAAAAGCGCATTACGGGTTTTCAGGAAAAACCCAAAAAGCCTCTCCCGATGCCTGATGATCCTTCACGTGCGTACGTTTCCATGGGGAATTACATATTCAACAAAGAAGTGCTCCTTGAATCTCTCGCAAAAGCACAAAGGAAAAAGCAGCATGATTTCGGAGCCCATGTCATCCCGGAACTTGTGAAAACCGGCAAGGTATTTGCGTACGACTTTGCAACAAATGTGATTCCGGGAACGATGTCCTATGAGGAAAACGGGTATTGGCGTGATGTGGGAACCATTCCGGCATTTTTTGAGGCGCACAGGGAAATGCTCGGACAATCGCCGCTTTTCGAGATGGAGAACAGATACTGGCCTGTCCATCCATCCGGATACGAAGGATCGGCCTCAAAGATCATGAAAGCTGATATAAGAAACAGTATTATTGGAGAAGGCTGCGTTATTCATAAGGCCAAAATTCGGAACTCTTTCATCAGGAGCGGGGTGGTTATCGAAGAGAATGTGAACCTTGAGGACTGCATAATAATGGATCAGACAGTCTTGAAAAAGGGGTGCAGGCTGAAAAAGGTCATCGTTGACAAACTGAATGTGATTGAAGAGAATGCACAGATTGGATTCGAGACCGAGAAAGACCGCTTCCGCTGCCATATAGACTCTTCAGGGATTGCGATCGTACCAAAAGGAGGAAAACTGATCAGGGGTTCCCGATAATACCGTGACAGGAAAAGGAAGCGTTATCGCTTCCGAAGCAGGGAAAACTGTATATTTGATCAAGAGGTGAATTATGGATTTCTGGGAAAAAGTCAAAAGAGATGTTCAGAAGGGATTCAAAGAAGGACTTGTTTTTGTCAGGGAGGGGGTCGCTGTCGTAAAAGAAAAGGCAGAAGAACTTACCGAAGAGGGGAAGAAAAGGCTTAAAATTTTCGACAGAAACACAAAAGTGCAGAAAGAGATGTCCGAACTCGGTGGCAGGGTTTATGCCCTGGTCTCGAAAAACAAAAATCCTATGCAGGATAAAAAGGTAAAAAGTACCGTAGGGAAAATAAAGAAACTGGAGATGCAGATTGCAAAACTGGAGGGAAAGCCCACGGTCAGTGCGAAAACGAAGTCCCGTAAACGCATACGGAAAGCACAAGGCAGATAAACCTGTAAACGGGAGGGAAGCATGACAAAGGTTATTGTACTGCTCATCCTGATTTTTCTTGTTGCGATATTTTCTGTTCAGAATGCGGTGCCTGTCTCTATCACCTTCTTTTTCTGGAGATTCGAAGCCTCACTGGCAATCATAGTGTTCCTCTCGGCGATATGCGGGTTGATTGCAGGAATGATCATAGCGATGCTGATACGGAAGAAATCAAAAGGTCAGAAAGAAGCGGGAAGTCAGATTCAATTTCCGGATTCTCCGACGAATCCGTAGAGTACTTCTTTTTCTATTGCGCCTTCTCTTAGTATCTGGAAATCTTTTCCGGTAACGTCTGCAATTGTCGATGGATTACCCCCGGGTGTTTTTCCCCCATCAACAACAAGGTCGATAGTGTCCCCGAAATACCGAACAACGGTCGCGGCATCCTGCGCAGGGGGCATTCCCGATATATTTGCACTTGTTGCGGTTATGGGAAAGTCGACTGCCTGGGCAAGATCGAGCGCAAAAGACCGCCCGGGAATCCTCACTGCGACGGTATGTGTTCCTGCCGTCAGGTATTCTGAAAGATTTTCTTTTGCAGTCAGTAAAAGAGTAAGAGGCCCCGGCCAAAACCTGTCCATAAGGGAGAGAGTTTTTTTGCTGACCGGAGCCGCAACAAGCCCGATCATTCTTCTGTCGCCGATAATCAGTGGCAATGCTTTCTCACGGGGTCTTTTCTTGATTTCGTAAAGGTTTTGCAAAGAGCCCGGGAGATCAAATTTAACTCCGAGAGCATAAAATGTCTCTGTCGGATATGCAATGATCCCGCCTTTTTCTAATATTCTTATTGCTGAGACGAGAGCCTGCCGGTTATTTTCCCGGAGTTTCACAGCAAAATACTAACACAGCGTGAGGGTATTTTTCAGAATGTCAGGAAGCAATTCTTTTTGACAGATAAATTTCAGCGGTTAATCAATTATTTGCTTGACATTTTATAGATTTTACTTTAGGATTTTAACAATGAATAAATTTAGGAAGGAGGTGCAAAATTGAGAAAAGTAACACTAATAGTTATTTCCTTAGTTTCTTTACTCCTTTTATTTGGGTGCGCAACGAAGGACTATGTGAAGCAGCAGATAGACCCGCTTATAGACAGAATCAGTAGGCTCGAAGCGAGGGTATCAGCTGTTGAATCGAGGGTGAGCGCCCTCGAAGCCAAAATGCCGGAAATCGACGCTGCTAAACAGGAAGCTCGCGAAGCGAAAGCTCTGGCCCAGGACGCGATCAGAACTGCCAAAGAATGCTGTGACAAAGCAGATATGGCTATGAAAAAGGCTGAAGCTGCCGCAAAGAGAGCTGAAGACTCAGCAGAGAGAGCCGAGAATGCTGCGGCAAAATGCGCGAAATCGTTCGAATTACAACAAAAGAAATAACAGACCAGAACAACAGAAGGGGCTAAGAATCAAGGGGTTCTTAGCCCCTTCTGTTATTTCCTATGGCGAGATGACGACAGGTATCCCCCGCTTGTCCCTTAACGCAGAGAGCATTTTTCCCTTGTCTATTTTCTCGTACAGATTATTTTTCCGCAACAACCGTACTGCCTCGTCAAAATAATTGAAATCTTTCAGGCTGATGTCCTTATGAACCTCTATGTAGATTTTCTGGTTGAGCAGGCCGATTTTTATCGGCTGTTTCACGATAGACACGTTGGTTTTATTCGGTACTATCCTGAAGAGCGAGGGAATATCCTCAGGATACATCCGGATGCATCCGTGGCTTGCCCGTCGCCCTACAGCATATGGACGGTTTGTACCGTGGATAAGGATACTCATCGAGGAAAGCCGAAGAGCGTGGGAACCAAGGGGATTCTCCGGGCCCGGAGGCATGATCTTCGGCAACTCCGGTCTTTCCTGGCTGATGGATGCCGGGACATTCCACGGGGGATCTACTATTTTTTCCACTACCCTGAAGGTACCGATGGGGGTATCGGTTCCCTCATCGCCGATCCCGATCGGAAAAGTCCAGACCTTGAGCGAAGGATTTTTTTTCGGAAAATAATAAAGCCTCATCTCTGAAAGATTGATAACAATGCCTTCATAATCAGACATTTCCGGGAGAATCCATACGGAAGGAATTGAAACAGTTTCCCCGGCGCTGGGGACAAACGGATCCAGTCCCGGATTCGCATCGACGATTTCGTTATAACCGATTCCGAATTTTCTTGCAATCTCAATCAGGGATTCATTCTTTTTGATCGTATATATTCTCAGGTTGCCGATTATCGTCGCGTTCTCGTTATACTGGTGGTAGCCCTCTGCTGAGTGTGACGGAAAGAGAATAAGGAAAAGAGAGAAGAAGAACAGGGGAATCCTGCAATATGCCCTGAAGAGATATCTCAATTCCGGATTCCCTCTATGATACGGTCAATCCTGGATTTGGGCGGACCGCCAAATATTTGTTTCAGCTGTTCTGGTGAGAATCGTTCCTGCAGGAAGGAGAGAATGTCTATTCTCCCCCTCCAGCAGCCGATAATATTTCTGCACGGAAGACCTGCATTGGCTTCTGTGCAATACGCAAGTTCCAGCAACATTCCCATCTGGATGCAATATATTGTCATGGTACTCCGCCCTTCTGAGGAAGGGGGTTCATCACTCTTCATTTTATTTGGGTTTCGGGAATTTTTCCAGATCTTTCACAAGTTTCTGAATATCTTCATCAGGGAGCACGTAATCATCGAGTTTCCCGGATAAGTATGCGTCGTATGCGGCCAGGTCTATAATTCCATGACCACTCCAGTTCATGAGGATTACCTTTTCCTTGCCTTCTTCCTTTGCTTTTTTCGCTTCTTCTATAACCCCTGCAATCGCATGGTTTGTTTCAGGGGCGGGAATAAATCCTTCGGTACGGGCAAAAGAAATGCCCGCAGCGAATGTTTCAAGCTGCGTATATGCCCTTGCCTCGATGAGTCCGTCTTTGAGTATCCGGCTTACAATCGGGGCCATTCCATGGTATCTCAGTCCGCCGGCATGGATCGGGGCTGGGATAAACGAATGACCGAGAGAATGCATGGCGAGCAGGGGGGTAGTCTCTGCAGTGTCTCCAAAGTCATACACATACGGACCTTTGGTCATGGTCGGGCATGAGGTAGGTTCACATGCGATAATCCGGACATTCTTCCCGTTGACTTTGTCTCTTACAAATGGAAGCGACAATCCTGCGAAATTACTCCCTCCGCCGGCACAACCGATCACAATGTCGGGATATTCACCGATCGAAGCAAGCTGTTTTTGTGTCTCGAGCCCGATAATGGTCTGGTGCAAAAGGACATGGTTCAACACACTCCCCAGGGAGTATCGCGAATCTTTCGTGGTAACCGCATCTTCTATTGCTTCACTGATAGATATGCCCAGACTTCCGGGATGTTCGGGATTCTGTTCGAGGAACTTTCTTCCCGCATTGGTATCGGGACTGGGACTTGGGACACACTTTGCACCCCATGTTTCCATGAGTATCCTTCTGTAGGGTTTCTGGTTGAAACTGATTCTTACCATGTATACCTTTAATTCAAGGCCGAACTGGTTACAGGCAAACGCGAGTGCGCTTCCCCACTGACCGGCGCCGGTCTCTGTGGCGAGGCGTTTAATACCGAATACCTTGTTATAATAGGCCTGCGCAATTGCTGTGTTCGGTTTATGGCTGCCGGGAGGGCTCACTCCTTCATTTTTGAAATAAATGCGGGCTGGTGTCTTCAGAAAATTTTCCAGAAACCGTGCCCTGTAGAGAGGTGTCGGTCTCCATATGAGATATTTTTCAAGAACCTGATCCGGGATATCAATCCACCTCTCTGTGCTGACCTCCTGTTCAATCAGGTTCATAGGGAATACGGGGGCGAGCATGTCAGGCGTTATTGGTTCGCCGGTTCCGGGATTGAGCGGCGGGGGAAGGGGATGCGGCAGGTCTGCCTGGATGTTGTACCATTGTTTCGGAATGTCCTTCTCATTCAAATCAATTTTTCTGTTCACAGAAGCCTCCTTTATTTTGGTCGATGTAACGAATAGTATGGTATTTTACTGATTAATCATATTTTTTGAAAGTATCTTCACCCTCGCTTGACAATACACAACCCGTACAGTAAAGTATCCCCATGCGACCACCGTTTCTTGCGGCAAACTGGAAGATGAACAAGACTGTCGGAGAGACAAAGGATTTTCTCGCTCAGTTTATCCCCCTGGTCAGGGATGTCTCCGGTGTTGATATTGTGATTGCACCCCCATTCACCTCCCTTGCAACAGCAGCCGCCGGGATTCAGGGAACGAATATCATACTCGCAGCCCAGAATGTATTTCATGAGGAGAAGGGTGCATTTACTGGTGAAATCTCGCCTCGTATGCTTGTTGATATCGGCTGCAGATATAGCATTATCGGACATTCCGAGCGCAGACAGTATTTTCACGAAACCGATGAGATGGTGAACAAAAAAATAATGATAGCAAAGCAGACAGGATTGGGAGTGATACTCTGTATTGGTGAATCTTTAGCGGAGAGGGAAGTTGAGAAGACCTTTGCTGTGCTGTCAAGGCAACTGGAAATCGGGTTGAACGGCATTGAATACCAGAATATCGTCGTTGCATATGAACCTATTTGGGCGATCGGCACCGGAAAGACGGCAACGCCTGAACAGGCACAGGAGGTGCATGCGTTTATTCGGGAACGGTTAAGTATTTTCTATGGAAATAATGCCGAGAAATTCAGTATAATATATGGCGGCAGTGTTACGCCGGAAAATGTCGATTCTCTTATGGCATGCAGAGACGTTGACGGCGCGCTTGTCGGCGGCGCAAGCCTTAAGGCAGAGAGTTTTTCCAGAATCGTAAAATTCAGGAAGGTGCAATGACAATACTTCTTATTATCATCCATGTTATCGTCTGTTTTTTCCTTATCGCGGTTGTTCTCCTTCAGAGCGGTAAAGGGGCAGAACTCGGTGCAGCATTCGGAGGATCAAGCCAGACCCTCTTCGGCGGAAGGGGGGCTGCCACATTTATGAGCAAAATGACAACGGTTGCTGCGGTTCTCTTTATGCTTACTTCATTCACCCTGGCAGTTGTGACAACAAAAGGCAGCTCTGTAATAAAAAAGGAAACTCCGATGAGCGGGCAACAGCCATCGGTTCCCTCTTCGTCCGGTCCGGTACAGGGATCAGGGAGCGTACCTGCTCAACCCTTACCGCCAGGAATACCGGCCCCTGCTCAACCACAGGGCAAATAATACAATTTTAAAATAGGTCAGGGATAGGTAAGCTGGAGTCTCTGTACGGCGCTGGACGCGCCTGATTTATCAGCAACCTCAATTACGAGAGCCGAAAAAATGGCTTCACCTTTCGCAGTTTCGAACCGCATAGGCATGCTGGTAAGAAAGCGCTCGATAATTTGTTCCACTTCTATGCCGATAACGGAATGACTGGGACCGGTCATTCCCACATCAGTTATGTAGGCGGTCCCTCCGGGCAGTATTTTTTCATCGGCTGTCTGCACATGGGTATGGGTTCCGACAACTGCGCTTACCTTGCCGTCCATATAATATCCGAAAGCGATCTTTTCTGACGTAGCCTCTCCGTGGAAGTCGATAAGAATGATTTTCGTTTCATGTCTCATTTTCTCTACTTCTTCTTTCCCCACTCTGAAAGGACAATCGAAATTCGACATGAATACACGACCGGAGAGATTGATAACCGCGACTTTTAATTCGTTGGGAAGTGTATAGAGAAGGCTCCCGAAGCCGGGTACGCCGGGAGGGTAATTCAATGGCCTCAAAACCCGGTCCATCTTTGCGATCTGGGGAACGAACTCCTTCTTGTCCCATACGTGGTTGCCGGTAGTGATGGCGTGAATACCGTAGTTGAAGAGTTCTGTCGCTATCTTGTCGGTGATGCCGAATCCACCGGCAGCATTTTCCCCGTTTGCAATGACAAAGTCTATTTTATACTTGCTTACTATTGAAGGGAGCAGGGCTTTTGTTGCGACCCTGCCGACCTTGCCCACGATGTCACCAATGAATAAGATTTTCATATGTGCTACTTTGCATATTCTACATAGCGTGATTCCCGTATCACCGTGACTTTGATCTGTCCGGGATAGGTCATTTCTGATTCAATTTTTTTCGCAAGATCTCTGGAAATAAACGACGATGTCTCATCGCTCACATCTTCAGGTTTCACGATGATGCGGATCTCCCTTCCTGCCTGTATCGCGTAACACTTTTCAACCCCTCTGAAAGACATGGCCATCTGCTCAAGTTTTTCGAGACGTTTGAGGTAGTTTTCGATGCTTTCTTTTCTCACCCCGGGCCGTGCTGCAGAGAGGGCATCTGCAGCTGCGACGAGCGCCGCCTCGACAGTTGTCGGTTCCCCTTCGCCGTGATGGACCAGGATTGCATTAATGACTTTATGGTTTTCACCGAGTTTCCGTGCAATATTTGCTCCAATTTCCTGATGAGAACCCTCAATCTCGTGGTCTACAGCCTTGCCGATGTCATGGAGAATGCCTGCGCGCTTTGCAAGCTTTACATCGATCCTCATCTCACCGGCCATGAGGCCGGCAAGGTATGCAACTTCGCGTGAGTGCTGAAGGACGTTCTGGCCATAGGAAGAGCGGTATCTCAATCTTCCGATGAGTTTTATCAGATCCGGGTGAATCCCTGAGAGCCCGAAATCAAATACTGCTTTTTCTCCTTCCTCACGGATATAGGAGTCTACTTCCTTTTTCACCTTTTCAACGATCTCTTCAATGCGGGTGGGGTGAATCCTTCCGTCGGTAATCAACCGTTCAAGAGAAAGCCGGGCAATTTCCCTTCTTACCGGATCGAAGGCCGACAGGGTTACTGTCTCCGGAGTGTCGTCGACAATAAGATCAACGCCGGTAGCTGCCTCGAGAGCCCTGATGTTTCTGCCTTCTCTTCCTATTATCCTGCCCTTCATTTCGTCATTTGGGAGGCTTACCGAGGAAACCGTTGCATCAGTGACATAGTCGCTTGCATATCTTTGTATGGCAGAGCCGATTATCTCTTTTACCTTCTTTTCTGTATTCTCCCGTGCTTCATCCTCGATACGCTTGGCGAGTTTTGCCGCCTCAAACTTGGATTCTTCCTCAATTTTCCTGAAGAGTTCATCCCTCGCGTCTTGTGAGCTTAAACCGGAGGTCTTTTCGAGCAAGTCTGTCTGATCTTTTATCAACTTGTCATATGTTGTTTCTTTTTCCCCGATGATTCTTTCCTTGATCGAGTAATCTTTCTCCCTTTTTGTGAGTTCCTGCTCACGTTTTTCGATTTGCTCATATTTTTTGTCGAGGCTTTCTTCTTTCTGCCTGAGCCTTTTGTCAAGATGGTTTAATTCTGAACGCCGTTCCCGTATCTCTTTGTCGACTTCTGCTTTGGCCTGATAGACCACATCCTTTGCCTCTACCAGTGCCTCTTTTTTGATTCTTTCCGCATCCCGATTGGCCTCTCCAAAGATCTTTTCTTTCTCCTTGTCGATGGCGGTTTTTGAGTTTTTGAGTTTTGTCTGGGAAATAAGGACGACAATACTGCCTGCAAGAATACCAGCGAGAATGCCAGCGAGTACATACAATGCGATATCCATATCTATAGAAAACCCCCTTTCAAGATATTCCCCTGTTGAGGGATAAGGAATTGGTTGCTGTTCTTTCTTTGATTTTTACTGCAGAGGCTGGATTATGACTGTAAAGACATCCCTGGAGGTGAAAACCGGATTATATTATAAGTAATTTTTCCATTACTCTCTATTTTAAAGATACTAAATGCTGTCCTCCACAGACGCATGTTTATCATAGAAACCAGTCCTGCCATAAGGGTGAATAAAAAGCCCACCCTGCCGTGTAAGGCGATATTAGATCCGCCTAGAGTATAGGTGGGTGCCCTGAAAGAACCTTCAGGCTTCCCCGCGGTCAGGCCGGAGGGCGTGCACACCGGTGCTTTACTAAGGCTCCCAAAAGATCTAATTTGCCGGATCAACATATTCACCTTATCACCAACAGGGCAGGCAAACACCCTGAATATATACTTATTGCCTCCTTCAGGTATTTCATTCTTCAAGTTTAGAATAAAACAAACCCGATGATTATGGCAAGGGAAATATTTTGGGAAAATATGGCCAAAAAGGTTATTTTTAAATATGTTATGCGGGTAAATTTAAGAATATACTGAGATTATATTCTGGGTAAAGCTTTGGGAATAAAATATGCGCAGGACAGATTCCCTTCAGCAATGCACTCTTGGCGGGTCACTTCTTTCCCGAGGAGTTCCCTGTACATCTGCAGCTCGTACTGACAGGCTTCCCTGTATTCAGAAGCCAGTTTCATAATAGGACAATTATACTGTTTCAGTACATAATGGTTATTGACAGGGGCGAGGTCTGCAAAATAGCCTTTAGATTCAAGAAGATCGCGTAGCGCGTATACTTTGTCCTGAAAGGTTCTTTTATCGGAAATGGCGTCTTTGGTTTCTTTCAGGATTCTCGTTTTCCGCCATTTGAAAATTTCGTTTATCTTCTCCGGTCCATTGTTTTTTTCAATATCTTTTAGCATATCGATAGTGAATTCGCAGTAATTCCTGGGGAATATTTCGTTGGCCTTTTCCGTAAGTTTATAGAGAAAAGCAGGTCTGCCTATTCCCTGCCGTTTTGTGACAAAATCTATGAGAGCTCTTCGTTCCAGAGACAGAAGATGCTGCCGGATGCCCATGGATGTGATGTCCAACTCTTTACTGAGTTCATCTATAGACATTGTGCCCCTCCTTTTCAGGAGAAGAAGGATACGCTCTCTGGTTGGATTGTCATGAAACATATTCTTATATAAAGATATCATAACTTTCTGTTTTTGTAAACAAAAATATATATTTATATTATTTTAGCAAAGATTAAGTTGAGAGGCATACTTATGATGCAGTTTCTATCCTGTTTCTCCCCAGGGTTTTTGCCCTGTACATTGCAATATCGGAAGCATCAATAAGTTTTTCTGCCGAGTCTATTGAAGGATCCGGAACACTGGCTATGCCTATACTGACGGTTATTTGAGTCTCTATCGTCGGGAAGGGATACCCTGCAATTGATTCCCATATTCTGGATGCGGCATAGAATGCCTGTTCCTTGCCGGTTCGGGGCAAGAGGGCAACAAATTCCTCGCCGCCCCAGCGTGCTGCGGTATCAACTTTTCTGATACAGTCCTGAATGATCCGGGTGACTTCCTTTAAAACAATATCCCCGGTGCGATGACCATAGGTATCGTTAATCTTTTTGAAATGATCGACATCGACCATAATGCAGGAAATGGGAGAATTGTACCGTATCGTTTTTGCGAATTCAATTTCCATGATTTTCTCAAAATGCCTCCTGTTGTAAAGTCCGGTCAGTGGGTCGGTGCTCGCAAGAACTTCAACCTTTGACAGGACTTCTTCAAGCTGACGGTTTTTTTCTCTCAATTCGTCCTGCAGTGCTTTAGTCCGCAGAGAGGCATATATCCGTGCATTAAGTTCAGTTTCATTATAGGGTTTTAACAGATAGTCGTCGGCGCCCGCATGCAACCCCTGAACCTTATCCATGGTGGATCCTTTTGCCGTGAGCATGATAATCGGGATGCCGCGGGTGTCTTCATTTAACTTCAGCCAGCGGCAGACTTCGTTCCCGTTCATATCCGGTAAAATGAGGTCGAGAATAACGAGGTCGACGGATCCTGTTTTCACGGATTTGATTGCTGTTTTGCCGTTGTCTGCGAGGATGACTTCGTACCCTGCTGATTCCAGATACTCTCTTGTGATTTTTGCCTGCAGTTTATCGTCTTCTACCAGGAGGATTCTGTTCCCCTTCATAAATGAAATGCCCCTATTCAGAAAATCGTTTTATGGAACAAGTCATTAAATTTATACCCGGATATCAATAAATTGCAAGCGAAAACATATTATAATCATAATTGAATCTCAGCTGATTTGTCGAGAACGGGGTACAGGAGACAGGAGTTGCATGATACAAATATGAGCACTGCGCCGGGTACAGTAAGAAGGAAGATTTACCAGCTTGTCATCGGCAGGCTTGATGGTGACAATATCGGAGACCCTTCATATGAGGAGAAAATCCGGGCTTTTGTACAGAAGGGGATTGGAGGATTCATCATTTTCGGTGGAACAAGAGAGGCAGTCAGGAGCTTTCTCCTTACTCTCCGTCCAGGAGCAGATATCCCGTTGTTTATTGCCGCAGACATTGAGAGAGGTCTGGGCCAGCAGATTCGGGGTACTACACTATTCCCCTCTCAAATGGCTATGGCTGCAGCATTTGATATCCGTAACCCCGAAGGAGAAATACTCTTTGATCGTGCGGTGAAAGAGATTGCCCGGGAATCAAAAACTGTGGGGATTAATATGCCGCTCATACCGGTGCTCGATGTCAATCAGAATCCTGACAATCCCATCATCTGCACGCGGGCTTTCTCTGATAACCCTGAAACAGTCGCGTTGTTCGGTTCGTGCGCGATAAAGATCCTTGAAAGGGAAGGCCTTTTCAGCTGCGCAAAACATTTCCCGGGGCATGGAGACACCGCTGTAGACTCGCATATCAGTCTTCCGGAGATCAGGAAATCTCCGGAAGAATTCATGGCTGTTGATCTTCTGCCTTTTCAGCATGCGGTCAGCGCCGATGTCAGCAGTATCATGATCGGACATCTCAGTGCGCCGGTTTTTGATGACAGACCTGCAAGTCTTTCAAGGACGGTTGTTACTGGGTTGTTAAGGGGAAAACTGGGGTTTGAAGGGCTCATTATGACAGATGCCCTGAATATGCACGCCCTCAAAGGATATGGCGATGTGCCTGTGCAGTGTCTCAATGCAGGGGTTGATATCCTGCTGCATCCCCCGGATCCTGATCTGACTGTCGGGGAGGTCGTCCGTGCGATCGAGGCCGGGGATATTTCGGAGCGGCAGATAGACAACGCGGTAAGCCGTATTCTCAGGCACAAGAAAAGAATTAAGGAGCACGCCGAACCGGATGTTGAGTATAGCGGCAATGAGGAGTTTGCAACGCGGATATTCGAGATGTCGATCACTCTTGTGAAAGACACGCCAGGGGTGCTTCCGCTCTCACAGAAAGACAAGGTTTCCGTTCTATTCTGCGGAGATGCATCGTTTTTCCCGGAATCTCCTCTGCGGAATTTTTGTGGCAAAGCTTCGGTTCTCTCCCGGACAGATGAGCTGCAGGGCCATGTTCACAACGAAGTGGCAGTATTCGCCATCTTCACCAGTGTCGCTGCCTGGAAAGGAAGTTCCGGTATTTCTGAGGAAGAACTGTCCCTTATTCGCAAGCTCTCAGCGCAAGCAAGGCATTCTGTCGTTCTCTCGTTCGGGAGTCCTTATGTGCTCAGGCATTTCAAGGAGGCAGATATCCTCATCGCTGCATATGATGTTTCAGCGCAAGCTCAGCATGCGGTCATCAGGTGTCTCGAAGGGAGAAGAGGATTTCAGGGAAGACTTCCGATCAGGCTCATTTTTGGTCAATAATTCCGATTGATGCAGAGATTGTTCTGAAATTATTTTACACCATCTGCATTTAAGAAATGTGGTTTTGGGTTAAGGGGAAGGGAGAAAGCCATTGCCTGTGGAATTGGATATCGTCGCATATCAGGGTGAAGCCGGTAAGCCTGCCATTCTCTTTATTCATGGCTTGGGAATGGATAAGGACATATGGGTAAATCCCTCCAATTCCAGGATTCTTGGGGGGATGTTCCCGCTGAAAGTCCTTCTCAAGAAATGTTTCCCGGACGAGGACCCCGGAGCT
>JAVHLL010000007.1 GCA_031082155.1 Thermodesulfovibrionales bacterium | reverse complement strand
AGGAACATGAAGGGTACAGACTATGAATTCCTCGATGCTCTGCATCGGGGTTACTGTTTTCCTTATTCTGTCATTCCCGCTTGTCGGGAATCCTTCCGGAGCATATGTTATATAAGACAATACAGGAATGCAAATCCCGAAAGCTTTCGGGACTGCGGGGTAGTTCATTAATCTATAAGTATACTGATCCTCTCATAACAAAATTCATATCTTGTTTCTTGACAAATAGCGCCCTCTAATTGTACAATAATATGTACAATGTAGGAAGGAGATATTAATGGCTACGATCACATATTCAGCCGCCCGCACAAGGCTTGCAGCAACAATGAAAAAAGTGTGCGACAACCATGAGCCTGTCATCATAACCAGGCAAAAAGAAGAATCAGTAGTTATGCTCTCCCTCGAAGATTTCAGAGCACTTGAGGAAACAGCGTACCTCCTGCGAGTACCGAAAAACGCCAGGCGTCTTCTGGAGTCTATCGCCGAACTCGAACGCGGCGGTGGCAAGATTCGCAAACTCGCCGAGTGAAGCTGATCTTTTCCGGGAATGCCTGGGAGGACTATCTCTACTGGCAAAAAACCGACAAGAACATGCTCAAACGCATAAACCGGCTGATCCATGAAATTATGCACGATCCGTTTACGGGTTCCGGTAAACCCGAACCGCTCAAACACGGCCTTTCCGGTTACTGGTCTCGACGCATCAACGACGAGCACCGCATCGTTTACCGGCCCGCTGAAGATGCCGTCCTTATAGCTCAATTACGGTATCATTACTGAATTCTTAGTTCCTTTCCATTGTCAGGCAAAGTATCATTGAATGAGTTTTATGCCTTTGTTTTCGATGAGAATAATCCGTCTCTTGTAAAGAGCGCCTATCGCTTTTTTGTATGTCTTCTTGCTCACCCCGAACAAGCTGTAGATAATTTCAGGCGGGCTTTTATCGGATACGGAAACAAATCCGCCCGCTGCTTTCAGTGTATCGATAATCTTTTCAGATACCTCGTCGACCTTTTCATATCCGGGTTTTTGAAGGCACAGATCTATCTTTCCGTCGTCCCTCAACTTCTTTATAAATCCTTTTATATGTTGTCCTTTTCGTAATGGCTGAAACACCTCGTTCTTATAAAGCATGCCCCATTGCGAGTTGTTGATCATGGCCTTATAACCAAGTTCTGTCCGGTCGCCAATCACCAATTCTACACTCTGGCCTTCCTGAAATCCGTTTGGCTGCTTCTCAGGTAACTTGTCCAATCCTTTATCCTCTGTTTTTCATGGTGCGAACGCGAAAAGAAAATTTCATTTGATGGTTCATTCCCTTCTCAAACTCTCTTTTCCTTTCTGTCGACCAGCGTATTGAAATATTCCGGGGAGCCGGTTTCGAACGTAAGCCGCTTGCCGCTGACAGGATGTATGAAGGAAATCGATTTGGCATGAAGGGCTAAACGTTTGTATGTCTCTTTTCCCTTTCCGTACTTCTCGTCCCCTACAACCGGGTGTCCGATTTCAGCGAGATGCACGCGTATCTGATGCTTTCTGCCTGTTAAGAGAGTGACCTCCAGCAAGGAAAACTCTTGTGTACCCTTCAGCACCCTGTAGGCAGTATGTGACAGTTTTCCTTTTGTGGCATCGGGGGTGGAATATACGAGGTGGGCCTTATTCTCAGCCAGGTATGTCGAAATCGTCCTCTCCCTTTTTTCACACCTGCCGTGAACAACCACAATGTATCTTTTCTCTGTTTTTTCCCAGTGGCCCTGCAGCTGCAGTTTGGCCTCTATGCTCTTTGCGAAAACAAGTATCCCGGATGTGTCACGATCCAGTCTATGTACTATGAAGATGCGCTTTTCGGACCTGGAGTAACCCTTCCTGACATAATCGGTCAGTATCGCGTAGAGTGTCCGCGATTTGTCCCTGTCAGTGCCCATTGTCAGAAGGCCAAACGGTTTGACTACAACCAGGATGTCACTGTCTTCGTAAAGTATGCTGATATCTTTTGGCAAATGCGTATTGCCCGGGCCTGATCTTTTAGGCATTAAGGATACTCCGGCAGACTTGTCTCTTTTTGCTTCATTCCTGTCCGGATACAATGCTTCTGATATGACGCCACAATTCGTCCCGGCCTTCTCCGGTCTCACTGGAATATATGAGCGACGGAACATGAGCAGGAAGCATTAATCCTTTGCGAATCCCGGCAATATGGGCCGGACGCTTGCCGCGGCTTATCTTATCTGCCTTTGTCGCGACAATGACATATGGGATATTGAGCTTCATCAGCCATTCTGAAGCATTCTGGTCATTTTTCATGGGCTCATGCCGCAGGTCAATCAGATGCACAATGAGCGCAAGCCTGTCCCGGTCCCGAAGATAGTTGGTGATAAACTCTCCCCACTCCCTGTGCTTTCCCTTTGATGTCGCCGCATACCCATATCCGGGCAGATCGACCAGATACAACTGTTCATTGATGGCAAAATAATTAATAGTCTGTGTTTTCCCAGGCTGGCCACTGGTCCGCGCCAGCGCGCGTCGTGCGCATAATGAATTGATCAGGGATGATTTCCCTACATTGGAGCGTCCGACCATCGCAATCTCCGGATATCCGGTGTCAGGGTATTGATCTGGTCCAACCGCACTGATAATGCATTTCGCTGATATTATTTTCATCATTTTTCCTTGTCAGGTATCTGAGAACCGATATCAAGTATTGTACCACGACATGCAGGAGACCGGGAGTTGACTGCCAGGCACGGTAATCCGGGGTTCGACCGAGATGATCTCTCATGCGGAATCTGTGGAAGAAAACAATACAGCCTTACTGCATTTATTAGGGATGAAGAATCCTTTCGTGCAGAGAGAAATCTTCCTTTGCGCGATTGACAGATTCCCTGAAAACAGGCATCTTATATGCATGCAGAGTTATACGTTTATCGTCGAATCTTCGGAAAACAGAGAGCGGATAGATACGCTTCTCGCCGGGCGGGCGGATATCACCCGTTCACAAATCCAGAAGTATATTGCCGGGGGAAATGTTCTTGTCAACGATGAAGTTATCCGTCAGAACTATAAGGTGAAAACCGGAGACCGCATCCTCCTTCGCATTGCTGAGAAAGAGGCTGAAGGGCTTGTCCCGGAACAAATCCCTTTGCAGATCCTCCATGAAGATTCCCATCTCATTGTAGTCAACAAACCTCCTGCAATGGTCGTGTATCCGGCTGCAGGACACAGTCATGGCACGCTCATGAATGCCCTTGCCTATCACTGCAAGGACCTTCCTGCACCGGGGGGACCGCTCCGGCCGGGGATTGTGCACAGGCTTGATAAGGATACCTCAGGAGTTATGGTGATAGCGCTGGAGGAAAAAGCATATTACAACCTTTCGGAGCAGTTCAGGCAGAGGATGATAGCCAGGAAATACCTTGCGCTTGTGTACGGAAGCATCAGAAAGAATGCCGGTATGATAGAAACGCGCATCGGCAGATCCGCATCGGACAGAAAAAAGATGTCCACCAGGGTAAGGAGAGGCAAAGCGGCAGTTACGACCTGGAGGGTGATTGAGCGGTTCGGAACTGCAACGTTTATTGAAGCGAAACTCGGCACCGGGCGTACGCATCAGATAAGAGTTCACTTTGCCTCAATTGGCCATCCGGTGCTTGGAGACAGGACCTATGGAAGAAAGATTGAAGTTGAAGGGAAGAGTAAGGAAAAAGGAATGATGAAAATTACCTTCCCGAGGCAGATGCTCCATGCAGAGGTGCTGGGGTTTACTCATCCTGAGACAGGCGAATATCTTGAATTCTCAATTCCTGCCCCTGAGGATATGATGCAAAAGATTGAGGAGTTAAGAAAAACTGCAGCTTCTTAATCCCCGAAGCTTATCGCCAGAGACCGTGCGGTCAGCATAATGTCGGAATCCAGAGGCACAGATTTCATCTGGCCGATGGCTTCTTCAATCGGAACAGGCACGATCGAGGTGGATTGAAGTGCAGCCATCATCCCGAATTTCCCTGCCTCGGCAAACCGTATGGCAGCAGTGCCGAAGCGCAGTGCAAGGAGTCTGTCGAACGTTGTAGGCGCACCACCTCTCTGGAGATGGCCCAGCACGATATGCCGGGTTTCCTTTCCTGTAAGGTTTGTGATCTCCTCTGCCACTTTTTTGCCGATTCCTCCTAGTCGTATTTCCCCTCCGGGGTTTTCCTTCCCCAGCACTGTCAGTTCGCCGCCAATGGGCTTCGCACCCTCTGCCACGACGACGATCGCATAGTCCTGCCCTAAGAGCGCAAGCTGGCGTATTTTGTTGCATACTTTCCCGACGTCAAAGGGGATTTCAGGGATAAGGATAACGTCCGCCGAACCTGATATCCCTGAATTAAGGGCAATCCATCCAACGTATCTTCCCATGACCTCAACGACCATGACCCGGTCGTGTGATTTTGCGGTGGTGTGCAGTTTATCAATAGCCTCAGTGGCGGTGTTGACCGCTGTATCGAATCCGAAGGTAACATCCGTCAGCCTGATATCGTTGTCGATAGTTTTGGGAATGCCGATGACCGGCAGGCCTTTTTTAATGAATTTGTCTGCAATACGCAGGCTTCCGTCACCGCCGATTGCGATCAATGCATCGAACCCCAAGGCCTTGAAATTCGCAACAATCTTGTCAGAAATATCGGTTTCGGGGGAATTCCCGTCAGTGTATTTGAATGGGTCATTGCTGATGGCGGTGCCGAGAATAGTGCCTCCTATATTTGTGATGTCCCAGACCTCCTCGGGCGTCAGCCGGTCAATCTGTTTTGTATCGATCAGTCCGCGATATCCATATTTAATCCCGTACACGCCCCATCCTTTTTTGTAGGCTGCGAGTACGACTCCCCTGATGACCGCGTTCAGGCCCGGGGCGTCTCCGCCGCCAGTATTCACCGCAATATTCATGGTATAACCTCCACTTTCTGAAAATCCCGGATGCTTCTCCGTTGTTTTACGGCTTTGAGAATATCCATTTTACAAATCAAGTCAAAATGTTCAATAAGCAATTATCAGGGTGCATTGAAAAATGACAATTTTGCATTGATAATTTTTACTTTCGTCTCAAGGGTTACGGTTTCCAGTATTCTTCAAATTTTCCGTTCTTTGTTATCCATATGACATAGGGAGACTCGGTAACATCTCCTTTTTTGTCAAATCTGATTTTCCCAAGGGCGATATCGAATTCCATCATGTGTATTGTATCGGTCAGTGTGTTCCCTTCTGTTGTATTGGCTTTCCTGATCGCCGAGAGCAGGATATTGGCGGCGTCATAGGCATAGATAGAGTAAGGACCGATCTCACCGAAACGGGACTGATAGTTTTCTATGAACCCTTTTGCAGACGGCATATTCTTCGGGTCAGGACTGAATGTGAGAAATGTCCCCTCTGCCTGTGCTGCTCCTGCAATCTCAATAAACTTCGGATCAATCGTTCCATCGCCGCTCATAAATTTTGCATTTAAACTCAGTTCCCGGGCCTGTTTTACGAGAAGCCCTGCTTCCGGGTAAATGCCTCCGAAGAATACCAGTTCCGGATCCTTGTTCCCGACAGTGGTCAGGACCGTTTTAAAATCCTTGTCACCCTGGACAATACTGCCATAATACACGACGTTCACTTTGCCATCGAGAAATTTTTTAAACTCATCAGCAAGCCCCTGTCCATATGTTGTTTTGTCATGGAGAACGGCAACATTCTTCAGTTTCAGCTGT
Source organism: Thermodesulfovibrionales bacterium (assembly GCA_031082155.1). GTDB lineage: Bacteria > Nitrospirota > Thermodesulfovibrionia > Thermodesulfovibrionales > SM23-35 > JAKLQR01. Next base: position 87,447 of record JAVHLL010000007.1, on the reverse strand, counting down.
TGTATTACAAAGAGAGCAGCTATGCGCCCCTGCTGATCGTCCCTGCCGCAGACTCTGAATACGTCTTTATACCCCTTTTCGGTCAACTGGGGATTTGTTGATCCGGGAGTGATCAGAGGAATACCGGCCCTGTTATACACATCAGATGCAGGGATGGAACAACTTGAGTTGAAATGCCCGATTACGCCGACTACGCCGTCATTGACCATTTTGTTTGCGACGGAAACAGCCTGTTTCGGATCGTGCTGGTCATCGCTGACAACTATCTCTATCTTTTTGCCAAGAACTCCGCCCTGGCTGTTCCACTCTTCAACCGCAAGTGATACTCCATTCTTAAAGTCCATCCCCATCTTGGCCTGATCGCCGGTCATGGGGCCTGCAATGCCGATTTTTATGACGTCCTGTTTTTTCTGGCATCCTATAGAAATAAGACTGATAAGCATAAGGAATAAGAGTGTTCTTTTCACGTCATGCCCTCCTTAAAATAGTGCTTCTTCCTGTCCCCTTCTTTACCCCACCATCCTCCCCTTGCAAAGGGAAGGAGAACAGATCCCTATAACCTTTCCTGTTCCAGCAACCGTATGATATCAAGAAACATACTGGTGTTTTTTTCAATTTTACCTCTTAGCAGTGCCGACGCAACCGCAACCGCATCCGCTCCTTCTGCCAGAACCGTCCCTACGTTGTCAGGGGTTATGCCTCCGATTGCAACAACGGGGATTCTTATCTCTCTCCTGATCTCTCTGAGCATATTGAGTCCTTTCGGATCCCCGGCATCTTTCGTCGATGTATGAAAAACGGGGCCGCATCCGATATAGTCAGCCCCCATTTTTTCGGCTTCTTTTGCCTGTTCCATGCTGTGGGTTGATATCCCTATGATTTTCTGCTTCATGATTTTTCGCGCTTCGTTCAGCGGGAGATCATCCTGCCCCAGATGAACGCCGTCTGCATCAACAGCATACGCAATATCAGCATGATCGTTTATAATCAATACCGCCTTGAAATCTCTCGTTATTTTGCGGAGTTTTACCGCCTCTTCGTAGATCAGCCGCCTCTCACTCTCTTTATCGCGGTATTGAATCCAGCCAATCCCCGCCTCCAACACTCTGAGAACCATGTCCTCAAATAATAACGGTGATAGGGACCGGTCAGCGATACAACACAATCCCCTGAGATACATGAGGGTTATTTATTCTCCAGGTTGTTGCTGCTGTTCATTTTTTCCAGGAATTGCGTATTGAAATTGCCGCTGATAAAGTCCGGGTTGTTAAGCACCTTTTTGTGGAAGGGGATGGTTGTGTTGACGCCCTCAATGAGAAATTCGGCAAGGGCGCGTTTCATTTTCAAAATAGCCTCTGCGCGGTCTTTGCCGTGTACAATCAGTTTTGCGATGAGTGAATCATACTGGGAAGGAATCACATAACCCTGATAGATGGCTGTGTCTACCCTTACCCCGGGTCCCCCGGGAAGTGACAGGAAAGTGATCTTCCCCGGAGAGGGGATGAACCGCTCGGGATCTTCTGCGTTGATTCTGCATTCCAGGGCATGACCAGAGAGCTTTATCTGGTTCTGTTTATATTCCAATGGCATGCCGGCTGCAAGCTTGATCTGCTCTTTGACGATGTCGATGCCGGTAACCGCTTCGGTAACCGGGTGTTCAACCTGGATGCGGGTATTGATCTCGATAAAATAGATATTACCCCTCGAATCAACAATGAATTCAACAGTGCCGACGTTCCGGTATTTTATCGCCCGCGCTGCTTTGACTCCCAGCTCTCCGATTCTCTTTCTGAATTTTTCAGAAGTTGAGGCAGGAGAAGGCGACTCCTCGATAAGCTTCTGGTGTCTCCTCTGTATGGAGCAATCCCTCTCGCTGAGGTGTATGGTGTTCCCTTTATTGTCTGCCATAATCTGTACTTCGACATGCCTCATCTCCGGGATGTATTCTTCGATATAGATCTCGCTGTTCCCGAATGCGGTGAGCGCTTCCCGTTGGGCCATATAGAATGCCTGCTCGAGGTCTTTCTCTTCTTTTACTATCTTCATCCCGTGGCCGCCTCCACCTGCAGACGCCTTGAGCACTACGGGAAACCCAATCTTTTTCGCCACCTTTGTAGCAATTTCCTCTGTTTGAACAGGTCCGTCACTCCCGTCAACTACCGGAACGCCTTTTCTTCTCATCATCTGCCGGGCTTTTGCTTTGTCGCCTCCAAGCCTGATGTTTTCAGCGGTCGGGCCAATGAATGTTATGCCTGAAGTTATACATGCTTCGGCGAAATGATGATTTTCTGAAAGGAATCCATAGCCGGGATGAATGGCATCTGAATCGGTTATCTCTGCCGCGCTTAATATGGCAGGTATGTTGAGGTAGCTCTGAGCCGGATTGGCAGGACCAATGCAGACCGATTCGTCTGCAAGCCGCACATGGAGAGATTCCCGGTCGACGTCCGAGTAGACCGCAACAGTGCGGATCCCGAGCTCTCTACAGGCGCGGATAATCCTGACCGTTATCTCCCCACGGTTTGCGATAAGTATCTTTTTGAATAATTTCATCTTAATTTAGAATAAAGCATTGCGCATGGAGCGAAGAGCGTTCAGCGAAGAGCGGGGAGTTTTATCTTATTCTCTGCCCTCTGCTCTGCGCGTTTCGTTTTACGCTGTATACTCATACGGGTTCTATCAGGAACAGCGGTTCCCCGTATTCGACGGGTTGACTGTTTTCGACAAGTATTTTGACAATAACTCCATCGACATCGCTCTCAATTTCATTCATGAGTTTCATGGCCTCGACAGTGCAGAGAACCTGTCCTTTACTGACTTTCATTCCTACCTCGGCAAAGGGGTTCGCGTCAGGTGACGGCGCCCTGTAGAATGTTCCGACAATCGGTGAGGTAATCGTGACAAGCCGCTGGGTCTCTTCCGATGGTTCCGGGACGCCTTTATCCTGGCAAGTCGCTGATTTGTGGCTGGTCATATCGAACGGAGCCAGGAGCTTTTCTCTCTTTATCTTAATTTTTGTCCCGTCTTTTTCTACCTGGATTTCGGTTATGTCCGTTTCTCTGAGAATCTCGATAAGCTCTTTTAAGTCCTCGAGTTCCATCACTTTACCCTTTCAATGTATTCAGCGGTCCTTGTGTCGATCTTTATCGTGTCACCCTCATTGATATGGAAGGGTACCTTCACGATTGCTCCGGTCTCCAAGGTGGCCGGTTTCCCGCCTCCGGAAGCTGTATCCCCCCTGAATCCTGCAGGATCAGTTTTCGATACAGCGAGGTCCACAAAAGTCGGAAGTTCCAGACTGAGGGGATTGCCCTTATAGTTGATAATAATCACCGACATATTTTCCTTGATGAATTTTCTCGCCTCTCCAAGCTGCTCGTCAGTCAAAGGAATCTGCTCGTAGGTCTCTTCGTCCATGAAATAGAACAGTTCATCCTGAGTGTAAAGATACTGCATCTTCTTCTCCTCAAGATGAGGGGTGTCTAATTTCTCGCCTGACCTGAACGTTTGTTCGAGAACACTACCGGTCTTCAGGCTTTTCAGCTTTGTTCTGACGATAGCGCCCCCCCTTCCCATTTTAACGTGCTGAAAGTCTACTATTTCGCACGGTTCGCCTTTGAATTCAACTTTCAGGCCTTTTCTGAAATCAGCAGTCGATATCAACTCGAGTCCCTCCGGATTAAAAAGTGTAAGTATTTTAGCATTTTCTGCAATTTTTCATCCAGAACCGATCTGCCGACTATATAAGGTAGATTTTCCCTGGCCTGTACGATACTCCCGAAGGAAAGAAATTTTATATAAAAACAGTGTATGCCCAAGTATAATTATACATCTGAAGACGGATTCCCGGATTGTTCGGTCACTGACAAATTATCAAAAGAATGGAGGTATGAGTCCATGGAAAAGTTTCAAAGGGCGGTATTAATTCTTTTTTTCACTTTTTCTTGCCTGATGCCGTATTCGTCCGCAATGGGCCAGGAAGATGATCGGGGCAGTAAAGATCACCCCATGTTCTCCAGAATACCGAATACCTATATTGACAGTTACGAAGAAAAGGAATTCGACCGGTATGAGTTCACTGACAAGCAGGGCAAAAAAGTCCCTGTCGAAGGACATATGTATAGCATCAGTTACTGCATCAAGAGAGATGTGCAGGCTCCAAGCGAACTCCAGATCATCAGAAACTATCAGAATGCCTTCAAGAAGATCGGCGGGGAGGTGTTATACGAAGATGCCGAAAAAACTGACATGAAAATTACACAAGGCGCTGCTGTTCTCTGGGTAGAGGTGAATCCATGGAACGGGGGTGACTGTTATACCCTCGCAATTGCAGAACAGCAGGCAATGGTTCAGGATGTTGTCGCTGATGCACAGTCCATGTCCAAAGGCATCAGCGAGACGGGCAAGGTTGTAATCTACGGGATTTATTTTGATTTCAATAAATCGGAAATAAAGCCTGAATCTGATTTAACGCTTCAGGAAATCGCAAAACTTCTTTCACAGAACCAGAAAATAAGGCTTTATGTCGTTGGGCACACCGATAATGTCGGAGATTTTGACTATAACATAAAGCTTTCTCAGTCCCGTGCCGATGCAGTGGTGAAGGCGCTTGTCGGCAAGTACGGAGCAGAGGGAAGCAGAATGATACCCTATGGTGTTGGACCTCTGTCGCCGATTGCGTCCAACAACACGGAAGAAGGGAAAGACAAGAACCGTCGCGTTGAATTGGTGGAACACTAGGAGAATACCCGGCTTATAGTATTCATATTCGACGGATCACAGGAGCTGATGAACTCCAGGTTCTGGGTAACGGTGCAAGGCTTTATGTTGGGAAAATAAGCGCCAAAGGCCTGGAGACAACTTTTAGGATGTATGGGATGTCACGATGATTCTTACTGTCGAGAAGCAATAATTGAACCGGATTCCGGCGATTTTTTCTGTCCATTTTTTTTTCTTGACTTCGTTTTTGCGGACAGGTAAGTTTACTGTGCAATTAGTTTGTGTATAAAAGGAGGGTCAAGCATGAAAAAGGTACAATTTTCACCAGTTATCGTTATTCTGTTCTTTGCTGTCTGTTTTTCACTCTTCACCCCAGGTTCTGCGTTTAGTGCCGGGTTTGCACTTATCGAGCAGAGCGTGAGCGGGTTGGGCAATGCGTTCGCAGGGGGGGCAGCGAGCGCTGAAGATGCCACAACCATATTTTACAACCCTGCAGGCCTGACACGGCTGAACGGCCAACAGTTCATAATCGGGGGGCATCTCATTATGCCCTATGTGAAATTTCATAATGAAGGGTCAACTCATGTCCTCCAGCCTGTGACGGGTCAGCCGCTGAGCGGCGGCAACGGAGGCGAGGCGGGAGTAACGAAATTTGTCCCGAATATGTACTACAGCAGAAAGGTCAGCGACGACCTGGTAGTAGGCATGGGAATCAATTCACCCTTTGGCCTTGCAACCGAGTACGATGACCACTGGGTCGGCCGTTATCATGCGATAACGTCGGATGTCCTGACCGTCAACATCAATCCCTCGATCGCCTATAAGATCAATCAGCAATTCAGTATAGGAGCGGGCCTCAATTTCCAGTATATCGATGCGGAACTCAGCAATGCCATTGATTTCGGCACCCTCGACGCCACCGGCAGTCTCGGCATTCCGGCCGGTGCACTTGGCTTAATTCCTCAGGGGTCGGATGGCTATGCAACTATTAAGGGAGACGACTGGGGCATCGGGTTCAACATGGGCATTCTCTTTGAATACAAGGATACCCGTATCGGTGCAGCGTACCGTTCCCGCGTTGAGTATACCCTGGAAGGCGATGCAGACTTTTCCCGGACACCGGCGCCGCTTGCCGCAGCAGGTGTTTTTACGGATACTGAAGCTACCGCTGATATTACTATGCCCGACAGTTTTTCTGTAAGCGCCTTCCAACAGATCAATCCTCAATGGGCGGTCATGGGAGATTTTACCTGGATGAACTGGCGTGTATTCAAGAAGCTGGAGGTCGATTTTGACAACCCCAGCCAGCCGAATTCTGTGACCCGTGAGGACTGGGAGGACAGCTACCGCACTTCTCTTGGAGTGACCTATACGCCGAATAAGACCTGGAGTTTCAAGGCTGGGACTGCATACGATACAACGCCTATTCCTGATGCACAGCACCGTACGCCGAGAGTTCCCTGCAGCGACCGTATCTGGACTGCGCTGGGACTGGGATACAAGATGTCCCAGAGGGTAAGCTTCGACCTTGGCTATACCCATATCTTTGTAAATGATCCGAAGATCGACAAGTCTGCGACCGGTGACGATGCGATACGGGGGGGCTTGCAGGGGACCTACGATGCACATATAGATATTGTGAGCGCCCAGTTGAATCTTGCATTCTAGGGCCTTACTTTTGAGATTATCCATTCAGAAAGTCTTGCTGTATGATAGGTGAACGGGTATGCTTCTTCATCAGCAGTTTGTCAGTATAGCGAAGAGGTACGGCAGTAAACTTGCGTTTATTGACCGTACCTCTGACAAGAAGGTCACCTATTCCAAGGCCCTCATTGCTTCGCTTATCCTGTCGGAAAAGATAAAAAAATTCGAATCCGGTTTTATCGGGATAATGATCCCGACCTCTGCAGGATGCGCCCTCTCGGTACTTGGTTCCCTTATGGCCGGCAGAACTCCTGTCATGATCAACTACTCGACTGGAGCCGCCAACAATGCGAGATATGCGCAGAAGAAATGTAATTTCAGAACAATTATAACCTCCAAAGCATTGATCGAGAAGATCAATTGCCCTGTCGTAGAGGGAATGGTGTTTATTGAAGACATTATGGAGGGGATTACGACAGGGGAGAAACTCAAGGCCGCCCTGATCGCAAAACTTCCTGCACCTCTCATTCAACGGATGCTGCACGGAGGTCATGAAGATGATACTTTGGTTATCCTCTTCACAAGCGGAAGCGAGAAAGACCCTAAGGCGGTTCAGCTGACTCACCGGAATATTGCGTCGAATATAAGGAATTTCAGCAAGGTAATGAAGCTGTACGACCACGATGTAATGCTCGCCAACCTCCCGTATTTCCATGTCTTCGGTCTTACAGTGAATCTCTGGACGCCCCTTTATTTCGGGATGACGATCGTTGCCTATGCGAATCCCCTTGATTACAAAATGGTCTGTACAGTTATCAGGGAAGAGAGGCCGACCATGATGGTCGGAACACCAAGTTTTCTCTGGGGATATCTGAGAAAATCCGAACCAGGGGATTTTGAGAGCATCCGCCTCGTTGTGAGCGGCGCAGACAAATGTCCTGACGTCCTCCGGAAGGATTTTCTTGAGAAGCACACGATGGTCTTGTACGAAGGATATGGCGCTACGGAGACAGCTCCTGTTATCTCTGTGAATACCCCCGAGGATAACAGGCCCGGCAGTGTCGGAAAAGTCCTGCCCAATGTCACAGTCCGCATAGAAAACTATGAAACCGGACAGGAATGCAGAGCAGGGGAGGCGGGAAGGATTATGGTGAAGGGGAAGAATGTCATGAAAGGCTACCTCGACGATTTCGAAGAGACGTCCATGCGGATCAGGCATGGCTGGTATGATACCGGAGACATGGGCTATCTCGACAAGGACGGCTATCTCTGGCATTCGGGCAGACTGAAGCGGTTCGTGAAAATCGGCGGCGAGATGGTCTCTCTGGTCAGGGTAGAAGATGTGCTTCAGAAATGTCTTCCGGAAAATGTTGCCTGCTCTGTAGTAGAAATTCCCGATGCACTGAAGGGCGTGAAGATCGTGGCGGCAGTGACTAATAAGATACACGAGAAGAAGACCCTGAAGATGATGTCAGAACACCTCCCGAATATCGCCCTCCCGAAACAGTTTGTTCTTATTGAAGAGCTTCCCAAAATGGGGAGCGGTAAAATAGATTTCCGGACCGTAACTGATATGGTTCAGGAACTGATCCGGATCAAACCTATCCAGATCGAGAAAGTCAAAGAGAAGAGCATAACACCTGAGCAATAGAGAGAATGTTCTTCTGCGATACCTGTCAGATGATTTCGAGTGCTTTCGGCAGAGAAGTGAGCACGAAAGCCTCTTTGTCGCCAACTTCCACCATGTCTTCTATCCTCACCCCGCCGAAACCAGGGAGATATATGCCTGGTTCAACAGTGAAGACCATTTTTTCCCTGATGGCTGCAGAGGTCGTCCATGTTATACGAGGCGCTTCGTGCACCTGGAGACCGACTCCATGGCCTGTTCCATGACCGAAGAAATCACCGTACCCGTTTTTTTTGATGTGGTCCCTCGCAGCGTTGTCGATCTGTTTCGCCTGTATCCCCGCAGCCACTGCGGAAAGGGCCTTCTTATTCGCTTCCAGCACAGTTGTATATATCCTCTTCTGTTTGCGGATAGCGCTGCATTTGAGAAGGAGTGTCCTTGTCATATCCGAAAAATAGCCGTCTGCCTCTCCGCCCCAGTCTACAAGCACGAAATCACCTCCCTGCAATTTCCTGCCCGTAGGTCGGGCATGGGGCATGGCTGAGTTCGGGCCTGATGCAACAATGACCTCGAAGGGTATTTTCTTGCACCCGTTCTTTTTTAATCTTTCCTCGAGCCGCATAGCTATGGTGAGTTCGCGGACGCCGTGTTTTATATGCGGTTTTACCTCAAGAAACGCAGTTTCTGCCCGTCTGATTGCTTCGCGGATTGCAGATATCTCGTATAGCTCTTTCTGTTCGCGCATCTTTTCCACGAGACCTTCGACGGGGATGAGGGTGATCCCTGTGCGGGATACCCTGCGATAGAAACTGTAGGCAGCTGACGATTCAAACCCGAGCGTTCGGACATCTGCCATCCGGACAAGGCGTTTGATTGCGTGAATCCTCGCTCCTTTTTCGAGAACGAGTTCCCACCCTGAAACCTCTTGTTCAGCCTGTTCTCTGTACCGGAAATCAGTGACAAAGAAATTCTCTTTCCGGGTAATAAACAGAAAGCCGGATGAGCCGCTGAAACCCGAGAGATACCGTACATTGGTCATATCGGTGACGATGAGGCTGTCAATAGGGCTGCGCCGGAAGGCAGAGCGGAGTTTTCTGATGAGCGAACAGTTCCGAACGCTCATCGGGAGAGGATAGTTTTTGCAGCCCTCAAGGCGAGAAGATAGCTGTCGGGGCCGAATCCGCTTATCTGTCCAGCCGCGACCCCGGCTATGTATGATTTTTTCCTGAAATCTTCCCGCGTATAAATATTTGACAGGTGTACTTCGATCGCAGGTTTTTCGACGGCCGCGATGGCGTCGCGGATTGCTATGCTCGTATGGGTGTACGCAGCAGGGTTGATGATCAGTGCGTCGTAGTTGTTCTTCTGGATCGCCTCTACAATGTCCCCTTCGCTATTCAATTGTAGAGTTTTTGCGTCGACCTCGAGATCTTTCGCAAGGGCGAGAATTTCGGTGTTGATCTGCTTTAGAGATTTCTTGCCGTAGATTCCTGTTTCTCTCTTTCCGAGCAGATTCAGGTTGGGGCCGTGAATTACTAATACCCTTTGTGTTTTTTTCTTGCCTGCCATAAACGAAATAATCATACCCTGAAGGAATGGCCCTGTCAAGTTTGCTGTGGAAAGTATTGCCGGGTAAGGCTCGTTCCCTCTATCTTGCATGAAAATATGGCTGAAGGAAATTAAAAGTCGTGGTAGCTGTTAGAACAGTGCAGAAGGGAACGCATGAGGGCAAACCGGTTCTCAACGCCGAGCTTCAGGTAGATGTTGCTCAAATGGTCCTTTACTGTCTGCTCTCCGATCTCAAGGTTCTCTGCGATCTCAAGATTTTTCAGGCCGTCGAGTACCCGCCTGAGTACGTCGATTTCCCTCCTGGTCAAACTGTGCTGTTGCCGTATCCTGTTCAGGTCCAGTGAATTGGAAATCGTGTCTTCCATAATGAAGACCGCGACGAAAGGTTCCGGAGTTTCCCGGATAATGAACCTGAATATCCAGGTGCTCGGTGAGGTCTCGTATGTTTTCGAAAAAAGCACTTCCCCGGGAAATGCTTCGGCAAGATTCACAGACTTGATCGCATTGAATATCCTGGTATTGATCGTTGCTATTTCCACAGGAAGAGTGAAGCGGTTCAGGAAAAATTTTGCGTGTTTGTTGCAGAAAACAATATCTAAGGTGTGATTAAAAACAATGACCCCTACAGGCATACTGTTGAGGAGAAATTCATTCAGGTTGTGCTTTTTTTCTGTCATGATCAGGCTCGGTTTTTTATTGAGATTATACCATGAATCAAGCCTGATCATGGGAATAACATGACAGAACGATAAAATACCGGTTATGCCGAGAGGAGCACTTTGAGTTCATTCCGCCTTTTCGGATGCTTGAGTTTTGCCAGGGCCTTTGATTCGATCTGCCTCACCCTTTCACGGGTAAGGGAAAAGTGTTGGCCGATTTCTTCCAGGGTGTGCTCACGATGTTCACCGATGCCGAATCTCATCCTGATGACTTTTTCCTCCCTCGGAGAGAGCGTATGGAGGACATTCAGGAGATGCTCATTCATGTCGCTCTTCTCGATATCGGCATAGGGGGAGGCGTTATTTTTATCACTGATAAAATCCTCAAGTTTTGAATCATCGTCCCCAACAGGGGTTTGAATGGCAACGGGATCCTGAATGGCATTGAATACCTGCTCGACCTTGCTCGGTTGAATTCCCAACAGTTGTGCGATCTCGTCACTGCCTGGTTCCCTCGACAGGTCGATCGTTAATTGTTTCGTTGCCTTGCTGATTTTATTGTACAATTCTACCATATGTACAGGCACCCTGATCGTCTTTGTCTGGTCGATGAGAGCTCTCGTAATGGCCTGCCGGATCCACCATGTAGCGTATGTGCTGAATTTAAAGCCCCGCTCGTGGTCGAATTTGTCAATGGCTTTCATCAGACCGATATTCCCCTCCTGAATAAGATCCAGGAGAGGGAGTCCCTTCCCTACATAGTGTTTTGCGATATTGACGACGAGCCTCAGGTTGCGGACGATCAGTTCGTTTTTCAGGTCAATGATAAGGGAATTGATATCGGTCAGCGTGCGGTACTTTACTTTCAATTTCTGTACCGTGCAGCCAGTCGCTCCCTCAACCTCTTTTATTACTGCGAGGACATCCTTCCTAAGGGTCTCCAACTCTGAGGCGAGGGTGGAGTTTTTGTTTTTCCTCTGCTGCAATTTCCTCAGGTTCTTCAAGCCGCCGAAACGAGAGGTTCTTTTTTCGGCTCTGTCGAGTTTTTCCATAAGACCACGCAGTATTTTGAGAGCCTCGCTTATCGACTCATACGATATGTCTTCTCCTCTGTCATCTTCCGCCGTATCTGGCGCTTCGCCTGATACGGCTAACGTTTTTTCGATCTTTTCATAGAGAGGCATCCCGGTGAGAATATCCCGCATTCCGTGCTTCGCATCCCGGAGTCGCCCGGCAATTTCCTGTTCCTCCTGCCTCGACAGAACAGTGATGTTCCCCATGGAATGGAAATAGACCTGAACAAGGTCTTCTGCCCTTTGAGGTTCCTCTCCCTGCTCTTCTTCTTCCGGAAAGTCTTCTTCTGCAAGGACATCTTCCTCTTCTGTAACCTTAATCCCCATACCCTGAAGACGATCAATAAACTCCTCCATCTCCTCAGGTGAATAAAACTCAGAGGGCAAGGCGTCCTGTATTTCCGTAAAGGTTATTGCTCCCCGTTCCTTCCCGCGTTCTATGATTTCGTCATGAATATCTGTGTCTTTCATTGCGACCTCCTTCTTAAGGGATCGTGCAGTACGCTGTTTCTCATCAACCCAATTCCTCTCCTGAAAAACATACAAAAAGCATACCAGTTAATGCTTATTAAGTAATAAAAATATAATAAAAACTATAAATATCTGATTTGTTTCAATTATTTATGCAAAACCGAAGACAAAAAATGGCGGAAGGGGATGATATTCCTTGTCTTTCCGGGTGCAAAATTCCTCTTGAAAGTTCCAGGATTCTGCCAAAAAAGTCTTATAACTCTTTCATTTGGAATTAATATGAAGGTGGTTACATAATGTGTATCCAGGGTAATATTAAATTGCCGGCAAATAGTGACAAAATATGTCACTATTTGCCGGCAATTTGCGTTAGATTGTCCGGGAAGGTATACCATAAGAATATATGCTGTTTGTCGTTTCATTAGTATCAATTCCTATACATCGGGACACTTTCTTCAGGTCGAAGGGGATTCTATTGGAAATATTCAGGGAAGGCCGGTACGGCCTCCCCTGAATGACAGGGAAGAGTTTCCTTATCGTGTGCCGGCTGTCTGGATTTTAGGTCTCTTATGTTTTTTTATCAAATCCGCAAGCTCTGCATGTATCTGTGGAAGACCTATCCTGCATGCGACGCATATTCCATCTGTCTGATAGGTTGCATTCTGGCACTGTGTACAGTGTTTCACTTTCATCTGTTTCTCACCACCTTTTCAAAAAATATCCACGCATTATTTTGCCGGCAGGGTAACATAAAAGGCTGAGCCATGCCTGAATATAAGGATGAGTATATTCTCTTCAGCCTTAAGTTTTGACATCACCACTTCATACTCTTTGATGCCCTTCACCTGTTTTCTGTTGATTTCCATAAGAATGTCATCTTTCATGAGAATGCCGTCTGCAGGGCTGTCGTCTTCAATGTCGGTAACAATAACTCCTGAAACCCGTTGCGGGATATCAAGGTTCTTTTTTATGTCAGGTGTTACCTGCTGTACATGGACACCGGACAGTTGATTTTTAAAATTTCCTGACAACCTCTGTTGTTCGTCAGAAAGTTCAGTGATTTTCACCCTGACTGTTGTTGGCTGTCCTTCACGGACTAGTTTCAGGGTTACTTCGTCATTCGGATCTATGCCTGCGACCATGTTCCTGAGACTCCTTGGATCTTCCACTTTTTTGCCATTGAGCTCAAGAATCACATCTCCTCTCTGTATCCCGGATTTTTCCGCGGGACTGTCCTCAATAACATCACCGACGAGGACTCCCTTTTCATCGCTTATGCCAAATTGTTTCGCAAGTTCAGGGGTTAACGGCTGTATGTAAATACCAAGCCATCCCCTTACTACCTTTCCGTTTTTAATGAGACTTTCCATAATAGACTTTGCCATATTGCTTGGAATAGCGAAGCCGATACCCTGGTATCCGCCGGTTGTGCTGAATATCGCGGTATTGATGCCGACAAGCTCGCCTTTTATATTGACAAGGGCTCCGCCGGAGTTCCCCGGATTGATTGCCGCATCCGTCTGAATGAAATCTTCATAGTCGGCAATCCCGACATTTGCTCTCCCTGTTGCGCTTACAATTCCGGAGGTGATAGTTTGGTTGAGGCCGAAGGGATTGCCGATCGCAAGCACGGTTTCCCCCGGCTTCAATGCATCCGAATCCCCGAGTTGAATCACAGGGAGATTATCCGTATCAATTTTTACTACCGCGAGGTCGGTTTTTGGATCGGACCCTATCACCTCCCCTTTGAATTCTCTGTTGTCAGAAAGTTTTACCTTTATTTCATCCGCTCCCTTCACGACGTGATTGTTTGTGAGTATATAGCCCCTCTTGTCGAAAATCACTCCGGAGCCAAGGCCTGATCGTTTGAATTCTCTTGGTTTGTCAGGGGAACTGAATCTATCTCCAAAAAATCGCCTGAACAAAGGATCATCAGGAAACGGTGATTGTTTCATGCTTCCTTTTACTTTGCTTGTTGACGATATGTTTACTACCGAGGGTTTTACGGCAGCAACTATTTCTGCCATAGCCTGATTTGTCTTTGATAAATATTCCACAGAAGAGGGCGTTATTGTATCCTCCTTTGCGGTTCCCTCCGCAATGAAATTTAACTGGGAAGCAATGCCGAGACCGACTATCAGACCGATAAGAATAAAGAGGATACCAAATGGAAAAAATCTTTTTCTCTCTGCCATGTTTCTCCTTTCAATTGTGTTTATGGAATAGTTTATTAAAGCCTTATGAAGGGCTCATGAAGGAAATATGAAAAAAATATGAAGAGGTTATTCCTGCGGTAGTATCACTTGTAAGGTATCCGGGAATGGAATTAGAGTTCGTCTTCTAATTTCGGGACAGTGGTTTTGAGGATATATCTCCCCTTGCCGTAGTTCCCCTCGGGCCGTATCACAAGGGCGAGGTAATACTCTGTATTTATTTTTCTCAGGAGAATCCCGCAACGGTCTGAAACGATGGAGAATTCCCTGGCTTCACCAAGGCCAAGGGTATCAGCCGCAAGGTTGATGTCCCTGATCATCTGCGAGGCTTCGGCACTCAGATCTGTCAGGTCAACAAACTTTTCCAGTGCATATTCCTGAACTGATATTCCGTCAGTGCCTATAATCATTGCGGAGACAGCGCCGTCAACTTTATTCACGGTATCTTTAAGAAGTTCCAGAAAACTCATCGCGCCTCTTTTTTATGCCCTTGAGCAGATTCTCCAGCCGTTCTATTAATTCCTCTTTATCTTTCCCAAGCAGTTTCAAGAGGGCCTTCAATTCTTCAACACGTTGTAAAGCCTTCCGGTTATCCGGTTCGGAAGCCAGGATGCTCCGGTAAATGCTCAATGCCTCTGTAAAATTTTCATCCCGGACAAAACGATCTGCCTCACTGAGCATGTCGCCGGTCTCTTCAGGTGCCTCTTCCACCACTGCGGTATCGGTGATTGCACCTGCTGCAGGTTCGGCTTCCTGGAGGATATCATTAAATGAGAAGGATTCCTCCACGGTTTCTATTGCTTCCAATACCGGTTCATCGGATGCGTCTTCAGCTTCCTTCAGGGATTTCCATAATTCAAGGTCTTCTCTGCTCATCGGGGTTTCTGAAGTTTCGTCTGCTCCCGGGAGTTCTTCCCCCTCGTCGGACGGTTCCTTCCAGAGGTCTATTTCTTCTTCCTCTTCGGAAGACATTTCATGGATCTTGTCCCACCCCTCTTCTTCTGATATTTCGTCGGCAATTTCTGTGCTCGCGGCGGTCAGGTCTTCATCGCCCGAAATTTCTTCGGGTTTTTCCTCATGCATTTCTTCGTCCTTTATGAGGATCTCTGTAATCTCCATATCTTTTGCTGTGAGAGGGAGCTCCTGTAGCAGTTCTTCTTCCCTCTCGTCCTCGATTTCAGGGGGGATATCCCACAGGTCTTTGTTTCCGTATGCGGGAGATTCTGATGGCAGCTCTGCAGGGGCAACCGGTTCTTCATGGACTTCTTCCTCTGTAGGCGGTGCTTCAGGATAAGGAACCCCTGCATCTCCGGTTGGCGTCACCGGTATTGCGGGCTTCTGATTTTTCTGGAGTTCAGCAAGACTTGTTGCAGCCCAGTCATCCATAGGATTGAGTTTCAGAACTTTCCTGAATTCCTGAACGGCCTTCTCTTTCTCGCCAAGTTCGCGGTATATTTCAGCCAGTTTCTTGTGGGCATACAGATTATCGGGGATCGCGCTGATGACTTTTTCGAATTCATCTCTTGCCTCAGTGAGCATGCCCCTCTCAATATATATTTTGCCGAGGGACACCCGGGCGCTCAAATACCCCGGCTGCTGTTCGAGGCCTTTTGTGAGAGTATCAATTGCCTCATCATACATCCCGGACTTTTTATATTCCTCGGCCAGAGGGACAAAAAGCTTGGAGTTCGGGTCCCTGGTGATTTTTTCCTTTAGTCTTTCAATGTCTTCAAGTGCCATGTTATGCCAAAATTTTCAACAATATTGCGAAAAAAGTCAAGCTTTGATCTCTGTTATTCTGTCCAATATCGCATCAGCTACTTCGTCCTTGCTGAGGAGCGGAAGTTTTTTCTGCTCTTTTGCATCGATAAGAATCACCTTGTTTGTATCGACGTCAAAGCCGGCACCCGGTTCGGTAACATCATTAAATACGATGAGGTCCAGTTTCTTTTCTTTTAGTTTCTTCTTTGCATTTCCGACCTTTTCCCCCGTCTCCGCGGCAAACCCTACAAGAAAAGGGCGATTCTTCTCCCTGCTGATTTCCATAAGTATATCAGGAGTTCTCACGAGGTTTAAAAGAAGCCCGTCTTTTTTCTCAATCTTCCAGGGGGATTTTTCCCTGGGCATGAAATCAGCAACCGCAGCAGTCATGACGAGTACGGTTGAAGACGGAATTTTTTCCCTCACCGTGCGAAGCATATCCTCTGCAGTTTCAACAGGAATGAAAGTTACCCCTTGAGGACGGTGCAAAGAGGTGTTTCCACTGATCAATGTTACGTCCGCACCCCTCCGCAGCGCGGCTCGTGCAACTGCATATCCCATCTTCCCGGATGATCTGTTCGAAATGAACCTGACGTGATCGATATATTCCCTCGTCGGGCCGGCTGTCACGAGAATCCGTTCATTTGCAAGGTCCTTTTTGGCAAGGGCTGACTTGACCGCCGCTACAATGTCCGGGACTTCCGACATCCTTCCGGGTCCTTCCTCGCCGCAGGCGAGTTTCCCCTCTTCAGGGCCTACCTGAACAACCCCCCTTGAGAGCAGGGACGCAAGGTTTTCCTGGACAACGACATTGGTATACATCCTCCAGTTCATGGAGGGAGCGATCAGCACTTTCCCCCTGAATGCAAGCAGACAGGTGCTGAGGAGGTCGTCTGCAAGGCCGTGCGCAAACTTTCCGATCAGGTTCGCTGTGGCAGGGGCTATCACCATGAAATCTGCTTGAGAAGGGAGCGTGATATGGGCCATGGGATGAGAAAAGAGGTCAGTATAGACTGTGTTCCGTGATGCGATTTCAAGGGAAAGCGGGGTGACAAATTTTTGCGCCGCTTCGGTTATGATCACGGAAACTGACATGCCTTCGTCAATAAGTCTCCGCACTAATTCAACGGATTTGTAAGATGCAACTCCTCCGGTGACCCCGAGCAGTAACGACTTATTCTTTAGCACCTTCCTCTTGTTTATCACTAAAGAGACCCTCGAGGGCTTTTTTGTCCAGGGCCTCTTTCTCATGCAGGTACACCTTCAGATCTTTTTCAAACTCTGAAAGGTCCTCCCCTGTGGCTTCTCTCCTCTTCTCCTCGAGAAGTTTCCGGTAATCGAATTTCTTTGCTTCTTCCTTTGCCTTCTTTGCCTGTTCCCCGATAAGGAATTCGATAGTATTCTCGGTTGTTTCCTCAAGAGCCAGGGTTGTGACTTTTCTTGCTTTTGTCTTGATCTTCGGGGCTGCGCCTACTGCCAGGTCTTTTGCCCGTTGAGCTGCTATGGCGATCAACCTGAATCTCCCGTCGATCTTGTCTATATCGAATTCGATTGGCAGAGAAATAATATCCATTGCTAAGTGTCCTCCTTAGGAAAAAACGTCCTTTCAATCCAAACAGGATTTATTTTCTTTCTGCTTGCCCGGTGGGCAGTTACGATTGCCTCCAGTACCCTGACAGCGTCATTCAGGACGTCGTTCATTATAACATAATCATATGTCGTATATTCTTTTATTTCAGAGAGTGCTGCTTTTAATCGTTTTTTAATATTTGCCTGTGAATCGGTCATCCGTTTTTCGAGCCGGGTCTTTAATACCTCAAGGGAGGGCGGAAGTATGAAAATGTATGTCCCTTCACGGGATTTCTTCCTGACCTGTGAAGCGCCCTGGACATCAATATCAAGAAGCACATCATTGCCGGCTGCCAGGAGTTCCTCAAGTCTTCTTTTTGATGTTCCGTAGAGTTCGCCATGTATCTCGGCCCACTCGATGAAGTCTCCTTTTTTGACCATTCCGGTGAATTCGTCCCTGTGAATAAAGGTATACTCCCTGTCATTTACTTCACCCTTGCGGGGTTGACGCGTTGTGTAGGAAACTGAAAATTTCAGATATGGCAGGGCGGAAAGGACTTTCTTGCAAAGCGTTGTCTTGCCGGCGCCGGAAGGCGCAGAGACGATAAAAAGGCTTCCCTTATTCCTCTTCTCCGGCAAGGTCCTCTTTCCCTTCCAGGAATCTCTGGGTGATGGTTTCGGCCTGGATAGCCGACAGGATAATATGGTTGCTGTCTGTTACGATGATCGAACGGGTACGTCTCCCCTCGGTTGCATCAATGAGGCGGCCTGCTTTTTTTGCTTCTTCGCGGAGCCTTTTCATCGGTGCAGACCCTGGCGTGACTATCGCAACAACTTTTGCGGATGCAACGACGTTGCCAAATCCTATATTCACAAGTACGGGGCTGAGGTCTCCTTTTTTCATTCACTGGTTCCTTTATTGTAAATTTTGTGTCTGTTCCCGTATTTTCTCAATTTCCGTTTTCATCTCCACAACAATATTCGATATCGCGTAGTCTCCTGACTTGTATGCCAGGGTATTTACCTCTCTCCCCATTTCCTGGAGCAGGAAATCGAGTTTTCTCCCTACAATGCTCTCATTTTGAAGGATTTCGCTGAACTGCTTTCTATGGTTTTCCAGCCTGTTTATCTCTTCCTCTATGTCGAGCTTCTCTGCCATTACGGCAGCCTCTTGAAGTATTCTGTTAGTATCTATCATTTCTGCGTCAAGTATCAATTTCAGTCTCTCGATAAATTTCTCCCGCCAGCGTACTATCTCGTCAGGGGCCAGTGATTTTATCCTGTTGGTTAATTCCTCTAATACACCGAGTCTTTTCGTCAATTCTTCAGTGAGCAATGAACCTTCCCGTATTCTCATCTGTTCGAGATTCGAAACCGCTTCATGAAATGCGGCCAACAGATCATCGGTATTATATTCCGGTTCCAGTTCAATATAGAGTTCTCTGATACCGGCAAGGGTTTCCATGCTTATCTGACCAGGGATTCCGATCTCTTTCTGCAAATCCAGCATGGCAGCATACAGGCTTTTTGCCCTCTCTGTATTCATGGCAAGAGGTGTACCCTTTTCGTGAGGCACTGAAACCGTTACATCGAATCTTCCCCGCTGGAAATGTTCCTTGAGGATATTCCGCAGGGTTATTTCATGCTGACTTATATATGCAGGCGATTTGAGAAATATATCAATATATCTGTGGTTGAGCGACCGGACCTCGACCGTAAAGCTGTTGCGTGATGCACTGCCGAATCCTGTCATGCTCTGTATCATAGTTGCATACACTATAAAGCAGTCCTGAAATTTAGTCAATGAAGGCGAAAGATGAAGGTATTGCAATATGTTGTCCGGAGGTATAGAATATTCACAGTTCACTGACATGCTTGTCGGAATCGCACACGGGAAACTTATGACAAGCGCACAACTATTTGTTTCATAAGTAGCACTATTGAACACCTTGCTCTTCTCCGGAGGGGATATGAAGGTTGAAGCGATAGATGTGAATGGACAGATAGGCAGGATCGGCGAGATCCTGAATGAACAGGAGAAAAACCGGGGCATACTGATTCAAGCGCTGCAACAGACCCAGTCAGCAATGGGTTACCTGCCAGAAGAGAGTCTGAGCCAACTTTCTCAAAAACTGAAACTCTCCCTGTCTGAAATCTTCAGTGTAGCAAGCTTCTACCGGATGTTTTACTTCAACCCCAGAGGGAAAAAGATTGTGAAGGTATGTCTTGGGACGGCCTGTTATGTGCGGGGTTCAAAAAAGGTTCTGAATGCCCTGGAACAGGAATTCAATATCAAGAATGGAGAAACCACGGAAGATCTTGCGCTTACGCTGGAGACAGTAGGATGTGTAGGGTGCTGCGGTCTTGCACCCGTTACTACCATAAATGAGAATGTCAGGGGTGAAATTACAGGAAGCGGGAAGTTAAAAGAAATAATACAGTCAATAAGAGAAAAATGACCGACTTGTAACCACAGGAAATATGGTCTAAAATCAAAAAGAAAGGTTAATGCGCGCATGCAAAAATTAACCAGTTTGAATGACCTGAAAGCCATCCGGAAAAGACTTGCCAAAGAAGGTGTATTAGCTCCCAACAAAAAGAAAATACGGGTGTGCTGCGGAACGGCCTGCAGAGCCAACCACTCTCTCCAATTAGCAGACAATCTCAGGGCAGAAACTCAGAGAAGCCATGAAGATGTTGAGATAATTACTACCGGATGTCAGGGACTCTGTCAGCTGGGTCCTGTGATGACGGTGCAGCCCCAGGGCTATTTCTATCATAAAGTGAAACCGGAAAGATCGGGCGATGTAATCTCACGTACCATCATGGGTGGAAAGCCGGTCTGGGACCTCCTCTTCCGAAGATCTCTTGGAGAGAAGCCTGCATATTTTATTAAAGATGTGCCGTTTTACCGGAAACAGCTCAGAATTGCACTCAGAAATAACGGGAGAATCGACCCTACGAATATTCTGCATTATCTTGCAATAGGGGGATATAGTGCTGTCGAAAAAGCGCTTGCTGCAATGACACCCGATCAGGTACTTGATGAGGTAAAGAGAGCAAACCTGAGAGGGAGGGGCGGCGCCGGATTTCCCGCAGGCATAAAATGGGAACATACGAAAAAAGCACCCAATCCGATAAAAATCGTTATTGCAAATGGAGATGAAGGCGACCCCGGTGCATTTATGGACAGATCGATCATGGAGGGAGATCCCCACAGCCTTCTGGAAGGGATGATGCTCTGTGCGTATGCGATCGGGGCAGAACACGGGATTATCTATGTCCGCCATGAATACCCGCTTGCGGTCAGACATCTTTCGATAGCTATTGAACAGGCTGAAGCTCTAGGCCTTCTGGGGCGTAATATCCTCGGGAAAGGTTTTAATTTTACTGTCCAGATCAGGGAAGGCGCAGGTGCATTTGTCTGCGGCGAAGCCACTGCACTTGTTGCCTCGATAGAAGGAGAGAGAGGGTTTCCCCGCCCAAGACCACCGAGACTGTCCGAACCCGGTGGTGGGCCATGGGGATATCCGGCAAACCTGAATAATATAGAAACCTATGTCTGTGTTCCTCATATCATCGAAAAAGGCGCGGGCTGGTTTCTCAAGACAGGGACTGCAGGTTCTCCCGGCACCAAGGTTTTTGCGTTGACCGGAAAAGTCAAGAATACGGGACTTGTTGAGGTTCCTATGGGGATAACCCTGCGGGAGATTATTTTTGATATCGGAGGAGGGATCATCGGGGACAAAAAATTCAAGGCCGTTCAGACAGGAGGGCCATCGGGCGGATGTATACCCGAACAGTATCTTGATCTGCCTATCGATTTTGACTCCCTGGTGAAAGTCGGTTCGATCATGGGCTCAGGCGGTATGGTGGTTATGGACGAAGATAACTGCATCGTGGATATCGCAAAGTTCTTCCTGTCATTCTGTCAGTCTGAATCATGCGGCAAATGTTATCCGTGCAGGGTTGGCACCTATCAGATGATCGAAATACTTGAGAAGATTACCTCCGGCAACGGAGAAGAGGGGGATATAGAGAAACTCGAAGCGCTTGGAAAGTATGTGAAACGCAGCGCCCTGTGCGGACTCGGCAAGAGCGCACCCAATCCTGTTCTCACTACGATCAAATATTTCCGTGAAGAATATGACGAACATGTGAGAGAGAAGTACTGCAGGGCCTTTGTATGCCAGGGGCTTGGGCAGGTCTCATTGAACACCGACATCTGTTATCAGTGCAAGCGATGTGTGGATGCATGTCCTTATGAGGCCATTAAGGAATCAGATGACGGCTTCTTTTATATTGACCAGGTAGACTGCCAGAGATGCAAGGCATGTTTTGCCGTATGCCCCCTCGGCGCGATAGAAATAAAGGAACAACCTGTGATTTATATTGACAGGGAACTCTGTTATTTCTGCAGGAACTGCATCAATGTATGCAGAGTTGGCGCAATCAGGGAGACGTCTACAGGGTTTGTGATTGACGGTAATATCTGTAAAAAATGCGGTGACTGCCTGAAAGAGTGTCCTATGGGAGCTATCAAGTATGAAAAAGTGGGCAGAATCCTTAAAAGCATGGCTGTAGAGGTTGTGGATGTGCCGGTCCCTGAGGAGCAAGAGGAGCCCATTGAGGAAATAACCCTCGATGAAATCAGAAAGGATGCTGAGGAGAAGACCTGTGCAGTCCAGAAATCTCTCACCTTTATCGAGGAATTCATTGCAGGACCGATGTGCGGCAGGTGCTATCCCTGTTCATTAGGGACTGAAGAAGCAAAAATTAGACTGCTCAGGATAAACCAACATCTCGAAGAAGCAGGAGAAGCAGACATCCTTGCGCTCAGAAGTATCGCTTCGCATATGAGAGAGTCTTCTTACTGCAAAAAGGGAAGGGACACCGGTAGGTTTCTTCTTGAGAAGCTGACTTCTGCGGAAGAGGAATTCAGAATGCATCTTGCCGGCATCTGTCCGAAAAGAGAATGCATCAGTTCTCTCTCATATCTGATAAACCAGGATTTGTGCATCAAATGCGGGGAATGTGCACACAGGTGCAAATTTGATGCAATACATGGTGAAACAGCAGAATCTGATTCCTCGAAATATATCTATTTTGAAATCAGGCAGAGAGGATGCGTGCGGTGCGGGGAGTGTATCAAAATCTGCCCAACAGGGGCGATTGAACTCATCTCAAAGGTACAAGAAGAATTCATTCGGAAATAATAGTTTCTTGCTTAGTGTCAGGAGGAGAGAATGGAAAAACTGGTGAAGCTTCAGATAGACGGGAAAGAGGTGCACGCATCATCAGGTATGAACCTCATCGATGCAGGTCATCTCGTCAATATTTTCATCCCTAACCTCTGTTACCTCAAGGGCATGAAGGGGTTCGGAGCATGCAGACTGTGCCTTGTGGAAGTGGAGGGGATGAAGGCACCCGTCATCTCGTGCAATACCAAGGTCAGAGAAGGGATGGTTGTGCATACACAGACCGAAAAAGTACGTGATATCCGAAGATTCATCCTCGATTTAATCCTTGCCATTCACCCGCTTGATTGCATGACATGCACAAAAGCGGGAATCTGCAAGCTTCAGGAATATGCATATGAATATGAACTGAAAGGGACCTCATTCACAAGGAAAAAGATGGGGTACCCGATCGATCAGATCAATCCTTTTATCAGGAGGGACCCGGAATACTGCATACTCTGCGGACGCTGTGTCCGGATGTGCAAAGAGCAGGGGACGAATGTCCTTGATTTTATCGGCAGGGGCATCAACGCCGAAATCGGTACCGCATACAACAAGTCTCTCAGAGAGTCCGGATGTACGTTCTGTGGAAGCTGTATAGACGCATGCCCTGTGAACGCCCTCCCTGAGGCGGACAGATGGAGGAAGGGACGCGAGTGGGAATATAAAAAGATACAGTCTGTATGCCTTCTTTGCGGCAACGGCTGTGATATCCTCGTAAGCGTGAAAGACGACAGTATCCAGAAAATCAATGCCGGTGAGAAACCGGGTTCTTCAAAAAAATATATCTGCGCGTATGGAAGATTCGGGTATGACTACATTGAGGAAAGGACAAAACTTACCAAACCGCTGAAAAGGGTGAAGGGTGAACTGAGGGAGACGACATGGAAAGATGCCCTCGGCATAGTTGCAGGGAAGCTTAAGGAAGCAGGCAAGAATATAGGGTTCATCAGTACCGCAGGGATCTTGAATGAAGATGCGTTGACCCTTAAGAAATTCGCAAAAAATGTAGTGAAAACCAGGAACTTCGATACAACCTTGAGCCTTTATGCCGACGTCCGTTCCCTCAGGGATTCGCAGTCAGCCCTTATTACGAATTCTGACCTCGTCGTCCTCGTGGGGCTGAATCCGTCCCAATGGAACAGGGTATTACCTGCGCTCGATGCTTCCATAAGAAAGAGGGTGAACAGAGGGGGGAAACTCATCGTAATTAATTCCTTGGATACCAGAATCGAAGAAGCAGCGGTGCTAAGCCTGAAAGGGGATGAAATCCAAATTCTGAAGGGAATCGCAAAGGCACTGATTGACAGGGGACTCAAAGCGGAAAAACAGCTGAAATCCGCAGTCAGAGATACAGAAGTTACAGAAGATATGGAGAAGGCAGCCAAATTGATTGCAGAGGCCGAGAGTCCCCGCCTGTTTGCATCCCCCTCACTTTTTGATGCAACTGCGAATATCGCCCAGATCAAGGGGAAAGTAATTGCGGTTGGCCTGGAAAGCAACGCAAGGGGTATAGCCCTGGCCGGGGTGTCAACAGAAGGGAAATCCTACCAAGAAATGGTGAATGACCGTATGAAAGTTCTGTACGCTATCGGAGAAGTGCCCCTCAGCAGAAGACCGGCTGCAGAATTCCTCGTCGTTCAAAATTCTCATTTTACTGACCTTGCGGAACAGGCAGATATTGTGCTTCCCTCAACAACTTCCTTCGAGACCGAAGGCACCATGATAGACTATCTTGGAAGATTCAAACACGTCCATCAGGCAATTGATCCCATTGGACTTACAAAAAGCCACAGAGATATTCTTATTGCCCTTTCGAAGATAATAAAACCTGCGATAAAAAAACCGACCGATGCGGAAATTAAAAAGTTATCCAAAGGAAAACCGAAACTCACATTCAGCCCGTTTGCGAGGAAAGAAGGGTTGGAGCTATCTCCCCATGATTTCATAGAGTCGGTGAATGCCTCTGTCCTGAAAGGGAGAAGGCTCTCATGGCTTAAAGAGGCGGTGGCAGCGGTAGCGGTATAGCGGTGTGAATATTCTGCCAGTACCGCTGATTTGAATACAGAAACTGTGCCAGCAAAATGGTGTATTCTTTTTATACACTGTTGTTTCTATCAATCGGCATTGAACGGTTCTCCTCAGAAAAAGGATCGACACCGAAATAACAGGAACCCCAATTAATACACCGTATCTTGGCTGGAATTTTTCGATTACCACTCCTCATTGAAATGTTTTACAGAAGTAACCCCTTGTATTGAATAAGTAAAGGTTTTTGTGTATAGTAAAGTGCGTTTTTCCTAAAAACAGAAAATTCAGCGAATCCGGATGCTGTTTATGCTAAAATATAAGACTTTCTCTAGAATTGCGGAGGATAATAATGGCTGATACGTTAGAAATTAGATGGCATGGAAGAGGGGGGCAAGGCACTGTGACTGCTGCGAAGGTGCTCGCCGATGCCTGCCTGAGCGGGGGCAGACATGTCCAGGCATTCCCCGAATATGGGCCGGAAAGGGCCGGGGCTCCGTTAAGGGCATACAATAGAATCAGTTCACATGAGCTCAGAATGCATTGTCCGGTTCTCAAGCCCCAGGTTGTCAGTGTTGTTGATGCTACGTTGATTGATGCAATTGATGTTGCCGAAGGTTCTACCGAGTCTGCAATTTTTGTCGTGAACACGTCCAAAGAACCGGGGGAAATAAGGACCAAGCTGAAGGCGCCGCAGGGACAAAAGGTATTTACCATAGACGCCACAAAAATTGCGGTAGAGTGTATTGGAAGGGCGCTTCCGAACGCACCCATGCTTGGAGCGATCTGTAAAGTGACAGGTCTCGTGACCCTCGAACACCTCCTTGAAGATGTCAGGAAGAGTTTCGGGAAAAAATTTTCACAAAAGATCATCGACGGCAACCTGGAGGCAGCGAGACGCGGGTATGAGGAGGTCAGGGAAGGATGAAACTCAAAAACTGGAAAGAGGTTACCCCTGGGGCAGTAATAACTGAGGCAGGCAGTTCAGTAAAATTTAAAACAGGCTCATGGCGATCCTTAAAGCCGGTATGGATAGAAGAAAACTGTATCCAGTGCCTATTCTGCTGGATCTATTGCCCTGATATGGCAGTCAAGGTAAAAGACGGAAAGCGTACTGAGTTCGATTATGACTACTGTAAAGGATGTGGCATATGTGCTCTTGAATGCCCCGGTAAAAAAGGCAATAAAGCGATTCTTATGGTTGAGGAGGAGAAGTAATGGCAAAAATTGTTGCTGTTACCGGAAATGAAGCAGTAGCCAATGCGCTGAAACAGGTAAATCCCGATGTCTGTGCAGCTTACCCCATCACTCCTCAGACCGAAATGATGCAGAGATTTTCAAGCTTTGTGTCTGACGGAAAGGTCAAGACAGAGATAATTCTTGTTGAGAGTGAACACAGCTCCATGAGCGCCTGTGTCGGCGCTTGCGCAGCAGGCGGAAGGGTCATCACCGCCACATCCTCACAGGGACTGGCGCTCATGTATGAAATATTATACATTGCCTCCGGTACAAGACTTCCCATAGTCATGCCTGTAGTGAACAGGGCTTTATCGGCGCCTCTCAATATCCACGGCGACCACTCTGATTCAATGGGGGCAAGAGATACCGGATGGATTCAGCTCTGGTCTGAGAATGCACAGGAGGCTTATGACAATACCATACAGGCATTCCGCATCGCAGAGCATATGGATATAAGATTGCCTATTATGATTAACATGGACGGATTTATTATCAGCCATTCCATCGAGAGAATGGAATACCTTGACGATGATCAGGTGCAGAATTTTGTCGGAGAATTCAAATCATTGAATCCGCTCCTCGATCTTGAGCATCCGGTCAGCTACGGGCCACTGATACTTACGGATTACTATATGGAATTCAGAAAGGCTCAGGATGATGTTGAGTCAAAAGTACCGGGAGTAGTACTTGATGTTGCAAAGGATTTTGAGAAACTCTCCGGAAGGACCTACGGTCTTTTCGAGACGTACCGGCTGGACGATGCAGAAATAGCCCTCATTATCCTGAATTCTGCGGCAGGCACTTCAAAGGATGTAGTTGACGAATTCAGGGATAAAGGGATCAAGGCCGGCCTCCTGAAACCGAGACTGTACCGGCCATTCCCGTATAAGGAGATCGGAGAAGCTTTGAAGCATCTCAAGGCAGTATGTGTCCTCGACAGGGCAGACGCCTTCGGAGGTTCTTTCGGTCCGGTCTATATGGACATAGCAACAAGTCTCTATCCCTATAAGGAGAGACCTGTGCTTATTAATAAAATATACGGACTTGGCGGCAGGGATTATCTCCCCGATCACGCGAAGCTTGTGCTCAACGAACTTGTGGAACTTGTCGGGAATGGGACAGTGAAGAGTTACAAGGAATATATAGGAGTGAGGGAATAATTATGGCAAAGGCAGTTACCCTAAAAGAGCTTTCAAAGAAAGAACTGTTATTTGCGCCAGGGCACCGGCTCTGCGCAGGCTGTGGCGCTCCCATAGTGGTAAAAATGGTTCTCCTTGCGTCTGATTATCACCTTGTTGCAGCAAACGCTACAGGTTGTCTCGAGGTATCAAGTTGTATCTCTGACTATACTGCATGGAAGATCCCCTGGATTCACAATGCGTTCGAAAACGCTGCCGCCACTTTATCAGGGGTTGAAACCATGTACCGTTCATTGAAAAAACA
Source organism: Thermodesulfovibrionales bacterium (assembly GCA_031082155.1). Taxonomy (GTDB): domain Bacteria; phylum Nitrospirota; class Thermodesulfovibrionia; order Thermodesulfovibrionales; family SM23-35; genus JAKLQR01. Next base: position 60,192 of record JAVHLL010000007.1, on the reverse strand, counting down.
GGGGAAAATCGACAAGGAGATAAAGTTTATCGCATTCGGCGGTGACGGGGGAACGTATGACATCGGGTTTCAGAGCCTTTCGGGGGCGATGGAGCGTGGTCATGATATGCTCTATATCTGTTACGACAACGGCGCATACATGAACACGGGGATCCAGCGCTCAAGCGCCACGCCGTTTGGAGCGGATACCACAACCAGACCTGCGGGGAGTGTTGTGCCCGGCAAAACCGAACAGAGAAAAAACCTGACCAAGATCATGGCTGCCCATAACATCCCTTATGTAGCGCAGGCATCCCCCAGCCACTGGGCTGACCTTGTCAGGAAAGTCAGGAAAGCCCTTGAGATAACCGGACCAAAGTTCATGAATATCGTAACGCCCTGTAACAGGGGATGGAGGTCGAGGACTGACGACGCAATTACCCTGAGCAGGCTTGCGGTTGATACCTGTTATTGGCCGCTCTATGAGATAGAGAACGGGGTTACGAAAATAACCTTCAGGCCGAGGGAGAAGAAACCGATAGCAGATTTTCTCAAGACACAGGGAAGGTTCAAGCACCTTTTCAAACCGGAGAACGAGGTGTTAATAGGAAAGATTCAGGAGTCTATCGACAGGGAATGGGAAAAGCTTCAGAAAGAAGAAGCGTGTTTTGCCTCTTGATATGAGACAATAAAATATGATAGGGTTACAACCATGATGGGTTCTGACCTCATAATGTATGAGGAGGAGTTCAGCAGGATCGACGCTGAACTCCAGAAACTCCATCAGCAGTCGAACGCGAAGGTCGTTTTCCTCGTTGATAAAAACGGCCAGCTTATTGCGTCAGCCGGTGAGACCCATGATATAGATACTACTTCACTGGCGTCTCTCACCGCAGGGAATATTGCAGCGACCGGCGGCATCGCCCGGCTCCTCGGTGAAAAAGAGTTCACCATTCTCTTCCATGAAGGGGAAAAGGACAATATCCATATTTCCCTGATCGGACAGAGGATCATCCTCGTGGTCATTTTCGATAGCAGAACTTCTCTCGGTCTTGTGAGACTGCGCGTGAAGAAGGCATCTGATGCGCTCGCAAAGATATTCGATGAGATTGTCGAAAAGGTTGAAAAAGAAAAGGGAACAGGTAAACTGGAGGAATCGTTCTTTGCAGAGATCAGTGACGAAGACATCGATAACCTCTTCAAGTAGGTGCGGATTCCGTGTCCTTTATTAATTATTCTTCCCGTGAAATCAATGTAAAGATTGTTTATTACGGTCCGGGTCTCTGCGGCAAGACGACGAATCTGCAGTTTATCTACAGGAGGACCAACCCCGACCAGAAAGGGAAGCTTATCTCCCTCGCAACGGAGACCGAAAGAACTCTCTTCTTTGATTTCCTTCCCCTGGCGCTCGGTGAAATCAAAGGATTCAAGATCCGGTTTCATCTCTATACCGTCCCCGGCCAGGTGTTTTATGCGGCGAGCAGGAAGCTTATTCTCAAAGGCGTTGATGGAATTGTGTTTGTTGCCGACAGCCAGCTGGAGAGGATGGAATCCAACATGGAGAGCATCGATGATCTCCGGATTAACCTTGCAGAACAGGGGTATGAGCTTGACAAACTCCCGTTTACCATACAGTACAACAAGAGAGACCTTCCCAGTATTGTCCCTGTCGAGGATATGGACAGGGTTCTCAATCCCCGCAATGTCCAATGGTTTGAGGGCGTGGCTGTCACAGGAAAAGGCGTCTTCGAAACCCTGAAATCAGTTGCAAGGCAAGTCTTATTTGAATTAAAGAAACACTACTAGAATTTTATTTGTGTCCGTATATTGCAATAAACAAGACCCTGCTACTGCTACTCTGCTACTGTCAAGTCATGTCATATTTTATTATATTTTATCTATATAATTTGTGCCTAACGGCACGAACAGCCATCTTGGCTATCTTTCCTCTGCTCAGTGCTTGTTGTAGTGTTGCAATATGTGAATAACCCGAAGTGCTGTGCGAAGCTGCCGATAATCTCGATGTATGGAGAAACCCTGGTCTCAGAAAGCATGAGCGCTGTATTACCGCATACTCTCTCCGGCTTGTCTTTTTCAAAGACATGCTCACCGTCGAGTGCCAACTTAAAGGGTGATTCCGGGATCCCTCCCCTGTAAATGGCAACATGACCGTAATCTTCACAGGCGTCTTCAAGTCCTTTGATTTTCCAGAGTCTATAGGTAATGGAGTAGAAGGTGATATTCCCTATGAGTTTCTTAATTTCTTCATTTGATATATCGACGACTCTTTTTGAGACTATCCGGGGATCGATAAAACCTGCCTTTCTTGCAATTCTTTCGAAATCCTTCCAGTAAAGGGCGCCTCCAAGACATTCACTGTAAAGAACAGGGTTCTTTCTGATATGTTCAGGTGCTCTCCTGTCGGCATAGATATCCGAAAAGTAAAACTCCCCGCAATTTTTGAGAATCCTGGATATCTGATTCATGAACTTTTCTTTTTTTTCAATGAGATTTACTACGCAATTTGAAACAATGAGGTCGAGGGAATTTTCAGAAAAATGCTTTTCAAGATTTTCTATATAATCATGGATGAAGTGCACATTCGGTTTTTTGTAACCGAATCGTGCTGTCTGTTCATTTTGATACCTTATGGCGACTTCTATCTGGTTTTCTGTCATGTCAATCCCGTGTACAAAACCTTCTTCTCCCACCAGCTTTGAAAAAATATAGCAGTCTTTTCCGGTGCCGCACCCGATGTCAAGGACTCTCAAACCATTGAGCACGAGAGGAACGGGAGAACCGCAGCCATAGTATCGTTGCTTGATTTCATCAGCTATGTAAGGCATTACTTCTGTTATATGCGAGGGAAGCGTTTCTGTTGTACAGCATGCACCAGTCTTCAGATCTGATCTGCTTTTCAATTCCGAACCATAATACTGTTTCACTGTCCCCGTAACGTCAAAATCCGTCTCATCTTTTATCAATGCCCCGTGACAACTGCTTCCCTGGTTTACGGTACAGGCATAGCAGTGCTCTCCGCAGGTTATCTCCGGATTGAAGTTTTCAAAATCCATCTCCCAGAATTTCTTTTCTTCATAGTCTTTCACCCGTATTTCGAGGGCAAGGTTAAAATCGCAGTCGTACACAAATCCCTGATAATCTATCGAGAGCAGACGTCTGCACATGATGTTATTCAACGTCTCGGGATTGAAATTATTCACGAGCATCTTCATGTAATCATCGAATTTGCTCTGATTGAGGAGGTATCTTCTGAAACCGCCTATGGGGGAGTTTGTAATAGTAACGAGCCTGTTAAAGGTGATGCCGTACATTTCATTCAGGAGCTTTCTATAATCCTTTTCTAATTCTTTCTCAGACGGAGGCAGATATATCCCTTCGGGATTATAGACCAGTTCCAGACCCAAATCTCCAAATCCATAGCCGATGGAGTTAAGTTTCTGAAGGACCTTTATGCTTTTGTCGAAACCCCCTTTGCCCCTCTGACGATCTGTAATATCCTTAAAGCAGCTTGGCAGTGAGGCTATGATTTTCACATTGTTGCGCCTGTATAAATCCATGTAAAAAGAATATTCAGGTGTATCAAGGAGCGTCAGATTCGTTCTCACCACTGTTTGTCTGCCGTGTTTTCCGAGTTCGGTGAGAAACAGCTCAAGATTGGGATTAAGTTCGGGAGCTCCACCTGTGAACTCAATAACTCCAGCACTTATATCCAGGAGCTTCGAGAGAATTTTTCTTGCTACGGATTCCTCCATGTTCTTTTTGCCATTTGGTGAAGCGCCGATATGGCAATGGGAACATCTCTGATTGCACTTGTTCCCAAGATTGATCTGAATAGTCTGAATTTCTGTCTTATTAATTTTATTATCTGCCCATAAAACAGCCATTGTTCCCCCTGTTTGCTTGGTTTTTCTGTATTATCAAGGACATCCTTTGGAACATAAGGGAAAATATGGTGGACGGTAGGGGACTTGAACCCCCGACTTCCACGTTGCGAACGTGGCGCTCTCCCAACTGAGCTAACCGCCCGTTATGATATATATATTCCTGCGTGTTTCTAATTATAAAGCTATCATGTCACCGGAAACAAGTAATACTTACGCGCTCTTGTCACTGCAGAAAAAATTTACACGTTCTGTTGTCATGCAATTATTGCTTCAGGAAAATTGCAAAACGTGCTAATATTACGCTATATTTATTGACAGAGCAATGCAGAATAGGTTTATAATATGCCAAGATGGTTCTTGGGGGAATAATAAGGATTAAAAAATATTCTGAGAACCGAAGCAGGATCCATGCAGGTTAGGGTCGGTGTCTATATTTGCAGGTGCGGAACAAATATTTCCGAAAATATAGATATTGACGATCTTATTCAATTTTCATCCCGCCTTGAAAATGTCGCGTATGTAAAGGATCAGCCCCTTCTCTGTTCAGAGGACGGAAAAAATTTCCTGGCCTCGGATGTAGCTCAGGAAAAGCCTGAGCGGGTCGTGATCGTTGCATGCACACCAAAGGAACACGAGAAGACATTCAGGAATACACTTCTCAGGGCGAGCTTTAATCCTTATCTCTTCCAGATGGTGAACATCAGGGAACAGGTAGCCTGGGTGACTGCTGATAAAGCAGCAGCCACGGAAAAGGCAAAGGCCTACATACGCGCTGCGGTGAAACGGGTAACCCTCCATGAACCGCTCGAGAAAAAAGAGATCGAATGCAATACCGACGTGCTTGTCATTGGAGCCGGACCTGCAGGCATGGAAGCCGCGCTGCTTCTTGCAAAAGCCGGGAGAAAAGTATACCTCGTCGAGAAGAACTCTTTTGTGGGGGGCAAGGTTGCACGATATGAAGAAGTCTTCCCGAAGATGGAATGTGCTTCCTGTATGCTCGAACCGAAGATGGACGAGATCCTCCATGATGAGAACATTGAGCTGATCACCAGCAGCGAAGTGGTGGAGGTCCTCGGATATCTCGGAAATTTTTCGGTGAAAATAAAAAGGAGAGCCACCTGTGTTGATAAAGAGAAATGCATTGGCTGTGGCGCCTGTTATGAACCCTGCCCGGTTTCGGTCAGGAATGAGTTTGACTATCATCTGAGCGACCGCAAAGCAATCCATATCCCGTATACCGGCGCCCTCCCGAACGTGCCGGTTCTCGACCAGGGGCATTGCTTGAGGTTTGCGAAAACTGATTCAGGCATGGTGCAGGAAGCGCTCAATCTTGGTCTTATCACACAGGAAGAATTTGAGAATTACAAGAAGCAGGATTGTACAGCCTGTCAGGAAGCCTGTATGTTCGATGCGATTACCTATGACAAACAGGATGAAATCCTCGAAAGGAATATCGGCAGCATAATTGTGGCAATCGGCTTCGAGCTTTTCGATCCCTCGGTCATTCCGCAATTCGGATACGGCAAGATTCCCGAGGTATATACCGGTCTGGAGTTTGAACGGATACTCTCTCAGACAGGACCCACAGGCGGAAAACTGCTCATGAAGAACGGACAGGAGCCCAGGTCTCTGGCAATCATTCATTGTGTGGGCAGCCGCAACAAGAAGCATAAGGAATACTGTTCGAGTGTATGCTGTCTCTATGCCCTGAAATTTGCCCGTCTCGCCGAGAAACATGCCCCTGGGGCAAAGATATACGACATATACGCTGACTGGTGCGTGCCGGGCAAGGATAATCAGGAATTTCTGGATTCTCTGAAGGAGAAGAAAAATATTTACTTTATCCATACCAACCTTCCCCTGAGTGTTGCGGTGAAACAGAACAAAGACTCCCTCTCAGTCTCCTGTGTCGATGTGTTGGGGAAAGAAAATCCTCTCGCCGCTGACATGGTAGTCCTCTGCCCCGCCATAATCCCTGCGCGGGATACCTCGCGGTTATCGGAAATGCTCCTCATTACGAGCGGAAGGGACGGGTTCTTTGCAGAAGGACATACAAAACTCGCCCCGGTTTCGACCAATATTGAAGGGATTTTTATCGCAGGATGCTGTCAGGGGCCAAAAGATATCCAGAGTTCAGTTGCCCAGGGCGCTGCCGCAGCAGGACAGGTGCTGTCAGTCCTCGTCCCGGGAAGAAAACTGGAACTCGATGTGATAACCGCGGAGGCAGACGAAAACAGTTGTGCAGGGTGCATGACCTGTATAGGATTGTGTCCGTATAAAGCGATCATGTTCGATAAAGAGAAAAAGATCGCGGTGGTGAATACCGTCCTCTGCAAAGGGTGCGGTACCTGTGTCGCAGCATGCCCGAGCGGATGTCTCAAGGGCAAACATTTCACTGAAGAACAGATATTCGCTGAAATCGAGGAGGTTCTGAAATAAAGGACTTCGAACCAAAGATTGTAGGATTTCTCTGTAACTGGTGTTCCTACGCAGGTGCGGATGCTGCCGGAAGCGCACGGAAGACCTATCCGCCCAATGTGCGGGTAATTCGTGTCATGTGTACCGGAAGAATCGACCCCCAGTTTGTTCTGAAAGCGTTCCAGTCGGGAGCTGACGGAGTCCTCATCCTCGGATGTCATCCCGGGGATTGCCATTATAAAGAGGGCAATTATAAAGCGCTCAGAAGATTTCATCTCCTGAAGCGCATGCTGAAACAGTTTGGCGTCGATGAAGGACGGTTTCGCCTTGACTGGGTCTCTGCAAGTGAAGGAGAAAAGTTCGTTGAGGTGATCAGGGATATGGTTGCAACAGTAAAAAAACTGGGTCCGCTCATGACTGACAAGGAGAAACTGCGGGTTGGGTAAACCAAAAGTCGCGTTCTACTGGTGCGCATCATGCGGAGGCTGTGAAGAGGCGGTAGTCGACCTTGCTGAAGACATCCTCAAGGTTGTGGAAGCCGTGGAGTTTGTATTCTGGCCGGTAGCCATGGACTTCAAGGTCAAGGATGTGGAGTCCCTGGGTGACGGCGAGATCGCGGTCAGTTTCATCAATGGGGCAATCAGGACGGGAGAGCAGGAACATATGGCAAAACTGCTCAGAAAGAAATCGGGGCTTGTCGTGGCCTTCGGCGCCTGTGCGCACATTGGCGGTACCCCAGGACTTGCGAATTTTGTAAACCGTAAAAAAATATTCGACTGGGTATATTTCAATGCGCCGTCTAATGACAATCCCGGGAAAATTATCCCGCAGGAGAAGACGAAGGTCGAGGTTGGAGAGTTAACTTTACCGGAATTTTATGATACTGTGTATACATTGGACCAGGTTATCGACGTGGATTACTATCTCCCCGGCTGTGCTCCTCCTCCTGATCTCATCATGAAGGCAGTGGAGGCAATACTTTCCGGAAACCTTCCGGAGAAAGGGAGTGTCCTCGCCCCGGACAAGGCGTTGTGCGATACCTGCAAGAGGAAGACGACAAAACCTGAACGTGCGAGCATAAAAGAGATCAGGAGAGTACATGAAGTGATGCTCGATCCTGAGAGATGTTTCCTGGATCAGGGGATCATCTGTCTTGGGCCTGCCACGCGCGACGGATGCGGTGAGCGGTGCATCAACGCAAATATGCCGTGCAGGGGCTGTTTTGGCTCCACAAGCAGGATTGAAGATCAGGGGGCAAAATTTCTCTCTGCACTCGCATCAATTATCGATATGAATGAAGAGGAAGAAATAAAACGCATCATAGATTCCATTGTTGATCCTGCAGGAATTTTTTACTTCTATTCATTGCCTGCATCCATGCTGAGGAGAAGACTGGATATCTAACATTATGAAGAACCGTATAACCATAGACCCGATCACAAGACTTGAAGGACACGGCAAGATAGAGATATTTCTCGACGGACAGGGTGACGTGGAGAGGGCCTATTTCCAGGTTCCTGAACTGAGGGGGTTTGAAGTCTTCTCCGTCGGGCGTCCTGCTGAGGAGATGCCGCGGATTACCCCGAAGATCTGCGGGGTTTGCCCTACGACACATCACCTGTGTTCAGCCAAGGCCCTGGACTCCCTGTTCAAGGTTGAACCTCCTCCTGCTGCAAAGAAGATCAGGGAACTGATGTACTCTGCATTCATGCTCGAAGACCATATGCTCCATTTCTTTTTCCTCGGCGGCCCGGATTTTGTAGTCGGCCCGTCCGCTGCTCCCGGTGAAAGGAATATCCTGGGAGTTATTGCAAAGGTTGGATTGGAGATCGCAGGGAAGGTAATCAAACTCAGGAAAGGGTGCCGCGAGATCATTACCCATATCGGGGGAAGGGTAATACATCCGGTTTGCGGCCTCCCTGGAGGAGTATCAAAGCCGCTGACCGAGGAAGACCGCCTGAAAATGGTGGAAGTGGCAGAGTACGGTGTTGAATTTGCGCAGTTTGCCCTGCAGATATTCAACGACGTTGTCCTTAAAAACAAAGAATATGTGGATCTGATACTCGGTGATGTGTATAAACATGTCACCTATTACATGGGGTTAGTTGATAAAAACAACAAGGTGAATTTTTATGACGGTGACGTGAAGGTTATTACTCCTGAAGGGAAGAAATTCGCAAAATTCAGACCGGATGAGTACCTCGACCATATCACTGAGCGGGTTGAACCCTGGACTTATGTGAAATTCCCCTACCTGAAAAAGGTTGGATGGAAAGGTTTTGTTGACGGCGTTGACAGCGGTGTATACCGGGTAGCTCCCCTTGCACGTTTGAATGTTGCAGACGGGATGGCAACGCCTCTTGCGCAGGCCGAATATGAGAGGATGTACCAGACCCTCGGTGGAAAACCTGCGCACAATACGCTTGCTTTCCACTGGGCGCGGCTTATCGAAGCCCTGTACGCAGCAGAGCGGCTGCTCGAACTCGCTCAGGACAGAACAATTACCGATCCCCATATAAGGAACCTCCCTCAGGCAACACCGGAAGAGGGGATTGGTATCGTAGAAGCCCCCCGGGGGACCCTGATTCACCATTATAAAACGGATAAGAAAGGAATACTCACAGAGGTCAACCTTATAGTCGCAACGGTGAATAATGCAGCGGCAATCTGTATGTCAATCGAGAAAGCTGCGCGGAGCCTTATCAAGGGAGGAAAGGTCTCTGACGGTCTGCTCAATATGGTCGAGATGGCATTCAGGGCTTATGACCCGTGTTTTGCCTGTGCGACACACACCGTGCCCGGCGGCGGTTCATTGCGTATTCATATCCGTAACAATGGAGGGGAAATCGTTCAGACCCTGCAACGGACATGAAGTAAACCGGGGGTACAGACCCGATGGAATTTTAAAAACAATATCTTTCAAGAAAGAGGAGGAGTGTATGGCAACAGTAACATTAGATTGCGTAGGACTGAGGTGTCCTCAACCGATACTCAAGATCGCAGCAAAGTCTGCAGAATTGAAGCCCAGTGATATTCTTGAAGTGACCGCAGACTGTCCCACCTTCGAAAAAGACGTTCGCCAGTGGTGCGAGAGGACGAAGAAAACGCTGATGTGGGTCAAAGACGAGGGCGGCGGTAAGAAACGCTGTCAGATACAGTTTTAATCGTCCGGACCTATCAGGGGGATAACCCATGAAATTATTGAAAAACCTGTCAATAGGGAAAAAATTATTCCTGAGCTTTGGTCTTCTGTTTCTTGTCATTCTGGTCCTTGGTATTTTCTGGCAGCGCGGGATTGTCACGCTCCAGTCTGTTAATAAGAAACAGAATGAACTGATTGAGCTGAAGGACAAGCTGAGGGAGATGCAGGTGAACCATTATAAGTGGGTAGACGATCTCAGGGAATCGGTAAGAAAACGGGAGCATTTTGGAGGCGAACTTGATCCCGCGCAATGTTTTTTTGGTAAATGGTACTATAGCTATCAGCAGCCATATCCCGGACTGGAAAATCTCTTCAGGTCCCTGGATGAGCCCCATAAAAAACTGCATGAATCGGGGAAACTGGTCACCCAAGCGGTCCAGCGCGGGGATTATGCAGAAGCCGAAAGGCTCTCTCTTAATGTCCGGCAGGTCGTCCTTCCCAAATTGATGGGGATTTATGATCCTTTCATCTCTGGCATCGGTGAGGTATATGCCAAATACAAACTTGAAGCGGAACAATCTGTGAGACATCAGGGCATCCTCTCCAAAAGCATCATCTTTTTCTCACTGATCGCTGTGATAATGCTTGCTGTTTACCTCACAGGAGATATTGCGAAACCGCTGCGAAAAGTAACAAATATAGCCCGCAAAATTGCCGAAGGAGAAATCCCCGAGCTAATGCAGAAACGCTTTGCGCAGAAAAGCGAGAATGAAATTACGGAACTCGAGAGTGCGTTTTCAGACATGGCTCTATCTCTGAGTGAATTATCAAAAACTGCTGAAAAGATTGCATCAGGGGATCTTGAAGCTTCGGTAAAACCAAGATCAGACAGGGATGTGCTTGGTAAAGCCATTGAGAAGATGGTAGAGAACCTGAAACAGAGTATGGAGGAACTCCATACAAATTCAATGAACCTTGCGCTTGGCATGAGCGATTATTTCGCAGTCATTTCAGAACTGGCCCAGGGCAATCTCGATGTGCATGCGAATGAGAAAACCGGAGACGATCTCCTGAACCAACTGGGCAGAGTCACCAACGAAATGATTGAGGAATCCAGGAAGCTTGCGGGATGCGTTGAGGAAGTGAAACAGGGCAATATGGACGTCAAGATCCATGTGCGGTCTGCAAAAGATATACTCGGCATTGGGTTTGACCACATGCTTGAACATCTCCGCGTTACCTCGGACGAACTCCATTCCACTTCCATGAATCTGGCAATGGGTCTCACTGAATACTTCATGATGCTCCAGCAGGTTGCAGCCGGCGATTTAACCGTATCCGCAAACGAGGATACCGGGGATGACTTGCTCAATCAGCTCGGTAAGGCCACCAATGCAATGATTGCCTCAATCAGGGATATGACAATAAGGATCCGCGAACAGGCAGACCTCCTCGCGACTTCTGCGAATTCCATTGCTGCGGTTACAAAACAGTCAACCCGCGGCCTGTCTGAACTGTCTTCGGCGCTTGGGCTCATCTCTTCAGCCACAGGGACGGTTGCAGAGAATTCACAGGGGGCGACGAGATCGTCGCAGTCTGCTGATTCCTCTACAGAGAAGGGGAATGATCTGATGAGGAAACTTTCAGAAAATACAAAAATCCTCCAGAGCGCAACCGAAAGATCGGTGGAAGCCATGAAAAGTCTTTCTACGCGGTCATCCGAGATCGGCAATATCGTGAATGTAATCACAAAAATAGCCTTCCAGACAAACCTGCTCTCACTGAATGCAGCGATAGAAGCTGCCCGTGCTGGTGAGTCCGGACACGGGTTTGCAGTCGTTGCTGATGAAGTGAGAAAACTCGCGGAAAGTTCAGCGAACTCTGCACGGGAGATCGCGCGAATTGTCAAAGAAGTCCAGCAGGAGACAGGCGGCACCATGAATATTGTGCAGGACGGCAAGAAAGATATGGAATCAGGCGCTGTGCTCATCGGGGAGATCGGTATGCAGTTCACCGGCATTGCGGAACAGGTAAGGAATATTGCCAAACAGATAGAAAGCATAGCGTCGTCAGCTGCAGAGACGGCTTCGTCGGCAGAAGAAGCGTCTGCTTCTTCTGAAGAGCAGACTGCGGCGATGGAAGAACTTTCGGCCTCGGCCGCTGAACTCTCGCATACCGCTGAAATTCTCCAGGAAACGGTAGCACGCTTTAAGGTATAGTTATTCAGGCATGCAAGCATTCATCAAGGACCTGATACAGCAAAATAGTGCGAAGATCCTCCTCATCGTGCTTGACGGACTAGGCGGACTCCCGGTCAACGGCCGGACTGAACTTGATGCTGCAAAGAAGCCAAATCTCGACCTGCTTGCCCAAGAGTCTGCCTGCGGGCTGCATATCCCCGTCGCCCTGGGAATAACACCAGGGAGTGGACCCGGGCACCTTTCGCTTTTCGGATACGACCCTGTTGAGTGGCAGATAGGAAGAGGGGTGCTTGAAGCCCTCGGCCTCGGCGTGGAATTGAAAAAAACCGATGTAGCCATCCGTGTGAATTACGCTACTCTGGAAAAAGGCATCGTAAAGGACAGGCGGGCAGGGAGGCCTCCCACAGAAGAAAGCCGAAAGCTTACCGAGAGGCTGCAGAGAGAGATCAGCAAGATAGATGATGTTGAAATAATTTTCTCCCCTGGCATGGAACACAGATTTGCGGTTGTGTTCAGGTTCCCTGAACCGTTGCCCGGAGGTTCGGCTGCGATCAAGGATACAGACCCGCAGAACGAAGGCAAAACCCCTGTCGCGGTTACTCCGGAGACACCACAGGCGGAACGGGTTGCACAAGTCGCTGTAAAACTGATAGCGAATATTGCGGAAATCATAAAGAACGAACCCAGGGCGAATTACGTTCTGCTCAGGGGATTTGCGCAGGTCCCTGATATCCCTCATTTCAATGACGCCTATGGCCTCAAGCCTCTCTGCATCGCGGCCTACCCGATGTACCGGGGGCTTGCGACATTGATCGGCATGGAAGCCCCTGCGCTGCAGGGTGATATCCAGGAAGAAATCGATTTTCTGAAAAAGAATTATCACGACTACGATTTCTTCTTCATGCATATCAAAAAGATTGACTCCTATGGCGAGGACGGAAATTTTGACGGCAAAGTCCATAAGATTGAAGAATTTGACCGGGCTCTCCCGGACATACTTGCCCTGAACCCTGAAGTGCTGATCATCACCGGTGATCATTCAACCCCGTCGGTCATGAAAAGCCATAGCTGGCACCCTGTGCCTGTCATGCTCAAATCACCCTATGTGCTGGGCAAGACCTCACAGGTATTCACAGAACGGGAGTGCCTGAAGGGCGAACTCGGCATCTTCCCCACCGTGAATCTCATGCCTCTGGCCCTTGCGAACGCAGGAAGACTCAGGAAGTTTGGAGCGTAATACCGCCATTAGCTTTCAGCCTTCAGTTCTGAATTTCATTGATACCCACTGCCATCTCGAAATGGACGCTTTTGATCCTGACAGGGAAGCTGTCATCCAGCGGGCAAAGGATTCCGGGATTGCCGCACTCATCACTATAGGCTCCGATATGGCAGGGAATATCGGAGGCATTGATCTTGCGGAAAAATATGATTTTATTTATTCATCTGTCGGTTTCCATCCGCATGATGCAAAGGATTTCACCGGAGAAATATTTGATAAGATAAAAGGATGGGCAACATCCCGGTATTCTGCACTCACTAAGGGGGGTAAGATTGTTGCTATTGGAGAGATCGGCCTCGACTATCATTACGATAATTCTCCGAGAGACATTCAGCGGGAAGTATTCAGGAAGCAGCTTCTTCTGGCGAAAGAGAGTAATCTTCCTGTTATTATCCACAGCAGGGAAGCACAAAAGGATACCCTCGACATCGTAGAAGAATCGGGGGTCAGGACAGGGGTGTTCCACTGCTTTTCCGGAGACCTCAAAATGGCAAAAAGAGTCATTGCAATGGGTTTCCACATCTCGATTGCAGGTCCGGTGACCTTCAGGAAATCCCTCACACTGCAGGAGGTCGCTAAGGCCATCCCGGATGAATATCTTCTCATAGAAACTGACGCGCCATACCTGACTCCGGAGCCTTTCAGGGGGCGGAGGAACGAACCTGCATATATCGTGCACACCGCACAGGTGATCGCAAAAATCAGAAATGTCACCCTGGAAGATATTGCGCGTATTACCACGCTCAACGCGAGACGTCTTTTCCATATTGGTGAAATGCCGGAACAGGGAGAGATTGCATATAAAATCAGAGACAGCCTTTACCTGAATATCACCAACAGATGCACCAACAGATGCGCGTTCTGCATACGGTTCCACTCAGATTACGTAAAGGGGCACAAACTGCGCCTTTCGCACGAACCGACCGAAGAAGAAGTTATTCAGGCGATAGGAGATCCTGCACAATACCAGGAGATTGTGTTCTGCGGATATGGAGAACCGATGCTCAGGCTCGACCTGATCAAGAATGTTGCCCGGTGGATAAAACAACAGGGAGGGAAAGTCAGGATCAACACAAACGGGCATGGAAATCTTATCTACAAGAGAAATATCATTCCCGAACTCCGTGGCATAGTCGACCGTATCTCGATAAGCCTCGATGCACAGGACGAGGAGACCTATAATAGGATCTGCAAGCCTGAATTCGGGAATGCCTATCACGAAGTCCTGAATTTCATAAGGGAGGCAAAGAAAGTGATCCCCGAGGTCTCTGTCACCGTTGTCACCGCCAAGGGGATTGATATAGAACAGTGCAGAAGTACTGCCGGGGAATTAGGGGTGGGATTCAGGGTGCGAAACCTTGATGTTGTGGGGTAGGGTCCTCATTGGAAAAAAGCAAGAACCCCCGAGAGCGCTATTTCCCCCTGGCTTCCGTCCGAGAGTTTTTTCCACTTGCAGTTGCCTGATGCGATTTCTTCATCGCCGATTATCAGCACGTATTCGGCTGACAATCTGTCAGCCCTTCTCATCTGGCTCTTAAGGGAGTTACCCGTATACCCGATTTCGGTCCATATACCCTGTTCCCGAAGTCTGTTGGCCAGAGCAAGGCCCTGTTTCCCTGCATCCTCGCCGAGCACTGCGATGAAGGTTCTGGGAGCCGGGATGTTCTGTTCTCCCGATGATTTCAGCAACGATACGAGCCGTTCCATCCCGACCGCGAACCCGATGGCAGGGATCGGGGGTCCGCCGAATTCCTGAACCAGCCTGTCGTAGCGTCCTCCTGCAGCTACTGCATTCTGTGCGCCGAGATGCTCGCAGGTGACCTCAAAGGTGGTCCTTGTGTAGTAATCAAGCCCTCTCACCATATCAGGATTTATGCTATGGGGGACCTCCAGTAATTCCAGGAGGGACAGAAGGGAACCGAAATGATTCTCACAATCACTGCAGAGATGCTCAGTCACACGCGGAGCGTCCTGCCGTACCCTCTTGCAGGAATCCACCTTGCAATCGAGTATCCTGAGAGGGTTCAGTTCGTATCTTCTCGTGCAATCAGGACACAGCCCTTCAAGTTTGTCTGAAAAAAAACTGACGAGGGCTTTCCGGTAACCAGGCCTGCATTGTTCGCATCCTATGGAATTGACCTGGAAACAGAGTTCCCTGAGGCCGAGTCTTTCGAAGAGCAGTTTGAGCATGGAGAGTATTTCTGCGTCAATCTTCGGTTCTGCCACACCAAATGCTTCAGCGCCGATCTGAAAGAACTGTCTGAAGCGGCCTGCCTGGGGCCTTTCATAGCGGAACATCGGTCCTGCATAAAAATATTTCTGGGGCGACGGCAGATTGTACAGATAATTTTCCACATAACATCTTACAACGGGCGCTGTGCCCTCCGGACGGAGGGTAATACGCCTCCCGCCTTTGTCGGTAAAGGTGTACATCTCTTTCTCGACGATATCGGTTGTCTCTCCGATGCTCCTCACGAAAATATCGGTTGACTCGATGATCGGCGCACGGATTTCCTGAAAGCCGAATACCGTGAAGATGTCCGCTGCAACTTTCTCGATATGCTGCCATAGAGAGATGTCAGGAGGGTAGATATCATGGATACCCTTCAGGGCATTGTACTTCATTCCTGTTTTATGCCCCCCGCTTCCTCCTCCTCCCGTTCCCTGTCGAAATCGAGCATCTTCAGATGGCTTTCGACAAGCCTCTTGACCTCTTCCTTGAAATGACGCCTGATGCCTTTCAGGTCAACGACATCCTCATGGATCTTGATGACTTTCTCCTGCGCTTCTTTCATGATCGAGTCTGATTTGAGCTCCGCTTCCTTCAGAAGGAGTTCAGCCTCTTTCCGGGCATTTGTTTTATAGTCTTCGACCATCTGCTGTGCCGTCATAAGTGTTTCCCGGAGTGTGGTCTCCATATCTCTGTATTCCTTGATCTGGTTTTCAATCCTCTGGACGTTCTCTTTGAGTGAAGCGTTTTCCCTGAGCAGGTCTTCCATCTCCTCCCGTACAATCTCAAGGAACGCGTATACTTCTTCTACATCAAAGCCCCTCAGTTTCATGGGGAATTGTTTTTGCTGGATATCAAGCGGCGTTATCCTCATAGATGCATGCCTCCTTTCAATTTATAGGCAAATTCCAATAAAGACTGGATCAGGAAATACTTTACAAATAATATGATGAGGATAGCAATCATGGGAGAAATATCAATGACCCCCAGCCGAGACCCGATAAGCTTTCTGATACGGCGCAGGACAGGATCAGTGACGGTATACAGGAACCTCACAATCGGATTATAGGGGTCGGGGTTCACCCAGCTGATCAACGCCGAAATGATGATGATCCACATATACACGGTGAGCAACGTGTTTGCTATGTAAGCTATCGCCAAAATAAGATTAGCAAAAATAAACATCTATTCTTTCCTCCCTAACTCCTGAGACCTGTTTTTTGCCGCCCCGATCACCTCAGCGACGAGGCCCTTCATCCTTTTCTCTTCAAAAACCTTTAGCCCAGCCGCAGTCGTGCCCCCGGGTGAGGTAACCATTTCCCTGAGTTGAGCAGGCGGCATGCCTGTCTCAAGCATCTTTGCCGTGCCGATCATGGTTGCAATAGAAAGTTCAGCAGCGTTTTCTTTTGAGAGTCCGGCCTTTTCCCCTGCCTCGGTCAGCGCTTCGACAAACCAGGCAAAATAGGCAGGGCCGCTGCCGGATACCGCTGTCACTGCATCCATGTATTTTTCAGGCAGTACCATAACTCTTCCTATGGACATGAAGATGTCCCTTACAGTCCCCATTTCTCTGTCATGAATGCACTCACACATGGACATGACCGTCATGCCTTCCAGCACGAGTGCCGGGGTATTCGGCATTGCCCGGATGATTTTTTCAATCCTGAGGCGCGCGGAAAGATAGGATAACGTTATCCCCGCAGCGATAGACACTACCATGTGATCTTTAGTGAGTAACCCTGCGAGTTCTACCGTGACTTCATCCATATTCTGTGGTTTTACTGCAAGGATGATGAGCGAACTCTGTGCGGCGACGTCTTTGTTGTCCCGTGTTGTTTTCACCCCGTATGTTTTTTCCAGATAGGCGCACCTGTCTGTTCTGGGTTCCGACACAATGATATCTTTCATCCTGTTCTGCGTCATTCCTTTTATCAGGGCTTCTGCCATGTTTCCCCCGCCTATGAAACCTATCATTTCTCTAACTCCTTTCACCAAAAATTGCGGTACCGATTCTTACTATTGTCGCCCCTTCCAGAATCGCAGCTTCATAATCATTTGTCATGCCCATTGACAGTTCAGGGAGGTGATATCCTTTCTTTTCTGCCTGATCACGGCATTCACGCAGTTCACGGAAAAAAGGACGGGCCGTTTCCGGATTTTCAAAATAGGGAGGCATTGTCATGAGGCCTTCCAGCTTCAGGTTCTTCATTCCGAAAACCGCTTTTATTGTATCCATAAGATCTTTTCTCGGAACGCCGTGCTTTGTCTCTTCTTCCGACAGGTTTACCTGGATAAGGACCCTCTGAATTTTCCCGGCCTTTCTTGCATGCTTGTTCACCTCCTGAGCAAGGCTGATTGAATCGAGCGAGTGGATGAGGTGAAACAGGTGAACAGCGGCCTTTGCCTTGTTTTTCTGAAGATGACCGACCAGATGCCATTCGAGCTCATAATCTGCACATTGCAGCTTACATGCTTCGATCTTTCCCTGCGCCTCCTGCACCCGGTTTTCGCCAAGGACCCTTAATCCCAGATCGACTCCCTCCTTTATTCTCTCATAGGGAACGGTTTTTGTTACTGCCACGAGTGTTACGTCGAACGGACTTCTCCCTGACCGGATTGCTGCCGATGAGATTTTCCGATAGACATTCTTTATCCTTTCAAGCAGAACGGAATATTCTATCTGGTTTCTGATTTCGTCCATGCCAGTAAAGACCGGGAGAACCGTGCCATAGAATATAGTATCACAGGGTTGTTATGAAGTCATCAAGGGAAGTGTTGGCGGTCACGCATTCGACATGGCTTCCTGATATTCTGCCCACAATTTTTCTTTGTCCACGCCGGAATCGATGAAATCCCACGGGAAGATTTCTGAGAACTGTTTCTGCCTGAAAATAAAAAAATCCTTATTGACTCCTGCGGCCTCTGCAGCCTTCATCCAGTCCCGGACAGTCAGCATCTTCTCGATTGCACTTGATACACGCCTGTCTCCAAGGGCAAAGAGACCCTGCATATATGCATATTTCGGAACATCGTGGAACACTCTCACCCCCCTGAGGTTTTTCAGCCCGTTCTTGATTATCTTCAGCCTTTCCTTGACCTCTCCTAGGGTCTCCATCGGATGCCACTGAAATGGAGTGAACGGCTTTGGTACAAAGGTGCTTATGCTCAGGGTGACGGTCCCCTTTGGTGAACCTTTCCGGATCTTTTCGGCAAGGTGAATGATCCCCTGGATGTCTTCCCTGGTTTCGGTTGGAAGTCCGACCATAAAATAGAGTCTCAGGATATCGATGCCTTGCTGAAACAAACGTTCCGAGGTGCAAAGGATGTCCTCCTCAGACACCTTTTTATTGATGACTTTTCTCAACCGTTCAGTCCCGGCCTCCGGAGCGATAGAAACACTCTGGTGTCCCTTCATCAGGCCGATGATTTCAGCGCTCTTTGCGCTTGCCCTCAGGGAGGTGATAGAAAAATCCACTTCAGGGATGTTGAGAACCTCCCGTATGTGCGGGTAATCCGACAACGAGGGACCGATAAGCCCGATCCTTTTTGTGTGAACAAGCGCTGCCCGGATTTCGTCTTTCATGTCTTCAAGAGCTTTTTTCCTTGGCGGATTATATACCCTCCCGGTGACACAGAACCTGCAGCTCCACGGGCATCCTCTCATAGCCTCGATGAGATGCATGTCGGAAAATTCTGTCTCAGGAGTAATGATTGATGTGGTGATCTTCGGTGGCGACAAGTTCTTCAGATACTGTCTCCTGACTCTTGCAGGCACGGCGTCTTTTCCGGTCCGCGCTGCGATAGTCCCCGCTGTATCATAGGAAACCTTGTAGAACCCGGGAACATAGATACCGTCTGTTTTTAGCGCCTTACCGAGCATTTCATCTCTTGCAGGGACGGATTTGTAGATGGTTATGAAATCGGGGAGCATTTCATCTGCTTCGCCGACAAAACAGACGTCAAAAAAATCAGCAACCGGTTCGGGATTAAAAAAAGCGCAGACGCCTCCCGCAATGAGCAGCGGATGACGTGCATTCCGCTCGACCCTGCGCAGCGGCAGGTTGGCCAGTTGGAGGATTTTTGCAACATTTGGGTAGTCATTTTCGAAAGAGAGGGAAAAGGCGATGATATCGAACCGGTTCAAAGGCCGTTTCGACTCCAGAGAAAAGAGTTCAGTGCGTGTCCTTGTGTATTCGTCGATATCTCCGTCATCCGGGAGAAATGCCCGTTCACAGACCACATCATGCAGGCCATTCAGGAGGCCATAAATTCCCTGAAAACCGAGGTTCGACATGCCGACAGAATATGTGTTCGGATATACGAGGACGATATTAATCCTTCCGCCCGGATCTTTGTGAACAGTCCCTTTTTCCCTGGAGAGCAAGGAATCTGTTTTTTCCTTCAGCCTATAGCTCACAGCATCACCAGTATGCTCAGCATGGCGAGTGACCAGAGCATATCGAGGGGGAGATGGATTCCTGCGGTCGAATCGAAAAGAAGGTCAGCCCTTGCAGGGAATTCTTCGTCCTTCAGCCAGAGGATGAGGGTTACCGGTATCCTGGGCAGGGGGAAGAGTCTGACCGAGGCGTCTCCATGTGTGTCAACCTCTGCGCAGAGATCCCTGCCTTTTTGAAGGAAAGATGAGGCATCTTCCGCGTATTTTTTAGAGAGATTTTCGAGAGGGAGGGTGTGACTCCCCCTGAAAAAAAGTTCCCCGCCTTGTATGTTTGCCGGCTTCACGAGTCTTCCCGAAAACGGGATGTCCTTCGCATGGATGAGATACCACAGGCAGGAGTGGATGAAAAAGTAACCGTATCGCTGAACAAGATCCTCTCCTGTTCCGTCAAGGCTTTTGATGGTTTTTCCCCGGGGATCAATAGAAAACTCGGTACAGAACGATCTTGCCCGGTAATGTCCGCCGGCCTGATCAAGGGATACATTGCCGTTTCTGCATACAGCGGAGGGTTTGAGGCTGCTCAGGGTTTCCCAGGCTTTTTCTACTCCGGAAGAGGGCATATAAGATAATACCACAGGAGAGTATCCCAGCTTCAGTTCTCCCATAAGGAAATGTTTGGGAAGGGTGAATGAAATATGACATAAAACACCGCAGGATAGCTTGAATCTACGGCATATGTTTAGAGTATACTATATGTATGAAATGTAAAAATTGCAGTGGTGAATTGCGGCTCTGTATAGGCTGAAAGACGATTATTTTTACCTGCATGGACTGCGGGAAAGCATTTAATATCCAGGACTATATGGATAAGATAGATGAAAAAACGTGGGAGTGGATATCCCTCCGCTCCAGTGACAGGGCGTAACGCCAGTTCCCTTGACCTTCTCAGGAATTCGAAGTACAATTATCATAATTTTTAAGAGCAATTCTGTATTTTTAACCTTGGCATTGAGGAGGTCTCATGAAAAAACGCAGCCTCTCCATCCTGTTTGGCGCCTTTCTTTTTGTTGCATTGATATTCATGCACGCTTACGCGGAAGATACAAAGCAAGAAGACGGATTTTTCCACAAAAGTCTCCATTCCACCACAGGGGGGATGGCATACTGGTATGACAAACAAAACGGCGGGCTGGAGGCGCTTACTGGCATTTCTTACCATGACACGAAACTCGATTGCTACAACTGTCATGTCGCATCCTGTGACGCATGTCATACAGTGGACAAAGAGGGAGTACTGTCATACTCGATTCAGGCGGCAAGAGATCAGGACGTCTGTCTCCGCTGTCACAAGCGCGCACGGACTATCATGAAGATCGATAAAGAGGCAAAACAGGAAGACGTCCATTTTTCGAGAAATATGGGCTGTGTCAGTTGTCATACCGCAAGAGATGTGCATGGGGACGGCAGGGAATATTCTTCCATGAAACAGAAGGGGGCGATAGACGCTCAGTGTGAGAAATGCCATGACCCAATTGCACCGAGCGCTTCACACAAGATCCATGGAGACAAGCTTGAATGCAAAGCATGCCATATCCGCCGTGTTGTCAGCTGCACGAACTGCCATTTCGACACTATCGTTAATGAGAAAAAACGGGTTGATATTAAACTCACCGACTGGGTTTTTCTCATGAACTATAACGGAAAAGTCACCTCGGCCAATATGCAGAATTTTGTTGCATCCGACGATAAAACATTCCTCATATTTGCCCCGCAGAACAGTCATTCGGTCATGAGGGATGCGAGGAAATGCGGTGATTGCCATGCAACCGAGATTGTGAAGGAAGTTCAGGAAGGGAAGATACGACTCACCTGGTTTGAAAATGGTGAAGTGAGAAATACCAAAGGAGTTGTCCCTGTTGTGGACGGAGTGACATACGAGGCGGTGTATCAGAATTACCAGGACGGGAAATGGATACCTATTGACAACCCTGCGCCGCCGAAACTTCAGTATGTGGGATACGGTTCACCGCTTACACAAGAGCAGCTGAAAAAACTTGCAATGCCGGCGGGAAAACAATAAAGAAGACCTTTACAGCCTGCCCTCGCTTCTTAATTTGTTGACGGTCTCCTGGATTTTCGGGAGGACGGCCAGTGCTGCTTTTTCTCCCTCAAGGACTGCCTCATGTCTTTTTGTGAAATCGGCTCCTCCGAGAGAACCTACCTTTGGTCTTATTACCACGTCAGCTTTCGCAACCTGTATCGCCGCAAGTTTTGCATATATGATGCTGACCGAGTGGATGATAGTCTCGATCGTGCCCTTAGGTACTGTCGAATCTAACTCTCCTGAGATATCGACAGCGATGACAATATCTGCTCCAAGCCGTCTCGCTGCATCGACCGCAACAGGACTTGAGACACCTCCGTCGACATAGAATTTATTCGAAATCTCCACAGACCTGAAGATGCCGGGAATTGCACAGCTTGCCCTCACCGCGGTCCCTGTATCGCCGCTTCCGAATACTACTTCCTTCCCGGTCTGAATATTTGTTGCAACTGCATAGAAAGGAATCCTCAGCTTTTCCAGGGGAGTATTGCCTGTCATGTGATTTATATACTTTCCGAGTTTTTCACCCTTGATAAACCCGTTATCGGGAACTGTCAGGTCTAGGATATCGTCTTTCTGCAGATCGAAAGACAGCTTCTGGAGCTGGAATGCATTAAATCCGTAAGAATAAAGTGAACCGACAAAACTGCCTGCACTTGTCCCGACAATCATATGCACCGGAATCTGATTTACCTCAAGCACCTTCAACACACCGATATGGGCGAAGCCCCTTGCAGCTCCCGCACCGAGAACCACTGCAATTTTCGCAGGTTTTTGCGGAGGCTGTATTCCCCTGGCGCAGGAAAATGCAAAGGCGAAGACGAACAAAAGAAGCAAGAGGCGGAATGACTTATTCATACTGTAAAAATACTCCTCATGCGATATCTTTGTCAAAATATTCTGTTGAAGTGACTGAATCACTTTTGAATTTTCGGATGATTGGTATAAATTTTATCAGACCTGTTAAAAACAAGTATTTCAACCTGGGAGAAACTAAGGGTATAGCTGGGTTTCCAAATCGAAATAAACTCCCTTTATTTCTCTGTAAAACTTTTGCTGACTTTCAATGGTATTGAAATATCCGGGGATGAGACCTCCGCTTCGTCTTCGGTCTCATCGAAGTTACCCGTGATTTCGATTTGGAAACCCAGCTATACCCTTATATCTAATATTTTGAATGGGATGGATACTATAATTTAGAGTACAATTGATAATATGAACATTGTTGCCATAAAAAATTTGACGAAAGCATATGGTTCCCTGACGGCTGTTGATGCCATAGATTGTCAGATACAGAAGGGTGAATGCTTCGGTTTTCTTGGGCCGAACGGGGCCGGGAAGACGACTGTAATGAGAATTATTTCGTGTTTTATGCCTCCGACTTCAGGTGAAGTGACTGTTTTCGGGCTGAATGTGACTGAAAAGCCGAGTTCAATAAAAGCGCGGGTCGGGGTCATGCCGCAGGAAGACAATCTCGACCCTGATCTCACCGTATTCGAGAACCTGATTGTTTATGCACGATATTTTGATATCGGGAAACAGTCTGCGACTCACCGTGCAGGGGAACTTCTTTCTTTCGTTGATCTGAAGGAGAAGTCAGACGTAAAAATAGAGCAGCTCTCGGGAGGTATGAAGCGGAGACTGATTCTTGCACGGTCCCTGGTCAATAATCCCGAACTGCTGATCCTCGACGAACCTACGACTGGTCTGGACCCTCACAGCAGGCGGTCTGTATGGGAAAAGTTGAATCATCTCAAGGCAAACAATACAACTCTCATACTTACCACACACTATATGGAAGAAGCGGAAGTGCTCTGCGACAGGGTAGCAATTATGGACTCGGGAAAGATAATAACAATCGATTCACCACAAAAGCTCATGAGTATGCACGGGGGAAATCTCGAAGAGGTATATTTGAAACTCACGGGAAGGATGTTGAAGGAGCAATTGTGAGATTTTATCAAGGCAGGATAGGGTATTGTCGCTCATTCTCGTCCCGAAAGCTTTCGGGACTCCGAGGCTTTCGCCTCTTTATTTTCAATTACTGTCTTCGACTATTGTCAAAAAGAAACCGCGATAATACTATATCCTGCCTTTCGTTAGCTGCAAGGGTAAAATGAATTTGAAACGGGCATTCAGAGTATGGCAACGACACCTCTCGGTCTATACAAAATTGTATAAATCGAGCATAGCGCTCAATTTTGTCGAGCCGGCTCTGTATCTCGCAGCCCTTGGTCTTGGCCTCGGTGCGTTCGTAAAAGAAATAAACGGTGTTCCCTATATTCAGTTCATAGCCCCTGGGATTATCGCATCTTCTTCCATGTTTGCCGCGATTTATGAATGCACGTATGCCACTTATGTGAGGATGACATTTCAGAAGACATTTGATGCTATACTCGCAACGCCGATCAATCTCAATGACCTTGTCGCAGGAGAGCTTATGTGGGGAGCTACGAAGAGCCTGCTCTACGGGACGATCATAATCATTGTGATTTCGATATTCGGCCTTGTCGAGTCACCCCTGATTATTCTGGTTATCCCCCTGCTCTTCATCACAGGGCTGATCTTTGCCGAGATATCGGTCATGTTTACCGCTGTTGTTCCGGGCATAGATTCATTCAATTATTTCTATACACTCTTTATGACCCCTATGTTCCTGTTCTCCGGGATATTCTTCCCTCTTGATAATTTACCGCCGGTTGTGTCAAAGATCGCTTTTTTTACCCCACTCTATCATCTGGTGAACATCTGCCGTGGGCTCTCTTTCGGCAATCTGCAATGCTGTGTCTGGGACATCGTGTGGATTATCGCGGTAGTGATTCTGCTTGCCCCGTATCCGTTCAGGCTCATGCAGAGGCGGATTCTAAAGTAGTTGCAGGTATCAGGGCAATCCGAATGCAATTGAAAAGAGCAGATGTTTGAACACAAATTGCTCGGGCAACGGGTGCACTTACGGACAGAAATTTTTCAGGATATAAAAAAACATCTGGGATATCCCGCACAGCCTGCCCGCTATCTTCGGGTCAACAGCCGGATGATAATATAAACCAAGAACATTACTGCTGCTACGATGGCAAAGGTCTCTATATCCATAATTTTCTCTAAAACAACCTGTCCTTTCCCCTGTATTGCGCGATCATTTCGAGCAGTTCATCATATGCAAGCGTCTTCACGTGCAGGTTTTTTGCCTGACCGGCCTTAGAACCGGGATCCTCGCCGACAAGTACATAATCCGTCTTTTTTGAGACAGAGGATGCGGTATGCCCTCCGAGTCGCCGGATCATCTCCTCTATCTCATTCCTCGGTTTAGGAAGGATGCCTGTGATGACGAAGGTGAGGCCGTCGAATGGTTTTCTCCCTTCCTCTTTTCCCTGAAAGTCAGGATTGGTAATCTGTACTCCGAGTTTTTGCAGTTCATCGAGAGCATTGAGATTTTTTTCGTCATTAAAAAATTCTGATACAGTATGTGCGGTCTTTTCGCCTGCCTGCCTGATCTGTAGTAGTTCCTCAGGTTTTACATGGTATAGGTCACCGAGCTTCCCGAAATTTTTTGCAAGAAGCCTGGACGCATACTCTCCGATGTGGAGGATGCCAAGCGCATAAAGAAATCTGGCGAGGGTGGTATGCTTTGATTTCTCAATGGCGTCGATAAGATTCTGTGCAGACTTTTCTGCAAACCTCGGGAGGTTCAGCAGGGCTTCTTTCCTGAGCCTGAAGAGGTCGACAAAATTATGCACAAGTCCCTGTGAAAAGAGGAGTTCCACGGTCTTTTCGCCTAGTCCTTCGATATCGAGTGCGCCCCGTGATGCAAAGTGGAAGATCTTTTCCTGGACCTGCGCCGGACAGTTCAGGCCGATGCATCGTGCGGCAACTTCACCTACTTCCCTTACAACCTTTGCACCACACACCGGGCAGTGTTCCGGCACGGGGAAGCATTTCTCTTTCCCGGTGCGCTTGTCTTTGATCACCGCAAGAACATGGGGGATGACGTCTCCTGCCCGTTCGACGATAACCGTGTCTCCTATATGGATATCTTTCCGTTCTATCTCGTCCCAATTGTGCAGGGTGGAACGGGAAACAGTTACTCCTCCTATTTTTACCGGCGCGAAAACTGCAAATGGAGTGATCACCCCTGTTCTTCCGACGCTACCCTGAATATCGAGTATTTTCGTAATGCCCTGGTGGGCAGTAAATTTATATGCGATAGCCCACCGGGGCTCCCGTGTTTTCATGCCAAGCTGTTTCTGCAGATCGAAACTGTTTACCTTTACTACAGAGCCATCAGTTTCAAAGGAGTATCCCTTCCGGTTCTCTTCGATTTCCCTGATGACCTGAATGACCTGCTTGATTCCTGTTACTGTCTCTATGACAGTAGGGACCGGAAACCGTGCTTTTTTAAGCCATTGCATGAACTCTCCTTGAGTCTTGAATTCGAAACCTTTCACTGAGCCGATACCGTAACAGGCCAGATGGAGTTTCCGTGAAGCGGTTATGGAAGAATCGAGCTGTCGTACCGAACCCGCAGCGGCATTCCGCGGGTTTGCAAAGACGGGCTCTCCCTTTTCTTCCCTGTCTTTGTTTAACTGTTCAAAATCACGGATATCCATATAGACTTCACCGCGGATATCAATTTCGTCAGACATATTGCCATCATCAGAAATTTTTATCGGAACGGATTTTATCGTCCTTATATTCCGTGTCACCTCTTCACCCTGATATCCGTCTCCCCTCGTAGATGCCTTATACAGCAGTCCTCTCCTGTAAGTCAGCTCAATCGCAAGGCCGTCATATTTGGGCTCGACAGTGTATTCGATATCCTGATCCGATTTCAGAATCTTTTTGATCCTTTTGTCAAATTCAACCAGGTTTTCCTGTGTGAAGGCGTTGTCCAGGGACAACATAGGTTCCGTATGCTTTACTTTCTCAAACTTTTCGAGGGGTGGTGCCCCGACCCTCTGGGTAGGTGAATCGGGAAGGACATAGTGATGCTTCTCCTCAAGGTGTTTGAGGTGGAAATACATCCGGTCGTATTCTTCGTCCGAAACCAGCGGTGAATCAAGGACATAATATCTGTAGCAGTGGTCATTGAGTTCCTGAACAAGTTTCTCGATTTCGTTTTTTATGGTATCGGGTATCTTGTCAGTCATTACTGTTTTCCGGCCATTTCAAGGAGGAGCAAAAGCGCCTCACGCGCTGCGTCATCTCTGTTTCCCTCTCTGCCGCCCCTGAGTCTCAGTTCCTTTGCGGATGTTTCCCCTTTTCGGCTTACCGCAATATAGACCAGCCCTTTTTCTTTTTCTTCAAGCACATCGGGGCCAAGATTGCCGGTCGTTGCGACCGCAAAATCCGTGCTGGACAGGGCGCGCATTTTTTCAGACATTTCCCGTGCCGTCCGCTCGCTTACCACACCATACCGGGCAAGCGTGCTTGAGGAGACCCCGAGAATCTTCTCTTTCATCGCTGCAGCATATGTGACTGCGCCGGCGATAAAAAAGCTGCTTGCTCCCGGCTGCGAGGTGAGCGCGTGGCTGATAAGACCGCCGGTACATGATTCTGCCACTGAAAGGGTAAGCCCTCTCTTTTGAAATACTTCGTGGACTTTACGGGCAATTCTCTCAAGTTCCTTATTCATCGGAATAATTATAGAAAACTTTAGCAGAGAAGGGCAAAAAAAGATTTGCACTGCAAATATTTTTCTCTACCGTATACGAATAAGATGCGCGAAACAAATGTGCATTGCCTAATCATGCCTCTGTGGGCAAAAATAGAGTATTATGAAAATACTCCTTGCTCTGTTTCTTCTCTTTTCATGGGTGCATTTTCTCTTTGCCGATGAAACACGGTCCCTGCAGACCAATGAGGTAGAGGTACTGTACCTGGAGTCTCAAAACCGTATATCGCAGGAGGTGGCAGCGTTATACCCCATTGTCCGGTATGAACTTGAACTGGATTTCGGGTGGACAATAGATTTCAGGCCTGTGGTAGTTCTCGCTGACAACACTGAAAGGTTCAGGAGCATGACAGGAAGTGATGTGGTGATCGCCCTTGCAGACCCCGGCAGGAACCTTATTGTTCTTGATACTGCAAGGGTGTATACCAAGCCTTTTACTCTGAAAACGACACTCAAGCATGAAGTCTGTCATCTTCTTCTGCACCGGCATATTGAATCCGGGAATCTGCCCCGGTGGCTGGATGAAGGGGTCTGCCAGTGGGCAAGCGGGGGGATATCAGAACTTATGGCTGAGCCTGGGGGCAGGGGACTTGCAAATGCTGTCATATCCGGCAGGTTAATCACTATAAGAGCGCTCGAAAGTTTCCCGCAGGATGACCGCAATCTGGTGCTCGCCTATGAAGAGAGTAAAAGTTTCATTGAATTCATAGAGAGTACTTTCGGGAAGGAGGGAATTGTATCTCTATTAAGACATTTGAAGGAGAGACGTCCGATCGACGAATCAATCCAGGGAGCCCTTGACCTCTCAATGTTTGAACTTGAATCCCGGTGGCATGCTTCTCTGAAAACGAAGTACACATGGGTTTCGTATTTGAGCTCTCATCTTTATACGATACTTTTTGTTTTTGCAACTTTCGTTATGGTTTACGGGTTTTTCCGTTTCCTGAAACGGAAAAAGGCATATGTTGACGAGGAAGAGAGTGACGAGAGCAGGAATCAGGAACTGTGAGTAATCTCAATCAAAGAATTCCTTGAAGCTCAGCTTCAGGTATAGAACAGGCAGAGACGAATTCTCCGGTGAGACCACTCAAGTTTTAAGAAATTTTTCAAACGTCTTTTTGTCATTTGCTTTTATATATGCTTCTTCAGGGGAAACAATTTTCTGCATGAGAAGATCCATGATGGCCTGGTCAAGCAGCTGCATGCCGCCGGCTTTTGACATCTGCATGACCGAAGGCATCTGAAACGTCTTTCCTTCCCTGATCAGATTGGCAATTGCCACATTCACAAAAAGAATCTCAATCGCTGCTATTCTTCCGGGTTTGTCGGCCCTTTTCAGAAGTTGCTGGGCAATGACCCCTTTCAGAGACTCTGAAAGCATGGCCCGTATTTGTGACTGTTGGCCTGCGGGAAAGGCATCGATGACCCTGTCCACGGTTTTCGCTGCAGAGCTTGTGTGAAGCGTTCCGAATACAAGGTGTCCGGTCTCTGCTGCGGTAATAGCGAGCTCGATGGTTTCGAGGTCCCTCATTTCCCCGACAAGGATGACATCGGGGTCCTCTCTCAGGGCAGCTCTCAATGCGGCAGTGAAAGAAGCGGTGTGACTGGATATTTCCCTCTGATTTACGAGGCAGCCCTTATTGTGGTGCACAAATTCGATGGGATCTTCGACAGTGAGGATATGGTCCTTTCTGTTCTGGTTGATAAAATCAACGAGGGCGGCGAGCGTGGTGGATTTCCCGCTTCCTGTCGGACCTGTTACGAGAACCAGCCCCCTGCTCAGGTTTGCAAACCTGAGCAGCTGTTTCGGCAATGCCAGCTCTTCAACGCTGAGAATAGTAGTGGGGATTACCCTGAAAACCGCACCCAACCCTCTTTTTTGAACGAAGTAATTCGCTCTGAATCGTGCCAGCGAAGGGATTTCATACGCAAAGTCCAGGTCCCTGGTCTCCAAAAAATAATTCTTCTGATCATCAGAGAGTAATTCGAAGAGAAGAGCCTTTAAGATATCATCAGTGAGAACCTGATACGGCATCTCCTCAAGTTCACCGTGTTTTCTTATCAATGGTTTGGCCCCGACACTTAAATGCAGATCACTCGCATTTTTATCGATCATATACTTAAAAAAAGCGTCTATTTTGGCCATGGGATGTCCTTCTCAGTTCGCTGTTTCAGCTCATCGGAGGAATGCATACCTTCCAGTTTTTCAGGAAACTCGTACCCGAGTTCATTGCAGGTGATACAGCCTGCTCCGTTACAGTTTCTGCATATCCGGGGAACAGCTATCCTGACATAGTAGTTGCTAAAATCCTCCGGTGCCGAATCCGTTGTAAATATTGTGTTTTCAGAATATGAGAAAGTTTTTTTTGTTGCGATAAACGGATAGCCCCGTACAGGGACAGGAGAATGAAACATCAAGGGAAGGCCTTGCATTTGAGAGTCAGTAAATGCAGTATCATCCGGATGGAATAATCCAAAGGTTCCCAGGACTGCGGGACCTTTCAAGGTTTCAAGCCTGTGTATGAGGGGATAAATTGAGAACATCATGCTGGTTTCATTGGTATACAGATCAAAGAGAAAAGCGATACCGAGAGATTCGAATGCCTCGAAGATCTGCTCTTTTGTGTAGGTGTCCCTGAGGACCCCAATATTCTTTACAATCCCATATCCAAATACGTTCATCTCGCATGCATGTTCACCGAGCAAAAAATCGAGACGGTAGAAACAGGTGCCCTCTATTTTTTCCAACAGGTCTTTGATATGCTGAATCAGCGACGGGATGCCTGCTCTCCTGAAAAATTGCTTCAGTGTTTCTTCAATCTGCTCCCCGTTCCCGGATGAAAGGCTTATTTTTTTACTGCTCGATGCCTCGAGGGATTCAATTACCTCTCTGTTCAGCGGGTCATCAGTGACTACTGCAATCTCATCGTTTGTCTCATATAAAGGCAGAATCCTATTTTTTAACAGGAGTTCTTCAGAAAATTTATGGATCAGGCTTGCATCCAGGGAGATGTTCTCAACAATGACAAACGGGATGTCAAGCTGCTTGCTCAGGACCCATTCAATGTCGTCTCTCGTTACTTTGCCGAGTTTAATTAATGTTTCGCCGAGACGCAGGTTGAACTCTTTCTGGAGCGCAAGGCCTTCTTCAAGATCATCCTTGCTTATTTTCCCGAAATCGATGAGAAGTTCGCCTATATTTTTTTTCTTATACACTTCCGCAACCTTTTCCGATAATAATATAGAGCATGAGGAAGACTGTCAAGAAATTGGTCAAGGGAAATACATTCCATTGCAGCCAGGGGTCACCGGATACGACACTTATTCCGGATGCCCCTGTTGATCTCAGATGATTTTATTTGGTCGGGGCGAGAGGATTCGAACCTCCGACCCCCTGCGCCCAAGGCAGGTGCGCTAAACCAGACTGCGCTACGCCCCGAATATGCGGTTTAATATTTAAGGATATCCAGATAACTGGCGATATCTTTTTCTTCCTGGCCTTTTACCTGTATTTTTTTGTTTTTAAAGTCCTGGCTTGCCTTTTCCCTGTCCCCATTATAAAGAGGATCGAATTCTATCGCAGAGGTCATCGCAGTGGCTGCATCACCATACATGCCCTGTGCATTATAGGTAAGCGCCATGCCGTAATACGGCAGGTGAAAGGATGAAAAGCGCCGTAATGAATCTTTGAAGGCATCAAGGGCCAAGTCGTATCGTGCTAATTTATAATATACCATGCCGAGATTATATAATGCCATGGCCTGATTCCGGTAGAAGGGATTTGATATTGCCGTCCTGTATGATTCAATGGCCTTGTTGAATTCCCCCATCTTCGCATATGCATTCCCGATGTTTGTATAAGCTTCTGCATAGTCCTCGTCGTACTTCAGTGCCTTCTTGAAATGTTCCACAGCCTTTGGATAATCTTCGAGTTTCGAAAGATATATGATGCCCAGCGCGTTATGGATCTGTTTGTCATAGGGATTCAATTCCAGGGCTTTCTGAAGTTCGACATACGCAGGCTGGATATTGTTGTCATGGAAATATGACATGCCGATCTGATAATGAAAGTTTGCCTGTTTCTGGTCTTCCTGCGAGACGGAAGCGCAGGCACAGAGCAGAGTGATCAGAAAAAAAATCAGAATGATTTTTTTGTTCATCCCTTCCATTCTCCTTCTTGCATATCTCTTAAAAGGTATCAGAAACCATTATACAAGTAAAGGACGTTTTGTATCGAGTTCAAACAGAATTGCCGAAACTGCACAGAGAATATCCTTGCGCGCCATGCCTTTCAGGGTTACTTCGAAACCGTCCGGAAGAAACCGAATCGTCCTCTCACTGTTCTCTTGCAGTGCGAATATTTCTCCGGGCTCAACACTTGTTTCAGGAGAGAAGAGAATCCTTATTTTTTCATTTGCTTCCAGAATTTTTGTGATGAGCAGTTTTCTGGCGATAATTTTCAGGCTCATGATGGCAACGAGGTTCCCCGCCTCTTTCGGTATCTTACCGAAGCGGTCCTCAAGTTCCGTGGCAACAGATTTCACCGACTCTTCAGTCCTGCACGAAGCGATTTTCCGGTAGGTGCTTAGCCGAACCGTCATGTCATCAATATACTCTTCCGGAATAAAAGCGTCGACCCTGAGATTGATTGACGGGTCGAACTCTTCTTCTATTGGAACTCCCTTCAGTTCTGCGACCGCTTTTTCGAGCATCTCCATGTAAAGGTCAAACCCAACGGCATGAATATGTCCTGACTGTTCAGCACCGAGCAGGTTCCCTGCCCCTCTGATTTCAAGGTCCTTCAGTGCAAGCCTGAACCCTGCGCCGAGATAGCTCATCTCCTGCAACGCCTGCAGCCTTTTCCTTGCGACCTCAGTGATGCTGTCCTCGCCGGGAATGAGAAAATAGGCATATGCCTTCACATTGCCTCTACCAACGCGTCCCCTGAGCTGATAAAGGTCCGCAAGCCCCATGGCATCAGCCCTGTTGATAATGATAGTGTTTGCTGTCGGGATATCGAGCCCCGAGCCTATGATTGCGGTTGAGACGAGCACATCGAGAGTATGTTCATAGAATGCGAGCATGACCTTTTCAAGTTCCTTCTCCGTCATCTGTCCGTGTGCGACGGCTATCCGTGCTGCAGGGAGCAGCTTTCTAAGGTGACCGGAAATTTTATCGATATCCTTTATTCTGTTATGGACAAAAAATACCTGCCCGTTCCGTGCGAGCTCTCTGCTTACTGCGTCCCTGATGAGTTCTTCCTGAAAGCGAGAAATGACGCTTTTGACTGCGAGCCTTTCTTCAGGAGGCGTCTCGATAAGACTCATATCTCTGATATCCGAGAGCGCCATGGAGAGTGTCCGGGGTATCGGAGTTGCAGTGAGTGTGATCACGTCGACTCCTTTTTTCAGCTCCTTAATCTTTTCTTTCTGTCTCACTCCGAAGCGGTGTTCTTCATCGATGACAAGGAGCCCAAGCCTGTGGAACAGGATGTCCCTGCCGAGCAGGCTCTGTGTCCCGATGAGAATGTCGATATCCCCGTTTGCGAGGGATTTCCCTGTTTCTTTCTGTTCCTTCCCGGGCTTGAACCTGCTGAGGTAGTCGACCTTCACAGGGAATGCCGTGAACCGTGACTTAAAGGTTCTGTAATGTTGTTCGCAGAGTATGGTTGTGGGAACAAGGACTGCTACCTGGCATCCGTCATATACTGCCTTGAATGCAGCTCTCATAGCAACTTCTGTCTTCCCGTATCCGACATCGCCGCAGATGAGTCTGTCCATCGGTTTTTCCGATTCCATGTCCTGTTTAATATCCTCTATGGACTTTATCTGATCGGGTGTTTCTTCATAGGGGAAAAAACTGTCGAATTCCTTATGGAGTTCAGTGTCGGAACTGAACGAAACCCCTTTAATCACCTCCCGTGCCGCATAGAGCGTGACGAGCTTCTCTGCCATCTCGCGTATCTTCTTTTTTACCTTTTCTCTGGTATGCTGCCATGTTTTGCCGCCAAGCCTGTCAATTTTGGGGACGATACCTTCCTCAGTATGGAATTTGTGGATATGGTTGATGCTTTGCAGGGGAATATACAGTCTTCCGCCTTCGTATGAGATAAGCAAAAGGTCTTCTTTGACCCCTTCCGTAGTCTGAGTGTATAAACCGTGAAATTTGCCTATGCCATGGTCTTTATGGACCACGAAGTCGCCCGGTCTCAGGTCATCGAGTACAGTAAGCAGTTTTGAAACTCTTGATTTTTTGATTGGCCGGTATCCTGGTCTTTCCCCGAAGAGTTCTTTCTCAGTAAGAACCACCAATCCCGGGGCAAAAAACCCGGAGGAGAGGCAGCCGACGGATACGGACACAACACCTTCGTATGAAAATATTTCACTATGAGCAATAAGGGGCGCTATGATGCCGCCTTCCTGTAGGATCTCTCTCGTCCGGTCAGCCTGGCCCTGTGAAGAAGCAACGAGAATAATTCTGTTTTCTCGCATAAGGGAGTCGATGCCGCGGTGCAGTTCCTCTAAATTCTTTCTCTCACGGGGCAGAATCCCCAGCCCTTGCAGGGAGAGTGTTCCTGCATCATGACCGGGGCCGGCTATAGAGTACCGTGAAAGAAAAACGCTGTTGTCCGGGAGATCCTCTCTCTCCTGGAGTGAATCGGAAAAAAAGGAACGGGTTCCTTTCATCGTTTCAAGAAGAGGAAACCCATCAAGTGTGTCTTCTGACGGGAAAATCAGGGAGTGAGGCACCTCTTCGCCGGACCGCTGCGTATCGATATCGAAGGTTCTTATATGTTCGATCACATCCCCGAAGAACTCTATCCGGAGCGGGGCTTCTGCCGTGGAGGGGAAGATGTCGATAAGCCATCCGTGGCGGCTGTATTCCCCCTGTTCCGTAACGAGCGGAACTTTCCTGTACCCTGTCTTCTCCAGTTTCAGCTCGATCTCTGCTCTTCCCATCTCCTGACCCAGGGAAAGATGGATGATGCTCTCCCGAACCTGTTCCCCGGACCAGAGTGATGTCTCAAGGTTTGGGAAAGAAGTCACGAGGGAATGAACTTCACTGAGGGAAAAGACCGTTCGCGCACGTTCACCGGAGACCGGAGAGCCATCTGGTTCAGGAAGGAAAAGGACAGGGGCCCTTTGCAGCGCTTCCCTGAAAAAGATGATATCTCCATGGAGTTCCCGGGCGTTCTCTTCGGTCGGTTCTACCGCAAGAAAGGGATCCTCACAGAGAGCGAGAAACAGCGCGAGGGAAGAACCGGTGAGATTATAAATACGGTTCCGGACATTGAGCTGACTGATACTATTTTTCAGAAAGGTAAGGTCTGCCGGCATTGTAACAATATCTGCGATATGCTAAAATATCAACTGCTGTACACTGTATTTCTGCAGGTGAAACCTCAGCTATTTTCAAAAGATTTAATTTATTATATCATAGCGTAAACCCGTACATACAGGTTCGAAAGGACGGAACAATGAGCAAGATATTAAAACTGGGCCTTCCCAAGGGAAGCCTGCAAGAATCAACATTAAAACTTTTTCGCAAGGCAGGATATCATATCAACGTCTCAAGCCGGTCTTATTATCCGTCTTTCGACGATCCCGAGATTGAGGCGATGCTGATCAGGGCACAGGAAGTGGCAGGATATGTCGAGGCCGGTATCATTGATTGCGGACTTACGGGGAAGGACTGGATACTCGAGCAGAATGCCTCTGTGTTTGAAGTCGCTGAACTTATCTACGCAAAAGAGGGGCTCAGGCCGGTCAAATGGGTCATCGCCGTTCCGAACGATTCCAGAATAAATACCGTCAAAGACCTGAACGGCAAACGCATTGCAACAGAGCTCGTCGGGTTCACAAAACGTTACCTGAAATCAAAAGGAGTGAAAGCGGAGGTGGATTTCTCCTGGGGAGCAACAGAAGTCAAACCTCCCCACCTTGCCGATGCGATCGTGGAACTGACAGAAACAGGGGCATCGCTCAGGGCGAATAATCTCAGGGTGCTCGAAACCATCCTGCTGTCAAGTACCCGGTTCATTGCGAATAAGCAGAGCTGGCAGGACAAGTGGAAAAAACAGAAGATGGAGAACATCGTAATGCTCCTGAAAGGAGCCCTCGCAGCAGAAGAACAGGTCGGACTGAAAATGAATGTATCGGACAAGTCACTGAAACGGGTCATGAGCCTTTTATCAGCGTTGCATTCACCGACAATCTCTGCACTTTCTGACAAGGGGTGGTATGCGCTTGAGGTGATGATCAACGAAAAGACCGTCAGAGACCTCATTCCGAAACTCAAAAAGGCAGGGGCATCGGGTATTGTCGAATATCCACTGAATAAGGTTATCCCATAACCTGTCGTTTTCCCTTGACAATGGATACCCTTTTTGTTACAAAATTAAGTATGAATAGTGTTCTGCGCATAAGAAAACTCGCGATGCTTCTTATTGTGGTATTGGGTATTACTGCTTTTGGAGCAGTATCTGCAGTGAGTGCTCAGGAGACGGGAACGGTCAAAGATACCGTCTCGAAAGAATACAAGGAAACCAAGGATATTTGCCCGGCCGTGAAACAGGTCTTGAAAAATGGCCTGGATACAAAAGAGACCGTGAAATCCAGTATTGAACTGGGTCACGATGCCTGTCTCGTCGTACGCTGCGCAATCGAAGGTGGCGGCAATATCGAACAGGTCATTGTTGGGGCACTTGCCGCCGGTGCAACTTCTGACGTCTGTTCCCGGTGTGCGATTCAAGCAGGAGCAAGTCCGGCAGAGGTTGCAAAAGCCCTCGAGACCGGACTGGGTTATTCACCACCACTTGCTGCCGGGCTGCCGAGCATTGAGATAGGGCTGCCCGGTGATGCGAGGGGCGGTGGAGTAATAAGCCCGGCTACCTTTTAGTTCCACTCAATATCTCACTCATTTCCCTCTCTTCGTCATAGGTAACAAATAATTTATGCTATTTATCCTTAAAAGTTATGTAAGCTCTTTTTCCGTCATTCCCCGATCAAGTCAGAGGATGGGAGCCAGTATCCAAAGTTTTCAAGAAAAGAACCGGATTATCCGGTCAAGCCGGATAAGGACAGCCATTGGAATAGCATTCGCCATGAATGAAGCAGGCTAGTCTTTCAGATGTGTTTCCACGTATTGGGCCAGAACCTCGTGGATTTTCGTCGGCGTGGATATGCCGTAATAGAAATCTATGATAACATGAGCTATTTCATGGGCTAGGACGCCGATGTCCACGTCCCTTACCGAGATATACAGAATCCTGTCTTTTGGCGCGTAGAACGCGATATAGTCAACACTTCTCCCGTATTTATTTTTGTATACCGCCTGAACTTCGTCTTCGGAAGGCAAAAGGATGATCGTGAATTTGACGTCTCTGGGGAACATCTCGAGAATGGTTTCTACCCGTTCAATGATCACATCTACTTTATTCCCCACCTCGTCTTCAACGGTGATGCCGGGTCTGTTTTTCAGGAGATAGGAGAGACGGCCAAGTGAAAGTTCTTTGTTGAATTTACGGACCAGGTCTTCACTGTTATAGACGATCGTGGTAAAGCGCGATTTCAGTTCATGGGCCCATGAGATTGAGGAGAGCGAAGAAATGAAGAGGATTATCACTACTACTCTGCAGATGTTTCCGTGCATGGGATATCATCTTGGAAACATCATTCTTGTTTCACCTTGAAACGGTCCAGTATTTCGTTCATCTGTCTGTTTAACCCCTGAGCCTTCGTCAGATTGCCGGATGCCTCCTTGCCGCAATCTGTCTCGTCCAGGATTCGGGAGGTGTCTGACAGGGTATTCTCCATGTCCGCATTCATTTGTTTTAAATCTTTCAGGGATGAGGAAAGCATCATGATGAGCCGGTTCATTTTTTCGGCAAGGTCCTTGCCTTCGTCTTTGTTCCGCAGCCATATCTGGAAAGCGAAATTTCCGCCGATCATTTCTTCCACAGATTTCTCGAACCGGTAGAGGGGACCTGCGAAACGATGGGTAAGGAACATCGACAGGATCACGACAAGAAATCCTCCGGTAACTATGAATATCCAGTGGGCGCTCAGGATCTCTTTCAGGAGCACCAATGGGGTTTGCCCGATCCTGACATTGTAGTTGTCATATACGATGGTCAGCGTATCCGATGAAAGGAAGCTGAAGATTGCCGTGAACAGAATGCTTCCCAGAACGACAAAGATAAAAAAACTGAATATGTACTTCCCCTGCAGGTCTTTTTTGATGAAATAGTTTCTTCTTCTCCATGTTCTCTTCATGGAAGACCCCCTATTTTTCCCCTGCGCCCGGAATTTTTATCGTTGCTTTGCTCTTCAAGTCAGCAATCCATTCATTGATCAATGTTTCTTTTTTCTCTTCAACAAGCAGGGCCTTTATCTTTTCTTTTTCTGATTCAGAAATCGTACGGGAAGGGCCAGGTTCGACCTTATCAAGCCTGATCACCAGATACTGCTCCCCGGCGCTTATCGGTGCAGAAGTTTTGCCCTCGGACAGGGAAACGACAGCGTCCTTCAGGTTCTGTGAAAGATCGTCGAAATATACCACCTTTTTTTCGCTTTTCCGGTATTTCCCCTGCTGTGCTTCTTCCGCGGTGCCGGATGTAGTGATGGTTATGTGAAAGCGCTTCGTGAGCAATGCAAGTTGCCGGTTGAAATCCTCATCACTTATGGAGAAATCAAGGGAAGAGAATTTTCTGTCAATAAGTATCTTGGTCAGAGATTGCTCATAGAAATTCTGTATAGATCTTCTGAAAGATTCTTCTTTGTCTATGCCCTGTTTCTGGGCTTCCTGTATGAGCAACGCTTTTACGATGAGGTCATTGATGAATTCACTCTTCGATTCTGCACCGTAAGGACGAGCGGCATAGAGCTTGTTGTATTCATCAACCGAGATAACCCTCTCATTTACCGTAAGCGCGGTGTCCTGCGGTGTACGAGGTTTGCTCTTCAACTCATATGCGATGATTGCGGAAAGAACCAGAACGATGGCAAGGATATAGTAGATATACCGCATATAGCACCTCTCTTACAAGTATATCAGGGAGGCCCGGAAAAGTCATAAAAAACGGGATAATCGGACTGGTGATGCGAAATTTACTCAATGGAGTTCCGTATGGTAGCAACCCGTCAAGAAAATACTTTAAAATCGTCGTGGTCCGGATTTACCGGACAACCCGGAGCTATTGAGAAAACTGAATTCCCGCCTTCGAGAAAAGGGGCTTTTTTATTGGAAGCGCACTTTATAAACAGAAACTCATTAAAGAAAATACTCAAGAAAAAGTTGCAATTTAATGACGCAACTATCTGTATATTCTATTATTTAATTGACTTTATAGTGGATTTTTTTTAATGTGTATGTTAATATTTTTACTGTAAAAATATCATTAAATAATTATTTTATAAGGATTATGGCACAAAGCATTATATTGTTGATGGTATTCCTGCTTTTCCCCTCTACGGTTTTATATTCTGCCGATCTTTTTGCAATCCGGACTGCTGACGCCACTGATCAGGAAATCGTTATGGAGAGAAAAGATGCCCCTCCGGGAAATACCCTGAAACAGATGGGGGCTTTTCAGATCAGGAAGAATGCAGAGCGGCTTGCAGAGAAACTTGAACGGGACGGGATGGAACCTGTTGTTTTGGCAGTCGTTACCAATGAAAATCAGACAATATACAAAGTATATATCCGTAAGCAGGGAGGGGCGACACACAAGGACAAACTGCCTCGAAAATTTGCAGAAAATATAGTGGCAGAGGAGGCGCAAGATTCACTCCCTCCGGAAACACCCCGGCAACTCGCACAGGATCGGGCCGTACAGGAAGAGGACCTGCTCCTGGTTCTGAGGAACTTCTCCAGTAAGGCAGAAGGAGAAGAATTTTCAGGGAATATGGAAAAAGCCGGATATCTGGTGATGATGAGAGAAGTGCCCACCGGGAACGGGCAACCCATCTATGTTGTCTCTGCGGAAAAACCCCAGGTGCAATCGGGCAGTACTGTTCTTTCCGGGGAGATTGACAAGACCTCTCAACCTGTTATAACCACAAAAGCTGAGCCTCCTCCCCCTTCACCTGACATAATTCGGGAAACTCCCGGGAAAGCAGTCCCGGAGGAGTTGCCGGTCGGGACGCCAAAGGAAAGGGTGTCGAAAGACGTCTTGGGGAAAAGAGGGGGGTTTGTGCATCCTTTCCTCTCGATTACCGAGTACTATATTGACAACGTCTTTTACAGCAATGACAGGAAGGACGATGACTTTATCACTGTCCTTTCGCCTGGTATCTGGCTGGCGGTCCCTCATGTGTATGAAAAACTGCTCAGGGTCGAAACATCTGATATTTCCCCTGGTGGTTTTTCCCTCAGCAGATACAAGCCGGAAGAATTTAAGCGATATCAGGCATATCTCTTTTATAATGCCGATATCGAGAAATTCGCAAAACATTCATCAGAAGACGCCGTAAACCATAAGTTTGAGGGATTCTTTCAATACAACCTGCGCGGCGGACTCTCGTTCGAAGTTATGGACCAGTATATAGATTCACACGATGACAGGGGAAGCGGCATTTACGCTGAGCTCGACAAGTTCAGGACGAACCTCGCAAATTTTATTGTGAAATATGCCATAAGCGAACGGCTCGAACTCAGAGTCGATTCTTCTTACTTCCTCGTCAATTATGCCAAGGCACGAAATAATTACCGGGATCGTCATGACTGGTCCCTGTCAGCCTATACGTTTTATAAGGCCACGCCGAAGATGCGGTTCTTCATAGAATATGAATATATCGATATAACCTATGATAAGAATATAGTTTCAGACAGTCAGGAACATCACTATTTCGGCGGGATACAGTGGGATATCACTGCAAAGTCGAAAGGAAGCATAAAAGCAGGATATGGAACGAAGGATTTTGCATCGGCGACAGAGACGAGCAATGATTTTATCTTCGAGGCACAGATCGACCACCACTTCACCCCCAAGACGTCTCTAATACTGAAGGCGTCCAGAAGAACGACCGAGACTGACATTTCCACGACGGATTTTGTTGTCTCTGACACCATTGAACTTGAGTATCTTCAGAGAATTACTGCAAAGGTAACCGCTGATATCAAGCTATCGTACACCCGTGATGCATACAAGGATGAATTTACCTATGGCGGGAGAACCGCTCCACTTGACGATGATTATTACTATGGAGCCTTTGCGCTGCAATATAAGTTCAGGGAATGGTTGTTCGCTGATGCAGGATATATTTTCATGAAGAGAGATTCGAGCTTCTCCGATTTCGACTATACTACAAATGTTATGTTTGTCAGAATTACCGGATCATTATAGCCTCCGGACATGAGAATACAACCGCACTTTTCTGAAGTGGCTTCAGATAAAGGCATTCATTTGTTTCACTTTCGCTCGCCTTATATTATAATGAGAATATGAACAAGTATGCGTTGATCTTCTGCCTGATTCTGAATATTTTGGCGGGTGGAAATGTATTTGCCCAGGATTACCGGGTAGGGGAAGGAGATGTCCTGAAAGTTACAGTATACGACCATGACGATTTGACCACAACATCCCGGGTGAGCGGTGACGGGTTTATTGACTTTCCTCTCATAGGCCACATTGAGGTCAAGGGACAAACAATAACTCAAATTACAGACAGAATATCCTTACTCCTTTCTGACGGATATGTTGTGAAACCCCAGGTTACGATATTCATTCAGGAATTCAAGAGCAAGAAAGCATTTATCATCGGAGAAGTCAAGAACCCCGGGCTCTATGTCCTTCCGGGACAGACTACATTCCTTGCGCTGCTTTCTGAAGCGGGCGGCCTGAACAAGGATGCGGGTGATAAAGCGATTATCAAGAGAAAAGCAGGTGTATCAGACAATCAGGAAGATATTATCACGGTCGACCTCAAAGACCTTATTGAAAAAGGGGACACATCCTTGGACGTCATGATTGCGGATGGCGATAGTGTCTATGTGACAAAGGCCGGAGTTTTCTATGTAACAGGAGAAGTGAAAAAACCCGACGCCTATAAGTGCGAGGAGGGAACTACCGTTATCAAGGCCATAACCATGGCGGGCGGATTCAGCGATAAAGCTTCGAAAGGTAAAGTAAAAATTGTCAGAAAAGTGGACGGGAAAGAAGAGGTGCTCGAAAAAGTGAAAATGGATGAACCGGTGCTACCCGATGATGTAATTATTGTCCCGGAGAGTTTCTTTTAAGGCATGGAAGAACGGGAAATACACCTGCGGGATTACCTGAAGATCATCTATAAGAGAAGATACACTGCGTTTGTGTTTTTTCTCATCGTGTGCGCAATTGTCATTATCGGCACCCTCTCGACGACTCCGGTCTATAGGGCGACAACTAAGGTGCTTATCGAAAAGGTGGAGCCCTATAACCTGACCATGATGTCCCCGTATTACTCACCCTACGACCCCGAATACTATGAAACACAGTATCAACTGATAAAGAGCAAGGCTGTGGCCCAGAAGGTCGTCTCCATGCTTTCGCTCGAAACCACCTATGCATCCTATTTCAAGGATAGCGAAAAACTGCTTGGCAGTAACGGGAGTAACGCAGCGGACATACTTGCCGATACCGTTAGCGGAGGCATTGTCGTCGCCCCTGTCAAGAACAGCAAGATCGTTGACGTCAGTTATCTCTCGACGAACCCGGAATTTGCAACACTGATCGTCAATACCGTTGCCAAAGCATATATTGGGGAAATTCTGGATATGAAAATGAGCGCATCACGATATTCCCTGGAGTGGATGACTAAAAAAGCGGAAGAGGAGAAGGCAAAGCTTGAAAAGTCAGAGAGGGCCCTGCAGGAATATATGAGAGCGCATGATATTGTGACCCTCCAGGACAAGGTTGCTATTACTCCCGAGAAACTGTCCGAGTTCAACACACAGCTGATCAGGTCGGAGACAAAACGGAAAGAGATCGAATCACTGTATAATCAGGTGCTGAGTGTTACCAAAAACCCCAGAGAGGCAGAAACACTTCCTGCCATTGCTTCAGATCCGACCGTCCAGTCGCTCCGCGGGCAGATCCTCAAGGCAGAACAGAATATCGAAGAACTCACGAAGAAATACGGGAAGAAGCATCCTGCCATGATAAAGGCTGAGGAAGAGTTGAGAGTCCTCCAGCAAAAGCGTGAACAGGAGATCAGAAGGGTCATCAATTCGATCAGGAATGAATATGAACTGGCAAAAGCGAATGAATCAAGTCTCCGGAGGACTCTGGCGGGCACGAAATCAGAGGCGCAGAGCCTCAATGAAAAGTTTATCGAGTTC
Source organism: Thermodesulfovibrionales bacterium (assembly GCA_031082155.1). GTDB lineage: Bacteria > Nitrospirota > Thermodesulfovibrionia > Thermodesulfovibrionales > SM23-35 > JAKLQR01. The sequence continues at coordinate 17,549 of JAVHLL010000007.1, read as the reverse complement.
GGCGTACTGACCAGAGAAGTTGAAACGAACAGACAGCTGTACGATGCGCTTATCAAGAAAATAAAAGAACAGAGTGTTACCGAAGAGATACAGACAGTGAATGTATGGGTCGTGGAAAAAGCGGAAAAACCGGTCTTCCCTGTAAAACCGAGAAAAGCCCTTAATATCCTCCTCGGCATCATCGTCGGACTTTTCGGCGGGGTTGGCCTTGCCTTCTTTTTCGAATACCTCGACAATACCATCAAGACACCCGAGGATGTTGAGGATCGGCTCGGGGTACCGGTTCTCGGAACAGTTCCCCTCATGGAAACGAAAGACGAGAACATAGAGGAAATCGTCTTTAAAGAGCCGCAAAACATTTTCGCGGAGAGTTATAAGACAATCCGAACAGCGATACTGCTGTCGTCTGCCAATAGACCGCCCAAGCACATCCTTATCACCAGTATGGGGACGGAAGAGGGCAAGACCGTAACCTCTGTGAACCTTGCGATCACGATTGCCCGTTTAGGGTATTCGGTGCTTCTGATAGACAGTGATCTCAGAAAACCGAGGGTTCACAGTGTCTTCAACCTGAACAACCTGAGCGGCCTGAGCACGTATCTTGCCGGTACTACTTCTGATATTGAGACATTAGTCAAAAGCCCAGCCATGAACCTGAGCGTTATCCCTTCCGGGCCTGTTCCCCCGAATCCGTCAGAACTCCTCGGCTCAAACAGGATGCAGGAATTGCTGGGGATTCTGAGCGAAAGGTTCGATATGATTATCTGGGATTCTCCTCCCCTTATGACGGTGACGGACGGGCTTATTCTCAGCAGAGTTCTCGACGGTACTATCATTGTAGTGAGAGCAGGCAAGACAACGTATGATACCGTGATGCGGGGACTCAGCTACCTGAGAGGAAGACGCGCAGACGATTCCACGTCTCGTTTGCTCGGAGTCGTCATTAATGGATTCGATATCAGGAACAGCGAGCACGTCTATTACAAGTACTATAATACCTATCCTGCTCCTCGAGAATCAGGCGAAGTCAAACAGTAGATCTCTCTTCGCAAGTGCATCCCGGCACTTCTCTTCTGCAAAGAACGAAATGATGAAGGAGAGAAAATGCAGAGAACGGATATGAAAGGCTTTCCCCTCTTTGTTTTCCTCCTGATTTTTTCCCCTCTCGCCTTCGGTGCTGTCGAGCCTTGGTCTCTTGCCGTTATGGAAACTGTTTCATTCTCTGCGTTAGTTCTGCTCCTGTTCAGGAGCATCAGGAACAATAAGGCGCCTCTGTATCAGATACCAGGGATTGTCCCGTTCTGTCTCTTGGTGCTCTTTATTGCGGTGCAACTGATCCCTCTTCCGTCAGGACTTATCAGGGTTATTGCTCCTTCCACATATGACCTTTATGCCAATACCCTTTCCCCATTTACCCCAGTCGAGTGGATATCCCTCTCCATTAACAAAAAAGCGACGCTTGCAGAGTTCTTCCGGATAGCGTCCTATGGAGCATTTTACATTCTGACTATACAGCTCCTTGCCAGGAGAGAGTACCTCACAAGAACTATTATGATAGTCGTGATTTTCGCTTCGATACTCTCGTTCTTCAGCATTCTCCAGCATATCCTCTCCAACAACAAGATATACTGGATCAGGAAACTGACCCTTGGCGGGTCGCTTTTCGGCCCCTATGTCAACCGGAACCATTATGCCGGACTCATGGAGATGGTCTTTCCCCTCATCCTGAGCCTTTTCCTCTTCTATAAACCGCAGGTCAGATACAGGACTCTCCGTGAAAAGATTACCAGAATGTTCAATCTTCAGAAGACGAATAGTTATCTTCTCCTTGGGTTTGTTGCGGTGCTCGTTGCCACTTCAGTTTTTCTCACTCTTTCAAGGACCGGAATCGTGAGCCTCAGCGTATCTCTGATATTTTTCGGAGTAATGTTCCTGTTCAGAGGCGCGGATAAGAAACGGGGTATTATCATTATCGCGATCTGTATCCTTGTGGTGCTCTCGGTCGGATGGTTCGGATGGGACCCGATATTCGAACGGTTTGAGAAGGTCAGAAACCCTCAGGGTGATATCACCGAACAGAGGCTTATCGTCTGGAAGGACAGCGGGAATATCATCAGGGATTACCCTGTATTTGGCACAGGTTTCGGCACTTTCCGGTATATCTATCCAAAATACCGTACCCTCAAAGGCGAGGCGCTTGCAGATCATGCCCATAATGATTATATCGAGCTTTTTTCCAACGGGGGTGTCCTCGCGCTTCTCCTCGCCGGATGGTTTTTCCTCGCGGTTGTGTCCCGGTCTTTTGCCGTTTTTCGCAAAAGGCATGAACTCTATTGCCTCTATCTTTTCATCGCTTCCCTTACCGGGATCATCGCAATCCTCATTCACAGCATTACTGATTTTAACCTACAGATCGGAGCAAATGGGTTATATCTCGCATTCCTAACAGGGCTGGCTGTATCGGCCGCCAATACGAGGATGCATGAAGGGCTGAACGATACGTATCTGCAGAGGGGGAAATTTCCTGTTCGCATCGGGGTAGTGATAGCGGTGTTTTTGCTTTTTTCATGTCTCGTATACCAATCAGGTGTTGTTGCCGGCAAGGTATATTTCTCAGCGGCAAAAGATAAAAAGCTCAATATGCAAACGGATCTGAATGGAATCGAGTCAGTCAGGAACAAGGCAAGAACAGCGAGTTTTCTGGATCCTCTCGATGCTGAATATCAGTATGCGCTTGCAAATACCGAAAGACTGCTCTTAAATAAAGACACGGCATTTGAGTACTATAAAAGGGCAGTGTCCCTGAATCCGACGAATGGTGAGTATCTGCAGCGGCTCGGTCTTCTTCTGGCGGAGAAAGGGGAATACAGCGTAGCTGACGCCCTGCTTAGGTCAGGGATAACTTATGACATCAACAACCCGGAGAGGTATAAACGCTACGCACTCTGGCTTTTTGCACGGGGGGAGAAAGGGAAAGGGATCAGCAGAATGAAGCAGGCAATTACGCTTGAACCACAGAAAACGAGAGACAATATAGCCCTCATGGTCCTCGCCGGCCTGCAAGACGGTGAAATTGAACAGGCATTCCCGGTAAGCGCTGAGGCCTATGTCCTGTTTGCCAGGTATCTCCACAAGACCCATAACGACGTTATGGCAGAGTGGGCTTATCATCGCGCATTTGAATATGCGCTTGGCGAAAAACCGGCAAGAAAAAATTTTTTTCAGGAGATATACGCTTTTCATATGGGGAAAAACCAGTTCGAACGTGCTCTCGAAGTTATGCTGAAAGCGAAGCAAATCTTTCCGAACGATGCAAGGATACGGATTGCAACCGGCACTGCGTATGAGAAGGCCGGCATCAGGACTAAAGCCATTGATGAATACAGTGCTGCACTTTCTCTCGACCCGAAAAACAAAGAAGCGAAGAAAAAACTTGATGCACTTTTAACCAGCGACGATAAACCATGAATATACAACAGGAGGTGCGGTAATGGTTGAAATCGGACAGATTCATAAACCGGAAGCCGGGAACTTTGCCGGTAAGAGAAAACTCTATTGTGTCGCAAACATGTATTCCCTTGAAGATGCTCCGGAGGAATACACTGATCTTGTCCGGAAATACTGGGATCAGGCGATAGCGCAGATTGAGAAGATGGAGACAGCCGGGAAGATAAAGAAGATATTCTGTGAAATCATCACCGGGACTGATGACGATTCCCTCGCTGTCCTGTCCCGGATAAATGAACGGATACCTCAGATTATCAAAAAGAAAAGCGAGGAGGGAGGGGTTCTCATCCCCCTTGAGGATCAGGATATCCTGGGGCCGTTTACCGACTGGGGGAATTGCCTCAGAGTGATATATACCCATGAGGTTTTTACGAAAATTATTGAATATTATACGGAGAGTGCGACCAGAAGGCTCGATCATATGATCGAAGTGATCGATAAAAACCTTTCCGAAGCTGAAGCAGGCCTGCTGATCCTGAAGGACGAAGACAGGGCTAAACTGCAATTCCCCAGGGACATAGAGGTCTTTCTCATCACCCCGCCATCATACGACGATATCATGCGGTGGTTCAGGGAACGGATGATGAAACGGGAGAAAAAAGAGGGATAGTATTGCAGTCTGAAAAGTAGGGTTATAGCTCCATTTCTGAAGCCAGCTAAACTACCTTTGTCTCTGTCCCTGCTGGTATCTGACTGCAATGTTTTCATTCAATCCAAACTTGAGGCTTCCGCTTCGTCTTCAGCCTTATCGAAGTTACCCGTGAGCTGTCTTCAGAAATGGAGCTATAACCCTCTGTTGGACAGGAATGTGTTCAAGGTGAAATTAAATAAGCAGCTGGTTCTCTCTCGATCTTGATTCCCCGATGTTCGTCACATAGATCGCCGCCCGGCTGCCGACAGGGCATTTCGCTTCGCAGATCCCGCATCCTATGCAGAGATCGAGGTCTATATGCGGCTGTTTGACAAGCAGGGTTTTCCCGTCTCTTCCTTTCACTGCGATTTCCTCCAGCCATATGGCTTTGGGAGATGTAGGGCACATCTCTTCGCAGACAATGCAGGGGACCGCGTGAGCGTAAGGAAGGCAACGGCCCTTGTCGATCATAGCCAGCCCTATCTTCACTTTCATCTTTTCCTCAAGAGGCAGTTCTCTGATCGCACCGGAAGGACAGACCTGGCCGCAGAGGGTGCAGCGATATTCGCAGTGTCCGATTCTTGGGATAAGCCTTGGAGACCAGATGCCTTCAATTCCTGATTCAACAAGAGTTGGCTGAAGGCCGTTGGTTATACATACCTTCATGCACTCGCCGCATTTTACACATCTCCTGAGGAATTCTTTCTCCTCAAGCGCTCCGGGCGGCCTTAGCAGGTGGGGATCAGAATACCCGGATTTTGAAAAAGGCGCTGACCTGAATAACGGGACAGCAAGAACCCCCGAGAGCACTGAGACTAAGACCTGCCTCCTGCCGAGATCCAGGGACTGTGTTTCCGGCCGCCCGAATCCAAAACTGACGGCGTTCTGGGGACAGATATCATCACAGTGAAAACAGGCAAGGCATTCAGTATGCTTCCAGGTCTCGCTTTTTTCGGACAGGGCACCTCCCTGACAGGCATTCGAGCATATTCCGCAACCCGTGCATCCTTCACTCACCTCCCGTTTCAGCAGGGAATACCGGGAACAGAGACCGAGCAGTGCCCCGAGAGGGCAAAGGTATTTACACCAGAATCTTCTCTCGATCAGGTTCAGTCCCAGGATGAGGAATAATATGCTGCCGATAAAAAAAGCCTGCAGAAAATATGGCTGCTGAAACGCGAGCAGCGTCCTCTTCAGAAATCCATATACCGCTTCAGAGGGATTCACCACTGCGGGGATATCCGTATGGTAAATTGCATCGAATACTCCCCTGATTCCATAATTCAGCATTGGATAGACGCTTAAAGAGAAGGATCTGATCAGGAGTGAGAGGGGGTCCATAATCCCGGCGAGCTGAAGGGTAAAGACCGAGGATGCGAGAAGCACAATAAGGATAAAATACTTTATCTTGTGCCAATGGGGATGCATCGGACCGGGATGCCGTTTTTTGAATGATCCTGCAACGGTATTGAGCGTTCCGAGAGGACAGATCCACCCGCAGAACACCCTGCCGAGGACAACAGTCACGAAGACCGTGACAAGAGAGAGAAAAAATGCCGCAGGTATTTCCCCCCCGTGCGAAGCAAAGAGCGTTGCGAGAAAAATGAGCGGATCGAAGTCGAGGAACAGCCTGACGGGATAGCCGAGGATATCGTTACCCTTTGATTCAGTCTGGATGAAAAGAAAGAGGAACAGGAAGAGGAAAACCCCCTGCGAAATCTTCCTGAGATATTTTTTAGACATTCAGTTTCCTGATCTTCATTCTGGAAAGGTCCATATTCCCTATGCCTATGGAGGCTCCCGCCTTAACGTATGAGAGATCAGAACCCTGCATGCCGAAAAGGGTGGCGCCGTAAGTATCCACTGCGACCTGATCGACTCCCGCAATCACTGTGTCGAGTCTCTTTACATCTTTCAGGTTCCCTCCCTGCGGACCGTCTGCCGTAAGAATACGGACGGCATCAAGGACCGTCAGTGTTGGTTTGATCACCAGACAAATATCTGCAAGACTTTCTCCGATCTTCTGGTGGATGCTCCCGCGGTTCCCGCCCATGACGCCCATCCAGTTCTTCATTGCCATGGTGAGTCTTGCGAGACCATGGTGTTTCGCAATGGGAACATTAATGATCTTGTCTGTTTCAAAAATATCCCTGTAGAGCGGCCATGTTTTCAGCACCTGTCCTTTTATCGGGATGTCCCTGAACCTCCTGTCGTCAATGAAACTGACTTCTGCACCGAGGGCTGACACGGCATCTGCTATCCCGCTCTGTTTATAACACCTCCTCGGATCATTGCATGTCCTGTCGAATACCTTGACCTTTTTTGCCCCTGCGTCGAAGCAGAGCTTCACGATTGCTGCGACGACTTCAGGATTTGTATTGGCTGCCTGCTCCGGCAGTCTGTCCCAGCCTATATTCGGTTTGACGACGACCACATCCCCACGGGAGATGAATTTCTTTATGCCACCGATTGCATTAAGCGCAGCCTTTGTGATGGCTTCCGGTGATTTTCCGGTGCCCTGCGCGACTACGAGGTCAAACTGTTCTGCTGCCCAAACAGGTGTCAGGTTAGAGAACCGTTCACCGGCGAGCAGCCCGCATCCTGCTATTGCTGCTGACTTGAGAAACGTTCTCCTGTCCATACTTGCCTCCTTATCATAGAAAACCAATAAAGTTATGAATCAAATTATTCTGTCCTGCTGGCTTGTCCAGTATCTTTTTTCAGGAAGGACTCCAGACAAGCTGGAACGACAGGTGCCGGAGGATGACAAACCCTCACTTTATGGAGAGCACTGAACAATTTTTGAGCATTCGCTGCACTTTCAGGGTTGATTCTTCAGCTCTTCTTTGTCCATATCGCAGTTCTCCCCAGAAGGGAAAAACCGATGAAACCACGCACTTTCAGCTTTTCCCCTTCGAGTTTTATCTTGCAGGAATATGTTTTTCCATTCTGGGGATCATATATCTTTCCCTCTTTCCACTCGCTGTCCCCGGTGTACCTGAAACCCCAGAGAATCGGAAGTCCTAAAAGCTTCCGGCTTCTCATCGTTTCATCAGGGTTTTTCTTGTCGAATTTCTCTTTGCCCTCTTCGTCTTTCGGATTCTTAAGCCATACAATCTTCCCGCAATACAGCTCATCGCATTTATAAATATCGACAAATGATTTGTCTCCTTCTGTAACCCATTCGCCGAGAATGGCATCTGGAGTTCCGGCGAAAACGAAAGAGGCAGTGAACATCATAAGAACCGCACTGATAAGAAACAGTTTTTTCATTCTCTTCTCCTTTTATTGTGCAACGAGCCAGTCTTTGGCTGTTTCGATGTCAGGAAAGACCGGCACATTTCTCTCCGAAAATCTCATGACCGCTTCATAGACGATCTTCTTCAGCCCGTCTATCCCGACAACCGCAGCCGCTCTAATGTGTGGTTTGTTTGCGTGTGTAAAATCTTTCATGGCCTGTGTTACATCCAGATTATATCTTGTGCCGGTCACGTCCGTGAGGGTAAGAAGTGAGCGGGGAGGCTGTACCCTGATGATTTTCTCAGCGTCGCCGATGAGTTGCAACACTTCTTCAGCACTGCACTGTGAAAAATCCAGAAGCAGGAGGATGCGGCTTTGGTGCTCTACGAACCTGACCCGTTCTCTCATCATCTTATTATATTTCATCTGCGGTAATTTGCAATATCTCGGACTGCCTCACTAAAAATCTCTATGAAATCGCGGTATGCGACGTAACTTCTTTACTGAAGGTCTTTTTGTGACGGCAGAATCAGAAAGGTGCTGAAAATTATAGGGTAGGCACGAATGGTTTTGGACCCCTGAACACTCTCCCTATTAAAAATTGATATAATTATGCTGAGTATAACCAGCAAAAGATATGGCAAGAGTTAATAAAATTATCAGTCAGCAACACCTGGCGGCAAATCAAATGGCAGAGAATCACGAAAAAAATGATCAGTAATCGACAACAAACAAAACAATCACTCCTAAAAGAGATATCGCGTCTGCGTAAAACCGTCGCTGATTTGGAAAAAAAACTACAGACAAAAACAGCAATAGAAAATAATAATAAAACGCTTAATCATAAACAAAAGTTGTTATCAGATTTTGCCTCATTCGCCATTGAAAGTCTCTCAGACGGCGCTTTCCTGATCGCAAAGGATGCCAGTCTTGTTTATGTAAATCGAGCTGCCTGCAAACAACTGGGATACACAGAGGAAGAGTTGCTCGGCATGCGCGTCATGGATTTTAACCTTCACTTAACACAGGAGATATGGGATGCAGTTTGGGGAGTTACCGTCAGAGATAAAATCCAAACCATCGAAGTTGAACACCTGACCAAAGATGGTCGGCTCGTTCCTTTTGAGGTTTTGGCTAATTATATTGAATTATATGGAGAACAATACAGTTGTTCGTTCACGCGTGACATCACCGATCGTAAGAAATCAGAGAAGGAGATTAAGCAAAGAGTCAAAGAACTTGAGGAATTTTATGCTTTGGCAGTTGGCAGAGAACTAAGAATGAAACAATTAAAGAATGAAATTGAAAAATTAACGGAAAAATTAGAAAAATACAAAAAACAATAAAGTTCCCCATTATGCATCTTACTTATCATAATTTTCACTTCTCAGCGGGAGCTACTCCCAGTTGTTGAGCAACCCTAATTAGAGTATTCGACGCTACTGACCTTTCACAAGGGGCTGTATAGTGAATTGTATACTTCACAGGCTTCTTTACAATGGACAATAAAATAGCTATTATAATAGACAACAAGTCAACAGAGGGGGACTTTGTGAAAACGATATCAATTGTCTTAACGGAGCAAGAGTTGAGTTTTCTGGAAAATATTCAAAAATTAATTAATAATCATTCTCCACATGAGAAATGCACCCTTGAGGATGTTGTCCACGAGTGTATTAAGAATGCTATTTCTTTAGGGGCAAGTACGCATAGAGGACAAGCATGAAATTTGTGACCGTTTCAGAATTGAGAAACAAGGCCACTCAGATTGTTGCAGCGATTGAGGATACCAGAGAGGAGGTGATAATTACAAAGAACGGTAAGCCAGTTGTTTTGATGCGCTTCATCACAGATGAGGCCTTTAGCCTCAAGGACACAGAAAAAGAGTGAGGGAAAGCGGTGAGAAAACATGGCAAAAGGCATTTATAAGCGTGGGAATGTTTTCTAGATACGCTATATGGAAATGAAATTCTCACAAATATGTTTTCTGAAAAGTAACACAATACTTCTTCCCCTCTTAAACTTGGTATAATTGTGTACAGGACAAATGGTAATTAACAAAACATATACCCAATTTCTGAGAAAATAAGGAAAGAATTGTGAAACCTTTTACCACTATTGGTATTATCATTTTCTTGATTATCGCTTTCATACATCTCCTCCGGTTGTTTTTTGGTTGGGAGGTTATGATAAACGGAATGAATATTCCCCTGTGGATAAGCGTCCCCGGTTTCCTAATTATGGCAGGACTTGCATTGATGCTATGGCGAGAATCTCGGAATTAGTTATTGTTTCAGCCTTCATGTTTATAACCCTTTCTTCTCTATAAATATTTCAGGAGCTGTAAATTATGAACAGCGTTATTCCTATACAGGAGTTAGCTTCCCGGTGGAATAGGTGCAAAAACCTCCTTCAGCAATTCATCCCTCAAGCTCAAGGAATATTAGTTTTCTCTCGTTTAAATATTTACTATTTCAGCGGTTCATTTGTCAGCGGAGTTTTTTGGTTACCTCTCAGTGGTGAACCTATACTCTTGTGCAGGCGTGGAGATGAAAGAGCCAAAATTGAGTCACCTATAAAGCATATTTACTCATTTAGATCTTATAGCGATATTGAAACAATTCTTAACGATTTGGGTTTTTCTTTGCCAAAATTGGTAGCAGCTGAGATGAATGGATTATCGTGGGCTCTCTCAAACAGTCTCATGAAACATCTTCCTTCCCATCAGTTCATCCCTGCAGATAAAATCATAGGCATGAGTCGTGCTAAAAAAACAGAGTGGGAACTCAGTATCTTACGAGAAGCTGGTTCCAAACATTCAAGATGTTTAACCAAGCTACTACCGCCATTTCTTCACGATGGCATAAGTGAACTTGAGATATGTCATAAAATTTCAGAACTATTTTTTTCCGAAGGCCATCTTGGAATCTTACGAATGGAAAATTATGGCGAGGAGGTATTTCTCGGATTTGTTTCGATTGGAGGAAGCGCCAATCATCCCAGTGCCTTTAACGGTCCTGTTGGTCTTCGAGGTGTTCATCCTGCGACACCATATATGGGATCAGCAGCGGTCAAATGGACAGCGGGAAAGCCTCTGACCATAGATAATGGGTTTAATTTTGCTGGTTACATAACGGATAAAACACAAGTTTACTGGCTTGGAGATAAAGAAAATATACCAATGGAAGCTATAAAGGCACATAACTTTTGTATCGACCTGCAGAATCAAATTGTAAAATTTCTGAAGCCAGGAACACAGCCAAGTGAGATATGGAATTATTGCCTTGCTAAAGTTGAACGCTCTGAGTGGCGTGATGGCTTTATGGGGTTGGGAAAAAATAAAGTATTCTTTATAGGCCACGGAATTGGACTTGCGATAGATGAATATCCTGTTTTGGCAAATGGTTTTGATTTGTCCCTTGAAGAAGGGATGACTCTCGCTATTGAGCCAAAAATTGGCATTCCAGGCTTTGGAATGGTAGGAGTCGAAAACACTTTTGAGGTTACAACTAATGGTGGGAAATGCTTAACAGGTGAAAACTTCGAAATAATAACTATTTAAAGCGAAAAGCATTGCCAGGGACTACTCCAGACAGCGAAAAACAAGGAATAAAAAGGAACTATTTTGTAATAAATAGGGACAGCGCCTATATTAGGCAATATCAACTCCTGTGTTGTATGGGGACTCCTCTCTTGTCCCCTGTTGAGTAACCACACACCTATCTCCAGACATTTGCTTCTTGACTGCAATGATCATAGTAAGTATTATAAATACATAGATGTAATTAAAATACGAAAGGAGGCTTATTGTGAATTATAATACCAAGATAGTTTCTGAAATAACCGGATTAAGCGTAAGACAAATCGATTACTGGGATAGAACCCATTTCATAAAACCTTCTGTCAGTGAGGCTTCAGGTTATGGTTCTGTCAGGCTCTATTCTTTTCACGATCTCGTTCAGTTAAAGGTTGCAAAGACTTTGATGGATAAAGGGGTTAGTCTTCAAAAGATAAGAAAAGCCCTGAACTATCTTAAAAAGAATATGCCTGAAATAAAGAAACCACTCGCGGAACTCAAATTTCTCACAGACAGTGACACAATCTTTGTGCTTACCAAAGACAAGAAAGTAATAATTGATACGCTCAGAAGCGGTCAGCTGATATTTTCTATTGCGTTAGGGGAGATTGTAGAAAGCCTGAAAGGTCAAATAGTTGATTTGCAGCAAGAAAAGAGATATCAAGTCACGGTGAGTGGCAAGAGATATCCTGTTATTCTTCATACAGATACAGAAGACGGAGGCTTCTGGGTAGAATGTCCTTCCCTCCCTGGCTGTGCTTCTCAGGGTGATACTGTTGAAGAAGCTCTTGAAATGATAAAGGATGCAATAAAGGGGCGTCTTGAGATAATGACAAAAGACGGGAAAAATGTGAGAAAGGCTTCATGAGCGGTCTGAATAACCTCAAGCCTGACAGGGTTATCAAAGCATTTGAAAGAGCAGGATGGAAACAAAGAGGACAGACAGGAAGCCATGTTCACCTTGCAAAAGAAGGGAATGTGAATATTCTCTCAATTCCAATGCATAAGGGAAAACCAATCAAGCAGGGCTTATTGAAAAGTCAGATTAAAAAGGCAGGTCTGAAAGAAGAGGAATTTTTAGCACTGTACCAATAGTCTGATCGGGAATGACCACAAAAGGCACACTTCTTAGATCAAGAAAAAATTATATGGTAGGCACGAGGGGTTTTGAACCCCTATTATACGCGCCTAACATATTGATATTATGTGTTATTTTAAATGCTTGGATTGACCTGGTGACAGTTTGGTGACAGTCTCTTCTATTTTCAATGACACTTTCTCTATGTCTATTTTTAGATCAGTAATATTGTGATGAGCATACTTCTCTGTCATCTTTACAGAACTATGCCCCAGCAAACGAGAGACTTTGTAAAGCGATGTATTAGCATTTATAAGCTGAGATGCAAAGCTATGACGCGTCACATCATATAATCTCAAATCCTTCCCTATGGCTGCTTTCTCTCTCACCTTATCCCATAATCTGCGGATATCATCCTTAGTGTAATGCTGTCCGTTTCGTTTTGTGAAAACGTATGCCTCGGGTAAGTTGTTTTTGATTCTCTCTTCGAAGTAGCTATACAATTCAGGATGTATCGGAACGATAACTGCTTGTGCCCCTCTACCCTTCCTTCTTTCCTTATATACTTCATCAGAGAAGGTTGCAGATATTGTTACTGTCTGCTGTTTTAAATCTACATCCTTACATCTTAAAGCTCTTGCCTCACCAGGTCTACATCCGTGCAACATAAGAAAAGCAATAAAGGGCTTATCATGAGCTTCAACAAGCTCAAATAGTTTGATTTGATCATGCTGACATACCCATTTGAATTGATACGGTTGAACCTCGATATCTGGGAACGATGGAACGACCTCTATAACTTCATATTCATTTTTGCAATAGAATAAGAAAGTTTTGAAATGATCAATGACATTTTTTAAGGTCTTTCCTTGTTTGGGCTGATTCGGATAATACTTCTCTATCAAATGCCGTTTATAATCAGAGATGTCTATCCTACGTATTTCTCGAACATCTTTTGTCTTAAAGAACTCTTTTGCAAGGTCAGTATAACGGGTATAATGATTAATACGGCTTGGAGAAATGCTGCTGATTTTGTCTTTCAGGAATCTATCGAGAAGATTCTGAACATAAAACCCCTGCAATTCTGCCTGAACATATCGAGAGGGATCAAAACTGTGGTTTTTCAATTCTTGATTGATGTGTGAGAGGAGTGTTAAAGCTCTCTGATAGGTATCTAACACCTGTCCTGTTGTGTCCGAGAAAATCCTTATACGTTGTCCCTTATACGAAATATCGACATAGAATTTTTTCGGTGTCGTTTTGCATCGAGGACAGATAAATCCAATCTTTAATATTTGTTGGAACTTTCCCTCACAAATCGGACATGTCCCTTTTGCTCTAACTGCTCCCTTCATCTTTTCCTCTCCTGAACTATCTATAAGATAAGATATTAATTCTAAATCCTGCGGTATCGCTTCAGCTTTATTGTAAGTGCCATTTGAACTGGCGGTCAAGATATGTCGTTCGGGATTACATTCTCTTTTTTTTACCTCCTTTACAGAAACAGCTTTTTGCTTATCAACCGGGTACTCTTGTTGTGACTGCATTGATAACTAAGCTGCCTTCTTCTGCCTTGTTCCCTCGACTTTATTCATTAAAGCCTGACCGAGTGAGCAATTATTACATTTAAATCTAAATCCCTGATAAGGTTCAGCAAGGGTGAGACAGTACCCTTCCTTGAGCCTTATATCAAAATTACAGCAGTCCCTCTTTGCTAAGGTGTACCAATCCTTCCCTCCATAACTATCGAAAAAGTTCACGGACTCGTCATTTTGCCTATTGTAGATTGTTGATTCTGTAGGCTGGGATTTGTATATTTTCGAGGGGTCAGTACTAACCTTCATCTTTTCATTATTTCTTCGTTCCTGGGCTTTTAAACGCAAATAATTGCGTCTGTAATCCTTCCTACATTTAAGGGAATGAAAATCCCTCAGGCCATATTTTTTATCTATATCTTCCTTATTACATTGTTTGCATTTCATGTATATAAATTCTCCTTCTGATAATTTTGTAGAAAATATTTTTTAACTCCTATGAAATAATTCTCTGTACGACTTAAGATATTTTTTATGATTTCTTTAAAATCCATTCCCATGATTTTCTTTGCTTCATACGTTTCACACAAAAGATAAAAGAAATAAAAAAAAAGGAATAGAGTATGGCTATATATAGAATACTCTCTAAAATATGAAATGGATTTCACGCTTAAAATGCCCCTACAGGTTCATTTATTGAAATGATTTCTTCTACAGGAGACATTCCATTTCCTTTTTTGAAGCTGTTGATTTCACTTTTTTGGGTAGGTTTTATTCTCAATTTAGGTAAGAAGGTGCTCCACTCTTTTTTGATAAAATCTTCTTTACCGTATTTCCCCCAGCGTTTAGAAAGTTTGAAGTAATTGAAACTTTTTCCATCACTTCTAAGGCCGCCCTTATCGACAGGGTCGATGAAACCCTTTTCTACAAGTTCACAGATAACGCTATGGAACGTAGAAGATGCAAATCCAAATCTCCTTCCCTCGGTATATGAAAAGGTAAATGCATTTTCATAGCGGTCTGGGTCGTTATAGGTCAATTTAACTTTGCCTAGAAAATAGGGCAAAGCCTTAGAAGCTGAAGGAGTCAAAGCTTTGTAAGCTTGACTGTTCAAGGTATCCCAAGTAAGTGCAACAAAAGGTGGGAGACGATTGTTCTTTTTTCTCTTATATTTTTTCATTCATTAACCTCCTTCCTAAGGCTAAGAAGCCTTATTAATCAATTAGTTATTCAAATATATAATGATAAATTATCATGCTAATATTTTCTCATAAATGGGGCTTTTTATTCGAAACAGCTAAGAGGAGGGGTATTAGGTGTATAAATTATTTAAGGTAGAGAAATCTTTTATAATCATCTTCTATCAGTGATTTGGCATTGTGATAGAATCTGCGACATTTCGACTCATCAAAATAATTGCGACTATTAACTACAAACCGTCTTTTTCTACCGTCTCTATATCGTGTAATCACGAATTTCGGATATGCTTCTACCAAGGCAGCGGTAAATTTCATGTATCTTTTTGTATATTTAGTCTCCAGTTTTTCGAAAAGGTCATAAATAAAAAGTGAGACCCTCCATGCTTCATCTCTAAGCCTTACCTCTCTTTGCTCCACCCAATTGTGAACTATTGACTCTAGTTCTCTTCGAACGTGCTCTTTGTTAGCGTATTCTGAAATTCCTACGTAAAGCGTGTTCCTTACATCAACCGGCGGGAGTATATTATTTATTATTTCATCACAGTATTCTTTTGAGACATAATGCCTTGTCGAAAGAGGAACTCTTCTACCCTTTATTTTTATGCCTCTCCTTTCATATTTATCCGGTTTGTATAAGATGATAGGAGTCAATCCGATTATAGGAGGCAAACATCTAGCTGATCGGACAAAGTCGTGAGCGTTTAGGTCATAGTTCGGTAATCCTGCACAATTGTCAAAATTTGGAATTTTTACTCTGAGAAATGATTGAGGATTTAGTTTTTTACAGGGAGCAATAACGGGTCTGATAGCTATTTCCTCTCTCACTTCCTTCAGTTTGAGATGGATGCCAGCCTTTTCAACCTTTCTTTCTCTGAAATCAGAATAAATCTCTCTGTATTTTAAATTCCTCCTAATGAATTCCCATATCCAACCCTCAATAGGAAGACTATCCATATAGTCATAATCATCTGGATTTAGTAGTAGGTCTCCTTCAATTTTTATCTCTGTGATAGCTGTTTTCATCCGTACCGTTCTTTTCTGATATTTTTTGTCTTATTGTACTTAAAAATGAAAAAAACAGATATATAGGAAAGATGCCCTCAGTCCACGGAAAAAGCTGACAGAATGGCGCGCCCTATATGCCATGACTTTTAAACGGCTCAATTACTGATAGGAATAGAAAAAATACGTCTGTCAAAACAGACTCAAAAGCAGTCAAATCCTGATTCCACGCTTATTCCCACGGAGGTTAAATCATAACACTTAAGAAACCCTATATGGATCAAAACCGAATTGGTATTTTGGAAATTGGTCGATACTTCATCATTTCACCTTCCAAAGGGTGAAGGCGCTCTATTTTTATTCCCCCTGAGAGGGGAATCAGTGAAAGATAGACAGGAGATTTTAGAAAATTACGAGAGACTTATTAAGAAAAAATCAGGCAAGCAAAAGAAGGAAAGACCTATGTTCTTGACCGCCTATTTCGATTGATTATCAACGTCATTTTTCTGTCAATTATTTTTTTTCTCACGTTAGGCAGTTCAAATAATATTCCACGAATAATTGCGCCAGTTCTTGCATATTTATTTCTTTTTGAAACACGTGAAAGCATATCATCACTATTCATCTGACCCAGTGCCTTGAGAATTGTCCACGCCTCTTCAAGACATTCCCTAGAGACAGGTCTCGGATGACCTCCGGGGTTACCTTCCTCATCTATTTCTGACTGCACGATGATGTTATTTGGATTTATTCGTATTATCTTATTTTCTTTTTTCTTGGCAGTAGTAAAAAAAGATTCCCCTCTTGCTTGCTTACGCCGAGCAATTTTAACAATTATCGGCCAAATATTTCTTTGATGTGGTGACATGACAGCTCTCGGTTGAAATTGTACCAATTTCTAGATAAAAATACGACTTTCAGAAGGGCTACATTTTCCATTACTTTTCTGTGCCTTCTGCTATTTTTAGGTTTTTGGACACTGAGGAAAGAAAGTTTTTTTCGAATACACCTTTAGAATAAAATCTTGCACTAGAAATGTCGACATCAACACTTTGACTAGTATGTCCATAAAACGCATCAGATTGCGATGTAGAATATCGTATTGATTTTGCTGTAGGATAGGCAAAAATATTTATATTTACTCTTGTTATATTGGAGTCTAATTTTTCCGCAAAAATATTATAAGAAAATATGACTCCGATATTATTTCGAGTGAATTCTGTTAATAAGTCCAAATTTTTTTCTCTTGTTTCTACCACTTTTCCTGTCTGAGCAACATAAACTTCACTCGCCCTAGCCATATAACGAGAAGGTTTTTTTATGTCATAATTCAACTTAATACTTCCTGTATAAAATGTATCTCGCAAATCTTCACTGGCAATCAACTGTTTTTCAGCTGTTATAATGCCACTTGCTTTATCTATGATTTTTATGGAAGCATCTATTTCTGAACAAGTTTTAACTACAGATTGCCAAACAATTTCAAAATCATTTTGAAAATCATAAAATTGTTTTGTTTTGTTCTCAGATGGATTTACTAAACCCCCGCTACTTATTACCGTTGCGGTGGCAGCACATCCAGATACGAAACATCCAACAAACAGGATGCAAAAAAACTTTTTCATCTCCCTCTCCTTTTTATTAACTAGCCGTGATTAGTTTATTTCCGTATTTTGGGGAAAATATAGCATATTAAGGAAATTACTCAAAGAAAAATAACATTTGAGGTAGTGTCAATCTTTATGTGTAAATTCTTTTAGGGGTTTCTTTCCCCATTGCT